>DASZQW010000032.1:0-201157 GCA_035549455.1 Rhizomicrobium sp. | reverse complement strand
CCACCAGGATCTTGGCCTTGCGATAGGCGGGCTTGTTGAGCACGAAGTCCGGCTTCTCGCTGCCGTCGGGATTGTGGCGCATCTCGTCGAACAGCGCCTTGCCCAGGCCGGTGCGGTGGATGGTCTTCAGATACTGCTTCGGGATGATCATGTCGGTGTCGACATTGATCATGTTCAGCGGGGCGGCGACGCCCTCAAGGGTCTTGAACGGTTCCATGGCGGCGGGACCATAACGGGTCCGGCGGAAAAGAAAAGGCGGCAAAAACCCGCCTGCCGGGCGGGGTTTTCGCGCTTCAGACCACCGGGCTGGTGCTGTCGGTGGCCAGCCTGCGACCGGCATCGATGCGGGTGAACAGCAGTGCCCCCAGCACGCACAGCCCCACCACCACATAGAAGGCGGCGTTCCAGCCATAGCCCTTGACGATGAAGCCGGTGGCGGTGGCCACGATCGCCCCGCCGATATTGCCGAAGAAGTTCATCACCGCCGAACAGGAGCCGGCGAAGCTGCCGCCGATGTCCAGCGTCACCGCCCAGGCATTGCCGACCACCAGTTCCAGCCCAAACACCGCGACCCCGAACAAAGCGGCGGAGAGATAGCGGCTGGGTTCCAGCACCGCCAACGGCATGCAGGCCGCCGCGATGAGGAAGCCGGTGATCGCCACGCTCTGGCGGGCGAGCTTGATCTTGCCGGTGCGGTGGATGATGGCGTCGGAGATCACCCCGCCCAGAATGTCGCCGACCACGCCGGCCGCCAGCGGCAGACTGGCGAAGAACCCCATCTCGGCCAGGGTATAGCCGCGCGCGCTAGCCAGATATTTGGGATACCAGGCCAAGAACATGTTCAGCGCATAGCCGTAGCAGAAATACATGCTGGCCAGCGTCCACATCTGCTTGCTGGACAGGATCATCTTCCACGGAATCGGCTGGCGCGACTTGGGCGTGCCCAGCGCCGCCACGATGCGGTCGCGCTCGCCATGGTTCACGCTGGCGTGTTCGCCCGGTACGTCACGGTAATACCACAGCCATACCCCCGCCCAGCCGATGCCGACCGTGGCGAACAAATAGAAGGGCGTATGCCAGCCATACAGCCCGATAAGCGTGGCGACCAGGATCGGCGCCGCCGCGCCCGCCAGCCGCGACCCGGCATGTGTCGCGCCTTGCGCGAAGCCGCGCTCGCCCGGCAGCATCCAGCGCGACAAAGCGCGGTTGGAGATGGGGAAGGCGCCCGCCTCGCCCACGCCGATCAGGAACAGGCAGACCATCAGCATGGTGACGGAGACAGAAAAGCCGGTGATGAAGGTAAAGACCGACCACCAGATCACCACGCTGGCCAGCGCGATGCGCGGCCCGGCGCGGTCGCCGAACCAGCCGCCGGGAATCTGGAACAGGGCATAGCCCCAGTTGTAGCTACCCAGGATCAGCCCAAGCGTGCCGATGGAGAAGCCAAACTGCTTCTGGATAACCGGCAGCGCGTTCGACAGCAGCACCCGGTCCAGATAGGTGATGAAATAGACCAGCACCACCAGGCCAAGCACCCGGTAGCGCACGCGGCTGGGCCGGGTTGATACAGACATGGTCCTCCCCTCTGGCGGCGGCGAGGGTCAGCCGCCCGCGTCGCGATTGCTGTTGGTCATGAAAGCGTCGCTTCCGTGACGCTCAGTATGGCATGTCCGGCAGATTGGCCGGTCGCTTCGGGCATTCACTTTCCGCCCTGCCGCGGCAGGTCTGCCAGATGGTGGGCACCGAATTGCCCGCGATATAGACGGATGCGATGGTTTCGGTGTTGCGGATATCGTCCAGCGGATTCTTGTCCAGCACCAGAAGATCGGCCCATTTGCCCTTTTCGATCGAGCCGATGGTCTTGTCTTGCAGCCAGGCGGCATTGTCGAAGGTCGCAGACTTGATGGCGTCCATCGGTGTGCGGCCAGCCAACACTTCAAGCTGCATTTCCTCATGCGCATTGAAGCCGGGGAAGCGGCCATTGGGACCGGAATCGGTGCCCATGCCGGTCTTGACCCCGGCCTTGACCATCGCCTGGTAGTTTTCCAGCGCCTGGAACAGCGTGCGGTCCATGTCCCAGAACACCTTCTTCTCATAGGGCAGGCCCGGGAAGCGCGTCGCTCCCAGCACCACGGCCTGTTCGCGGGCCATGCTCTTGAGCACCATCAAGGTGCCTGGCGTGACGCCGCGGGTGAAGAAGGGGTCCTGCAGCCAAGGCATGATGGCAAGACTGTAGGCCATCTCGCGCGACAGGGTGGCCGAGACCATCCACACGCCCTTGGCCTTCATCGCGCCCAGCAATTCCTGGTCCACCGGCTGGTCGCGCACCATGTGGGCGAAGCCGTTGATGCCTTCCTTCACAAGTTCCTTGGCGTCGGCGAGATAGAAGACATGCGCCACGGCGCGCAGGTTCTTCTTGTGCGCCTCGTCTATGATGGCGGCCGAGATGCTGTAGGGCATTTTGACCGGGATGGTCTTGCGCTCGTCATCCATCCAGAGCTTGATGAGATCGACGCCCTTGGCGGCCTGTTCGTCCACCTGCCTGCGGGCTTCCTGCGGCGTCGAGACCGGCACATTGAGGCCGAATACCCCGCCATAGCCGCCCTTGAAGACTTCGCCCCGACCGGCGGTGAAGACGCGCGCATAATGCGGACGGCCCGCGCGCTCTTCTTTGCGGATGTCGAAGATCAGGTCCTTGTCGGTGCCCATGATCTGGACGGCGGTCACACCATAGGCGGCATAGGTCTTGAGGTCGGCTTCGACATTGGCGCGGTCGTAATACTTAATGTCCTGGGCGGTATCGTGCATGATGCCGACATGGACATGGCTGTCGATGATGCCGGGCATCACGAACTTGCCGGCCAGGTTGGTGGTGGCGGCACCCTTGGGCGCCTTGAGGCCCGACATGGGACCGACATAGCTGATCTTGCCGTCGGTCATGACAATGGCGGCGTTGGCCATTGCCGGCGCGCCGGTGCCGTCGATCACCGTGGCGTTGGTGAGCACCGTGGTTTGGGCAAGGGCGGGGAGCGCGCCGAAGGCGAAAAGGGCCGCGACAGCGGCGCCGAACCGGAATCTCTGCATCTGATACTCCCCGAATGCTGTTTTGTGCAGGCGTGGCTGCCGTCTTACGGCACGGCCCGCGAAAAAAGAAGCGCCCGCATTTCGCTGCACTGCGGCATGAGATTTTGCGGCGCGGCGCAAAAAAAATGCCGCCCTGTTCGGGCGGCACCAATGTCACGGGTTGATCCCGTCTTGTCCTTTATATCCCCGTCGCGGTTCCGCGCATTGGCGCGCGTCGCAGATAAATCATTGATTTCCGCCTTTTTCCTCGACCGTCGCGGTCTGTTACCGAACGCTTGGCCGGACCCTAGGCCAGCGCGGGCACGAAAACAATTTCTAATAGCATCACCATTGCTTTCGGCTGCCATGGTGCTGCGCCGATGCCACACTCCAACCGCGCTGGCTTTGCCATAGCGGCCGCAGCCGCATAATTTGCAGGTATGATCGTTAAAAAGCGGAGGAACTTGGTGCCACACCAGCTATCGCGCCGGAACGCACCGATGATCGCCAGGACGGTAAACCGCTTCTCCAACCTTTTCCGGCGATCAGGAGCCCAACGATCTGCAATTCGCCGCCAGCGGGAGCTGTGGGCGCTTGGGCCATGTCGTCACGGACTCCCTCCATGGCAGCGGCATCACCTATGGCGACGGCGCCGTCGTGGCGAAGATCGTCGCCGACAAGGCTAGGGCGCCGTCCGTGCATGGGCTGGACATCAAGGACGGCGTCCTGTGGAATGGCGACGCCAACCCGGATTGGATCTGCAATCTGACCTGAATCAGAAACCGAACAAAACAAGGAGGGAAAAATGGATCGCCGCAGTCTGATGACAGGAATGGCGGCTGCCGCCGCAACACTGTGGACGGCGCCAGACGCCTTTGCCCTGGGCCTGCCCAAGGACCGCATCAAGCGCATCCGCTATTACAAGACGCCAACCGATGCGGCGGGGCGGCCCAATATCCACCAGCCGACCTTCAACCAGTCCACCAACATCGTGGTGATCGAGACCGATAGCGGGTTGATGGGCATCGGCGAAGGCGGCGAGCCCTCGACCATGGAACAGTGCGCCGGACTGCTGATCGGTGAGGACCCCTTTCGCATTGAGCACATGTGGCAGACCATGTTTCGCGGCTATTTCTATCCGGCGGGGCGGGAAAAAACCCATTCGCTGGGCGCGCTGGACGTGGCGCTGTGGGACCTGAAGGGCAAGGCGCTGGGCGTGCCGGTGTGGCAGCTTCTGGGCGGCAAGAGCCGCGACTATGTAGAATGCTATGCCACCGGCTATCCCACGCCCAAGGGAGGCACCCTGGAGGACGCGGCGCGCGCCTGCATCGCCGCGGGCTTTCGCGCCTATCGCTATGCCACCAATCGCGAGGCGGAAATGGACCGCTTCGCGATGGTGTCGCGTGTGGTCGAGGACTGCAAGCTGATCCGCAAGGGTGCCGGCAAGGACGGTGCCTGGGCCATTGACTTTCATGGCGAGTTGGACCCGGAAGGCGCGATCACGCTGGCCACCGAGCTGGAGCCTCTGCATCCCTTCTTCTGCGAAGATTTGATTCGCGGCGAGAACATTGACGTCTACAAGGTGATGCGCCCGCGCCTGCGCGTGCCCATCGCGGTGGGCGAAATCTATGGCGCCAAGTGGGAGATCAGCCCGCTGATCGAGCAGAACCTGATCGACTATGCTCGCTGCACCGTACCCAATGTCGGCGGCATCACCGAATATATGAAGCTCGCGGCCCTGGCCGAGACCCATTATGTCGGGCTGATTCCGCATTTCACAGGCCCGATCGGCGAGACCGCGCTGGTACATTGCCTGACCGCGACCTCGGTGATCGCGCTGATGGAGATGACCGGCGCAGGCCGCAGGTCCTGGCCTTACCTGCCGCAGGGTTACGATTTCCATGACGGCAAGCTGTGGCCAAACGACCGGCCCGGCCTGGGCGTGGCCCTTGATACGTCCAAGCTGGAGATGGTGGGTGACTGGAGCGAGCGCTACGCGCCGATCCAGCTCAATCACCGCCCGGATGGCAGCTACACAAACTGGTGATCAGCGGCGCGAAAGCCATCATCAAAAATAACATTGAAAGCAGGGATTGCGCGGCATGCCGCGAATGTGCGCATGTGTTTTCATTGCAGGATCAGCAATGGTACGAACGAATTACCCGGAACGGGCGTGCAATGCGTCCGGTGTGTCGATGTCGATCAGCGGTGCGTCGCTGCCGGCATCGATCTCGGCAATCCAGCTGCTGTGCGCGGTCATCAGGGCCCGCGCGCCCTGGTCGCCGGATAGCGCATCCATCGCTGGGAAGAACTGCCGTCCCCATAGCACGGGATGGCCGCGCCTGCCGTCTGCCGCCGTTGCAACGCAGATGGCGCGTCCGGCGCCGGGATCAAACGCCGCGATCACGCGCTCGATGATCTGCGGTGTCACGGCCGGCATGTCGCCCAGCAATATCAAGGCACCGTCACAGCTTGCCGGCACCGCAGCCAGCCCGGCGCGCAGCGAGGAACTAAGACCATCAGGGTGGTGTGCATTATGCACAAACTGCACGGCCGCACCGGCCAGCGCGTCGCGCAAGGCCGCCGCCTCATGGCCGGTCACCACGATCAAGGGATCAAGCCCTGCGGCCAGCGCTGCATCTGCGGCGTGGCGCACCATCGGCTTGCCCATAAAGGGCAGGGTGAGCTTGTTGGTTCCCATCCGGGTCGAGGAGCCTGCCGCCAGCAGGATGCCTGCGATCCGGTGCGGTTTTGGCGCACGCCGCGCCTGGACAAGCTCCGCCAGGATGGCGATCGCGATCTCCGCCGGGGTGCGGGCGCCGATGGCCAGTCCCACCGGGCCGCGGATGCGTGACAGTTCTTCCGTCGTAAATCCGCCATCCGCAAGCCTTGCCAGTCGGCGTGTCTGGGTGAGGGTGGACCCCAGCGCGCCGACATAGAAAGCAGGCGACCGGATGGCCGCCGCCAATGCCGCATCGTCCAGTTTGGAATCATGCGCCAGGGCGATCAAGGCGCTGCGCGCTGTCAAAGGCTCTTTCACCAGGGCTTCGTCGGGCCATTCACGCATCAGCGTGATGCCCGCAAACCGTTCCTCGGTGGCATAAGGCGTGCGGGGATCGATCACGCGCACGCGATAGCCGGCCGCCGAAGCTAGCCCCGCCAGGGCCTGCGCAATATGCACCGCGCCCACAATGACGATTTCCCAGGGCGTGTTGTAGACGGTGAGGAAAAGCCGCCGTCCATCGAGCACGACATTGCAGCTGGCATCGCGCCCGGCCGTCTGCGCAGCCAGGCGCCCCAAGGGTGAGGTATCGCCGGCGGGGTCGATCAGCTGTTCCTCGCCGCTGTCCAGGTCCAGAACCCGAACAAGCACACATCTCGCCCGCCTGGCAGCCAGAATGTCCCGGAGAATTGCGCGACGCATCAGACGATAGGCTCGACGAAAATCTCGATTTCGCCGCCGCAAAGCAGGCCGGGCGCGAAGACGCCATCGCTGAGGCCAAAGTGCGCGCTGCGATGGCAGCCATCGCCCAGGGTGGCTAGGCCCAGTTCGATCACGGCATTCTCGACGCAGCCCGCCGACACCGAACCGGCAAAGGCGCCGTCGTCGCGCACCGCAATATGGCTGCCGCCCTGGCGGGGCGCCGAGCCGGATGTCTGGATCACCGTCGCCAGCGCGACACGGCGGCCCTGCGTCAGCCAGCGTTCCGCGATCATCAGCACGTCGGACTCGGTCGCCGCAAAGTGCGCAATGCCTGCCTCGGCCGGCAGTCCGTCCCGCGCGGACAGGCTATCGCGTTCCTGATCCAGTGTTTCTTGCTGTTTCATTGTTCCTGGCTTTAATATGCCGCGGCACTGCTCGGCACGGGCATTTTGGCCCCGGCGGCAAGTGTGGCGACAGCACCTAACCCCAATGATATTTCAGCTAATAACATGGGAAGTCAATCACAATGGCAAGCGCTGGAACCGGCGCTTTTTCGGGCGCCGTTTCTGGCCTATAGTCGCCCCATGTCTCTTGATTTGGTCAACCGCTTGCCGCTGATCGATTCCTTCGGCCGCACAGTCGATTATGTGCGTGTGTCGGTCACCGACCGCTGCAACCTGCGCTGCACCTACTGCATGAGCGAGGAGATGCAGTTCCTGCCGCGGCGCGATCTGCTGACGCTGGAGGAACTGAATAGGCTCTGCGCCGCCTTTGTCCGCCGCGGCGTGAAGCATCTGCGGCTGACCGGGGGCGAGCCCTTGATGCGCAAGGGCATCATGGAGCTGGTGGAAAAGCTGTCGCGGCATCTGCGCGATGGCACGCTCGAGGAACTGACCCTCACCACCAATGGTGTACGGCTGGAGGAGTTCGCGCGCGGCCTGGTGCAAGCCGGCGTGCGGCGGGTGAATGTCTCGCTGGACACCCTGGACCGCGCCACCTATGCGCGCATCGCCCGCGCCGATGTGCTGAACAGTGTCTTGCGCGGCATCGCCGCCGCCCGTGACGCCGGCCTCCAGGTCAAGATCAACACCGTGGCCTTGAAAAACGACAATGCCGCCGAACTGCCGGGCCTGGTTGAATGGGCGCATGGCCAGGGCATGGACATCACCTTGATCGAAGCCATGCCCATGGGCGCCATAGATGAGGACCGGACCGACCAGTTCCTGTCGCTGGCGCAGGTGCGCCGCGACCTGGAATCCTATTGGCGTCTTGTCGATTTGCCCGACCGCACGGGCGGTCCGTCGCGCTACGTGCAGGTCGCCGAAACCGGTGGGCGGCTAGGCTTCATCACGCCGCTCAGCCACAATTTCTGCGACACATGCCGCCGCGTCCGGGTGACCTGCACCGGCACATTATATATGTGCCTGGGCCAGGACGACGCCGTGGACCTGCGCGCGCCGTTGCGCGCCAGTGACGACGATGCGGCCCTGCATGCGGCCATCGACCGGGCCATGGTGCTGAAGCCCAAGGCGCATGATTTCCTTTTGCCGGTGCCCGGCGCGGCCCCCGCGGTGCGGCGGCACATGTCCGTGACGGGCGGCTGATGGTGCGGCTGGTGTTCTTGGGAAAATTCGGCCCTCTTGCGCCTGCCGCCCTGGCTTGCGCGGAACCGCCGGCCGCTGTCGCCACCGTGGGCGACCTGCGGGACTGGGTGGCGGACCAGGCGCCGGCCCTGGGTGCGGCGCTGGCGGCGACCCCCTTCAAGCTCATCGTCAATCACGCGGTGGTGCATGACCTGACCGCTGTTCTTCGCGCCAGCGACGAGATCGCCTTCATGCCGCCGATGAGCGGTGGCTGAATGGAGGTTCGCATCGCCAGCACGACCTTCGATCCGCAGGCGGAAACGGCCGCATTTGCAGCCGGCCGCTCCGAAATGGGGGCGCTCGCCAGCTTCGTCGGGCTGTGCCGCGACCGCCATGACGGACAGGTGGTGGAGGAACTGTTTCTCGATCACTATCCGGGCTTCACACAGGATGAGATCGGGCGGATCTGCAACGACATCGCCGGGCGCTTTGGCTGTCCCGATATCCTGGTGATCCATCGCGTCGGCCGGATCATGCCCGGTGAAGCAATCGTTCTGGTGGCGGCGCTGTCACAGCATCGCAACGGCGCCTTCGAGGCGGTGCGGATGTTGATGGATTATCTGAAGACGGATGCGCCCTTGTGGAAGCGGGAGACCGGACCGGATGGCGTGCGGTGGATCGAGCCGCGAGCGGAAGACCTGGCGCGGCGCGCCGGCGCGGAAGGAGCGATTGTGTGAGTGAAATTCTGCAGGCGCCCGGTGGGGGCAAGATGTCGGATACCATCGCCTTCGTTCCGCTCAAGGTTGCGGTGATGACCGTGTCGGATACGCGCGACGAGGAGAGCGACACATCGGGCAAGCTTCTCGCGGACCGCATCACGCAGGCGGGCCATGTCCTGGCGGCGCGCGCCATGGTGAAGGATAACGTCAGCGAAATTCAGCAACGGTTGAAAGCCTGGATCGCCGATCCTGCGGTCGAGGTGGTGAT
This sequence comes from Rhizomicrobium sp., assembly GCA_035549455.1. GTDB lineage: Bacteria > Pseudomonadota > Alphaproteobacteria > Micropepsales > Micropepsaceae > Rhizomicrobium. The sequence goes on along the minus strand of DASZQW010000032.1, from coordinate 192,100 downwards.
CTCGACCGGGGGTACCGGCCTGTCGGGCCGCGACGTGACGCCGGAAGCCGTGCGTCCGCTGTTCGACAAGGTGATCGAGGGTTTCGAGGTCGTCTGGCACATGGTCAGCTTCCAGACGGTTGGACTGTCCACCATGCAGAGTCGTGCCTGTGCGGGGCTTGCGAATGGCACGCTGATCTTCAGTCTGCCCGGCTCCAACGGCGCCTGCAAGGACGGCTGGGACCGGATCATCCGCTGGCAGCTGGACAGCCGCCACCGGCCCTGCAATTTCGCGGAAGCCATGCCCCGCTTCCTGGAGACATAATGAGCGGCGACCTCACCCATCTCGATGCTTCGGGCCAGGCCCGCATGGTCGATGTCGGCGGCAAGCCGGTCACGGCGCGCGAGGCGGTGGCGCAGGGGCGCGTGCGCATGGCGGCACAGACGCTGGCCAGGGCGCTGGCCGGCGATTCCAAGAAGGGCAGCGTCCGCGCGGTGGCCGAGATCGCCGGCATCATGGCGGCCAAGCGGACATCGGAGCTGATACCACTGTGCCACCCTATTGCACTGACCAGCGTCAAGGTGGACATCACGGCCGACGAAGCGGCCGGCGCGATGGTGGTGACGGCGCGAGCGAAAACCATCGGCCAAACGGGCGTGGAGATGGAAGCCCTGACGGCGGTTTCGGTCGCCTGCCTGGCCATCTACGACATGCTGAAGGGGAGCGACCGCGGCATGGTGATCGAAGGCATTACCCTGCTGGAAAAGCACGGCGGCGCATCCGGCAGTTATGCGCGCTAGGCGCGCGAGAAGCCGGCCTTTTCAAAGATTGCGCGCGCCTCGGGGCCAGACAGAAAGACCAGGAAGTCTCGCGCTGCGGGTGAGGCGTTCTTGGTCAGCGCCACGGGATAGACGATGGGCGGGTGGGTGGTTTCGGGAAAGGCGCCGATCAGCTTCACCTGCGGCGCGATGCGCGCGTCGGTGGCATAGACGATCCCGTATGGCGCTTCACCGCGCGCTACATATTCCAGCGCCACGCGCACATTCTCGGCCGGCGCGACGCGGGCTGCCACGCCGTCCCAGACGCCCAGTGCAGTCAGCGCCGCCTTGCCGTATTTTCCGGCGGGGACAGACGTCGGGTCTGCCAGCGCCAGCCTGCCGTCGCCCAGCGCGCCGGCCAGGTTGAAATGCGGCGCGATGGTCAGCGGCTTGCTGTTGGGCGCGCCGATCAGCACCAGCTGGTTGCCCAGCAGAGTCTTTCGGCTGGCGGTGTCGATCAGGTTTTTCTGCTGGAGATAATCCATCCAGTCTGTATCGGCCGAAAAGAAAATGCCGGCCTGCGCCCCCTGTTCGATCTGCCGTGCCAGCACCGAGGAGGCGCCGAAGGACAGCGTGACGGTTCTGCCCGTCTTGGCCTTGTAGGCAGCCACCACGGTCTTCAGGCTGTCGGTCAGCGAGGCCGCGGCAAATACCGTCACGGTGTCCTGGGCATAGGCGTGCGGCGTTGCGGGCAGAAGCGCCAGCATCAACACGGCGGCGCGGCGGGTCAGACGGGTAGACAAGTGTTTTCTCGCGGCTTAGCGTTCGGCGTTAGGTATGGCCGGGAATAACGTGTCACAGGACGAACAATCTGCCAAGCAGCCGCTGATGGGTGTCGCTAAAGCGCGCGCGGCCATGCTGGCCGCCGTCAAGCCGCTGCCGGCGCAAGAGGTTGCTATTGCCCAGGCGCTGGGCCGGGTTCTTGCCGGGCCCGTGTTGACGACGCGCGATCAGCCTCCGTTTTTCGCCTCCGCCATGGATGGCTATGCCATCCGCGCCGCCGACACGCCCGGCACATTGACCGTGGTGGGGGAAGCTGCGGCAGGACACGGCTTCACCGGCGCGCTGGGCGCGGGCCAGGCCATTCGCATCTCAACCGGCGCGCCCATTCCTGACGGCGCCGATACCGTCGTCATCCAGGAAGATGTGCAGCGCGACGGCGATGCCGTGACCATGTCCGCGGCAAACGCCGGCATGAACATCCGCCCGCGCGGCGGCGACTTCCGCGCCGGCATGCAGCTGCTGGAGACCGGCCGCCGGCTGGATGGCGTGGCGCTGGCGCTGGCTGCGGCAGCCGGCATGGCGTATCTGCCGGTGCGCACGCGTCCGCGGGTCGCGATCCTTTCCAGCGGTGACGAACTGGCAGAGCCGGGCGAGACGCCGGGGCCGTTCCAGATTTTCAATTCCGGCACGCGCGGCTTGGCCGGCCTGGTCGAGCGATGGGGCGGGATGGCGCAGCGCCTGGCCATCGCGCGCGACAACACCCCAGCAATCGCAACCGCGGCGGAGCAGGGGCTGCGCGATCACGACCTGCTGGTGGTGATCGGCGGCGCGTCGGTGGGCGATCACGATCACGCCAAGCCCGCCTTGCTGCGGTTGGGCCTGGAGATGCGCGTGGACAAGATCGCGCTTCGGCCCGGCAAGCCGACCTGGTTCGGGACCACGCCGCTGGGGCCAGTGCTGGGGCTGCCCGGCAATCCGGCCTCGGCGCTGGTTTGTGCGGAGCTGTTCGCCAGGCCGATCATCGCGGGGATGCTGGGGCGGCCGGCCGAGCCCGTGTTTCGCCGTGCGCGCCTTGCGGAGCCGCTGCCCGCCAACGGGCCGCGCGAGCATTATTTGCGCGCGCATCTGGACAGCGATGATGAAGGCCGGCTGGTGGTGCGCGCCTTCGAGCAGCAGGATTCCTCATTGCTGTCGGTGTTCGCCGCCGCCAATGCCTTGATCCGACTCGCGCCGCACGCCGCGGCTTTGGCGGCCGGTACGCTGGTCGATGTGCTGCCGCTGGACGGGGCATGCTGACACCGGCCGAAATGGAAATTCTAGGCACCAGCTTCATGGTTGCCGCCAAGGCGCTTCTGGTGCTGCCGCTGGCCATCGCCACTGCATTTGCCCTGTCGCGGCCGCGCCTGCCGGGGCGCCTTGTCCTGGACGGCGTTACCCATTTACCGATCATCCTGCCGCCGGTGCTGATCGGCTTCCTGCTGCTGATGCTGTTCGGGCGTCAAGGCGTTCTGGGCGGGGTGCTGCACCTGGCCTTTACCCAGAACGGGGCGGCGCTGGCGACGGCTGTAATGATTTTTCCGCTGCTGGTGCGCAGCATTCGGCTTTCCTTCGAGGCCACCGATCCGCGCCTGTTCGATGCCGCCGCGATGCTGGGCGCGTCTCCGCTGGACCGTTTCGTCACTGTGGCGCTGCCGCTGGCGCTGCCCGGAATCGTGGCGGGGGTGGTGACCGCCTTCGCCGCGGCGATGGGCGAATTCGGCGCGGTGATAACCTTCGCCGCCAACATTCCCGGCCAGACCCAGACATTGCCGCTGGCCATCTATGCGGTGCTGCAGCAGCCAGGCGGGGAGGCCGAGGCGATGCATCTGGCGGTCATGTCCATCGCCCTTGCGCTGGCCGGCCTTGCGGCGGCGCAAGCCTTTCAACAATGGACGCGGCGGCGGCTTTTGGGATGACGCTGGATGTCGATATCCATCTGCGCCAAGGCGGCTTTCGGCTGGACGCGCGCTTTTGCCTGCCCGACGGGATTGCCGCCCTGTTCGGTCCATCGGGCAGCGGCAAGTCGAGCCTGCTGGCCGCTTTCGCCGGGCTGAAGCCCGCCGCGGGCCGCATCGCCTTGAACGGAAAGGACTTGCAGCACCAACCCGCCCATCGTCGGGGCATCGGACTGGTATTCCAGGACGCGCGGCTGTTTCCCCATCTCAGCGTGCGCGGCAACATCCATTACGCCTGGAAGCGGTCCGATCCCGCGCGCCGCCGCGGTGTAGACGAGGTTGCCCGGTTTTTCGACATAAGCGGGATTCTGGACCGTTCGGTCGCCAACCTGTCGGGGGGCGAGCAGGCGCGCGTGGCGCTGGCGCGTGCGCTGGTCGCATCGCCGCGGCTGCTGTTGCTGGACGAACCTTTCGCGCCGCTGGATGGCGTGCGGCGGCGCGCCTTCATCAGGATATTGGGCAACATGCATCGAACGTTCGCCATCCCCATGCTGGTCGTCACCCATGTCATCGACGATGCGGCCGCACTGGCGACGCATCTGGTGGGCTTGCAGGATGGGCGTGTTGTCGGACACGGGGCTTTTGCCGAAACCGCATTGACCCCTGCCTTTCGCGGCCTGCTGGACAGACGCGACACCGGCGCTGCCCTGCCGGGCCAGGCCCTGGCGACAGGCGACGCGATGCCCGCACAGTCGGTCTGGCTGCGCGCCGACCATGTGCTGCTGGCGTCGCGCAGGCCGGAATCGATATCAGCTCGCAACGTGCTGAAAGGCGAGATCGTGTCCATCACGCTGGAAGAGGGCGGCAGCAGGCTGGTCACCCTCAGAACCCAGGCGGGAATCCTGCTGTCGCGCCTGACACCGGACGCAGTTGCGGAACTGGCGCTTGCGCCGGGCGGCACTGCCTGGGCGCTGGTGAAGGCGCACGCGCTTTGAGAGCGCGATCCGACTGATGGCCGCGCCGGCCGGGTGAGCTAGATCGTATAGCCCAGCTTGCTCAGCGGCATGGAGCGCACGCGCACGCCCGTGGCGGCGAAGATCGCATTGCCCAGCGCGCCCGCCAGCGGCGGTAGGCCAGGCTCGCCCAACCCCGTCGGCGTGAAATCGGACTGGATGAAATGCACTTCGACCGGCGGGGCGCTGCGGATGCGCAGCACCGGATAATTGCCAAAATTGGCCTGCTGGATGCGGCCTTCCTCCATGGAAATCTCAAGCCCCATGGCGGTCGAAAGCCCGTCGATCGCGCCGCCCTGGGCCTGGTTCTCCGCCCCCGACAGGTTGATCACCGGCCCGACATCGGCCACCACGATCATCTTGTGCACCGTGATGTGCTTCTTGTCATCGACGCTCAGCTCCACCGCTTCGGCCACATGGCCGCCATAGGAGAAGGCCCAGGCGATTCCCAGGCCGGTGCCCTTGGGCCGCTTCTTTCCCCAGCCGGCCTTTTCGGCGCACAGCTTGATCACGCCGCTGGCGCGGTTCTTGTTGAAATTAATGTTGGGGCCGGGCTTGAGGCGCAGTTCCGGCACGTCGCGGTTCACGACATCCAGCAGGAACTGGACATGGTCGCGCCCCGCCGCAGTCGACAGCTCGTGCATGAAGCTCTGGTTGACGAACACCTGCGCATTGTCGCGCGGGCCACGCCAGGGACCGGTGGGTGTCATCAGCGGCATCATCGACGTGGCGCGGCGGACATTGGGCGCCAGCGTGGTATTGGGCAGGTTGCCGGAAAAGTTGCCGCCCGCCACTTCCGTCTTACCGTCGGTTGTGTAGGTGATGAAGTGTTCCTGCCAGGCATCCAGCTCGCCGTTCTTGTCCACAGCGCCCTTGAGCTGGTGAAAACCGCCGGGGCGATAGAAGTCGTGCGCGAAGTCGTCCTCGCGCTTCCACTGCAGCTTGACCGGAGTCTTAAGCTTGAGCGCGATGGCCACCGCTTCCACCATGTAGTCATTCATCAGCCGCCGGCCGAAGCCGCCGCCGCAGCGCATTTGGTGGACGATAACATTGTCTTCCGGCACGCCGACCAGGTCCGCCACCATCGGCAGGGCGTTGTTGGCCGCCTGGGTCGGCGACCAGATCTCCATCACTCCGTCATGCCACCAGGCCGTGCTGTTCATTGGTTCCAGCGGCGCATGGGAGACAAAGCTGTAGTCGTAATAGGCGTCGACCACATGCGCTGCCTTGGCAAAGGCAGCATCGACATTGCCGAGATTGACGGACGGATTTTCCGGAAATTTCAGGGCGATTTCCTTCGCCCTGGCTGCGGCGACGCTGCTGGAATCCTTGGACGCGCCGCTTTCATCCCATTCCACCTTCAGCGCGTTCTTGGCCTTGAACGCAGCCCAGGTGGAATTGGCGATGATGGCCACACCGGGCATCACCTCGACCGGCTTGCCGTTGCCCTCGATGGCGAAGACATCGATCACCCCGGGCATTTTCATTAGCGCCTCGCGGTTGTAGTTCTTCACCTTGCCGCCGACGGCTGGGCATTTGGTGTAGTTGGCATAGACCATGCCCGGCACCTGCACATCGATGCCGAACAAGGGCTGGCCCGTTACCACCTTGGCATTGTCGACACCGCTGTAGCGCTTACCCAGCAGGCGGTATTCCGCGCGCGTCTTGAGCTTGAGGGTTGCGACATCGGGCACGGGCATTTTGGCAGCGGCGTCCGCCAGCTCGCCATAGGTGGCGGACTTGCCGCTGGTCTTGTGGCGCACGGCCGAATCCTGCGCCATGCATTCCGACGCCGGTACGCCCCAGGACTTGGCGGCGGCTGCAATCAGCATTGCCTTGGCGCCGGCGCCGGCCTGGCGCAACTGGTCCCAGCCGCGCGGAATGGACGTGGAACCGCCCGCGCTCTGATTGCCGTAAACCTTGGGATTGACGCGCGCTTGTTCGACCATAACGGTCTTCCAGTCCGCATCCAGTTCTTCGGCAATGATCAGACCGAACGCGGTCTTGATGCCCTGGCCGATTTCCGGCCCCTTGGAATAGACGGTGACGACATTGTCGGGTGAGATACGCACAAAGGCGTTGATTACCTTCGGCGCTTCGGCCGCAGCCGCCTTGCCCGACGGCAGATGGAAGGCCAGCACCAGCCCGGCGCCGCCCAGCGTGGACAGCTTGAGAAAGCCGCGCCGGCCCATTGCGTGCATAGCAGGCGGCAGATTTTCGACTTCCCGGATCAGGGAGGCGACATAGGCGTCGGACTGCGCGAACTTGCTCATCTCAACCACGGTGCGTCTCCTCCGGGTTGGCCGCCGTCTGGATGGCGGTGCGGATGCGGGTGTAGCAGGCGCAGCGGCACATGTTTCCCGTCATTGCGGTGTGGATGTCGGCTTCGCTGGGTTTAGGCTTGTCGTTCAGCAGCGCAGCCGCGTTCATGATCTGGCCGGCCTGGCAATAGCCGCATTGCGGCACGTCGGCGTCGATCCAAGCCTGCTGCAGCGGGTGCAGCTTGCCGTTCTGCGCCAGACCCTCGATCGTGGTGATCTTCTTGCCGGCCAGTTGCGACACCGGCAGGGTGCAGGACCGCACCGCCTTGCCATCGACATGCACCGTGCAGGCGCCGCAGGCGCCGATGCCGCAGCCGTATTTTGCGCCCACCAGCCCCAGATGGTCGCGCAGCACCCACAAGAGCGGGGTGTCGCCTTCAACATCGTCCCCGACAATGCGCTGCTGGCCGTTCACATTTAACTGGATCATGCCCGCCTCTGGTTCGACGCCGCAATCTACCATGCGCGGGGGCTGCGAGCGTTATGTATCTTTGTGCATAACGTGCTTGTGACTCGCCCCGGCCTTGGTCATGCTGTGGCGGTGACACGGCTGTCGATCCGCATCGATTTCGAGCCTTCGGGCAGCGCCCTGGGGCCTGGCATGGCGCAACTTCTGGAGTTGATCGCCAGCAAAGGCTCTATCCGGGCCGCTGCGGCGCAAATGGATATGAGCTACCGCAAGGCCTGGCTGCTGATCCAGGAAATCCAGAAGACATTCAACGGCGTGGTCGTTGAGGCCGCCGCCGGGGGAGCAACCGGGGGCGGCACCAGACTGACGGCGCTTGGAGAAGAGATTCTCCATCTTTACCGTGCCGTCGAGCAGCTGGCGCAGGCGGCAAGCAGGGCCGAACTGGCGCGCCTTGCCGCGATCGTGCAGATCAATGCCCCGCAACGGCGCAAGGGCCGCGGCGGAAAGCGTTGAAATTCAAACAGCGTCCGGCAATCTCGCGCAAGCGAATGTATCTGAGAATTGTCCCGGGCGATCGCCCTCAGGCGCCAGGTAACCCGCTTTTCAAAGCCTTCCTTCCCTGTGCTCCAGTTATTGAACTGGCCGCGCGCGCCAAGAGAAAACACCCAAACCGCGTGCAAAGAAACTCAAGCGTATCAGTGGTTAAAACGATTTCGTGTGCGCAGCCGTGTACAGGTTTGCACAGCGATGAAAACATAAGTTGCCGAACTGGTGATCAGCCCCGAAAGGCCGCAACGCATTTTCGGGCGCGGGCGGCGATTTCGGCATCGGTGAAATCGGGCTTGAACAGGTCGGAGCCCAGGCCGAAGCCTTTTGCGCCGGCCGCCTTCCATTCGCGCATGTTGCCCGCGCCGACGCCGCCCACGGCATAGACCGCAACGTCGCCGGGCAGCACCGCCAGCATCGCCTTGAGGTGATCGATGCCGCCAGTGGCGGCCGGAAACAGTTTCAGATATCGCGCGCCCGCCGCGAGGGCCAAAAACCCTTCGCTGGGCGTATAGAAGGCGGGCATCACCGTCATGGCTTTTTGCACGCCGCGCGCAATCACCGCCGGATTGGTGTTGGGCGTCACCAGCAAGGTGCCGCCGGCATCGGCGACGCGGTCTACATTGGCGGTGTCCAGCACGGTACCCGCGCCGGTCAGGCAGCGCGCGCCGAACTGTTTGGCCAGCGCCTCGATGCTCTTGAAGGGTTGGGGCGAATTCAGCGGCACCTCGATGGCGCGGATGCCCGCCTCGAACAGCGCCGCCGCCACGCCTTCGACACGCGCCGGCGTCACGCCGCGCAGGATGGCGACGATGGGAAGCTCCTGCAAAAGCGCCTCGGCTGTCACGTCAACTCCGCCTGAATCTGCACCAGCCCGGCAAGGGCCGCGTCATCGCCGTCGATCACCTGACCGGACAGGTTAAACGCTTGCAGCGCCGCGTCATACAGGCTCGCCAGCTGCGGCGTGCAGACCAGCCATACGGCGCCAGCCACGCCGAAAAGCGCGGTGGCGCCCGCCACATCGGCCCCCAGGATCAGGCCCGACAGATAGGACGCCGCCTCGGACTTGGCGATCTGGCCTGTCACGACGCGGCTGCGGGTGCTGAACAAAGCATGCAGCAGGCCGCCCGTGTTGGTGCGGGCAAAACCGATGCCTTGCGCGAAGGCCGCGCTGGTCCCATCCGGGGTGCCGCCGCCCCGGGCCAGCACGCTGTGGGCGGCCAGAAGCTGGAACAGTTCGCCCGACAGCGCGGTCTGGAACTGGATGACGCTGCCCTCCTCCACCACCGCCCATTTGGTGTGGGTGCCGGGCAGACAGACGATATGCCGGCCTCGCGCCAGTTCGGGCTTCAGCCGCAGCGCTCCCAGGATCTGCACCTCCTCACCGCGCATCACATCGGGCGCGCCGGCGGGATTGGTGCAGGTCAGGCCGGGCGCAATAGCGATGGCGCGGCCGTCATGGCTGAAGCGAAGCGCCGCCGCGGCAATGCTGTGGGGCCGCGCCGGGCAGGTGAGATAGGGCACTTCTTTCCAGCCGATGGTCGAGCCCACCATGCCGCCCAGGACCGCGGGCAGTTTGCCATAGGCCCCATCCCACGCCGCCACGGCGGCGGCGAAGCGCGCCGCATGGTCGGCGCTGGCCGCGCCCGCGCCCTCGTCCCGCGCCAGCACCGCGCCGGACGCATCGCACAGATATAGCCGCAAGCGGCTGGTGCCCCAGTCGCCGGCGATGAAGGCCGGATTGGTCATGACTGCGTTCTAGCCGGGGGGTGGGGCCTTGTCGAACAGGCCGCGCCTGCCCGCGGCCGGAACCCTTTTTCCTTGCGCCGGTTGTTGTTTTCGACGAACGGCAACCCAAGGATGAAACATGGCACACAAATATTCCAAGGCGACCTCCAAGAAGGTCGAGAAGGTGATGGAAGAGCGCAAGAAGGGCACCCTGCGCAGCGGCTCGGGCAAGAAAGTGACGAGCAGGAAGCAGGCGATTGCCATCGGCCTGTCGAAAGCCCGCACGGAGGGCAAGAAAGTCCCCAAGAAGAAGCCCGCCAAGAAAAAGAAGAAGAGTTAGGTGGTCATCTTCGTAGCCGGGGCGCAGGGCTAGTCCAGGTTGAAGGGCTTGTGCAGGCGGTCCCGGCCAAGCGTCCGGTGGTGCTCAGGGCTTTTGCGGCGTCAGCCCCCGGTGCTCCAGCATGGGGCCGATATCGGGATCCTTGCCGTAAAAGGCCCGGAACATGGGGCCGTAATCCAGCGTATGACCCCTGGACAGGATCAGGTCGCGGAAACGCTGGCCGTTCGCCCGCGTCAGCCCGCCATGCGCAATGAACCAGGCATAGGCGTCGTCATCCAGCATCACCGTCCATTGATAGGCGTAATAGCCCGAGGCATAGCCGTTGGCCCAGATGTGCAGGAAATAGCTGGAGCGGTAGCGGGGCGGCACATTGGGAAAATCGGTGCCGGTGTCATGCAGCGCCTTGGTCTCGAACGCGTCCACAACGGGTGCAGCCGCGCCCGGCGCCAGGGTGTGCCACCGCATGTCGAGCTGCGACGCCGCCAGAAGCTCGCCCAGCGCATAGCCCTGGCCCCAGGTGTCCGACGCCTTGATCTTGTCCACCAGGGCTTGCGGGATCACCCGGCCTTGCTGGTTCACCGCATAATGCTTCAGCACATCGGGATAAAGCGCCCAGTGCTCGTTGAACTGGGAAGGAAACTCGACAAAATCGCGCGCCACATTGGTGCCCGATACCAGTGGCCAGGTCTGGTTGGCGAACAGGCCGTGCAGGGCATGGCCGAACTCGTGGAACATGGTGGTGACGTCGTCGAAGCTCAGAAGCGCAGGCTGGCCCGGCGCGGGCTTGGTAAAGTTGGCGACATTGTAGATTACCGGCTTGGTGCCCAGCGCCTTGGATTGGGTGACGAAATTGTTCATCCAGGCGCCGCCCGCCTTGTTGTCGCGCTTGAAGTAATCGAAATACATCAGGCCCAGCTTCGAGCCGTCCTGATCGAAGACCTCATACACCATCACATCGGGCTGATAGACCGGAAGGTCGGTGCGGCGCTTGAAGGTGATGCCGTATAATTTGTTGGCGGCATAGAAGACGCCGTCATTCAGCACCCTGTTCAGCTCGAAATACGGCTTCAGCGCCGCGTCGTCGAGATCGTATTTCTCTTTGCGCACCTTTTCGGCATAGCGCTGCCAGTCCCAGGGCTTGAGGGCGAAATGCTCCGTCTTCCGCAAAGAAGCGTCCTTGTCGATCGCGGCCTGGATGAGCTTGGCTTCTTCCGCCGCCTTGGCGCGAGTGGCCGGCACAAGACGGCTGATGAATTTCTCCACCGCCTGCGGCGTCTGCGCCATCTGATCGTAGAGAATGTAAGCGGCGTAGTTGGGATAGCCCAGCAGCTTGGCTTTTTCGGCGCGGATCACCGCCAGGCGGACGATCACGGCGCGGGTGTCGTTCTTGTCGCCCTTTTCGGTGCGGGTCCAGCTGTTGTTGAACAGCTTTTCGCGGGTGGCGCGGTCGGCCAGATCGGTCAGAAGCGGCTGCTGGGTGGTGTTCTGCAGCGGGATCACCCATTTGCCCTGCAAGCCGCGCGATTTGGCGGCGTCGGCGGCGTTGGCGATTTCGGCGGGCGACAGGCCGTCGAGCTGGGCCTTGTCGCTGATGACCAGCGCGCCCGCCTTGGTGCCCGCCACCAGCTTCTGCTGGAACTGGGTTTCCAGGCCGGCATCTTCCTTGTTGATCTGTTGCAGACGAACCTTGGCGTTGCCCGCCAGGTTGGCGCCGCCATGCACGAACTGGCGGTAATAAAGCGTCAGGACCTGCAGCGCCTCGGGATCGAGCTTCAGCGTGGCGCGGGTGTCGTAGAGCGTCTTGACCCGCGCAAACAATTTGGGGTTCAGGAAGATGGCGTCGCTGTGCGCCGCCAGCTTCGGGGCAATCTCGGTCTGGATCTTGTCCAGCGCGGGGCTGGTATTGGCCTGCTGGACGTTGAAGAAGGTGTTGTTGACCCGGTCCAGCATGCGGCCTGATTTTTCCAGCGCCGCGATGGTGTTGCCGAAACTGGGGGCCGCCGGGTTGGCGGCGATGGCGTTCACTTCGGCGATCTGCCGCTTCATGCCCTGGTCAAAGGCCGGCAGATAGTCGCTATCCTTGATGCGGTCGAAGGGCGGCGCCTGGTAGGGCAGCGTGCTGGCGGCGGCAAAGGGATTGGCGTCGGCGCGGGCCGGTACCGTCATCAACACGGTCGGCGCGGCGCCGATGAGCAGCGCGGCAAGACAAAGCGATGTGCGAAGGATCATGGCGGGTCCCGCAAAATTCCAGGCTGCATCTTACCCGACGGACCCGCGATAAAAAGGGTTCAGATCAGCCCGCCGGTGGCGCGGATAGCGGCGGTGGCCAGCATGACATTCTCGCGCACCGCCTGGGCGCGGTGGCCGATCGTGATCACGGCCTTGACGCTGGAGGCATATTCGCCCGGCAGGGGCGCGCGCACCGCGGTCACCTTGCCGACGTCAATCTTCACGGTGCCGCCATCGGGACGGGTCAAGTGCACCAGGTCGCCATCGCGTCCGGCGACGCGCAGCGTCTTGGTGATGCCGCCGACATAGGCGCGGGTTTCCGCCGGCAGCTGGCCGCCGCGCTCCACCCGGCCGGGACCGGCATTGTAGGCGGCAAACATGCGCGGATAGCCATAACGCGCGTGCAGCCAGCGCAAATAGGCGGTGCCGGCCATGATGTTGTCGCGGGCATTGAGGGGGTCGTCGCCCAATTTGTGCTGCTGCGCCATCTCGTCATAAGTCGCCGGCAGCACCTGCATCAGCCCCATGGCGCCGGCGCTGCTGACGATGGGCTTGTTCTCACCCAGCATGGTGCGGCCGCCGGATTCCTGGCGCATCACGGCGCGGATCCAGGCCTTGGGCACATGGAAGCGCTTCGAGGCTTCGGTGATGACGACGTCCCAGCGGTTGATCAATTGCTGCGACGACATGCGGTGTTCTTCGTCATAGGCCGACGAGGTCTGCGGCGCGCCGTCGGAAGCGTCGATCATGCGCAGCGGGTTCTGGCTGCGGGCATAATCCTGGCGAACTGGATTGCCGACCGGGATGTTCTGCATGGTCATCGCCGCCGCCGCCAGCATGCCGCCGGCCACAAGCGTGCGCGCAAAACCGCGCGGCGATGGCTTTTCCATTGCCATAACATCGGGAGCAGTAAATTCAGAATGGGACACAGTGGCTCCGTTAGGGGTCAGAGTGGGAACTGATGGAACGGACGGAACTTGCGGGCGACAGATTTTTTCACGTGTGCGCGGAACCAAAACGCTCCACGCGTGTATTGCACCCCAGTGTTGAGGATGTAGACGCGGTGCCCGCGAATTTCAACATGCAACTTCGGGAACCGCCGCGCGGCTGGAGATATTGCTTTTCGGCCACGCGCAGATGCGCACTGAAGGCTTTGATATCGCCGTTGTTTTGCGCCAGCACGGCGCGGAACTGATCGCGCTGCGCCGGCGCCATCCACGTGCCTGAAATGCTGATATCGACCAGCATGGGCCGGGCGCCATCGGTGTGCAGGCGAAAAACCGCCGCCACCTTGCTGACCAATGTGCATCGCCCGCCCAACGACTACAATTCCTTTTGAAAAAAGGCGGCGCTAGGCCGTTCCGCATTTAATTATTATATATGATAATCAATATCTTGCAGGATATATCGTCGGCGCTGCGCTTGACGATGCCCGGGCGGCCATAGCAAGCAATGGCCACCAATCCCGGGGGGTTTCGTGCTGCGCTTTTTCCAGGCCTTGATGCCGCATGAAGAGAAGTTCTTCGGCCAGTTCAATGCCCATGCGCGCACGCTGGTGGACGGCGCCGTCGCCCTGCGCGACCTGCTGGAAGGTGGCCCCGGCGTGGCGGAGGCCTGCAGCCGCATCGTGGCGCATGAGAACGCCGCCGACGCCATCGCCCGCGAGATCCTGCTGGGCGTGCGCCGCAGCTTCATCACCCCCTTTGACCGCGGCGACATCAAGGAGCTGATCAACCAGCTCGACGACACCATCGACCAGATGCAGAAGACCGCCAAGGCGATCACGCTGTTTGAAGTCTCCAGCTTCGACCTGCACATGCGCCAGATGGCCGACATCATCCTGCGCTGCGCCGAGCTGACAGTGGAAGCTGTCGGCCTGCTGGGCTCGATGCGCGAGAATGCCGGACGTATCAACGCCATCACCGAGGAAATCACCCGCCTGGAAGAACAGGCAGACGAGCTCAACGACCTGGGCATCAAGACGCTGTACCTAAAGACGCGGGGCGGCGACGCCATGGCCTTCATCGTCGGCAGCGAGATCTACGATCATCTGGAAAAGGTCGTGGACCGCTTCGAGGATGTCGCCAACCGCATCTCGGGCGTCGTCATCGAGCAGGTCTGATGACCCTCATCATCCTGCTGATTGCCGTTGCCCTGGTCTTCGACTTCCTCAACGGGCTTCATGACGCGGCCAATTCCATCGCCACCATCGTCTCCACCCGCGTGCTGTCGCCGCGCTATGCGGTTGCCTGGGCGGCCTTCTTCAACTTCATCGCCTTCGCCGTGTTCGGCCTGCATGTCGCCACCACCATCGCCACCGGCATCGTCTCGCCTCACATCATTTCCGACCAGGTGATCTTCGGCGCGCTGATGGGCGCCATTGTGTGGAATGTTGTGACCTGGCTGGCGGGCATTCCCTCTTCTTCCTCGCACGCGTTGATCGGCGGACTGGTGGGCGCGGGCGTGTGCAAGGCCGGGTGGGGCGTGGTGGAATGGTCGGGCCTGGGCAAGACCATCGCGGCCATTGCGCTGTCGCCCGCCACGGGCTTCGTGCTGGCGCTGCTGCTGGTGCTCTTTGTGTCCTGGACCTTCCTGAAAGCCACGCCCTTCAAGGTCGACAAGATCTTCCGCCATGTGCAGTTCCTTTCGGCCAGCGCCTACAGCCTGGGCCATGGCGGCAATGACGCGCAAAAGACCATGGGCATCATCGCCGCGCTTCTCTTCGCGCACGGGCTGGAAGGCGGCAGCTTCCATGTCCCCTTCTGGGTGGTGCTGGCCTGCCAGGCGGCGATGGCGCTGGGCACCCTGTTCGGCGGCTGGCGCATCGTGCGCACCATGGGCTCGCGCATCACCCATCTGACGCCGGTGCAGGGCGTCTGCGCCGAGACCGCCGGCGCCCTGACCCTGTTCGGCGCAACCTGGCTGGGCGTTCCGGTTTCGACCACCCACACCATCACCGGCGCCATTGTCGGCGTCGGCGCGGCGCGGCGCGTCAACGCGGTGCGCTGGAACGTGGCCAAGGACATCGTGGTCGCCTGGATTGTGACAATGCCCGCCGCCGGCCTGATCGGCGCCGTATTCTATCTGCTGGCCGGGGCCTTCGGCATCCTGTGATTTTGGGCCGTAGGCGGATGATCCTAGACTGGCTGGCGCGAATCACCTGTGGGAGCAGCGGTGACGGGCGGGCCTCTATTCCGGGAACATGGCAGGCAGGTCGCGGCCTTGTGCTGGCGCCCGCATGGCCCGGTGGCCGAAATCCTTCTGATCACCTCGCTGAATTCCGGGCGCTGGATCATTCCCAAGGGCTGGCCCGAACCCGAGCTGACCATGGCGGAATCCGCCGCGCGCGAAGCCTTTGAGGAAGCCGGCGTTACCGGAGACATCCAGTCCGCGGCGCTGGGCGCCTATCACTATCTCAAAGAAAAGAGGGATGGCGTCGTGCCCTGCAGCGTCGACGTCTTTGTCCTGAAGGTCACCAGACAGCTCAATGACTGGCCGGAGAAAGGCGCCCGCCAGATGGCGTGGCTGCCCGCGGAACAGGCGGCGGCGCGGGTGGCAGAGCCGGGCCTGCGCCAGATCCTGCATGCCTTCCACAAGCACCAGGCCTCGCCCAAAGCGCGGTACCGCGCCGGTTGACGAGCGCTTTTGCTGATCCTCAAAACGCACCCTCGTTCCCCTGGCGCTTCTGGCACTGGGGGGAGGCAAACGCGGTCTTCGTGGACTATCGGCCGCGACATCGCGGCGGTGGTGCGCTGAATCGACAGCGCCAAGATGGCCGAGTTCGTGCGCCTGCTGGTGGAAGCAACCGGGGAGCTGGCGCCTTGATTTTTGTCGGGATGCGGGACCTGGCGCCTGCCTGGCCCGCTTGGGGGGCCTCGAAAGGGGCACTGACTTTTTTCAAGCGCGCTTGGCTGGCGAAGGAAAACTGGCGCACCCGAAGAGATTCGAACTCCTGACCCCCAGATTCGTAGTCTGGTGCTCTATCCAGCTGAGCTACGGGTGCGCATTTTGGAGGCGCGAACCTATTGGGGAGCCTCAACAAAGGCAAGAACAACCACACACCGGCCGCGTCTCCGCCGCCACAGTCGCCGATTTGACGCCAAGTCCCGATGAAAACGGTGAGATTCACCCCCAAAGTGGCATTGTGCTCCCTTGTCCCCTGCCACCCTGCTGGTTAAGACTTGCGGCCAAGGGTCCGTCTTCCGCTTGGCGGAGGATCAGGTTGGGTTTTGGCGCCAGATTTCCGTTGGGCAGGGGCGCCGGGCAGCGGAGAGCATAATGAGGGGAATTTCATCCAAGCAGGGGCTCAAAAAGAGCCTTTTTCTGGCTTTTGCGCTAACAGCGGGGCTCGGCCTGGCTGCCTGCTCCGATCTTGACAGCATGTTTGGGGACGACACCACCATGTCGGATTCCGATGCCCCCAGCGCCGGCTCAGACAATGGGGCGCCGCAGACCCAGGCGATGCCGGTTTCGGCTCCCACCGGCGGGGTCTCGGTCGCGACCATCACGCCCGTCACCATCGAGGCCGGTCCCGACACCGGCACCGCCGTCAACAAGACCATCCAGTCGCTGCGCGCCCAGGTCGCGGGCCTTCAGTCCCGCCTGGCCGGCAATTCCGCCCAGCTTTCCAATCTGCGCAATGCCGGGGCGGGCGCCGCCGGGGCCTATCAGGAAGCCAAGGCACACATCACAACCCGCCTGCAGGTGGGCACCACCCGCGGCAACCCCGAACTGGTGGCGGAATGGAATACGGCCCAGGGCCAGCTGGACGCCCTGTCGGGCAACATCAACGCCCTGAACACGCTGGGCAACGATGTCACCAGCGACAGTTCCACCGCCCATTATGCGCTGGACCAGATCAGCGCCACCTTCAACGTCTCGGGCGCCGTCGATGAAGACCATCGCCAGTTGCAGCTGCTGGAAGATGAGACCAGCCAGACCATCGTGATGATCGACCGTCTGCTGAAGGAGATCGCTGACGCCACCCAGCGCCAGACCGCCTATGTCGCCACCGAGCGCGCCAACCTCACGGTGCTGTCCGCCTCGATCAAGAGCGGCGAATTATACGGCTCGGGCGCGACCGCGCTGTCGGGCACCGGCCTGCAGATGGCGGGCGGCAGCACGCCGCTGGTGGTGGTCAAGTTTGACCGTCCCGATGTCGATTATCAGCAGATTCTCTATGCCGCGTTGAACCAGGCGCTGCAGAACCGCCCCGGCGCCAGCTTCCAGGTGGTCGCCGTGTCACCGACCCGCGGCACCGCCGCCAGCGTGCAGATCGCCCAGTCCACGGCCCGCCGCCACGCCCAGGACGTGATGCGCTCCATGACCGACATGGGCGTACCAGCGACGCGCCTGGCGGTGGCTTCCACCACGGATCCGGCCGCCTCAAGCAGCGAAGTGCGCGTCTTCGTGCGCTAGAAACTGCGCGCAAATTGTTCTTGCGACAAAGCCCCGCCCCTTCGGCGGGGCTTTTCGTTTGTGACCATCCGCGATTGCCGCGTACCATCCCGGTGCGCGGAAATTCTGGACGTGCGGGAATTTGAGGTCGGCATGAAGTGGTTGGCGTTTTGCCTTGTGATGCCGGGCCTGGTGATGGCGGTCACGCCCGCAAGCGCGCAGGCGACTGAAACCGTCGCCAAACACCATATGATCGCCGCCGCCAATCCCCATGCCGCGCAAGCCGGGCTTGAGATGCTGCGCGCCGGCGGCAGCGCGGTCGACGCCGCCATCGCCACCCAGCTGGTGCTGGGCCTGGTGGAACCGGAATCCTCCGGCATCGGCGGCGGCGCCTTCATGCTGGTCTATGATCCCGCAACCGGCAAGACCACCAGCTTTGACGGGCGTGAAATGGCCCCGGCCAGCGCCACGCCGACCATGTTCCTGGATGCGGCCGGTCAGCCCAGGCCCAAGTCCGAAGCCATTCCCGGCGGCCTTTCGGTGGGCATTCCCGGCGTGGTGAAGATGCTGTGGCTGGCGCACCAGAAATACGGAAAGCTGCCCTGGGCCCGGCTGTTCCAGCCCGCCATCGCTTTGTCGCAGGACGGCTTCGCGGTGGGGCCGAAACTGGCGCGCACCATCCGGAATTTCTCGCGCGACGCCGACATGCCGGACCTGCGGAAATACTTTCATCATCCCGACGGCTCGCCGCTGGGCGAAGGCGAAATCCTGAAGAACCCGCAATATGCCCAGACGTTGCGCATGATCGCGGCGGACGGCCCGGACGCCTTCTACAAGGGCGAGGTGGCCCAGGCGATCGTCGATGCCGTGCATGACGCGCCCAGGAACCAGGGCGGCATGACCCTGGCCGATCTCGCAGGTTACCAGGCCAAGGAGCGCCCCACGGTATGCGGCGACTATCGCCAGTATCACCTGTGCTCGATGGGGCCGCCCTCGTCCGGCGGCATCGCGGTGCTGCAGATGCTGGGCATGCTGCAGCGTTTCAAGCCCCAGCAATTAACGCCCGGTACCGTGAGCGGCGCGCACCTCTTTGCCGAAGCCAGCCGTCTGGCCTATGCCGACCGCGCGCAATATCTGGGCGATCCTGCCTTTGTCGATGTGCCGGTGAAGGGCCTTATCGACAAAGGCTATCTCGCCAGCCGCGCCCAGCTGATCGATCCGGCCAGGGACATGGGAACGGCGGCGGCCGGCGATCCGCCCCAGAAGCATGCCGCGCTGTCGCCGCAGGTATCGCCGGTGCTGCACGGCACCAGCCACATGACCATTGTCGATGATGCCGGCGAAGTCATTGCCATGACCACCAGCGTCGAATCCGGTTTCGGCGCCGAGATCATGACCAGGGGCTTCCTGCTCAACAACACGCTGACCGACTTTTCCTTCCAGCCGGTGCGCGACGGCAAGCCGGTGGCCAATGCCGCCGCGCCGGGCAAGCTGCCGCTGTCGTCCATGTCGCCCACCATCGTCTTTGACAAGGACGGCCGGTTCCTGGTCTCGGTCGGGTCGCCCGGCGGCCCCGCCATCATCGATTACGTCTCCCAGACCCTGGTGGGGCTGCTGGACGCCGGCATGGGCCCCAAGGAGGCGGTCGCCATGCCCAAGGAGGTCAACATGAACGGCGCCACCCTGCTGGAACACTCGCCCAACTCCGACGCCCTGGCCGCCCAGCTGACCGCCATGGGCCATACCGTCCGGGTCCCGGCGGTCGAAGGCAGCGGGTTGCACGGCATCATGCGGGTCAAGGACGGCTATATCGGCGCTGCCGATCCCCGCCGGGACGGGATCGCGCTGGGGGACTAGGGGGATTGAAACAATATTTCGATCAAGGGCTTAGTCCCGCGTTGACAGGCCTGCGCCATCACCCTAAAAACCCGGCTCTTTCGCGGCAAAACCGCCTTTCGGAGCCTGACGACCATGAAGCGCACCTATCAGCCGAGCAAACTCGTGCGCAAGCGCCGCCATGGCTTTCGTTCGCGCATGGCGACCGCCGGCGGCCGCAAGATCCTGAACCGCCGCCGCGCCAGCGGCCGCAGGAAACTCTCGGCCTGATCGGGCCAGGCGACCCAGAGACGCCTCTCATTATGCAACGCCTGAAGACGCGCGCTGACTTCTTAAGGGCGGCGCGGGGAATCCGCCGCGTCGAAGGCGCCGTCACCCTGGAAACCTGCCCCACGCCGCAGCCCGCACAGGGGGGCATCCGTGTCGGTTTCACCGCCAGCAAGAAGATCGGCAATGCCGTGGCCCGCAACCGCGCCAAGCGGCGTCTGCGCGCGGCGGCGGCCCAGCTGCTGCCTCTTTTGGGACGCGCGGGCCATGACTATGTTCTGGTCGCGCGCGCAACCACCGGGGCCAGGCCCTATCCGGCGCTGCTGTCCGACATCACCATTGCCGTGAAAGCAGCGCACCGAAAGCTGGACACGCGCCCGGGAGAGGTCCATGCGTAGGCTTGCCATCGCCGTCCTGTCGGCGCCGCTGCGTTTCTACCGCTATCTTCTGTCGCCGCTGCTGCCCCATGTCTGCCGCTTTACCCCCAGCTGCTCCAATTATGCTATCGAGGCGCTGGAGATTCACGGTCCGGTCATCGGATTGTGGCTGACACTGAAGCGGCTGGCGCGCTGCCATCCCGTAAGCTGGCTCGGCGGTTCGTCGGGTTTCGATCCTGTTCCCCATCCCAAGCATTAGGCCCGCCCCATGGACCGCAACAAGAATGTCCTTTTCGCCGTCGCGCTGAGCGCCGCAGTACTGTTCCTGTGGCAGTATTTCGTCGCCACGCCTTCGATGAAACAGGAGCAGGCGCGCCAGGCCAGCCTTGCCCACCAGACCAAGCCCAACCCGGCAAGCAAGCCCGCCGCCGGCGCGGCGCCGGGCCTTCCGGGCATCGTGGCGAGCGCCCAGCACATGACACGCGCCGCAGCCCTGAAGGTGGGCGGCGCCCGCGTCATCATCAACACGCCCATGGTCGATGGCTCGATCCTGCTGAAGGGCGCAAGGCTGGACGATCTGCGGCTGAAGAAATACCACGAGACCATCGATCCCAATTCGCCAGAGATCGTGCTGCTCGCACCCAAGAGCACCGACTATCCCTATTACGCCGATTTCGGCTGGGTCGGGACCGCCGGGATGCCCAATACCGACAGCCAGTGGAAACTGGCCGATGGCGCCACCCTGTCGCCCGGCCATCCCGTGACCCTGACCTGGGACAATGGTCACGGCCTGGTCTTCACCCGCATCGTCGCCATCGACAGCCAGTATCTGTTCACCATCACCGACAGCGTCGCCAACAAGACCGGCCAGGCCGTGACGCTTTATCCCTATGGCGCGGTGGCGCGGCAGAACATTCCCAAGACGGCATCGAGCTATGTGCTGCATGAAGGCTTTGTCGGCGTTGCGGGCAACAGCGAGGTCGACGCCAAGTACAGCGACTTCAAGGACCCGGGCACACCCCCCAAGAGCTTCAGCGCCACCGGCGGCTGGGTCGGCATCACCGACAAATACTGGATGGCGGCGGCGGTGCCGCCGCAGGGCGAAAATTATGCGGGCGAATATACCGGCAGCAAGACGCCCGCCGGCGTGGAAGCCTATCAGGCCGATTACCGCCTGAATGCGCGCACCATCGCGCCCGGCGCCAGCGCCAGCGTCAGCCACAGGCTGTTCGCCGGGGCCAAGGTGGTGGACATTTTGCGCGGCTATCAAGACAGCCAGCACATCGCGCATTTCGACCTGGCGGTGGACTGGGGCTGGTTCTGGTTCCTCACCCGGCCCTTCTTCTGGCTGCTGGACAATCTCTACAAGCTTTGCGGCAATTTCGGCCTCGCCATCCTGGGCCTGACCGTCATCGTCAAGCTGGTCTTCTTCCCGCTGGCATCGGCCAGCTATCGCTCCATGAGCAAGATGAAGAAGCTGCAGCCGCACATGGAAGCGCTGAAGAAAGCACACAAGGACGACCCCACCAAGCTGCAGCAGCAGATGATGGAATTGTACAAGCGCGAAAAGGCCAACCCGGTGTCGGGTTGCCTGCCGATCCTTTTGACCATCCCGGTGTTCTTCTCGCTCTACAAGGTGCTGTTCGTCACCATCGAGATGCGGCACGCGCCTTTCTATGGCTGGATCCACGACCTGTCGGCGCCCGATCCCACCAGCATGCTGAACCTGTTCGGGCTGATCCCCTACAATCCGCACACCATCCTGCCCGCCTTTCTGAGCTTCCTGTCCATCGGCGCCTGGCCGATCCTTTACGGCATCACCCAATGGATGCAGACCAAGCTGAACCCGCCGCCGCCGGACCCGGTGCAGGCCAAGATGTTCGCCTTCATGCCGCTGATCTTCACTTTCATGTTCGCCACCTTCCCGGCGGGCCTGGTGATCTATTACGCCTGGAACAACCTGCTGTCGGTGGCGCAGCAATGGTACATCATGCGCCGCGAGGGCGTGGATGTGAGGTTCTTCGAGAACATCAAGCCGAAGAAGAAGGCCCATCCGAAAGCGGCGAATGACTGACCCGCAGGCAGAGGAAGCCGCGCGCATCCTGTTCGCGGGGCCCTGCGATTTCATCTGGGGCGCGACCAGCGCCGATGCCCTGCCGCCGGAAAAGTACGATGAAGTTGCTTTTGTCGGCCGCTCCAATGCCGGCAAGTCCAGCCTGGTGAACGCGCTGACCGGCCGCAAGTCGCTGGCGCGGGTGTCGCAGACACCGGGCGCCACCCGCCAGATCAACTTCTTCAACCTGGCGGAGCGGCTGATCCTGGTGGATCTGCCGGGTTATGGCTTCGCCAAGCGCTCCAAGACCGAATCCGACGCCTGGCAGGAGATGATCTTCGCCTATCTGCGCCGCCGGTCGCGGCTGCGCCGCGTCGCGCTGTTGATCGACAGCCGCCGGGGCGTGATGGACAGCGACCGCCAGGTGATGGATCTGCTGGACCAGACCGCCGTCTCCTATGGCCTGGTGCTGACCAAGGCCGACGAACTCAAGCCCGCGGGCCGAGAGGCCGCGCGCCTTGCTGCGGGCGAGGAAGCCGCCAAGCACACCGCCGCCCTGGCCGAGGTGCAACTGACCTCGGCGCTGACCGGTGACGGCATTCCGGCCCTTCGCACGCATCTGGCCGACCTCGCCCGATAATTAACCGTTGGGAAGCGCGGCCACCCGCGCTATAAGGCCCGCGCTTTTGCAGTGGACGCGCCAATGGCCGGTTCCTTGGACGAACCCGAAGACCGCAACCTGCGGACCCTGGCGCGCTGGCGCCAGACCGGCCGCGTGCTGGTCGAGGCATTGCCCTTCATCCTGAAATACGACCAGAAGACCATCGTGGTTAAGTATGGCGGCAACGCCATGACCGGCAGCGGCGCCCACGACTTCGCCCAGGACATTGTGCTGATGAAGCAGACCGGCATTGATCCCGTCGTGGTGCATGGCGGCGGCCCCCAGATCGGGGCGATGCTGAAGAAGCTCAACATCGAGTCCACCTTCATCGACGGGCTGCGCGTCACCGACCAGGCCGCCGTGGAAGTGGTGGAGATGGTTCTAACCGGCTCCATCAACAAGCAGATCGTCACCGGCATCAATGCCGCGGGCGGCCGCGCGGTGGGGCTGTCGGGCAAGGACGGCAATCTGGTGATCGCCCGCAAGGTGGCGATGACCCGCACCAATCCCCAGACCGGCGAGAAGGAAGCCGTGGATCTGGGCTTTGTCGGCGAACCCGATACAGTGAACCCCGAAGTGCTGCACTCCATCATGAAGTCCGAGACCATTCCGGTGATTGCCCCCATCGGTGTGGGCCGCAAGGGCGAGACCTTCAACATCAATGCCGATACGGTGGCCGGGGCAGTGGCCTGCGCCTTGAAGGCCGAGCGCCTGGTGCTGCTGACCGATGTCGAAGGCGTGCTGGACCAGGACAAAAAGCTGATCCCGCGCCTCAGTCTGCGCGAGGCGCGCACCCTGATCGCCAATGGCACCATCTCGGGCGGCATGATCCCCAAGATCCAGACCGCCATCGACGCGGTCGAGGGCGGCGTCCGCGCCGCCGTCATCCTGGACGGCCGCATTCCCCATGTCCTGCTGCTCGAACTGTTCACCGAGCATGGCGCGGGCACGCTGATCACCGCCGAATAATGCGCAGGCTTGTGCTTGCGCTATTGCTGCTGCTGCTGGGCGCGCGCGCCCCGGCCCATGCCGCCCTGACGCTGTGCAACCGCACAAGCTATGTCCTGTACGCCGCGACCAGCGCGATCCAGTCGCCGCGCAGCCAGACCCAGGGCTGGACCCGCATCGCGCCGGGAGACTGCAAGCTGGCGCGCAAGGAAGCGCTGACGGCAGAGACCTATCTGGTACATGCGCGTTCTTCGCTCGCCCATTCCGGCCCGGCGCGCGCCTGGGGCGGCAGCTATCCGGTCTGCGTCAAGGACGGTGACTTCGTCATCAAGCAGAGCGTCACCCAGCCCTATTGCACCGAAGGCGACACCTTCGCGCTGCCCTTCGCGACGCTGGACAATCACGGAAAATCGGTCTGGACAATGAATTTCGATGAGCAGCCGGGGTTTGGCTCCCTGAGCGCGGCGCAGCTTGCGGGCGTAAAAAGATTGCTGAAGGACAATGGCTACAAGATCGGCGCCATTGACGGCACGCCCGACAAGGCGACCGGCGCGGCGCTGGCCGATTTTCGCGCCCGCATGAAGTTCGCGCCCACCGCCGGCAATGTGGAACTGTTCGCGGCGCTGGAGCGGGAAGCCCGAAAAACCGCCGCCCCCGCCGGCTACACGGTGTGCAACGAGGCCCGCGAGCCGTTGCTGCTGGCGCTGGCACAGAACGACCACGGCAAGGCGGTGTCGCGCGGCTGGTGGACGGCGCAGCCCGGCGCCTGCGCCAAGCTGATCACCACACCGCTGGCCAGTGACGCGGTCTATCTGCTGGCCCAGCGCAAGGGCGGCGGTGCGCTGGTGTCGGGACCACAACGCTTCTGCACCACACCACAGGCCTTCGAAATCCAGGGCGCGGGCAATTGCGCCGGGCGCGGCTATGCCGAGGCCGGGTTCGCCGCCACCCCGACCCGCGGCAAGGCGGGCTATGTCGCGCACATCTCGGCGCGCGGGCTGACGCCCTAGACCGGGATGTTGAAATAGGTGAGATGCCAGCGCATCTCTTCCTTGCTGAGCGGAAAGCCGATACCGCCCCGCGCGGGGAGCACGTCGCGGGACGGCAGCTTCATCAGGAAAGTCTGAATCTTGAACGCCACCCGCATGGACAGATGCGCATGCCAGACCAGTGCCACGATGGGCTTGGCGTTGCCCGCCGTCAGAATTTTTTTCACCGTCTGTTCGGTCACATTGGCCAGTTGGGCCAGCGCCAGCACCACCGTCTCGCGGCTGCCGGCCTGCGCGGCCTGTTCCACGAACAGACCGTCCAGACGGTTTTCCTTCACCGCCAGCGCCACGGCTTCGGCGGGTGCGGGGGCGCCCGGCATGCTATTGTCAGGCTGCGCCAGGCGGGCGCGCAGTTCCCGGTTCAGATGGATGCGCGTGGTGTCCGACAGATCATTGCGCGCCGCCAGCCGTTCGATGATGCCCGCACCCACCAGGCTGCCCATACGCCGGATGGCGCGCGCCGACAGATCGGCACGCAGCGCCAGCGGCATGTGCCAGGCCTGGATTTCTTCCGCTTGCTCCACAATGCGGTCCATCGTCTCCTTGCGGATTTTCGCGTCGGGATTGACCAGCAGCGCCGCCACGGCCGGCACGTCCAGCGACTGCACCAGCCGGTCGGCGACCGGCGAGCTTACAGGCTTCCTCCTGGCTATGGCGGTGAGAACCTCCTGAACCTGGCCGCAGGCGATGATCTCGATCAGGTCAGCGTCGGACAGAAGCGGCGAATATTGCAGGATGGGACCAGCGACCACGGCATGAAGGTCGCGCGCCAGAGCCAGTATGATGTCGCGCGGTACGCAGTCCAGCGCCTTGATCTCTTCCGCCAGGATGGCGCGCACCCTGACGGCGGCGTCGCGCGCCAGGCATTCCAGCGTCTCGATGGTCAGGGCGAAGACATGAGAGCTTTCGCGTTCAGAAAGGCCCGGCATCAGCCGCGCAATCTTCACCGCCAATTCGGCGCGCACATCCTCGGCCTCGTCATCGGCGAGCAGGCGGTTGGTGACGGCAGCGGCAGCCGGATTGGCAGCGACGGCAGCACGGGTGGCGGCCCCGGCATGGGTCGCCAGATAGTGCAGCATGTCCGCGCCCGCATCGGCGCGCGACGCCAGATCCGCATGGCTGGCGCCGGTCTGCATCTGGCGGGCGGTGCGGATGTCGAGAATGTCGAGTGCGTTGCGCGGGTCCAGACCCGGCTTGGCAGGGCGCGGTGATGACGGTGTTCCCTGGTCCATTTTCCCTCTTTTTCGCTCCCGGCCCAGTCTCGGCCCAGTCTCGGCCCAGTGGCTTTAACAGCCCATAAAGAGACAAGGTGGATGCCCGTTAACGGTGCTTGCCCCCGCCTTTTTGCTGGGTCATGGTCGCGGCCATGACAGGCACGGCCATCAGGGACGATCACGGTATGGCGGCGGCGGAACGGCCGGATTTCCGCCATGTGCGGGACTGGATTTTCGACCTCGACAACACCCTTTACCGCGCCGACAACGGCATCTTCGCCCAGATCGAATCGCGCATGACCGATTATGTGGAGCGCTTCCTGCGGCTGCCTCGCGATGCGGCCCGGGCGGTTCAGAAAGACCTGTATCGCCAATACGGCACCACCCTGAATGGACTGATGCGCGAGCATCAGGTTGATGCCGAGGATTACCTGGCCTATGTCCATGACATCGAACTGCACGATCTGGGACCCGACGCGGCCTTGAAAGCCGCGCTGGCGCGGCTGCCGGGCCGGCGCTTTGTCTTCACCAATGGCTGCGCCAACCACGCCGCGCGCATACTGGACCGGATCGGTCTGTCGCAGGCCTTCGATGCGGTATGGGACATACGCAGCATGGCCTTCGCCCCCAAGCCGCAGCCCCAGGCCTATGCCAGCGTGATGGCGGTCGCCGGGGTGGACGGCCCCAAGGCCGCCATGTTCGACGACATCGCCCGCAACCTGGTCCCGGCGCGCGCAGCGGGCATGACGACGGTGTGGTTGAAAACCGACGCGCCCTGGGGCAAGCACGGCCCGCTGATGGGCGTGTCGGACAGCGATATCGACCATCAGACCGAGAATTTGGGCGAATTTCTGCAGAGCATCAGGATTTGACGATGAGCGAGTTGAGCGCGGCCATCACCGCAGCCTGGGAGAAGCGCGACAGCCTGGGTGTGTCGTCGAAAGGCGCGGAACGCGACGCGGTGCAAGCCGCGCTGGAGGGCCTCGACAATGGCTCCCTGCGCGTGGCTGAAAAGCTGGACGGACAGTGGCTCGTACATGAGTGGCTGAAGAAGGCGGTGCTACTGTCCTTCCGCCTGAGCGACATGAAATTGATTTCCGGCGCGCCGGGCGAAGCGGTGTGGTGGGACAAGGTGGATTCCAAATTCCTGGGCTGGGACGAGGCCCGCTTTCGTGCCGCCGGTTTCCGCGCCGTGCCGGGCGCGGTGGTGCGCCGTTCCGCCTTCATCGCCAAGGGCGCGGTCCTGATGCCCAGCTTCGTCAATGTCGGCGCCCGCGTCGGCGAAGGCACCATGATCGACACCTGGGCCACGGTGGGAAGCTGCGCCCAGGTCGGCGCCCATTGCCATATCTCGGGCGGCGCGGGACTGGGCGGGGTGCTGGAGCCGCTGCAGGCCACCCCCACCATCATCGAGGATAATTGCTTCATCGGTGCGCGCGCAGAAGTGGCCGAAGGCGTGATCGTGGGCCAGGGCAGCGTGCTGTCGATGGGCGTCTACCTGTCGGGCTCCACCAAGATCATCGACCGCGCCACCGGCGAAGTGCATCTGGGCAAGGTGCCGCCCTATTCGGTGGTGGTGTCGGGCTCGCTGCCGTCGGGCTCTTCTGGAAAAGAGGGGGGTCCGAACCTCTACTGCGCCGTCATCGTCAAGCGGGTGGATGAAAAGACCCGCGCCAAGACCTCGATCAACGAATTGCTGCGTGACTGACATGCAGGTTGATGCCCTCGCCCTGGCCCAGGCCCTGATCCGCCGCCCGTCGGTGACGCCGAAGGATGCCGGCGCGCTGGATGTTCTGGAAGCGGTGCTGAAGCAACTGGGATTCACAACCCACCGCCTGCCATTTGGCGATGTCGACAACCTGTATGCCCGGCTGGGCGATGCCAGCCCGCATTTCTGCTTCGCCGGGCATACCGATGTCGTGCCGCCGGGTGACGGCTGGAGCGCCGATCCCTTCGCCGCCGAGATAAAGGACGGCATGCTGTATGGCCGCGGCGCCGCCGATATGAAGTCGGCCATCGCCGCCTTTGTCGCCGCCGCCGCCCGCACACACGATCCCAAGGGCTCCATCAGCCTGCTGATCACCGGCGACGAGGAAGGCGCGGCGATCAACGGCACCGCCCGGCTGCTGGAATGGCTGAAGGCGCGGGGCGAGACCATCGATCACTGCGTGGTGGGCGAACCCACCAGTGTCGGCCATGCCGGCGACACGCTGAAGATCGGGCGCCGCGGCTCGATGAATTTCCGGCTGGTGGTGAAAGGCGTGCAGGGCCATGTCGGCTATCCGCAGAAGGCGACCAATCCCATTTCCGCCATGGCCGAGCTCGTCACCCAGCTTTCCTCGCAAAAGCTGGACAAGGGTAATGAGCATTTCGACCCGTCCACGCTGGCCTTCACCACCATCGATACCGGCAATGACGCCACCAATGTGATTCCGGGCGAGGCCCGGGCGGGATTCAACATCCGCTTCAACGACAAACACACACCCGACAGCCTGATCAACTGGGTGAATGACCGGGTGGCGCGCATCGCCCAGCAAAGCGGCTGCGAGATCACCGTCACGGGCCTGGCCAGCGGCGTGGCCTTCCTGACCGCGCCGGGCAAGTTCACCCAGCTGATCAGCGACACCGTGGCGGGCGTCACCGGCCAGTCGCCATTCTTTTCCACCTCGGGCGGCACCTCGGATGCGCGCTTCATCAAGGACATCTGCCCGGTGGTGGAACTGGGGCTGGCCGGTACCACCATGCACAAGGCCGATGAGTGCGTGGCGGTGAGCGAGATCGCCGCCCTGACCGACATCTATGCCGCGCTGCTGGCGGCGTATTTCGCCAAGCCGCCGCTGTGAGCAGCGCACCCATCGGAATCTTCGATTCCGGCATGGGCGGGCTGACCGTGATGCGGGCGCTGAAGGCACGGCTGCCCCAGGAATCCTTTGTCTATCTGGGCGATACGGCGCGGCTGCCCTATGGCACCAAGAGCGCCGACACGGTGACACGCTATGCCCTGCAGGCCAGCGCGGCGCTGATGGGCCATGGCATCAAGCTGCTGGTGGTGGCGTGCAATACCGCCAGCGCCGCCGCGCTGCCCGCCCTGGGCGGCCAGCTTGCGCCCTTGCCGGTGGTCGGGGTGATCGAGCCGGGGGCCGGGGCCGCCATCGCCG
This sequence comes from Rhizomicrobium sp., assembly GCA_035549455.1. Taxonomy (GTDB): domain Bacteria; phylum Pseudomonadota; class Alphaproteobacteria; order Micropepsales; family Micropepsaceae; genus Rhizomicrobium. Next base: position 163,099 of record DASZQW010000032.1, on the reverse strand, counting down.
CCGCCCCCGAAGGCCCCATCGCGGTGATCGCCACCGAGGGCACGGTCAGGGGCGGGGCCTATGTCCGCGCGATCCAGGACGCTGCCCCCAACATGCCGGTGGTGCAGCAGGCCTGCCCGCTATTCGTGGCCCTGGCCGAGGAAGGCCTGACCAGCGGAGAGATCGTCCGGCTGGCGGCGCAGCGCTATCTGGCTCCGCTGCTGGCCACCATGCCGCATCCGCGCGCCCTGGTGCTGGGCTGCACCCATTTCCCGGTGCTCAAGCAGGTCATCGCTGAGGTGGCGGGGCCGGACGTGGCGCTGGTCGACAGTGCCGAGACCACGGCGGCCGCGGTGGAGGCGGTCCTGCGGGCGCGAAATTTGCTGAGCGCGGGTCCGGCCGCCGCACCAGTGTTCCTGGCCACCGATGCGCCGGGGCGCTTTGCCCATCTGGGAGAAATCTTTCTGGGCGAGCCGATTGATCCGGGCCAGGTGACGCTGGTCGATCTGTAAATTCCTCACCCTGAGTTTGTCGAAGGGTGAGGGTCGTAGTCCACCTTCACCAGATACAAGCCATCCGGCGGCGAGACCGGGCCGCAGGCGGCGCGGTCGCGCGCCTTCAGCGCCTTCTTCACATCGCGCGGCTGCCACTTGCCCTCGCCCACCAGCTTCAACGTCCCGGCAAAACCGCGAATCTGGTGATGCAGGAAAGAGCGGGCGCTGGCCTCGATATGGATTTCGTCGGCGCGGCGCGAGACGTCCAGCCTGTCCAGCGTCTTGACCGGCGAGGCCGACTGGCACTCGGCGGCGCGGAAGGTGGTGAAGTCGTGCCGGCCGACCAGGAACTGGGCGGCGGCATGCATGGCGTCCGCATCCAGATTCTGTGAGACATGCCAGACGCGGCCTTCGTCCAGCGCGGGCGGGGCGCGGCGATTGAGGATACGAAACCAATAATGCCGCGCCATGGCCGAGAAACGGGCATGAAAGTCCCCGTCCACCGCCGCCGCGTCCAGCACCACCACGGGGTCAGGACGCAGGTAATGGTTGAGCGCGTCGCGCACCTTGCCCGCCTCGAAGGTCTTTTCCAGGTCGAAATGCGCCACCTGGCCCAGCGCATGCACCCCGGCGTCGGTGCGGCCCGCGCCCGTCACCGTGACGCGCTCGCCCGACAGTTTTTCGATGGCGGTTTCCAGCGCCCCCTGGACCGAGGCGCCCTCGGCCTGGCGCTGCCAGCCCACAAACGGCCCGCCGTCATATTCGATGGTCAGGCGGTAGCGCGGCATCAGAGCAGCTGGCTTCCGGCGGCGACGGGAAAGCCCGCAAGCAGCGCGCCTGCCTCCATCGTCTTGCCGCCCGCCCGCTGCACCTTCATCAGTTTCAACGCACCATCGCCGCAGGCCACGGTCAAGGCATCGTCCAGGGTGATACCGGGCCTTCCGCTGCCCCCGCCGCCGGAGGCGGCATTCAAATCAACCACCAGTTCGGCGTAGAGAATCTTCAACCGCTCGCCATTGACCTCGGTCCAGGCGCCGGGCGCGGGCGCCAGGCCGCGCACCAGGCAGTCGATCTCATGCGCTGACCGCGACCAGTCGATGCGCGCTTCGTCCTTCGTGATCTTCTTCGCATAGCTGACGCCGTCCTCGCTTTGCGGCACCGGGGCAACCGCGCCGCGCTCCAGCGCCGCCAGCGCCCGCACCATCAGGTCGGCGCCCAGCCGCGACAGCGCATCACCCAGTTCGCCCGCGGTCTTGCGCCCGACCGCGACCCGTTCGGCCATCAGCACCGGGCCGGTATCCAGCCCTTCGTCCATCCGCATCACCATCACGCCGGTCTGGGCGTCGCCCGCCATCACGGCGCGCTGGATCGGGGCGGCGCCGCGCCAGCGCGGCAAGAGCGAGCCATGCAGGTTGAAGCAGCCAAGCATCGGCGCGTCGAGAATGGCTTTGGGCAGCAAAAGGCCATAGGCCACCACGATGGCGGCATCCAGTTCCAGGGCCGCGAAGTCCGCCTGCGCCTGCGCGTCCTTCAGCGACAAAGGCGTGCGAACCGCGATGCCGTGGCGTTCGGCGAATCTGTGAACCGGCCCCGGCTCCAGCGCCAGGCCGCGGCCCTTGGGACGGGGCGGCTGGGAATAGACACAGGCGATGTCATGGCCCTGGGCGATCAGTTCCGCCAGCGTGGGAACGGCAAAGTCGGGCGTTCCCATAAATGCGAGCCGCAAAGTCATTCGATCCCGCCCCCTTTGCAACAAGGCCATAGCGACAGCGTATGGCCGCGGGCGGCGAGCATGAGCCGCAAGACCATCAGCGGGCGTTCTGCCCGCCAAGGCCGTAGCGACAGCGTGCGGCCGTGGGGCGAGCGTTTGCCAAGCGGAGCGTCATCAGACGCTCGCCAGCTTCTTGGCCTTGGTGAGCTTCTTGATCGCCATGGTCTTCTTCAGCCGCGACAGATGGTCGATGAACAGCACGCCGTTGAGGTGATCCATCTCATGCTGCAGGCAGGTGGCCAGCAGGCCCTCGGCTTCCAGGATCTGCGCCCTGCCGTCGCGGTCGAGATACTCACACTTGATGCGGGCGGGGCGTTCGACATCGTCCCATATCTCCGGCACCGACAGGCAGCCTTCCTCGAACACCGCCATCTCGTCCGAGGCCCAGAGGATTTTGGGATTGATATAGGCTATCGGGTTCTTCTTGCCCTCTTTCTGGTCCAGGTCGATCACCAGCACCCTTTTTGGAACACCAATTTGGACTGCGGCAAGACCGATGCCTTCGGCGGCATACATGCTGTCGGTCATGTCGCCGATCAGCGCGCGAATCGCGCCATCGACCTTTTCCACCTGGGTGGAGATGGCTTGGAGGCGCGGATCGGGGGCGGTTATAACAGGGCGGACGGTCATCGAGCGGTTCCAGGAAAAGCGGGAGCGGTTTTCCGTTCGGAACCGCGACCACTATAATGGCTGGAAATAAGGCCGCCGGGGCGAAGGGTCAAGCAGCGATGGAAATAGGGCTTATTATACTGGCGGTTGGCATTGTCCTGGCGGCGGCGATCCTGGTCTTTGCGCGCCCCCGGGCGAAGGGTCCGGCCGCAGCCCCCGACCCCCGGCTGGACACGGTGCTGCAGGGCCAGGCCACCATTGCCGAACAGTTCCGCCACTCGGCCGCCGCCCAGGCGACGATGACGGCCCAGGTCGATGCGCTGAAGGAGAAGCTGGCGGAAAGCCTGGCGGCCAACGCCCAGAAAACCGGCGAGACCTTTGTCAGCATCACCGAGCGGCTGACGGTGATCGACACCGCCCAGAAGAACATCACCGAACTTTCCGGCCATGTCGTGTCGCTGAGGGCGATCTTTTCCGACAAGCAGGCGCGCGGCGCCATCAGCCAGGACCAGATGGAGGCCATCGTGGCCGAGCATCTGGCCCCGGACCAGTATGAGTTCCAGGCCAAGCTGTCGAACGGCAAGATCGTGGACTGCGCCATCCGCATTCCCAATGTCGCGGCCCGCATCGTGGCGGATTCCAAATTTCCCCATGAAGGCTTCAAGGCGCTGCGCGAGGCAGAGACCGAGGAGGCCCGCAAGGCGGCGATGGTGCAGGTGCGCAACGACATCCAGAAGCATGTGAAGGATATTTCGGAAAGATATCTCATTCCCGGCGAGACCCAGACACCGGCGATCATGTTCGTGCCGTCCGATTCCATGTATGCCGAACTGCATGCCAGCTTTCCCGAAAGCATCCGGCGCGCCCGGCAAAGCCAGGTGGTGCTGGCAAGTCCGCATGTCTTCATGCTGGTGATCAGCACGCTGCAGAGCCTGATGCGCGACGCCAAGATGCGCGAACAGGCCGACATGATCCGCAAGGAGGTCGGCACCATGCTGAAGGATGTGCGGATGCTGGGCGAGCGGGTCGAGAAGCTGCAGCGGCACTTCAACCAGGCCGATGGCGACATCAAGGACATCCTGATCAGCCGCGACAAGGTGGTCGGGCGGGCGGAAAAGATCGAGAAGGTGGAAATCAGCGCGAGTGAACCGCCCGAAGCTCTCAGCTAGGGCGTCGCACCGCGCCGCCAGTTCTTCGCTGTCCTCTATCAGCCGCTCCAGCCGGGCATAACGCAGGCGGTCGGCGGGGTTTTGGGGGCGAAATTTCCTCACCCCCTCCCCTTATCCTCCGTCCGGGTCACATGCCCCTGCGCGGCGTCGCCGCGCGAAACATAAATGTTTTGGCGCGTTTCGCCCTTCAGCCGCGCCAGCGATCCCGTCAGCAGCGCCGACGCCTTCATCAGCTTGGCGACATAGGCAAGATCGTGGCGGCGCAGATGGCCATGGGCGTCGTCGGCGTGCGGCGCGCGGGCATGGGCCAGGCAGTCCTGCATGGCGGCAAGACAAGTGGCGAGCTGGTCATTGAGAAGCTGTTCGGGGGTTGCGTTGTTTTTCATCCGCCCATTCTAGGGCGCGCGGAAGCGGTGGGGATAAGCGCAGGGTGTGGATAGGCGGTCATGTGCCGGGCGGCATTGGCGGAAATAATTTTCCGCGCGCGGGGATAGGGATCGTTGCGCCTAGAGCGCGCGGCGGGCCTTGAAGGCCGCCGACAGCGTGCCTTCGTCGAGATAGTCCAGTTCGCCGCCCACCGGCACGCCATGGGCCAGGCGGGTCACCTTGCGGCCCTCCAACAGGTCCATCAGGTAATGCGCCGTGGTCTGGCCCTCCACCGTGGCGTTCATCGCCAGGATCACTTCGTCCACCCCGTGCTTCACGCGTTCCAGCAATTGGCCGACATTCAGCCGCTCGGGGGTGATGCCGTCCAGCGCCGACAGCGCCCCGCCCAGCACATGATAGCGGCCGCGAAACACCCCGGCGCGTTCCAGCGCCCACAGGTCGGCAACGTCTTCCACCACGCAGAGGATGTGCGGGTCGCGGCGGGCGTCGCTGCAGATGCTGCAGGGGCTCTGGGTGTCGAGATTGCCGCAGATTTCGCAAGAACTGATGGCGGCGGCGGCTTCGCGCAGGGCGGCGGCCAGCGGTTCCAGCAGGGTGTCGCGCTTTTTCAGCAAGGCGAGCGCGGCGCGGCGCGCCGAGCGCGGCCCCAGCCCCGGCAGCTTGGCGAGCAGCGCGATCAGGCGCTCGATTTCGGAGCCTATCGCGGCCATCAGGAGTCGGAATCGCTTTCCGGCATGGCAGGCGCAATTTCGTCAGCCGCCACCTCGCGCACCGCCACGATCTGGGCGTCGGGGAAACGGTCGAGCACGGCGCGCACCATCGGTTCCTGCGCCACGGCCTCGAAGCGCGCGGTCCTGGCGGCGCTTTTCTGCTCGGCCAAAGTGGGCGCGCCACCGGCATTGGCGATGGAGACCGTCCAGCGCGTGCCGGTCCAGTCTTTCAGTTTCTGCTGCAGGTCGCCGGCCAGGCTGCGCGGGGCGCGCGGATGGGGGCGAAATTCGATCCGCCCCGGCTCCAGGCTGACCAGATGGACGTAATTCTCCAGCGCCACGCGCAGGATGGGCGCGTTGTGGCGCGCGGCCAGGGCGGCAATATCGTCCAGGCTGCGGATTTGCGCCGTGGGGGCGGATTCGTTTGGGGCGGGTGACGGCGCGCGCAGGACGGACCCGGACGATCCCGAAGCGACGGGCGCCCGCGTTCCCGCAGGCGCGCTCGGCGGGGAAACGCCCTGCCGGGCGTTTGCTTCTCCGCCGCGCTCAAGCAGGTCTTTCACCAGCTTGTCGGTGGGCGGCAGTTCGGCGGCATAGGCCAGCCGGATCAGAGCCATCTCGCAGGCGCTGATGGGGCGGGTGGCGTCGCGCACCTCCAGCAACCCCTTGAGCAGGATCTGCCAGGCCCGCGTCAGCGAAGCCACCGACAGCTTGGCGGCGAGTTCCGCCGCGCGCCTGGCCTCGCCCGAGCCGCCATCGAAGAAGCCCTGGGCGGCGGGCGCGACCTTAAGGCGGGTGAGGAAATGGGCGGTCTCCAAAAGGTCCTGCATCACCGCCAAGGGATCGGCCCCGGCATCGTAAAGACCCGACAGGTCGGTGAGCGCGGCAGCGATGTCGCCGCCCATGACCTTTTCGAAAATATCCAGCACCCGGCCCCGGTCGGCCAGGCCCAGCATGGCGCGCACCATGTCGGCAGTGATGGTGTCGCTCTCACTGTGGGCGATGGCCTGGTCGAGCAGCGAAAGGCCATCGCGGGCCGAGCCTTCGGCGGCGCGGGCGATCAGGGCCAGCGCGCTTTCCTCGATCTTCACATCTTCCTTGGCGGCCAGGGTCGCCAGATAGGCGGCCAGTTCGCCCGAATCGATGCGGCGCAGGTCGAAGCGCTGGCAGCGCGACAGCACCGTCACCGGCACCTTGCGGATTTCCGTCGTCGCAAAGACGAACTTCACATGCGGCGGCGGCTCTTCCAGGGTCTTGAGCAGGCCGTTAAAGGCCTGCTTGGACAGCATGTGAACCTCGTCGATGATATAGACCTTGTAGCGGGCGGCGACCGGGGCATAGCGCACACCCTCGATGATCTCGCGGATATCGTCGATGCCGGTGCGGGAGGCGGCGTCCATCTCCTGGACATCGACATTGCGGGACTCCGAAATGGAAATGCAGGGCTCGCACACGCCGCAGGGCTGGATGGTCGGCTCAGTCCGCTTGCCGTCCGGCCCGATGCAGTTCAGGGCGCGGGCGATGATGCGCGCCGTGGTGGTCTTGCCCACCCCGCGCACCCCGGTCAGCATGAAGGCATGGGCGATGCGGCCCGTGGCGAAAGCGTTGGACAAGGTGCGCACCAGCGCCTCCTGCCCGATCAGGCCGGTGAAATCGGTGGGGCGGTATTTGCGCGCCAGGACGCGGTAGGGCTGGGCGGGCTGGGATATCTTGGCCATGAGCGGACTATAGCAAGCGCGCCCGTGACCGGGCGGGCGATTCGCAGGAAATATGTGCAAAAGGTGGAAGCCCGCTGACCCGTGCCGGATTCGGTACGGCTGCTTCGTTCCCGACCTGACCGGGTTAGCGAGCGGCCCGTCCAGCGGACTTCCGGGGCGGGATATAGGGATTTTCGGCGGAAATTGCCAGCCTCAAGCCGCGGCGCTGGGTTTGCCGCAACCAGGCCCGCGCCGGCTGGTGAAGAACCGGGCGGAGGGACAAGGATTCCCACTGTCGCGGCGGCTATGTGTACTCATCGCGATAGGAATGGGCGGGATAAACCCCCATGACGATCATCCGCGCGGTCTGGAATTCCAGTTCCTTCAGCGCCGCCGCCACATTGGGCGCGCCCGGATGGCCCTGGATGTCGGCATAGAATTGGGTGGCGTTGAACGAGCCGCCCATCTGATAGCTTTCCAGCCTGGTCATGTTGACCCCGTTGGTGGCAAAGGCCCCCAGCGCCTTGTAGAGCGCGGCGGGCACATTCTTGACCTGGAAGACGAAGCTGGTGACCACCTTGCCCGTGTTGGGGGCGCGGTCGTCTTCGCGCGACATGATGAGAAAACGCGTGACGTTGTGGTGTTCGTCTTCGACATCGGGTTTGAGCACCTTGAGGCCATAGAACTCGCCCGCCAAAGTGGAGGCGATGGCGGCGGCGGATTTGTCGCCCAGTTCGGCGACATGCTTGGCCGAACCGGCCGTGTCGTACCAGGCATGCACCACCAGTTTTGTGTCCCGCAGGATGCCGCGGCACTGGGCCAGCGCCGGGGCCTGGCTGTAGACGCTTTTCACATCGTCCAGCGTCGCGTCTTTCAGGCCCAGCAACTGGTGATGGATGGGCAGGAAATGCTCGCCCACGATATGCAGGCCGGAATCCGGAAAGAGATGATGGATGTCGGCGATGCGGCCGATCAGCGAATTCTCCACCGGGATGATGCAAAGATCGCACTCGCCGGTCTTCACCGCCTCGATGGCGTCCTCGAAGCTGGGCTTGGGAATGGCCTGGGCGTGCGGGATCGCCTCGCGCGCTGCCAGATTGGCATAGGCGCCGGGCTCGCCCTGAAAGGCGACACGCTTGGCGGATTGCACAGACTTGATCATCCCAGTGTCTTCCTAGCACGTTCCAGATCGGCGGGCGTATCGACCGACAAAGGCGCATCATCCACCCGCGCCACCGCGATGGTCATGCCCGCTTCCAGGGCGCGCAACTGCTCAAGCTTCTCGGCGCGTTCCAGCGGCGAAGGCGGCAGGGCGACAAAACTTTCCAGCGCCTCGCGGCGATAGGCATAAAGCCCGACATGGTGCCACAGCGCCCCGCCCGAGGGCGCGGCGAGCCGCGTGAAATACAAGGCGCGGCCCAACTTCACCTCGGCGTCCCAGGCGACAACCGCCTTGACCACCGCCGGGTCCGCCTTGTCGTCGTCATTGTCGATGGGGGCGGCCAAAGTGGCGATGTCGGCTCCCGATTTGTCCAGCGCCGCCACCACGATCCTCAGCTGCTCCGGGTCCAAAGCGGGCAGGTCGCCCTGCAGGTTCACCACCACGTCATGGATCCCCTCAGGGTCCGCCATCCTGAGCGCCGCCCAGATGCGGTCCGAGCCGCTGGCCAGGCCAGGGTCGGTGAGGACCGCCTGTCCCCCGGCGGCCTGGACCGCCGCCACGATTTCAGGTTCGCCCGCCGCCACCACGACCGGCCCCAGCCCCGCCGCCATGGCCTGGCGCCAGACCCGCACGATTATGGGAATGCCGCCGATATCCGCCAGGGGCTTGCCGGGGAGCCGGGCGGACGCCATGCGAGCCGGGATCAAGAGGATCGGGTTCATGCCCGCCCCTCGGACTTTTTTGGTCGCGCGGCCGGACGGCGCGCTGCGCGCGCCTGGCCGACGCTCCGGGGCTTGCCGGGGAGCCGGGTGGACGCCATGCGCGCCGGGATCAGGAGGATGGGGTTCAAAAGCCGGGTTCCTTGGGGCCTGTCTGTTTAGGCCGGGTCAGCCGCTAAAACCAGACGCGTTGATTTGTCTTGTCGTGGGCTGGCGGGGCGAAAACAGGACCCAATTTTCGACCACGCATTTTCCGCCAACCCACGACAGGGGCTCAAATTTATGCGACGCTTCGCCGCAATGACGCGCGGACGGCGGCGGGTAATGTCCCCCCGTATTTCGCCCGGGCCCCGGACAGGGGAAAGCCCGGCTTTGGGGAGTGGCCATGGATTCCTTCGAGTGGAACAAGATCATCGGTGCGGTTCTGGGCACCGCGATCTTCATCTTCGTCGTGCGCCTGGTCGCCGAAAAAATCTATGAGCCGGAGATCCCCGCCAAGCCCGGCTATGTCGTGGAAGGCGTGGTCGAGACCCCGGCCGCGGGCGTCGCCACCGCGCCGGTCGAGGAAACCCTGCCCGACTGGGGCACGGTGCTGCCCACGGCCGATGTCGCGGCCGGCAAGACCATTTCGGGGCGCTGCGAGCAGTGCCACGACCTGTCCGCCGCCCGGACCAACAGGATCGGCCCCGAACTGTATGGCGTGGTCGAGCGTCCGCGCGCCAGCGTGGCGGGCTTCTCCTATTCCGCCGCCATGAAGGCCAAGGGCGGCACCTGGACCTATGACGAGCTGTTCAAGTTCCTCAAGTCGCCGGGCGCCTATATCCCCGGCACCAAGATGAGCTTTGCCGGCCTGTCCAAGGAGGCGGACCGCATCAATCTGATCGCCTTCCTGCGCACCAATGCCGCCGCGCCCGCCCCGATCCCCGCGCCCAAGCCTGCAGCTGCGCCCGCTGCGGCAGCGCCCGCTGCGGCAGCGCCCGATGCGGCAGCGCCCGCCAAGGATGGCGACCAAAAGGGCGCTGGCGCTCCTGCCACGCCGTGACCGTTTAGATGGCACAGCGTTCAGGCTCTGCGGGCAAGCCCAACGTCCTGTTCCTGTTGCCGCCGGGCTGGGATGCGCTGTCCAAGGCGCTGTTCGGCCATGACGGCTTCAACAGCTTCCTGCACGGCAAGGATCACTATGCGCCGCAGCAGATCGACTATTTCGTCGGCTTCCGCCCGCCCCACGGCTTCCTGAAATCCTTGCCGCGCCTCAAGGCGATCTTTTCGCTGGGCGCGGGCGTGGACGGCTTTTTGCGCGATCCCGAATTTCCCCGCCATCTGCCGGTGGTGCGCTTTGTCGACGAGACGCTGCAGCACGAGATGGCGCAGTATGTGGTGATGCATGTGCTGATCGTACACCGCATGCAGCGCGCCTTCGACGCCGCCCAGAAAGAGCAGGTGTGGAAACAGCGCATGCTGGCCAGGCCCACCCGCGAAGTGCGGATCGGCATATTGGGGATGGGCGATATCGGCGCGGTGACGGCGGAGCGGCTGCTGATGTTCGACTTCCAGGTTTCGGGCTGGAGCCGCACCCGCAAGTCGGTGGACGGCGTCACCAGCTTCGCCGGACCGGAGGAACTGCCCCGCTTCCTGGCCCAATGCGACATGCTGGTCTGCATGCTGCCCTTGACGCCGGAGACCGAAGGCATATTGGACGCCAAACTGTTCGCCGGTCTGCCGCAAGGCGCCTGGGTGATCAATGTGGGGCGGGGCGGCCATTGCAACGAAGAGGATTTGCTGGCGGCCCTGGATTGCGGCCAACTGGCAGGCGCGGTGCTGGATGTCTTCCAGACCGAACCGCTGCCGGCCGGTCATCGCTTATGGGCCCATCCCGGCGTGACGGTGACGCCGCATATCGCCGGCATCACCGACCCGCGCAACGCCGCGAATTTCGTGGTGGATTGCGTGCGGCGGGCCGAGAGCGGCGCGCCCCTGAAGAATGTCGTGGACCTGTCCAAGGGGTATTGATGGCCAAGCTGGGGTCGCGCATCAAGGACTGGGCGGCGAACCTGTTTGTGGGTGCCGAAGCGCGCGGCGTGTTCAGGAAGATGCCCGCCTTCGAGCGCGACCTGGGCGACTATCCCGAACTGGCGGTGCTGGCGCGCAATTACGCCCTGATCCGCGCCGAGTGCGAGGCGCTGCTGGCCAGGCCTTTGGTGATACCGGGCATGGACCAGCTCACCGACTATACCGCCGGGGGCATCCACCAGATCCAGTGGAAGAGCTTCATGTTCAAGTCGGGCAGTTTCCTGGAAGACAATTGCGCCCTGGCGCCGCGCACCGCCGACCTGCTGCGCGGGATTCCCGGCGTCTATACCGCCTTCTTCTCGGTGCTGGAGCCGCACCAGCATATCAAGCCGCACTGGGGCTATTGGAAGGGCTTTGTGCGCTATCACCTGGGCGTGGTGATCCCCGGCGACAATGCCGAGAAGAAATGCTGGATCCGCATCAACGCCCAGGCCTGGGACCGCGACAACCGCCAGGCCATTGCGGACGGCGAGACCTATTACTGGCACAATGGCGAGGCGGTGCTGTTCGACGACACCTTCCTGCACGACGCCGCCAATGAAAGCGATCAGGTGCGGGTGGTGCTGTTCCTGGATGTGGCGCGCAAGATGGTCTGGCCGCTGGCCTGGCTCAACCGGCTGTTTTTGTGGATCGCCCACCGCACCGAAGCGGTGAAGCAGATCCAAGACAATGCCAAGGTCAAAGCCGCTTGACGCTCGTCACCGGGCCGGCGGTCTTTTCGATCCGCGCCACCGCCTCGGCCAGCGGTTCAATCGCCACCGTCATGTGAAAGGCGTTGGCGTGCAGCAGCCGCGTCCCGTCCAGCATGACGCCCATGTGACCCTTCCAGAAGACCAAATCTCCTCGGCGCATCTTCGGTGCGGCATCGCCGCGCATAATGTTCTCGCCCAGCGCCTGCTCCATCATGTCGGTGTCGCGGGGCGCGGCCCTACCCACCGCCTGCAGCGCCACCTGGATCAGGCCGGAGCAATCCAGTCCCGCAAAGCTCTTGCCGCCCCAGACATAGGGCGCGCCCAGGAAGCGTTCGGCCACGGTGACGAAATCCTTTTGCGATTCCGGCGTCAGGTGGCGGCGGTGCAGGAAGGCGTCTTCGCCGATCTTCACATAGTCGCCGCCCTTGACCAGCACCGCCACCGCCGCGCCCATCGGCAGCAGGTCGCGCACGGGGGTCTTGAGGTCGGGGGCGGGAAAGACCGGCGCCAGCAGCGCCGACACCCGCGCCTCGGCGGCGAAATGCGGCGCCAGGTCGCTTTCGCGCACATAGCCGACATAGAGATCGCCGGCCGCCTGGCCCCAGGCCCAGTCCCGGCTGCGGTCATAGACGGTGAAGGTTTCGCCGAACAGCAGCTCGCTGTCCTGCGCCGCGTCTTGCGCCGGGCGCACCCGCAGCGAGGCGCGGCCCACTTGCACACTGGTTTTCTCGCCATCGGCGAAGCGCGGCGCATCCACCCGGCCCTTGAGATGCGACGCCGCCAGGTCGGGACGGGCCGGTGTCACGCGCCTGTCGCTCATGTGCGGCTGCCATAGCGCGCCTTCAGCAACGCATAAAGGGCGCGCGCGCCATTGGCCTCGCCGCCCAGGGGACGGCCCGGGCGGGGGCGGTCGATCCAGGCGGGAATGTCCAGATGCGCCCAGCTTCTGGTCTTGGACACAAAGCGGTTCAGGAACAGGGCGGCGGTGATGGCGCCGGCATAATTGTAGGCGGGATTGTTGTTGAGGTCGGCAATGCGGCTGGTCAGCGTGTCCTCATAGCCGCGCCACAAGGGCAGCCGCCACAGCGGGTCCTGCACCGCCGCGCCATGGCGCAGCAGTTCGGCGGCAAGGGCCTCATCATCGGTGAAGAAAGGCGGCAGCTCCATGCCGGTGGCGGCGCGCGCCGCGCCGGTCAGGGTGGCGATGTCGATCAGCAAATCGGGGGTTTCGTCATCGGCATCGGCCAGCGCATCGGCCAGCACCAGACGCCCCTCGGCATCGGTATTGCCGATCTCCACCGTCAGGCCCTTGCGGCTGGTAAAGACATCGCCCGGCCGCATGGCGCTGCCGGACACCGAATTCTCCACCGCCGGGATCAGCAGGCGCAGGCGCAGATTCAGCTTGGCGCCCATCGCCATGCCCGCCACCGCCAAGACGCAGGCCGCACCGCCCACGTCCTTCTTCATGGTCGCCATCGCGGCGGAGGGCTTGAGGTCATAGCCGCCGCTGTCAAAGCACACGCCCTTGCCCACCAGGGTCACCAGCGGCGCGCTCGGCTTGCCCCAGGCCAGTTCGATCAGGCGGGGGGCGCGGGTGCTGCCCTGCCCCACCGCCGCCACCAGCGGATAATTTTTTACCAGTGCCGCGCCGCTGACGACACGGAGCTTGGCGCCGTATTTTTTCGCCAGCGCCCTGCCGGCCGCTTCCAGTTCGGCGGGGCCCATGTCGTTGGCGGGCGTGTTCACCAAATCGCGCGCCAGGAACAGATTTTCCGCGATGCGCGATATTTCCGCGCCATCGACACCGGGCGGCGTCACCAGCTTCACGGTAGGGCGTGACGACTTCTTGTAGCGGGAAAAGACATAGCCGCCCATCAGCCAGGCCAGCGCCGCATGGGCGCCGCCGCAAAACTCCGGCACCTCGCCCAACCGGTAAGTCCCTGCGGGCAGCTTTTCGGCCGCCGCGGCCAAGGCGAAGACGTCGCGCGTCTCGCCCAGTCCGAGCACCCACCCCGCGATACCGCTTTTGGCATCGGGCAGCGCCGCCAACTGGCCCGGCGCGCCGGTGAAGCCCGAGGCGGTGACCAGACCGGCGCGCTTCTGCTTTCCCAGCCAGGGGCGCGCGCCCTTGGCCGTCACCGCGTGAAGCGGAACGGCATTGCGGGCGCTGGCTGCAAGGCTTGTATGCATGATCGCCTCTTATACTCTATCGGCCGCGACTCTATGAATCGCCACCCATACTGGCAAGGATGACGTCCCCACATGACTTACACCCTCGTCATCGGCACCCAGAACTGGTCGAGCTGGTCCCTGCGCCCCTATGTGGCGCTGCGCGCCACCGGCGCGCCGTTCGAGACCGTGGTCATCAAGCTGCGCGAGAAACAGCATCCCACCACCCGCGAGCGCATCCTGCCTTATTCCCCGGCGGGCAAGGTTCCGATCCTGAAAATCATGGAAGGCGCAAAGACCGTCACGGTGTGGGACAGCCTGGCGATCTGCGAGACCCTGGCCGAGCGCCATCCCGAAGCCGGGCTGTGGCCCGCCGACGCCGCCATCCGCGCCGTGGCGCGGTCCCATGCCTGCGAAATGCATTCGGGCTTTCCCGACCTGCGCGACCAACTGGGCATGGAATTCGCCCGCCGCCTGCCATTGCCGGACCTGCGCGACGACACAAGCGAGCAGATCGCCCGCATCATCGCCGCCTGGCAGTCGGCGCTGGAGACTTACAAGGGCGCCTATCTGTTCGGCGACACGGTGACGGTGGCCGACTGCATGTTCGCGCCGGTGGTGTCGCGCTTTGTCACCTATGGCGTGGAAGTGCCGCCGCTGGTGCAGGGCTATGCCCTACGCATGATGGCGCTGCCGGCGATGCAGGACTGGGGCGCTGCGGCACAGAAGGAATTGGATGCCGGGCTTGGGACGTATTTGGATTAACCCCCTCCGGTTTCAGCTTACGCTCGGCTGCTCGGGCGTTCGCCCTCGCACGTGCCTCCCACGCTGAAACCACCTCCCCCTTTGGATGCGCTGCGCGCATAAGGGGGAGGCGGGCCTCTGGAATTCCGTTTTACTGCAGCTTCCCCATTTCGCGATAAAATCTGGCCGCGCCGGAGTGCCGGAGCGTCGGCGAGGCCGGTAGCGCCAGCGTACCGGCGAGCGACCAAAATAAACCTTTGCGCTCCGGCGCGTTACGGAAGTTTCCCCATTTCGCGATAGAATCTGGCCGCGCCGGAGTGCAAAGGCGCGGGCGGGTCCAGCGCGGCGCTGTCCAGGCTGATCTCGCGCGCGCTAGGATGGCTGGCGGTCAGCAGCATGTGGTTGGCGGGATTGAACAACGCCCGCGTCATGCCATAGATCAGCGGGTCCGGCTCGCTGTCGCGCGTCACCCAATAGGCGCGCACCGACACCGTCTCGACCGCGCCGGCGCCGGGATAGGCGCCCGCCGGGATTTGCGCGGGCCGCAGCTGCGGCACCGATCTGACAAGCCGGTCGCGCCCTTCCCCATCGATCGGCACCAGCCGGGCCAGGCCGCGCGCCATCAGATCCTTCGCCGAATCCAGCGGCACGCCCGCCACCGCGAAATAGGCATCGATCTTGCCGCCCAGCAGCAACTGGGCCGGGCTGCCCTCGCTCTGCGGCACGATCCTGGCGTTCCTCACACGATAGGCCGCCAGGATGGCGCGGGCGCGCACCGACGCGCCGGTATTATCCGCGCCGTCCAGCATCACACGCTTGCCGCGAAGGTCGCCGACGCCCTGGATGCGCGATTTCGCCGCCGCCACCAGATGCACCTGTTCGCTGAACAGCGAGGCGATGACGCGCAGATGCCGGGCGCGGGCGCTGCGGCGGAAGGCGCCCTGGCCCGCCACGGCGGCGGCGATGACGTCGCCTTCGGCCAAGCCGCTATCGACCGTGCCGGCATTGACGCTGCGCAGATTGTCGACAGAGCCTTCGGAGGTGCGGGCCGACAGGATCACCCCCGCCGGGCCGCAGACCGTGGCGGTCTCGCAGCGGGCGACGCCGGGGGGATGGCTGATCAGCCCCGCCATGGCCTGGCCGATGGGAAAATAAAGCCCTTCGGTGGAGCCGGTGGCGATCTGGAACGAGACGCGGCTGGGCCCGGCATCATCCAGCCCCAGATTGCCGCCCGTCAGCCAGGCGCCGCCCAGCAGCAACAGGAATCCGGCAAGAGCGATCAGGGCGGCCAGGCGCTGGGACATGGACGGAAAGGTTAATCCTTTATTGCGTCAGAATCCGGGCATTAACGAAGCAGTCCTTACTTCTATATGACCGAGCATACTTAAGTCTTTGTTGACCGGGGTGCTGGCAGATTGGCGGCGGCATTATTCGAAGGCTGCCCCCCAATGGCCAAGACCCCCCATTCGCGTTTCCTGCCCGCGCTGGCCCTGTGCCTGCTGGGCTGCACCGCCCTCAGCAGCACCGCCCAGGCGGGCTGGTTCGGCTTCGGCGCGGACAAGAAGGATACCGCCAGCGACAAGGCCTCCAGGGACGCGGCCGCACCGGCGGGCGACCTGGACGGCAGCATCCGCCAGGCCCAGCTTCTGCGCCTGTCAGGCAATTATCCCGAAGCCATCCGTCATCTGTCGCAGTTGATGCTGGTGGCCGCCGACGACAACCGCGTGATCAGCGAATATGGCAAGACGCTGGCCGCCATGGGCCATGCCCAGGAAGCGGTGAGCTTCTTGACCCGCGCCCAGCAGCTGCAGGCCGGGGACTGGTCGATCTACAATGCCTTGGGCGTCGCCTATGACGAGATGGACAAGCAGGACGATGCCCGCACCGCCTATGAACATGCCCTGACGCTGAAGCCGGGCGAACCAGCCGTGCTGAACAACTATGCCTTGTCGCGCATGCTGGCCAAGGACCCGGACGGCGCGCGCAAGCTGATCGCCCGCGCCGAGATGGCGGGCGGGGCCTCCGATCCCAAGATCGCGCGCAACATCGCCATGATCAAGAAACTGGCGCCGGACGCCGCCGATACCGGCTATGCCGCCAATGCCCCGGCCGCCCATGTCGCGACGGCTGTGGCGCCAGCCGCGCCGCAGGCGCGCGTTGTACAGGCCGCGCCGCAGGCGCGCGTTGTACAGACCGCGCCGCGCGTGGCGGTGGCCAGCCAGCCCATGGCGGCGCCGCAGGCGCGCGTTGAACAGGCCGCGCCGCAGGCGCGCGTTGAACAGACCGCGCCGGTCGGTCTGAATATCCCCTCGCCGAGCGGCGCGCCGCGCCCGCTTCAGGCCGCCAGCAACGGCGTGATCCAGGCCCAGCCCCAGCTGCTGCCGCAGCTCCAGCCCCGGGGCGTGGTCATGCAGCGCGTCCCGTTCGATCCCCTGGCCGGGCCGGTGAACTCGGCCAGCCACGCGCCGCGCGCGCTGGCCGCCAAACCCGCGCCCCAGACTGTGACCAAGGCGGTCGCCAAGGCCGAAGCCCCGGCCAAGGCCGCCGCCGAGGACCTGCAGGCAAAGGCGGAAGCCATCGCCAAGACCCTGAACGGCAAGCCCGCCGCCATCGCCCAGGCCAAGGCCGAGGCCAACAAGCCGCTGCCCAAGATGGCCGAAGCACCCAAGGCGGTAGCGGTCAAGACCGCCGCCAAGACCAAGGACGCGATCCCGGCCCTGCGGCTGTCGGCCAACGCCTACTGATCCCCGAGACATCGAAACGCAAAAGGCCCGGATGAACTCCGGGCCTTTTTTGTTGTCGCCGCCACAAGCGCGCGATCTGAGCGAGGATTTTTGTCCGATGGGCAGGAACAAGGAGGGATGTGGGCGAACAGCCCATGAGCGACGAAGTGACGAACCCAGCGGGCAAAAATCCTCGCTCAGATCACATCATGTGTTTGATGGTGATAATAGCCGGACCCATGATGACGATGAACAGACAAGGCAGGAAGAACAGGATCATCGGCACGGTGAGCTTGGCGGGCAGCGAGGCGGCCTTGCGCTCGGCCTCCTGCATGCGCATCTCGCGATTTTCGTTGGCGGTGACGCGCAGGGCCTGGCCCAGCGGGGTGCCGTATTTCTCGGCCTGGTTCAGCGCCGTGGCGACAGCCTTGACGCCGTTATGGCCGCAGCGCTTGGCCAGATTGTCGAAGGCCTGGCGGCGTTCGGGCAGGTAGGACAGCTCGGCGGTGGTGAGGGCAAGCTCCTCGGCCAGTTCGGCCGACTGGGTGCCGATCTCGCCGGCGACGCGGCTGAAGGCGGTTTCGATCGACATGCCGGCCTCGACGCAGATCAGCATCAGGTCCAGCGCGTCGGGAAAGGCGCGCATGATGGACTGCTGGCGGCGGGCGATCATGTTGTTGACGAACAGGTCGGGAATGTAGAAGCCCAGGCCCGCGCCCGCGACCGCCGCGCCGACCTTCATCAGCGCCGACCAGTCCGGGTTCAGCACCACGAACAGATAGAACAGCGTCACCCCGAAGAGGATGAAGGGCATCACGAAGCGGAAGAACATGAAAGTGATCAGCGGCGCCTGGCCGCGATAGCCGGCCATGGCCAGCTTCTCCTTGGAGTTCTCGCCCTCCAGCACATTGGACAGCTTGAACTTGTCCAGCGTCGCTTTCATGTAGGAGGACGGCTCGGGGCGCAGCGCGCCGCGCTTGGCGTTCAGCGCCGCATGATGCCTGGCGCGCAATTCCTCGCGCCGCTTGGCGACGGTATTGAGCCGGTCGGACAGGCCGTTGCGCTCCAGCAGCGGCATGCCCAGCGTCACGATGGTGGCGAAGGCCAGGATGGCCACCGCGGCGGTGACCAGGAAGCTCTTGTCGAACAGCAGAATGAACAGCATGTCCATCATGGCGAAGCCTCCCTAATGCTTGAAGTTGATCATCTTGCGCATAACCAGGATGCCGATGGTCATCCATGCCACGCAGGCCGCCAGCATCAGGTTGCCGGCCTTTTCGGTGAAGAGCAGTGAGATGTAGCTGGGAGTGGTGATATAGACGATGGCCATCACCGCCGGCGGCAGCGAGCCGATGATCCAGGCCGACGCCTTGGCTTCCGATGACATCGCGCGGATCTTGCCCTGCAGGCGTTTGCGGTCGCGCAGCACGTAAGCCAGGTTGCCCAGCGCCTCGGACAGGTTGCCGCCCGACTTGGTCTGGATGGTCATGACGATGGCGAAAAAGCCCACCTCCGGGGTGGGCATGGATTCCATCATGCGCTTGAGCGCCTGTTCCAGGGTGACGCCGACCTTCAGGCTTTCCACCAGGTTGTGAAATTCGGGGCCCACGGGATCGGGCGCCTCGCGCGCAACGATGCGCAGCGCGTCATGGGTGGGCAGGCCCGACTTGACCGAGCGCACGATGACGTCGATGGCAGGGGCGAAGTGCTCGGTGAACCTCTTCTTGCGGCGGTTGGTGAGGAAGCCCAGCACCCAGCGCGGCAGGCCCAGCCCGACCACGAATACCGCAAGGCCGATCACCAGCGGCTTCTGGTGGGTGGCGATGGCCAGGCTGGCGGCCATGGCGGCGACGATGCCGCAGATCATCCAGAAACTCTTGGGACTGGTCTTGGGAAAGCCCGCCTGCTCCAGGCGGCGGCGCATGGTGGGCTTTTCCTTCTTGGCGGCGCGGTTCTTTTCCACGTCCTTGAGCATGGCCGCGACATTCTTGCGCTTCTGGGCCTGGGTTTCGGCGCTGGTGGCGGGGCGGCCGCGCGCATTGCCCGGCGGCCTGGCCACTGCGGCGACGCGCTTGCTGGTCTTCTCGTCGCCGCCGCTAAAGGCAAAGGCGACCCCGCCAAAAGCCAGCGCCAGCATGACGGCGATGGCCACGATCATTGGTTGACCTTGTCGAGGGCGTCGGCCAGTTCGCGTTCCAGATTGTAGTAACGGGCGCGTTCCCAGAAGGCGGGGCGCACGATGCCGGTGCCCATATGCTTGCCCTTGAGGCGGCCGGTCTCATCCTCGCCCTGGATTTCGTAGGTCACCAGATCCTGGGTGATGACGACTTCGCCTTCCGTGCCGATCACTTCGGTGATCTTGGTGATGCGGCGCGAGCCGTCGCGCATGCGCTCGGCCTGGATGATGATGTCGATCGAGCCGACGATCATTTCGCGGATGGTCTTCATCGGCAGCGAAAAGCCGCCCATGGTGATCATCGACTCAAGGCGGCCCATCGCCTCGCGCGGGGAATTGGCGTGGAGTGTGCCCATCGAGCCGTCATGGCCGGTGTTCATGGCCTGCAAGAGGTCGAAGGCCTCGGGTCCGCGCACTTCGCCCACGATGATGCGCTCGGGGCGCATGCGCAGGCAGTTGCGGACCAGGTCGCGCATCGAGATCATGCCCTGACCTTCCAGATTGGGCGGGCGGGTTTCCAGGCGCACGACATGGGGCTGCTGCAGCTGGAGTTCGGCCGCGTCCTCGCAGGTGATGACGCGTTCCTCGGTGTCGATATAGGCGGTCATGCAGTTGAGCAGCGTGGTCTTGCCCGAGCCGGTGCCGCCCGAAATCAGGATGTTGCAGCGGCAGCGGCCGATCACCTGCAGGACGCGGGCGGCATCGGGGCTGATGGAGCCGAACTTGACCAGGTCGTCAAGCGTGAGCTTGTCCTTCTTGAACTTTCGGATGGTGAGGGTGGGACCGTCCAGCGACAAAGGCGGGCCAATGACGTTGACGCGGCTGCCGTCGAGCAGGCGCGCGTCGCAGATGGGCGAGGATTCATCGACGCGGCGGCCAACCTGCGACACGATGCGCTGGCAGATGTTCATCAGCTGGGCATTGTCGCGGAAGCGGATATTGGTCAGCTGCACCTTGCCGGCGACTTCGATGAAGACGCGGTTGGCGCCATTGACCATGATGTCGGCGATGTCGTCACGGGCCAGCAAGGGCTCCAGCGGGCCGTAACCCAGCACGTCGTTGCAGATGTCCTGCAGCAGATGTTCCTGCTCGGCGATGGACATCACCACCGCCTTGATCGAGATGATCTCGTTGACGATGTCGCGGATTTCCTCGCGCGCCGAATCCGGGTCCAGCTGGGCGAGCTGCGCCAGGTCGATGGTATCGATCAGGGCGTTAAAGATGGTGGACTTGATCTGATAGTAATCGTCCGAGCGGCTGTCGGTCATCACCTTGGGCACAGGCTTGCTGGCCTGGGGCGCCATCTGCGGCGCCATCGGGGATGCAGGCGCGGCGGCTGCTGCGGCGGCGGCGACCGGGGCCGGCCCGACGCGCGGCGGCGCGTTGAGCGCTTCGCGCAGCGGCGCTGCGCCGGAAAGCGGCGTCTTGCCGAAGGCAGGTTCAGAACCGGTGCGCTTGCCGAACATGGGTTAAGAGGCTTTCTTGCCCTTGAGGAACGAGAAGATGGAGGCGCCGCCCCGGTCGGCGCCGGAAGCGGCGCGGCCGGTCAGCGAACGGCACAGCCGGCGCAGGGATTCCGACACCGGCGCTTTGGGGGCAAGCTCGATCACCATCTGGCCATTGTTGGCGGCCTGGCCGAACAAGGCCGGATCGAAGCCCAGGATGGCGGCAGGGTCCACGCCCATGGTCTCGGCAAAATCCTTGGCGGGGATCTCCGGGCGCTTGGGGACGCCGACCTGGTTGATCACCAGGCGCGGCGGATTGTCGTTGGGCCGGGCATTCTTGACCAGCTCGATGATGTTCTTGGCGTTGCGCAGGGAGGTGAGGTCGGGCGTCGCCACAATCACCACATCATCGGCGGCCAGAAGCGTGGCGCGTATCCAGGGCGACCAGCCATGCGGCAGGTCCAGGATCACGCAAGGGGTGGACTGGCGCACCGCGTCGATCACCGCCTCATAGGATTCAGGCACCGCGTCATAATCGCGCTCCAGCGCGGCGGGGGCGGTGAACAAGGACAGGTGGTCGCCGCGCTTGAGCAGCAACCGGTCCAGCAGCACATCGTCCAGCCGTTCCGGGGCCGACAGCGCGTCCGAGACGCCCTGGCTGGCTTCGTCGTTGAAGTCCAGGCCGACGGTGCCGAAGGGCAGGTCCAGGTCGACGATGGTGGTATTGATGTGCAGTTCCTGGGCGATGCACCAGCCGATATTGTGGGCCAGGGTCGAGGAGCCGGCGCCGCCGCGCGCCCCCACCACCGCCACGACGCGGCCGATGGGCGTGGCGCCGGGGTCCAGATAAAGGCCGGAAATGACTTCGATCAGCTGCAACGGCTCCAGCGGGGCCACCAGATATTCGGATGCGCCGCGGCGCATCAGCTCGCGGTACAGCTCCACATCATTGACGCGGCCCACCACGATCACCTTGGTCGCCGGATCGCAGACTTCCGCCAGCCGGTCCAGTTCGTCCAGCGCCGCCTTGCCGTCCAGCTTGGTTTCCACGATCAAGAGGTTGGGCGTGATCTGGCCGGTATAATGCTCGATGGCCGCGTTGACGCCGCCAAGCTGCACTTGCAGATGCGCCTTGGACAGGCGCCGGTCGCCCGCCGCGCGCTGCAGCGACGCCCCGGTATCGGGGTATTCGCAGAAGGCATGGATGGAGATGCGCGGTACCGGACGCTCGTGCGGCGCGGCGCCAAAACTCTCAACCTGTGGCGGTTTCGCCATGACCGGTGTTCCTATTCCTACTGTTTGTTCACGTCCGAAATGGCGCCGGACTGATCCTGCGACTTTTCGGCCGAAGTGATTTTTCCCGCTTCATAGGCGCCGATCACGGTCTGGGCGCGATTGGCGTCGGCGGGATCGAAGCGGCGCGGGCCCAGCAGGTCGCGCGGATCGGCCACCATGGCGGCCATATTGTGCTGCACCGAGCAGCCGAAGTTTTTCGGCGTCAGATTGTCGGCGCTGAAGGCCAGATTCTCCGACCAGTCGCCGCAGCTATCGGTGCTGGCGGTATAGGTGATGTAGCTGACATCGACGCGAAAATCGCCGTTCTGCACGTCATGGGTGGAAACCAGGATCTTGTCGCGGCTGATGCCGGTCGCCGCGGCGCGTTCAGCCAGGGCGGTGATGGCGGCGCGGGCGGGCGGGCCGTTCGGCACGCTGATGCCCAGGCTGCCATTGCCATGGGCGCGGTAGTCGGCCAGAAAATTGTCGAACTGGGCGGCGGCATCGGGGGCCAGGCCCTGCTCGCCGCCGGCGAACTGCAGCTTGATCTCGCGGAAATTGGGTTCGACCGCGATCGGATGGTTGACCGCGCCGTCCGAAGCGATGCTTTGCGCATCATTGGTGGCGGCGGCGCAACTGCCGGCCACCAGGACGCAGGCGATGGCGGCGGCGCGCAGGAAACTGTCAAAGGCCTTCATCTTTGTTCTCCTAGCGCACAACAAAGCCGACCGGTTCGGCGGCCTGGTTCTGGATTGGCTTGTCGCCGGGCTTCTTGCGATAGACCGCATTGAGGCGGCCCAGCAGCAGGGTTTCGGGATCGGTCGGGGCGACAAAGCCGTCGGTGGGGCTGACAAAGGCGCTTTCGGCATTGGGCTCGACCAGATAGGCGCTGACCAGCACCACCAGCTCGGTCTGGTCATCGGCGAAGTCGCGGCTGCGGAACAGCGCGCCCAGAACCGGCAGGTCCTTGACGCCGGGAAAGCCGTCAATCACCTGCTTGGTGTTGTGCTGCATCAACCCGGCGACAGCAAACGAACCACCGGACGGCAGCTCGACCGTGGTTTCGGTGCGGCGCACCGACAGAGCCGGGATGGTCACGCCGGTGCCGCCGGCGCCGTTGAGGGTGAAGGAGCCGGTGTTGGTGAGTTCGCTGACTTCGCTGGAAAGCTGCAGCGAGATGCGGCCCGGCGAGATCACCACCGGGGTGAAGCTGAGGCCGACGCCGAACTGCTTGAACTGGACGCTGACATTGCCCTGCTGGTCGCGGCCGGCGGGAACGGGAAATTCGCCGCCCGCCAGGAATTTCGCGGTTTCGCCCGACACCGCGGTCAGGTTGGGTTCGGCCAGCATGTGCACCAGGCCCACCCGCTCCAGCGCCTTCAACACGCCCTGGGCATTGTTGGGACTGTTGCAGGGCGTAGCGGAGGTCAGGACGTTGGTGATGCCGTTGGCCGTACCGGGCTCCAGCAGTGCCGGATTGTTGCTGGTGTTGGCGATGGCGGTGGTGGTGGTGGTGGTCGCGGTGGTGGGATTGAAGGCGCCCGAACAGACCGAACCCGCCTGGCCGCCCGACAGGTCGCTGAGGGCGCGGCCCAAAAGGCCATAGGGATTGGAGGAAGCCACCGAGAGCGGCACGCCGCCCACCTTGCCGGCGGCGGTGAGGTCGATGCCGAACTGCTTGGCGACGTTGCGGTCCATCTCGGCGATGCGCACCTTCAGCATCACCTGGGCGCCGCCCGCCACCGACAGCATATTGATTACCTTTTTGGGGTCGCCGGCGAAGCGCGCCGCCAGATCGGCGGCGCGGGTGGATTCCAGCGCGCTGGCGACCGAGCCGGTCAGGACGATATTGTCGTTCATCGCCTGCACATTGATGGCCGAGTTGGGCAGGCTCATCTTCATCAGGCCCGCCAGGTCGACCACATCCTTCTCGACGCGGATGTCCAGTGTCAGAATCTGCTTGCCGTCGGCGCCAAAGAAAAAGGCATTGGTCTGGCCGACCTTGGTGGCCAGAAGGAAGATGCGGCGCGGCGTGCGCACCACCGCGTCAACCAGATCGGGATTGGACACCAGCACGTCGCGGGCATCGGTATCGAGCTGCACCACCGCCGCCTTGTCCAGCGACAGGGTCAGGCGCTGGTGGCTGGAGGCCCCGCCCTGGGTGGAGATGTTGAGGACGCGCGCATTGGCGTCGTCCAGCGCGGGCCTGGCGCCGGCATCCTGCGAGAAAAGCGCCGTCGCGACCAGCGCCGGCAGCAGGCTGAGAAGCAGGATCTTGCGGGGGGCAAGCAGGGTCACTGGGGTTTCTCCTGATTCAGCGACAGCTTGTTGCCGCTGAGACCGTAACGGATCACGTTCACCGGTCCGTTGGTTTCGGCATAGTTTTTGAGCCTGTCCGACAGGCTGGCGACCGGCGCCAAATCGCCCAGGGGGCGCAGCACCAGCGACAGGCTGCCCGCCACCGCCGAGCGCGTGACGATCTCGGCCTGGGCCGGTGTCAGCTCCAGCGTCGCCGACTTGGCCAGCACGGTCTGGGCGCCCTTTTCCTGCTTGAAGGTCTGGTCCACCGCCAGCACCCGCACATTCGACAGGATGGTGTCGGACACCACCAGCGGCGGATCGGTCTGGGTGAACTTGCGCGTCATGAGAACGTCGACGCGGTCATTGGGCAGGATGAAGCCGCCCGCGCCACTGTCCGTGTTGATGGTGATGGAGACGGCGCGCATGCCCGGCGTCAGCATGGCGGCCATGAAGCCCGAGGAGTCGGCCTTGACGATGGCGGTGTTGACGATGGGCTGGCCCGCAACGATGGGGCTGCGCACGACCTGGCCCTTGACCGCTTCTTCCTCGCTGCCGGTGGCGGCATGCGTAATGAAGCTGGCATCGACCGAGGTGGTGGGCCATTTCTCCCAGCGCACCTGCGTGGCGTCGAGCGGCTGGCCGGGCTGGAGATTGGTGTTGGCCACCAGCACTTCGCTCATCGCCATGGCGGGCACGGGCTTGGCTTCGACATGCGGCGTACCGCCGCCGATCATCGAACGCACCATGAGGGCCGCGCCGCAGGCGGCGACCAGCGCCAGACCAAGCACGATGACACGCTGTGTGTTCATTGAGGCAGCTCCTTTGGCGACAATTCACCATGCAACCCTTTAGAAATTGCTTAATGGCGCGGGCGCGATGTCCTTGCAGACTCAGAAGTTTTGCGGCGAACTTGGCTAAAATGCGCGCGCAATGTGCCGCCGCGCGTTAGGACTTTGTTAAGTCCCGGCCGCCAGGCGGAAGATTTCGGTGTGGGGCAGGATGAAAAACGCGCCTGCCGCCAGCGCCACGCCATAGGGAATGCCGGAGCGTGAATCATGCAGCCGCAGCAGCCAGGCCTGGCGCACCAGCGGCGCGGGCAGCGGCCATTGCCGCGCCACCAGCAGGCCCAGGGTCAAAAAACCACCGAAAACACTGGCCAGAAGCGTGTAGGACAGAAGATCGGCAAAGCCCAGCCACAGCGCCATCGCGGCGAACAGCTTTGCGTCGCCGCCGCCGATCCAGCCCGCCGCGAACATGCCAAAGCCGATGGCGAGCCCGGCGAAGCCCGCCAGCAGATGCAGGCCCACCGCCGGCAGGGTCAGGCCGGCGGCAACTGCGAATACCGCGAACAGCGCGATCAGCGCCAGCGACAGGAAATTGGGGATGGTGAAGCTTGCAATGTCCCAGACGCCGGCGGCGGCCAGGATGGCCGGCACCAGGGCGATGACCAGGATTTCCGCAAGCATCGAAGGGCCTTGCAAAAAAGGAACGGCCGCCCGTTAGGAGGCGGCCGCTCTGCATGAAATGCGGCAGCCTTTACTTCAGGTTGCCCGAGATGGTCGCAAAGGTGCCCGACAGGTTGGTGCCGACGGCCTTGACGCCCGTGATGATGACGACGGCGATGAGAGCAGCGATCAGGCCATACTCGATGGCGGTAGCGCCCGATTCATCGCGAACGAAACGCGAGATGAGGTTCATGTTGAAAGTCTCCACTTAGTGACACCCTAGGATGCCCAACCCGTACGAAATCTTTTCGTGAGAGCGGACAGCACGACACTAGAAGCCGCGGCTTAATTCCGGCTTAATCGCCGGCGGTGCGAAGGCACGGGTTTGTGCCGAAGCGATACGAAATAGGCCTTGTGGAGCGGGCCTTATCGTAAACATTCGGGGGTTGTTTACCATGCTGCGGAATTCATCGCGCCTTCACGCCTAGCGTCGCGTTTCGCCGCCGCGCCGCGCCACACAAGCGCCAGCGCGAGCGCCATTGCGGGCGCCATCAGCGGCAGGCCGAAATGCTGCGCGATTGTCCGCGCCAGTCCCGGCAGCGCCCATAGCAGGGTCAGCGCCGAAATCTCCCAGGCTGCGAAGCCGCGCGCCCGGCCCTGCACCACAAGCAGCGCGATGGCCGGGGCCAGCGCCATCAGGTCGTAATCCATGCTGTAGGGCGTCACCAGCAGCGCCGCCAGGCACAGCGCCGCACCTTTGAATTCCCGCGCCGCGTCGCCGCGCCAGATGCGCCATGCGGCGACAAGAGCGATCAGCGCCGACAGCGCCTGGGCCGCATAGGCGAGCGCGACGCCCCCGCCCATCAGGCGCACGGCCGCGAACACGCTCTGCATCTTGGCAAAGCCGGTATTGCCCTGCTCCAGCACCACGGTGCGGGTGAAATGCGCCGAGGCGAAAAAGGCGGCCCACACTTCGATGCCGAACAGCCAGGTGGCGGCGGCACTCACGGCCAGCGCGGTGGCAGCGGCCGCGCCCAGCACCCGCCAGCGCCCCGATGCCAGCAAAACCAGCGGAATCACGGCGAAATATTGCGGCTTGTAGCAGAGCAGCCCAAAGGCGATGCCCGCCAGCAGGGGCCTTTTGTCCAGCAACGCCAGGCCGAACGCGAACAAGGCGGCGGTGAGAAAGCCGTTCTGGCCATGGATGAAATTGACGAACACCGCCGTGAAGCCCAGCGCCACAAATAGCCAGCTGCGGCCCCGCGCCAGGTCGGGCGCCCCCGCCAGCAGCAGCCGGATCGACAGCAGGTACAGCGCCAGCGTCGCCGCAAGCCACAGCGCCAGCGCCGGCAGATAAGGCAGCATCGCCAGCGGCGCGGCCAGCAGCAGGAAGACGGGCGGGTAATGCCAGCCGTAAAGCTGGGTGTGGGGGCCGAAGATGGCCCGCTCCATGGCGCCCTGGCGGACAATGTCGAAGGGCGCGGCGGCGTCTCCCGCCAGCGCCGCCCGGCCCGCGGCATAGACATTGGAAAAATCGGTACCCAGGGGACGGCCCGCATAGTCGCTGGGCGCATATCCGCCTTCGCCACGGGCCGTGGCCGCCAGGAACACGACCGTCAGCGCCAGCGCCACAATCAGCGCGCCCCCCCACAGCCGGGCGCGGGCCGGGGTGAGATAATCGCCGGATTTGAGCAGGGACAGCAGGGGGCGCATCGGGGTCCACCCTGCGGTACGGCGCTTTAAGGATGGGTTAGCTTAAGCCTTCCTTTACGGCGCAGCCCTAGTCTGGGGGCGCAATTCACGGGACCACCCGCCATGCGCCGCGCCCTTTTCGCCGCTGCCCTCGCTTTGTGCGCGCCCGCCTATGGCGCGGGCGTGAATCTGGCGCTGGACGAAGTCCACACCGTCACTTTCCAGAAGCCGGTATCCACCGTCTATGTCGGCAATCCCGCCATCGCCGACATCACCATGATCGATTCCCGCCATGCCTTCGTGCAGGGCAAGGCCTATGGCCACACCAACATCGTGGCCCTGAACCATGACGGCGCGCAGGTGTTCAACACCTCGGTCATCGTCACCGGCAGCGACGCCGGCGGCATCGTCACCCTGAACCGCGGCGCCCAGCGCATCACTTACAGCTGCGCCGGAGACCGCTGCGAGCCGACGCCCACGCCGGGCGACGCCCAGGCGGCCTTCGACCTGGCCAATGGCCAGGCCAGCTCGCACCAGGGCGCGGCGCGCGGCGCGGCTGCGGGCGAATCCAAGTGAATCCCATCATCTGATCTGCGCCGCGCCGCTTTCTATTTAATGGCGCGGCTGTGCCGCGGTTTGTCCCAGGCGCGGCTGTGCCGCAGTTTGTCCCAGGCGCGGCTGTGCCGCGGTTTGTCCCAGGCGCGCCTCCGGCGCGCGGGGGCGCGGCTGCGGGCAAAGTGAAGTAAATTCAGGCTTTTTGCAGCAGCGGATAGACCAGCTGGGGCATCAATCCTTCGGGCATCGCCTCATCGTCGATGCCATAGCTCTGGGGCAGCACGCCCTGGGGCATATAGGCGGTGGCGAACATCACATCCCAAATCGCGAAGGTGGAGGCGAAGTTCCTGTCACGCACATCCATCGCATGATGCCAGCGGTGGAACACCGGGCTGACCAGCACATACCGCAGCGGCCCGAAGGTCCAGTTCAGGTTGGCGTGCACCATGCACGAGGTGATGATGTTGAACGGCCCGATCACCAGGAAAATGTCGGGCGAGACACCGGCCAGCAGGAAGGCGATGTCGACGGCGGCGGTGCCCAGCGCCAGGTTGACGGGATGAAAGCGCGCCGCGCTGGTCCAGTCCACGTCCCTGGGGGCGTGATGCACCGCGTGATACTTCCAGGCAAAGCCCTGATGGAAGGCACGGTGAATCCAGTAGAGCACAAAATCGGCGCCCACCAGATAGATCAGCCCCTGTATCCAGAGCGGCATGGTGGACAGCGGGCCATGGCCGTGCAGGTAGAAGTCGGCGATCTTCTGGCCGTCATTGATGTGGAAGATCATGATGGTCAGCCATACCGTCACCCAGATGCGCAAGTAACGCAGGAAGATCGGCACGAAGATCCAGTAGCTGAGATCGGTGGCAAGGCCGTGCTTGCGCCACCAGGGCCTGCCCGCATTGCAGGGCGACAGACGCGACAGCACCGCAAAGACCAGGCCCAGCCCCGCCAGCCAGGGCAGCGTGTGCCACAGGGTGACGAGCAACTGGTCCAGGGCTGCCAGCGCCAGCTTCACTACTTGCTGACCCGCACATTGGTGATCTGGGCGGCGATGGTGGCGAAGGCGGTGGAGATCTGGCTGGCCGAGGTCAGCTTGAAATACTTGCTGGAATCGGTGGCACATTTCTGCAGCGGCACGGAATCGTTGGCGCCGCCGATATTGACGTACAGCGTATAGATGACGATGCCGTCGGCCTTGGCATTGGTGCAGGTCAGGTCCATGCGGTCGTCGATCTTGGCGTCATCGGACGTGCCTTCCTGGCCGTTGCCCCACCAGCGATCCTGGGTATTGAGACCATCGGACAGAAGGATGATGTAGCGGGTGGTATTGGGCGGCACGCTGGGGGTGCCGTAGGGATTGCCCGGCGTCAGCATCTGCCAGCCACTGGCCAGGCCAACCGGCTGGTTGGTCGAGCCGCTGGCCGTCATGTTGTCGACCTGGCTGTTGAGGCTGTTCCAGTCATAGCCCAGAGGGGAGACGGTGGGCGAAAGGCAAAGCGAAGACGGATAGGTATTGGTCGCCGACATGCCGGAACTGCCGCTGGGCTGGGTGTTGTGGATGTCATAGTCCTGGGCGCGGTCCATGATGCAGCCGTTCCAGGTGGAATGGGCGTTCGGCACCCAGTTATGGCTCCATTGCTGGGTCTTGCATTTCTTTGCGTTGTTCTTGCCGCTGCAACTGCAATTGCTGCTGGAGAAGGTGCCGCAGGTCGCGCTGCTGCCGCTGGAGACCTGGATGGTCTTGTTCTTGACCTGGCTGCTGGTCCAGCAGCCGTTGAAATAGCGCGTCAGGTGATCATTGTTGTAGGCGAGCTGGTTGACGCCGGGGCAGATATTGCCGCCAGCGGGAATCGGCGAGACGGGATTGCCGTTGTTGGAGGAGGTGGAGACGTTGCCGGCGCCGTTGGTGGAATTCTGCACACAGTCATAGCCGAAGGGCGAATCCTCGTTGACGCTGGTGCCGCTCCAGCCGCTGTTGACGGTGGTGGTGAAGGGACAATCGTCGCCGGGGCCATAGGCATCGAAGGCAATGCCGCTCTTGGGGATGGTGAAGCCGTCGCCCACGCTGGTGCCGCCCACGACGGGCGCGGCGTCCCAGTCGCTCCAGTCAATCCAGGACGATTGGTATTTGCTCTTGCCGACATTGATCACCGAGACAAAAGGCACGATGCCCACCTCCACGTCTCCCGGGGTCGAGGAGGCGCTCTGCAGGGTGGACAGAAGCTGATGGGATGCGCTGATCAGCGCGCTCATCTTGCCGCTTGAGGACATGGAGCCGGAATTGTCCAGCACCAGGGCGACCCACAGCTTGGACTGGCCCCACACCACGGTCGTGGAGGTGGTGACCGGCATGGTCTTGACGCCGACCGCCTTCAGCACCGCCGTGTCCATCACATAGCTGACATTCAGCGTCACCGAGCCGCTGGTGGTGTCATAGTTGCCGACGCCGACCGTGGGCGTGCCGTGGCTGGTATCGCCCTTATAGTTGGCGTTGAAGTATTTCTGCGCCAGGGTGGAAACCTGGCTGCTGGTCAGGCCGGGCGTCGAACCCACCGCCAGGGCGGCGGCGTCGAGCGCATCGCTCATCTGCGAACGCGCCAGCGCAGCGCGGGCATAATCCAGCCCGACGCCGGCCGCGATGGTGATCGGCACCAGCGCGATGCCGAACATCATCGCCACATTGCCGCGCTTGGAGCGCATGAAGGCGCGCGCCATCGCGCCGATCCGCGCCGGGATGTGATTCATGTCGCCCGTCATCTTTCACACATGGGTGCCGCTTGCAGGGGCATTTTCAGGCAAAACACGTGAAGATGGCGTTGCTTTCGACAAAGCTGGTAACGCAAGGCTTAACAAAAAGCCGGCCGGCATTAACGCCGGCGAAAGCTTCGTTAAAATGCGCCCGCCGCCGTTAACCGCGCGCATCGCCCCTTAACGCCCTGTTGAGCAAGAAACGCGCTTTTCCTTCGCGCGGCGGCGGCTTCACATTAAAAATGACCGTGGGAAGAGGCTTAATCGTGTCGATCCGCACTCGCTATCAAAGCCTGCGCCGCCGCATGCGCGCCGATGCCCGCAAGGGTTCGGCGGCGATCGAGTTCGCCTTCGTGGCGCCGGTCTTCTTCGTGCTGCTGCTGGGCATCTTCGAATCCGCCATCATGTTCTTTTCCCAGGCGGCGCTGCAGAACGCCATGACCGACATGGGCCGGCTGATCCGCACCGGCCAGACGGGCTGCTGGACCACCAGCGGCGGCAATTGCGTCGCCATGACGGCGGCCCAGTTCCGCGCCACTTTGTGTACCAAGGTGGCGCCGCTGATCGCGTGCAGCGCCAATCTGCAGGTCGATGTCGAAGCCTTCAACGGCTACACCAACGTCAATGCCGCCCCGGCGCTGAACGGCAGCAATGCCCTGAACCCGGCGGCGAACAATTTCCAGCTGGGCAATGCCTGCGACGTGGTGCTGGCGCGCGCCTTCTATACCTGGCCGGTGGCGACGCCGGCCTTGACCTGGTTCCTGGTCAATATGGCGGGCGGCAAGCACCTGATGACCGGCGCCACCGCCTTCCGCAACGAGCCCTTCACCAGCGGGGTGTCGGGATGCTGAAGCCCCGCGCCTTGCGCCGGTTCGGGCGCGACAAAAAGGGCCTGGCGGCGGTCGAGTTCGCGCTGATCCTGCCGGTGATGATCACGCTTTTTTTCGGCATCGTCGAACTTTCGATGGCGCTGGCGGCGCGCGCCGACGTCACCAACATGGCCTCGATCGCCGCCGACCTTGTGGCGCAGGAAAGCAGCATGACGTCGCAGGACATGGCCAATGTCTTCGCGGCCTCCAGTGCGATCCTGTATCCCTACAGCACGGCGCCGGCGACCATCACTGTCTATTCGATCGTTGATAACGGGGCGGCGGCGGGCAAGGTGGCCTGGAGCTGCACCAAGACCGGCAACGGCACCGCCACCACCGGTCCGACCTCGCCGCCCGCCGGCACCACCGGCGGCGACATGATCGCGGCCACCAACCTGGACAAGAACGGCAACCCGCAATATGGCGGACCGGGCAGCGTGATTCTCGCCACCATCAGCTACAACTACGCCTCGCCCACCACCAAGATCATCACCGGCAACATCGCGATGAGCAATATCTTCTACAGCAAGCCCCGCCGGGTGGCGCAGATCACCAAGCCCTCGGCCTGTTCTTGACCCCCATCCGTCGCAACTCGGGTCGCCTTCGGCGACACCTCGTTGTGACACCTTCCCCCGCTCGTCGCTTCGCTCGCGGGGGAAGGAAGCTGTCGGATGCTGCGGCGCTCGCGCTAAATCAGCGCGGCCTGATCAGGCCTTCCTGCGCCACCGAAGCCACCAGCACGCCTTCTCTTGTGTAGATCGCGCCGCGATTAAATCCGCGCCCGCCCGATGCACTGGGCGAATCCTGCACATAGAGCAGCCAGTCATCGGCGCGGAACGGGCGGTGGAACCACATGGCATGGTCCAGGCTGGCCACCTGGACGTCGGAAAAGATGCTCTTGCCGTGGGGGAGCAGGGCGGTGTCGAGCAGCGAGATGTCGGAGACAAAGGCCAACAGAGCGCGATGCAGGACCGGATCATCGGCCACAGCACCGCGCGTCCTGAGCCAGATATGATCCAACGGCGCACGGGCGGCGCGATCTCCCATCCTTCCATTTGAAAACTGGCCCCGGCCGATCACCGAGCGGGTCTCGAAGGGCCGTTCCCGCTCCACCCAGGCGCGCATCGCCGGCGGCAGGCCGGGATCCTTCAGCAGCATTTGCTGGTCGTCCTCCAGCGTTTCCGGCGCCGGCACCACCGGCATCTGGGACTGGTGCTCGAAGCCCTGCTCCACCCGCTGGAACGAGGATGACAGGGTAAAGATCGGTACCCCATGCTGGATCGCCACCACCCGCCGGGCGGTGAAGCTGCCGCCGTCGCGCGAACGGTCCACCTCGTAGAGAATGGGGATGGCGGGGTCGCCGGGACGCAGGAAATAGGCATGAAAGGAGTGGCAAAGCCGGGCCGGATCGACCGTGCGGGTGGCCGCCACCAGCGCCTGGGCCAGCACCTGGCCGCCGAATACCCGCTGCACCGGCTCGGGCGGGGAACGCCCGACAAAGACATTGTCCTCGATCCTCTCCAGATCGAGCAGGGTCAAAAGACGATTCAGGGCCGGAGCCGTCATGGCGCGGTGTAACATGGCCGCGCCGGACAGTCTATCCATTTGATTTAAAACGATTTTTACAAGAACTTGGCGGCTGGATGCCAAGGCGGTCCCACGGCCCGCCCCGTCTCGGGCGCGCCAGGGGACAGCGAGAGTGCGGATCGGCTCCGCGGCGCCTGTTGCGGTCCTGACACAGGCCGGGGGTAAAACCTTGGGAAGCAGGGTCTAATCCGCCGCAAAGCAGCATTAGGCATGGAGACATTTTCGGTGAGCGCCGTTATAAGCGCTACATTGGTTTTGACGAGTGGCAGGGGTGCCCTGCCCGTCAGTATTTTCAAGCGAGGGTGAAAAATGAAACTTCGAATGCTCGCCATGGCGACTGTTGCCGCCGCGGCTCTCAGCGCGCCCGCCCATGCGGCGCAAGGCTGGTATCTGGGCCTGGCCGGCGGCTACGACGCCCAGCAGAACGTGCACATGGTCTCAGTGCCCGACCCGACCACCAACGCCAATGCGGTCGCCAAGGACAATGCCATCGGCGCCTTGTCGTTCGGCTACGGCTTCGCGGGTGGCTGGCGCATGGAAAATGAAATTGCCTACACCTCGCATGACCTCACGGTTGGCACCTCTAACGGCGTCGACTCCATCACCTCCGACATGGTCAACCTGGTGTATGATATTCCGCTGGGCGACATGTGGAAGCTGTCGCTGGGCGGCGGTCTGGGCATCGGCTCGGCTCGTTTCCATGTGAACACCGCCCCGCCCTCGGCTTATGACCAGGTGCTTGGCCAGCACACCGCCTTCCAGTGGCAGGCCATTGCCGGCCTGGCCGTCTCGATCTCGCCCGACGTCGATCTGTTCGGCGAGTATCGCTATCGCTCGAACAGCGCCAGCGCCAATCTCCCCAGCTCATATGCGGCCATCTCCCCGGTCCATGTCAGCGATGTGACCGAGAATGTTGCGATGATCGGCCTGCGGTGGTTCATGACGCCTCCGCCGCCCCCGCCCCCGCCGCCGCCGCCCCCGCCGCCGCCGCCTCCCCCGCCGCCTCCGCCGCCCCCGCCCCCGCCGCCGCCGGCGAAGACGTACATCGTCTTCTTCGACTTTGATAAGTCGAACCTCACCGCGGAAGCGCAGGCGACCGTTACCGAGGCTGTGTCCGCCGCCAAGACTCTGGGCTCTGTCCGGATCATGGTCACCGGCCACACCGACACGGTCGGCTCGGATCGCTACAACCAGGCCCTGTCTGTCCGCCGCGCCACCAGCGTGAAGGACGAGATGGTTCGCCAGGGTCTCGGCGCCGATGCGATCGCGATCGAAGGCAAGAGCTTCCACGATCCGCTGGTTCCGACCGGTCCGGGCGTGCGTGAGCCCAAGAACCGCCGCGCGGTTATCGACCTGGGCGGCTGATCAGCCCAACACTGAAACGCAAAAAGGCCGGTCGCAAGACCGGCCTTTTTCGTTGGCTTGGGTTTTCTTGGAGAACGAAGTGAGCCTGGAAAAGCTAGGCCAAATACCAGCGCCTAGTTTGGAAACAGGTTGGGATTGGGCGGATCACCCGGCAGGTCGGGGCGGGGGAGCGGCACCATGTCGGGACCGGCCTGGACGCCCTGCAGCGACACCGCCACCTTGATCTGGCAGGTGTTGACGGGGGTGGCTTCGTTCACCGGCACGCCCGAGACGAAATCGTCCAGCGCCGGCTTGTCCGGGGCCAGGGCGGCGGCGAAGACGATATCGGCGGTACGGCAGAAATTCTCGTGCGCGCCGGGCTTGGTGCGGCGCTGCTCGGCATGGGCGATGGCGCGGGTCTTGAACGAATCATAGGCCGCTTCCGAACCGGTCATGCGCCGGAACATGCGCTTCATCGTGGCGTCCGACCGGCGCAGCTCCTGGCCGAAGACGGTCTGGAACTGGTTGTAGAGCGTCTCTTCCTTTGGCCCGCAGGCCAGCGCCGCGTCGGTCAGCTCCTGTTGCACCGCCGCGACCTGGACGGAGGACACTTCCGCCGCGCTGGCGCAGGATGCGCTCACCGCGCGCGCCTGGGCGGCCACGCCGCCCACAAGACTGAGGGCCGCCACGCAGGCGCCCAACTTCATCCACATCATGAAACCCTCTTCGAGCGCACCCCGGGGCGGAGAATAAGCATGTTGCAAGGTGCCCGCCAAGCCTTTGGGAATAAGAGGAACTTCGGGAGCGGAAACAACGGCCCGATTGGCGCGTTGTTTGACCATGCGCCAGACCCGGACATTGCTGCTTGCCGCCGCCCTGATCGCCCCCTTGGCCGGGACCGCCATGCCCGCCTGGGCGTCCGGCCCGGACCTGACGCCGCAGGCGCCTATCCGCCACGTGCAGGATGCCAAATATGCCGACAGCCGGCCCTCCCCCTATGCCATGAACTATACCGACGCCGCCGCCCGGACCCTGGGGGTCAAGGACGGCCACTGGCAGGCCTTTGATACCGGCTCCTCCAGCCCCCTGGTCCCCAGCCTGAATGGCGGCGTGGATAGCGGCGGCGCCATGCTCAAGCTGCAGTGGCATTGAGCGCCCGCATTTAGTATCAGTTCGCCCACTTTTGATGGGTGGAATATGGCTTACAAAATCGCCGTGGTCGGCGCGACGGGCAATGTCGGTCGCGAGATGCTCAAGGTCTTGATCCAGCGTCAGTTTCCCATCAGCGAGGTGGTGGCGCTGGCCTCCAGCCGCTCGGTCGGCACCGAAGTCTCGTTCGGCGACGACGCCGTCCTCAAGGTCAAGGCGCTGGACCATTACGACTTCAAGGGCACCGACATCGCTTTGATGAGCGCCGGCGGCGCGGTCGCCAAGGAATGGGCGCCCAGGATCGCGGCTCAGGGCTGCATCGTGATCGACAATTCCAGCGTCTGGCGCATGGACCGCCAGGTGCCGCTGGTGGTGCCGGAGGTCAATGCCGATGCGCTGAACGACATTCCGCGCGGCATCATCGCCAATCCCAACTGCTCCACCGCCCAACTGGTGGTTGCCCTCAAGCCGCTGCACGACCTGTTCAGGATCAAGCGGGTGGTGGTGTCGACCTATCAGTCGGTGTCGGGCGCCGGCAACGAGGCGATGGACGAACTGTTCCGCCAGACGCGCGCCATCTTCGTGGCCGATCCCATCGAGCAGGGCAAGTTCACCAAGCAGATCGCCTTCAACGTCATCCCCCATATCGATGTCTTTCTGGACTCCGGCTATACCAAGGAAGAATGGAAGATGGCGGTGGAGACCCAGAAGATCCTGGACCCCGACATCCAGCTCACCGCCACCTGCGTGCGGGTGCCGGTGTTCGTCGGCCATTGCGAATCGGTGAATATCGAATTCGAGCTGCCGGTGACGGCGGAGAAGGCGCGCGCCGCCCTGCGCGCCGCGCCGGGCATCCTGGTGGTCGACAAGCGCGAGGATGGCGGCTATGTCACCCCCATCGAATGCGCCGGTGAGGATGCGACCTTCGTGTCGCGCATCCGCAAGGACCCGACCGTGGAGAACGGCCTCAACCTTTGGATCGTGGCCGACAATCTGCGCAAGGGCGCGGCGTTGAACGCGATCCAGATCGCCGAATCCCTGATCAACCGCAACCTCTTGAAGGTGGCCTGAAAAGGACTGGACCATGCCCAAAGCCTATTGGATCGCGCGCGTCGATGTCAGAGACCCGCAGAGCTATAAGAAGTATGTCGAGACCGCCAAACCCGCCTTTGAGCGCTACAAGGCCAAGTTCCTGGCGCGCGGCGGCCGCACCGAGGTCATCGAAGGGCCGGCCCGCGCCCGCAATGTGCTGATCGAGTTCGCCAGCATCGACGACGCGCTGGCCTGCTATCACTCGCCCGAATACACTGCCGCCCGCGCCATCCGCCAGCCCGCGAGCGAGGGCGAATTCGTCATCGTCGAAGGCGTGGAATAGCGCCTTGAATATCCGCCGCAGCGCGCTGTATGTGCCTTGCGACAATGCGCGGGCGATCGAGAAGGCGCAGGGCCTCCCCGCCGACATCCTGATCCTGGATCTGGAAGACGCCGTCGCCCCCGACGCCAAGCGCGCCGCCCGCAAGAGCGCCTGCGCCGCCGTCGCCAGCCTGCGCGGCGGGCGCGAGATCGTCATCCGGGTCAACCAGCCCGCAGGCGAATGGGGCGTGGAAGACCTGAAGGCGGCGGTGGCCGCCCGGCCCGACGCCATCCTGCTGCCCAAGGTGAATCTGCCCGATGACATCGCCGCCGTGGCGCAACTGTCCGGCGACATCGCACTGTGGACGATGGTCGAAACGCCTTGCGCGGTGTTGAACCTGGAAGCCATTGCCCGCGCCGGGGTGGAGGCGCTGGTGCTGGGCGCCAACGATCTTGTCAAGGACATGGGCGGACGCCACCGCGCCGACCGCGCCAACCTGCAGTATGTGATGGCCCAGATGGTGCTGGTGGCGCGCGCCGTCGGCATCACGGCGCTGGACGGGGTGCATAACCGCATCGATGACACTGAGGGCTTTGCCGCCGCGGTGCGCGAGGCGCGCGATTTCGGCTTTGACGGCAAGACCCTGATCCATCCCGGCCAGATCGCGCCCTGCCATGCCGCCTTTATGCCGTCGCCGGAAGACGTGGCGGCGGCGCGGCGGGTGCTGGCGGCCTTTGCCGACAATCCGCGCGCTGGCGCCATCCTGCTGGACGGCCACATGGTCGAGCGGCTGGACGCCGACATCGCCCAACGCCTGCTGGCGCGGGCAGAAACCAGGGCGGGCGATGCTTGAGGCGCAGTATCGCGAGGCCGTGGCGCGGCGCGAGCTGAAGTCCGATCCGGCCCAGGCGCGCGCCATCGCCCGGCTGAACGCGCTGGCAAAAGCCTTGGGCAAGCCGCGCGGCTTTTCGCTGTTCCGCAAAACGCTTTCTTTTTTTGGCCGGCCTTCGCCGGCCGGGGCGCCGCGCGGGCTTTACATCTGGGGCGATGTCGGGCGGGGCAAGACCCTGCTGATGGATTTCTTCTTCGAGGAAGCGGCGGTGGCGAAAAAGCGCCGCGCCCATTTCAACAGCTTCATGGTCGATGTCCATGCCCGCATTCATGCCGAACGCCGGAAGGCGGGCAGCGACGATCCCATCCCGCCGGTGGCAAAAGCACTGGCCGCCGAGGCGCGGCTGCTGTGCTTTGACGAATTCCAGGTGACCGACGTGGCCGACGCCATGATCCTGGGGCGGCTGTTCGGCCAACTATTCGCGCAAGGCGTGGTGATCGTGGCGACCAGCAACACCCCGCCGGACCGCTTGTATGAGGGCGGGCTGAACCGCCAGCTTTTCCTGCCCTTTATTGCGGAGATCCAGCAGCGGCTGGAAGTGGTCGAGCTGAACGGGCCGGTGGATTACCGCCTGCAGCGCCTGTCCGGTGTGCGGGTCTATATCACCCCGCTGGGGCCGGGTGCCGATGCGGCGATGGATCAGGCCTGGCTGCGGCTGACCGACACGCACTTTTTTGATGGCGCTCCGGCTCGCGCCTTCGCGCGTGGCAAGCCCATGGCGCTGACGGTGCTGGGGCGGCAACTGGCGGTGCCGCAGGGGAGCCGCGGCGCGGCGCGGTTTTCGTTCGCCCAATTGTGCGACCAGCCGCTGGCGGCGGCGGATTATCTGGCCATCGCCCAGAATTTCCACACCCTGCTGATCGATCATATTCCGGTGATGGGCGAGAATATGCACGATGTGGCGCGCCGCTTCACACTGCTGATAGACACGCTCTATGATGAAGGGGTGAAGCTGGTCTGCTCCGCCGCCGCGCCGCCCGATGCCCTGTTCACCAGCGGCGTCAATGCCGACGCCTTTCGCCGCACCGCGTCGCGCCTTGCCGAAATGCAGAGCGAGGATTATCTGAGGCGTGGACACGGGATTCACGGGCTGACGGCATGAGTAACGTTTATTGGGCGTGTGCTTTTGTGCTGGCCTGTATCGGTTTTTACCGCTTCGTGCTGCCGCGCCTGAAGGCGTTCAATGACGCCAATGTCGCGCGCATCGCCCAGCAGGCGCGCGACAAGGCCGACGCCAACGCCCATTTCCGCCATGCCCTGGATGTCGCCAACGAGCAGGTGGAGGAGGTGCAGGAAATAAAGACCGGCGCCGTCACCCATTATGTCTTTGAGGCCCAGGCCTTTGCCAGCCGCGAAGAGGCCGAGGAAATGCGCGCCCGCCGTGTCGGCATGGTGGCGCGGCGGTTTTACGAGGAATTGCCGGTGGCGCTGATGAGCCGGTCCGAACCGCGCTCGAACCTGTCGGCGCGCGAACGCGCCGCCCAGCGGTGGAAGCGGACAATACATTGATATCCTGACGCGGAGATTTTGGCCGCTCGCAGGAGCAAGGAGCGATGTGGGCAACAAGCCCATGAGCGACGAGCGACGAACCCGTTCATAGCGACAGCGTATGAACGCAAAAGACAAGCGGCTAAGCCGCTTCGCCCTTCATCAGGCGCGGCAGCTTGCCGACGTCTCCCCCCGCATGGCGCATGAAGAAGCGGCGGGCGGGGCCGATGGCATCGACGATGCCCAGGCCCAGATCGCGCAGATGCCTGAGCGGCGCGATGTCGTTGGAGAAGAGGCGATTGAGCGCATCGGTGGACGCCGCCAGCGCGAAACTGTCGAAGCGGCGCCAGCGTTCGTAGCGCTTCAAGGTATCCAGCGCGCCGATGTCGCGGCCCAGCCGCGCCGCATCGAGCAATACCTCGGCCAGTGCGGCGGCGTCTTTCAGGCCCAGATTCAGGCCCTGCCCGGCGATGGGATGGATGCCGTGGGCGGCATCGCCCGCCAGGACAAAGCGTGGCTTCACGAAATCGCGCGCCAGATGAAAACTCAAGGGATAAGACCAGCGTGGCCCCGCCGAGCGTGTCGCGCCCAGATGATCGCCGAAACGGCGCGCCAGCTCTTCGTTGAACCCGGCCTCGTCCAGCGCCAGCAGGGCGGGGGCTTTTGTTTTCGCCTCGGTCCAGACCAGCGACGACCGATTCCCGGTCATCGGCAAAATCGCGAACGGGCCTGAGGGCAGGAAATGCTCATAGGCGACGCCATTGTGCGGCTTTTCATGTTCGACCGTGGCGACGATGCCGGTCTGCGGATAGGACCAGCCGATGATGTTGATGCCCATCTGGGCGCGCAGGGCGCTGTCGCGCCCTTCGGCCGCCGCCACCAGCGAAGCGGCGATCTCGCCGCCATCGGCCAGCGTCACCAGCGCGCCGCCGCTATTGACCGCCAGGTTCTTGACCGAGGCCGGGGCCAGCAGCGCCAGGCCCTTCTGCCGCGCCACCGCATCGTAGAGGCTGCTGCGGATATGACGGTTCTCGGCGATGTGGCCCAGCGCCTGGGCGCCAACGTCCTGGGCGTCGAAATGCAGCGAGAAGGGCGAGGACGGACGCGCGGGGGCGCCATCGGTGACCAGAATCTCCCGGATCGGCTGGGCGTGATCCTTCAGGCTGTCCCACGCCCCCAGCGCGGTCAGCATCCGCACGCTGGCATAGGCCAGGGCCGAGACCCGGCCGTCGAATGTCGGTTCCAGCGCCTGCGCCGCGGGCTTGGTATCGATCACCAGGGTGGCCAGGCCCCCTTGCGCCAGGGCCAGACCCAGGGTCAGGCCGACGATGCCACCACCGGAAATAAGGACGTCTACGCGCTCCACAATTTCGCTCCAATCACGCCCATTTATTAGGCAAAAACGAGTTTCTGCGTATAATACAGGCAAAATAGGGTGCCTGTTTTTGAGTCATCGCGCAGCCATATTTCGCCAAAAATCCAATCCTGCCATGCACTTGGCAAACCGTCCCGAACTTGGCCCGCTTCTTGATAATTCGTTAAAGCCGGACCCGGGGGTTCGGTGCAGACAAAAACACGGAAGGACGGCAGATGAAGCTTATTACGGCGATCATCAAACCCTTCAAGCTCGATGAAGTGCGCGAGTCTCTCTCGGCGCTCGGCGTTCAGGGCATGACGGTGACTGAGGTCAAAGGCTATGGGCGGCAAAAGGGGCATACGGAAATCTATCGCGGCGCGGAATACGCCGTGAGCTTCCTGCCCAAGCTCAAAATCGAAGTGGCGGTGAAGGGCGAGATGCTCGACGCGGTGGTCGATGCGATCACCTCGAAAGCGAAGACCGGTCAGATCGGCGACGGAAAGATTTTCGTCACGCCGCTTGAGCAGGTCGTTCGCATCCGCACGGGCGAAACCGACGGCGACGCGCTGTAAGAAGGGGAAAACAGATGAGAATTGAAAGTTTGAAAAAGACGGTCATCGCTCTGGCTGCCGGTATTGGCACGCTGGCGATGACCGCGGGCGTGGCTTTCGCGGCAGACGCTCCCAAGGATCCGCTGAACTCGGGCGATACCGCCTGGATGATCACCTCATCGGCCCTGGTGCTGATGATGACCATCCCGGGCCTGGGTCTGTTCTATGCCGGCATGGTGCGCAAGAAGAACGTGCTGGCGACGCTGGCGCAGAGCTTCGGCGCCACCTGCCTGATCAGCGTGTTGTGGATGATCATCGGCTACTCCATCGCCTTCACGCCCAATGCCGATGCCGGCGTGAACCCCTATATCGGCGGCTTCACCTACTTGTTCCTGCAGCCGATGGGCCTGACGACTGTCACCAGCCTGGCGGGGACGATCCCCGAATCGGTGTACATGTTCTTCCAGATGACCTTCGCGATCATCACCCCGGCGCTGATCGCAGGCGCCCTGGCTGATCGCATGAAGTTCAGCGCCTTCCTGTGGTTCATGGGCCTGTGGCTGCTGTTCGTCTATTGCCCCATCGCCCATTGGGTGTG
Source organism: Rhizomicrobium sp. (assembly GCA_035549455.1). Taxonomy (GTDB): domain Bacteria; phylum Pseudomonadota; class Alphaproteobacteria; order Micropepsales; family Micropepsaceae; genus Rhizomicrobium. The sequence continues at coordinate 121,175 of DASZQW010000032.1, read as the reverse complement.
GGGCGGCGGCTGGCTGGGCGCGATGGGCGCGCTGGACTATGCCGGCGGCTCGGTGGTGCATCTGAACGCGGGTACCGCGGCTCTGGTGACCTGCCTGGTCCTTGGCAAGCGCATCGGCCTGGGCACCGAGAACATGTCGCCGCACAACCTGGTCCTGTCGGTCATCGGCGCCTCCCTGCTGTGGGTCGGCTGGTTCGGCTTCAATGCCGGCTCCGCCGTCACCGCCGGCTACAATGCCGGCATGGCTGCCGCCGCGACGCAAATCGCGACGGCTGCCGCAGCGCTGGCCTGGATGTTCGCCGAATGGATCATCGCCAAGAAGCCTTCGGTTCTGGGCATGATCTCGGGCGCCGTCGCCGGTCTGGTGGCGATCACCCCGGCTTCGGGCTTTGTCGATCCGGTGGGCGCGCTGATCATCGGCCTGGCGGCCGGCGTGGTGTGCTACATCGCGGCGGTCTGGGTGAAGAAGGCCATCGGCTATGACGACAGCCTGGACGCCTGGGGCGTGCATGGTGTGGGTGGCGCGCTCGGCGCCATGCTCACCGGCGCCTTTGCCAGCAACAAGATCAACTCGCTCGGCAAGGGCTGGCTGCTTGACGGCAATGGTCATCAGATGCTGATCCAGTTCTATGATGTGGCGGCGGTGTTCGTGTATTGCGGCATCGTCACCTTCATCATCCTGAAGATCATCGACCTGGTGATCGGCCTGCGCGTCTCGCCCGAGGTGGAAGTCGAGGGTCTCGACATCAACCTGCATGGCGAAACGGTGCACGACTAAGTCAGTCGCGTATCACCTGAAATCAGGGCGGGTCGCAAGACCCGCCCTTTTTTCTTGCCTCCGCCATGCCGTTATTTCCGGTCGCTCCGGCCCCACGCCTGCGCTCCGGCGAAACGGTGCACGACCAAGACAGTCGCGTATCACCTGAAATCAGGGCGGCTCGCAAGACCCGCCCTTTTTTCTTGCCTCCAGCCTCTCTAAAGTCCCGCCGCTTCGATTGCGGGAGTTTTCTTGCCCTTTGCCGGCCGCCTTGCCCAACTGCCGCCTGGACCCTTTGTCCGCCTGGCGGCGCTGTTGGCGGATACCCGGCCCGGCAAGGACCCAATCAGCCTGGCGGTGGGCGATCCGCAAGGCACCGTGCCGGACTTTGTCAAAGAGGCGCTGACGGCAAGCACCGCGAGTTTCGGCAGCTATCCCACCATTTCCGGCACACCCCAATGGCGCGAGGCGGCGGCAGGCTGGCTGAACCGGCGCTTCGCGCTGAAGGGTGCCATCGATCCCGAAAAGCATGTCCTGCCCCTGGCGGGCACCCGCGAGGGACTGTTCAGCGTGCTGTTTGCCTTCATGCCCGAAAGCAAGGGCGGGGGACGCCCCATCGTGGCGATGCCCAATCCCTTCTACCAATGCTATGCCGCCGCCGCGCTGGCGGCAGGGGCCGAGCCGCTCTATGTCCCGTCCATCCGCGATAACGGCTTTCTGCCCGATTATGCCGGCCTGCCCGAAGCGGTGCTGGCGCGGCTGAAGGCGGTCTATGTCTGCAGCCCTTCCAATCCCGAAGGCGCGGTGGCGGACGCGGCCTATTGGCGCGCGCTGCTCGCCCTGGCCGAGCGCCACGATTTCATCGTGCTGGCGGACGAATGCTATGCCGATATCTGGTTCGACGAACCGCCGGTCTGCGCGCTGCCCGCCCGGCTGGCCCAATCGGGCGGCTTCTCGCACCTGCTGAGCTTTCATTCCCTTTCCAAGCGTTCCGGCCTGCCGGGCATCCGCTCCGGCATGGTGGCGGGGTGTTCCGGGCTGATCGAAAACTTCCGCGCCTTGCGCAATGTCGCCGGGCCCACCGTGCCGGGGCCGCTGCTGGCCGCGTCGGCGGCGGCCTGGGCAGACGAGGCGCATGTGGAGGTCAACCGGCTGGCCTATGGCGCCAAGATGGAGGCAGCGCAGAAGATCCTGGGCCCGCACATGACACGGCCCGCAGGCGGATTCTTCCTCTGGCTTGCGGTCGGCAATGGCGAGGAATTCGCGGCCCGCGCCTGGCGCGAACAGGGAGTGCGGCTGCTGCCCGGCGCGTATATGGGAAGAGAAATCCAGGCGGGAATAACCCAGTCAAACCCTGGCTTTTCCTATGTCCGGGTGGCGCTTGTTAATGACTTATCAACCATTATGACCGCACTCGAAAGACTGCGGGAAATTTTGGGTTAGCGGCATGGCGCAGGGCAGCAGGATGATAGGCGGCGTCTACCATCCCCGCGCCAAGGGCGGCGCCATGAGCGATGCCCTGGCCGATGCCCGCCAGGCCCTGAACCGGCTGATCCGGATGCTGGCCCTGCGCGGCGCGGGATTGCTGCTGGTGATCGCGGCGGCGGCGGCGCTCCTGGCCCTGGTCAGCTATTCCGCCGACGATCCCAGCTTGAACAACGCCAATCTGCGCGACGCCGCCAACTGGCTGGGTCCGGTGGGCGCGGTCGCGGCCGATGAATTGCTGCAGGCGCTGGGCATCGCCGCGGTGTTCGCGCTGCTGCCCCTGATGGTGTGGGGGGCGCGCGCCCTGCGCGGCAAGTCGTTGAAACATGCCATGTGGCGGGCCGTCGCCTGGCCGCTGGGCGCGATGATGACGGCGGCGGGGCTGGGCCTGCTGCCCGCGCCCGAACGCCTGCCGGCGGGGTTCGGCGGCTGGGTGGGGATTGCCGCCACGCATCTTTCGGCCAATGCCGCCAGTGTGTGGCACCAAAGCTGGGTGAGCTGGGCGCTGCCGCTGGCGCTGCTGCTGACGGGCCTGCCGCTGGCCTTCCTGGCCACCGGGCTTCGCGTCATGCCGCTCTATCGCGGCCTTCTCAACATCCCCGCCACCGGTCTGTGGCTGTGGGACCTGATCCGCAAACCGGGCTTCAGCTTCGGCCATCACGACGAGGCCGACAGCGAGAATCATGACTATGAAGACGATGACGAAGGCGCCTATCACCTGGAGATGGATGATGGGCCGGGCGGCCTGCGCCCCCAGCCCATCGCCGCCAGCCGGCTTGCGGATCGGATGGCCGAGCGCCGCAAAAGCCGCGTCCAGCGCGACGCCGCCAAGGTCCAGCCGCGACGGGCCGAAAAGCAGACCGCCCTCAATCTGGCCAATGGCGAATACCAACTGCCCGGCCTGGATCTTCTGACCGAGGCGCCGCCCCACAAGGACTCCCACACTTTGTCCGACGAGGCGCTGGAGGAAAATGCCCGCATGCTGGAAGCGGTGCTGGCTGACTTCGGCGTCAAGGGCCGCATCTCGGCGGTGCGCCCCGGCCCCGTCGTCACATTGTACGAATTCGAGCCGGCAGCGGGCGTGAAGTCCAGCCGCGTGATCTCGCTGTCCGACGACGTGGCCCGCAGCATGAGCGCGGTGGCGGCGCGCATCGCCACCATCTCGGGCCGCAATGTGATCGGCATCGAATTGCCCAACCAGTTCCGCGAAACCGTCTATCTGCGCGAGATGCTCGCCTCGGGCGACTACGAAAAGGCCCGCGCGCCGCTTTCGCTGGTGCTGGGCAAGACCATCGGCGGCGAGCCGGTGGTGGCGGACCTGGCCAAGATGCCCCACTTGCTGGTCGCGGGCACCACCGGCTCGGGCAAATCGGTCGGCCTCAACACCATGATCCTGTCGCTGCTCTATCGCATGTCGCCGCAGCAATGCCGGCTGATCATGATCGATCCCAAGATGCTGGAGCTTTCCGTCTATGACGGCATCCCCCATCTTCTGTCGCCGGTGGTGACCGATCCGCGCAAGGCCATCGTGGCGCTGAAATGGGCAGTGCGCGAGATGGAAGACCGTTATCGCAAGATGTCCAAGATGGGCGTGCGCGGCGTGGAAGCCTTCAACGAGCGCGTCAAGAAAGCCAAGGACAAGGGTGAGGTCGTCAAGCGCACCGTACAGACCGGCTTTGACCGCGAGACCGGCAAGCCCGTCTATGAGGACGAGACCCTGGAGTTCGAGGTGCTGCCCTATATCGTGGTGGTGGTGGACGAGGTCGCCGACCTGATGATGGTGTCGGGCAAGGAGATCGAGGGCGCGGTGCAGCGCCTGGCCCAGATGGCGCGCGCCGCCGGCATCCATCTGATTGCCGCCACCCAGCGCCCCAGCGTCGATGTCATCACCGGCACCATCAAGGCCAACTTCCCCACCCGTATCTCCTTCCAGGTGACGTCGAAGATCGACAGCCGCACCATCCTGGGCGAACAGGGCGCCGAGCAGCTTCTGGGCCAGGGCGACATGCTGTATATGGCGGCGGGCGGGCGCATCAAGCGCATCCACGGACCCTTTGTGTCGGACCGTGAGGTGGAGGATGTGGTGCGCTTCCTGAAATCGCAGGGCCACCCCGAATATCTCGACGCCGTCACCGAGGAACCCGACGAGGATGGCGACGACCCCTATGCCATGCTGGGCGGCGGCAACGGCCAGTCCGGCGACGATCTTTACGACAAGGCGCTGGCGGTGGTGGCGCGGGACAAGAAGGCTTCCACCAGCTACATCCAGCGGCGCTTGCAGATCGGCTACAACCGCGCCGCCAGCCTGATCGAGCGCCTGGAGCAGGACGGCGTGGTCTCCAGCCCCAACCATAAGGGCGTGCGGGAAGTTCTCTTGCCGGACCACGAAGACCGCTAGCACGCCCTTCTCGTTCCATGGCGCGCCTGCGGCGCGCGGGGCGTGCGGAAAGTTCTCCTCCCCGATCACGAAGACCGCTAGGCTAGTGAAGCCCGCAAAAATCGCGTAAAACCGCCCTGGCGCAAGGCCGGGGAGTTTCCATGTCGTCCTATATAGAAGAGTCGCTGGGTGCGGGTGAGGTGGTGATCGCCCGGGCGCGCTTTCACTGGCTCTACAACCTGTCGGCCTGGCTGTCGGTGGGGCTGCCGCTGATCGCGGAGCTGGCGCTTTATGCCGAGGCCAGCAACCAGCCGCCGGTCGATTCCAGCAATCCCTATTACTGGGGCATGATCCTGGTCGGGCTGTGGCTGCTATGGGGCCTGTTCACCTGCATCAAGATGCTGGTCCTGAAGAACACCACCGAGATCGGCGTCACCAGCCACCGCTTTGTCGAGAAGCACGGCGTCTTTTCGATGAAAACCAGCGAGATCGCGCTGCCCAACATCGAGGGCGTCAAGGTCAACCAGACCTTCGCCGGGCGCATCTTCGGCTATGGCAAGGTGACCATCGAAGGCACCGGGGTCGACAACACCACCACGCCCGACATCGCCGATCCGGTGGGTTTTGTGCGCGCCATCCAGACCGCCAAGGAACATGTCGCGGGCCTGACCGCGACCCCCAGGCCCGACGCCCACGACTGACCCATCAAAAAACCCGACCTTTCGGTCGGGCTTTATGATGGTTGCGGGGACAGGATTTGAACCTGTGACCTTCAGGTTATGAGCCTGACGAGCTACCGGGCTGCTCCACCCCGCGTCACGAAGAGGCGCGGATATAGGCCATGCGCCCCGGCCTGTCCACCCGCTTTTGGTCCTGCGCGGGCGGCCCTGGGGGCGGGTTCCGGCGCTCCCGGGCCCTGGCCGGGAGCGGCCTTCGCCGTTGCAAAAGCTTCCAAAAAGCGGCGCCTGGGACGCCTTCTGCCCCTTTTCTGTGCGCCCGTTACCAATCCCGGCAATAGCATTTGCGGGGGGTGGGGGGCACCGCTATAACCCCCGCCCGCGAGGCGATGAATTCATCGCCGGGCAACGAGTCGCGTGTTGAAGGGAGTGTGCATGGCAACCCAGGTCTCCTCCGACTATCACCCGTCGGAAAACGAGCCCTTCATGAATGAGCGGCAGCGGGAATATTTCCGCAAGAAGCTCAATATGTGGAAAGACGAAATCCTCAAGGAAAGCCGCGAGACCATCCAGAACCTGCAGGCGGAAACCGTGCCGCATGCCGATCTCGCCGACCGCGCCTCCACCGAGGCCGAACGCCAGCTGGAATTGCGCACCCGCGACCGCCAGCGCAAGCTGATCGCCAAGATCGACTCGGCGCTGCGCCGGATCGATGACGGCTCGTATGGCTTTTGCGAGGAGACCGGCGAGCCGATCAGCCTCAAGCGGCTGGATGCGCGCCCCATCGCCACCTTGTCGATCGAGGCGCAGGAACGTCATGAACGGCGCGAGAAGGTTTATCGCGACGATTAGCCATAATTGGCCGGGCCGGGAGCGCACGCAAAGCGGGAGCGACCCATCAAAAAATAAAAGGCCGGATCAAAATTGATCCGGCCTTTTTGTTCCCCACGCACCATTCGTGGTTTTCGAAATTTCCTACCAGGGCATGATGATGTCGAGCAGCTGGCTGCCGTAACGCGGCTGCTGCACATCGCTCATGGTGCCCTGACCGCCATACGAGATGCGCGCTTCGGCGATCTGGGTCAGGTTGACGGTATTGTCCTGGGTGATGTCCTCGCGGCGCACGATGCCCGAGACGCGCATGTCGCGCAGTTCGTTGTTGACCCGCACCTGCTGATGGCCGTCGATCACCAGATTGCCGTTGGGCAGGACCTGGGCGACCAGGGCCGCCAGCGTCATGTTGATGGCTTCCTGGCGCTGGATCGAGCCGGTGCCGACATTGGAATTGTCCGAGCCCATCTTCACCAGCCCGCCGGCATTGGGCAGGGCGCTTTCCAGGCCAAAGAAGTTGGTCAGGTTGGCGTCTTCGGAATTGGTGCGCCCCCGCGACGTGGAGTTCTGCAGCTTGGCGGCGTCGGCGGTGGAGACATCGACCGTGATCACGTCGCCGACATGGGCGGCGCGCGGATCGTGGAAGAAGCTCTGCGAGCCGGGCTGCCACAACGAATTGTCGATATGGGTGATGGGGGCCGGCCGGGGAATGGCGGCGACCATCTGGCGTCCGGCCGGATTGTCCACCGCCGACAGCGGCGGGGCACTGCCGATATTTTCCAGCCGGCTCACCGCCGTGCAGGCCGACAGAGCGGCGCCCAGCAACAGAGTGGAAATCTTCAGGGTGACGTTGCGCATGGCAGTTCCTTAGCGGCGGGCTAGAATGTTGGGGGGCGAGATCGGGCCGCCGCTGGCACGCACGGTACCGGGCGCGGTCACGGTGGCGGAGATCATGCGGTAGGAGGCGAGGTTCTGCACCGTCACGGTGTCGCCGACGCCGCCTTCGCTCATGGCGCGGCCCATCGCGGTCAATTCCACGCCGGGAACGGCGAACTGCATGGTCACGGTCTGGCCCTTGGTGACGATGATCGGGCGGCGCACATCGTCGCGGCGAAAGGGCTGGCCGGCGGACAGCACGCGGCGGGCCTGCATGCCCTTCACATCGTCCAGCTTGGTGGACACGCCCGACATCAGGGCGCTGCCCTCGACAGTGGCATAGGTCAGGTCGCTGTCGGAGATGACGTCGCCGCGGGCGATGTCATGGGCCGGCACCACCACACGCGCCGTGCCGGCGAAGGCCGAGGATGCCGCCAGCACCATGGCCGGCAGGATCACGATGGCGGCGATCAGGATAAGGTTGCTGCGTGTCATCTTACGATCCCATCACTTTCTAGGAGCCAAGCCGGGCGGTGTTCTGCAGCATCTGGTCGGCGGCGGAGACGACCTTGGAATTCATTTCATAGGCGCGCTGGGCGGTGATCAGGGCGGTGATCTCGTCCACCGAGTTCACATTGGAAGTTTCCAGAAAGCCCTGCTGGATGGTGCCGTAGCCGGTGGAGGCCGGCACGCCCGCCTGCGGCGAACCCGAGCCGGGGGTTTCCAGATAGAGGTTGTTGCCGATGGCGTTCAGCCCCGCCTCGTTGGGAAAGCGCGTCAGTTCCAGCTGGCCCACCGTCTGGGGCGTGGCATTGCCCGCCACCGTGGCATTGACTTGGCCCTGGGCATTGATGGTGACCGACAGGGTGTTGGCAGGGATGGCGATGCCGGGCTGCACCACCAACCCGTCCTGGGTGACGAGCTGGCCCTGCGGCGACAGCGAGAAGTTGCCCGAGCGGGAATAGGCGTCGGTGCCGTCGGCCTGCTGGATGCGGAAGAAGCCCGCGCCCTGGATGGCGACATCATAGGGATTGCCGGTCGACTTCAGATCGCCCTGGGTGGTGATGCGATAGACCGAGGCGGTGCGAACGCCCGCGCCCAGCTGGATGCCGTTGGGGGCATAGGTGCCCTGGTCGGAGGTCTGCGAACCCGGCGTCTGGACATTCTGGTAGAGCAGGTCGGTGAATTCGGCGCGCTGCTGCTTGAAGGCCGTGGTGTTCATGTTCGCCAGATTGTTGGCGATCACTTCCACATTGGTCTGCTGGGCGAGCATGCCGGTCGAGGCGATGGAAAGGGCGCGCATGTCTGTTTCTCCTTAAGCCGGCATCTGGCCGAGTTTGTCGATGGCCTGACGCATCAGGTCTTCCTGGGACTTGGAAAGGGTGGCGGTCGCCTCATAGGCGCGCATCACCTCGATCATGTGGCTGATCTCGATCACCGGCTGGACGTTGGAGGCTTCCAGCGCGCCCTGGCGCAGGGTGACGCTGGCCGGGATGGTGGGGGTCTGGGTGGTGGAATAGAGGTTGGCGCCTTGCTTGGTCATTTCGCGGGCGTCGGCGAAATCAACCACCTTCAGCTTGGCGAGCTGGTTGCCGACGCCATTGACGACGCTGGAGATGGTGCCGTCAGGCGAAATATTGATCTGGCCGTCATTGGGCGTGATGGTGATGGCGCCGCCATCACCCTGCACCTGATAGCCCTGGCTGGTCACCAGATTGCCGTTGGCGTCGAGGGAGAAGTGACCATCGCGGGTGTAGCGCAGGCCCGCCGGGGTCTGCACGGCGAAGAAGCCCTGGCTGGCGAGCGCCACATCATAAGGGGCGCCGGTCTGTTCGACATTGCCCTGGCTGGAATCGCGCAGGATGCCGGCATCCTTGACGAAGCTGACGCTCTGCGGACCCGTCTGGCCTTCGGCCGGGCGCATCTGCGCCACATATTCCTCGAACTTGGCGGCTTCGCGCTTGAAACCGGGGGTGGAGACGTTGGCGAGATTGTTCGCGATCACGTCCATCGCCCGGTAAGCGGCGAGCTGCTGGGAAAGACTAACGAGAAGTGAATTATCCATGGCCTGCGGATCCTTTCTGGTCCGACGCCAAGACAAGTGCAGCCGCCGTGCCAGCGAAAAAGGCCCGGTTTCATTGGTGTTTTCGCGTGTCCGGCGCGCCAGGGGGAAAAAGCTGCCGGGTGAAAGTCGCCGGCGCGGCAATTTCAACCGCTCCTTAACCACGTTTGCTTACCTTGGCCCGCGAACAGGAGCGTTGGCGAGAGCCAGCAACAAACAACAGTGAAAGAATTCCATGGCGAAGAAAGAAGCCGCACCCCAGACCGAAGCCGAAGGCGACGAGCCGCAAAGCGAAGGCGCTCCAGCGCCCAAGAAGGGCCTGCTGGGCAAGCTGAAGTCCAAGAAGATGCTGATGATCGCGCTGCCCGCACTCCTGCTTGTGGTGGGCGGCAGCGGCGCCGGCGCCTACTTCTTCCTGTTCAAGAAAAGCGACAGCGTGCAGGCGGCGAAGGCCGAAGAGGTGCCGCTGACCCCGCCCAAGGTCGCCTTCAGCGACATGCAGGACATCCTGGTCAACATCCAGTCCAGCGACGGCACCCCCGCCTATCTCAAGCTGGGCGTGTCGCTGGAGATGGATGACGAGGAGCAGAAGAAGGCGATGGAGCCTTTGATGCCGCGCATCACCGACCAGTTCCAGGCTTACCTGCGCGAATTGCGCCTGGACGATCTTAAAGGGTCGGCCGGGGTGCTGCGGCTGAAGGAAGAGCTGCTGCGCCGGGTCAATGTCGCCGCCGCACCCTATCATGTGCGCGACGTTCTGCTCAAAGAAATGATTGTACAATAAGGACTTAGCCATGGCCGACGAAACCGCGACCCCCGCCGCCGAAGAGGCCGCACCGACCTCTGCCACCTTCGAGACGGCGCCCGATATGGGCGGCGCGTCCGAGCGGGTGCTGAACCAGGACGAGATCGACTCGCTGTTGGGCTTTGATGTCGGCGCCGACCAGAGCCAGGACAAATCGGGCGTGCGCGCCATCATCAATTCGGCGCTGGTCAGCTATGAACGCCTGCCCATGCTGGAAATCGTCTTCGACCGCCTGGTGCGGCTGATGACCACATCCTTGCGAAATTTCACCAGCGACAATGTCGAAGTCAGCCTGGACTCCATCACTTCGATCCGCTTCGGCGACTATCTGAACTCCATCCCGCTGCCCGCGATCCTGGCCGTGTTCCATGCCGAGGAGCTGGACAATTACGGCCTCTTCACCGTCGACTCCAACCTGATCTATTCCATCGTCGATGTGCTTTTGGGCGGGCGGCGCGGCTCCAGCGCCATGCGCATCGAGGGCCGGCCCTATACCACCATCGAGCGCACTCTGGTGCAGCGCATGATCGAAGTCATCATGCAGGACATGTGCGCCGCCTTCGAGCCGCTGGCGCCGGTCAATTTCAGCCTGGACCGGCTGGAAACCAATCCGCGCTTCGCCGCCATCGCGCGCCCCGCCAACGCCGCCATCCTGGTCAAGCTGCGCATCGACATGGAAGACCGGGGCGGCCGCACCGAGCTGCTCTTGCCCTATGCCACGCTGGAGCCGATCCGCAAGCTGCTGCTGCAGCAGTTCATGGGCGAGAAATTCGGCCGCGACTCCATCTGGGAAAGCCATCTGGCCACCGAACTCTGGTCCACCAAGGTGGACATCGAGGCCATTCTGGACGAGCAGACCATGCCGCTGAACCAGGTGATGAACCTGGAGGTCGGCCAGACCATGATGCTGGGCGCCGGTCCCGATTCCAAGATCCAACTGCGCTGCCGCGGCGTGCCGCTGCTGACAGGACGGATGGGCCGGGTCGGCTCTTCCGTCGCGGTGCGGGTGGATGATGCCATTGAACGCACGGACGCCTCGCGGGCCCTGTAGGCCCGTGCTGCGTTCCGCCCTTTGAAATCAACGTTTTTCGAGAGACCTGTCATGACCGCCAACCTGACCTTCTATCTGGAACTGGGCCTGGAAGCCCTGCTGATCCTGACACTGGCCTATTGCGTGGTGCTGGAGCGCCGCCTGGCCGCGGTGCGCAGGGGCCAGGAAGGCCTCAAGACCCATATCGGTGAACTCAACATGGCGATCTCCGGCGCGGGCGCCAGCCTGCGCGCGCTGAAATCCGCCGCCGGCGAGGCCGCCGCCACATTGGATGACCGCCTCAGGCGCGCCCGCCTGCATATCGACGAATTGTCGGTCCTGACCGCCAGCGGCGACCGCATCGCCACCCGCATGGAAAGTGCTGCCGCCAGCCCCCGTGTCGCCCGCGAAATTCCCGACATGCCGCTGCCCTCCACCTCCATCCTCGGCCGCCTGACCCCTCGCCCGGAAAGGGCGGTGCAGTGATGACGCTTCCCCGCTATCTGCGCCTGCTGCCGTCGGTCGTGCTGGTCGGCGCGGCGCTGCTGGTCTCCAAGACCACCGGCCTGGTGCATGACGCCTACGCCCAGGCCGAACAACAGGTCGCCGCCCTGAGCCAGGACCCCAAGCCGATCAATGCCGACTATGCCGGCAGCGAGGACGAGGCCGGCATCAGCGCCAGCGAAGTCGATGTGCTGGGCAGCCTGACCAAGCGCCGCAAGGAACTGGATGCGCGCCAGGACCAGCTGGACATGCAGGCCAACATGATCGCCGCCACCGAAAGTCGCGTCGACGCCAAGATCGCGCAGCTGAAGTCGCTGCAGTCCCAGATCGCCGCCCTGCTGGTGCAGCGCGACGATACCCAGAAGGCGCAGATCGCCGCCCTGGTGAAGACCTATTCCACCATGAAGGCCAAGGATGCGGCGCGCATTTTCAACCAGCTCCCCGACGAGGTGCTGCTGGCGGTGGCCCATGACATGAAGCCCGATGTGCTGGCGCTGGTGCTGGCCAACATGGCCAGCGACAATGCCAAGGCGCTGACCGTAAAACTGGCGAGCCGCCTGACCCTGCCGGAAACCGCCAATGCCGTGGCGCCCGCCCCGGTGGCCACCCCCGCGCCCCAGGCTGCGGCCGCGCCGGACACGGCGGCGGGCAAAGCCCCCGCCCCCGCACAGGATACGGCAGCAAAACCAAAGGCTTAGTTGTTTAACCCCGGGTTAACGGGCCCTTCGCCAATATGAAGTCAGAAGGGGAGCCTTGCGTGATCGGAGTTTTGCGTTTGCTGGGCCTGATGGTGGCGCTTTGCACCGCCGCGCCCGCCTTCGCCGACAGCGTGACGGGATCGCTGCAGAACGGCTATGGCCGACTGACGTTTACGCTTTCCGACACCACCGCCTCCAAGATCAGCGCCAGCGCCACCGGCGGGGTGCTGACCATCGGCTTTGGCGCCAGGACCGACATCGATCCCGCGGCCATTGTCGCCGCCATGCCGCGCGCCATTGCCTCGGGACGGGCCGATGCCGACGGCAAGACCTTGCGCTTTGTGCTGAACCAGCCGGTCAAGCTGCATGTCAGCCAGCAGGGCAGCCGGGCCGTGGTGGATCTGGCGGATGTGAATTTCACCGGCGCCATGCCCGACCTGCCGCCGCCCGCCAAGCCCGTGGCCAAGCCGCTGGACGTCAGTACCCTGCCCGTCCTCAAGCTGCGCGCCGGCAGTTATGCCAACTTCACCCGCCTGGTGTTCGACTGGCCCCGAGATGTCAGCTATCACGTTTTTCCGGGCGCGGGAAAAATGACCATCAAGTTCGATGCCCTGGCGCGCGCCGATGTCGGCATCATCGCGCGGATGCCGCCGCCCTGGGTGAAGAACGCCGCCTGGCGCATCGAGGGCGGCAGCACCATCATCGAGTTCGATACCGACAGCGATTCCGGCTATCACGATTTCAAGGACGGCACCCATGTGGTGCTGGATATCCTGGCCCCCAAGACCGATGGCGCGGCCTATGCGCCGCCCGGCTCGGCGAAGCCGAGCATTACGAAAATGGACTCGGCAAAGCCTGTCATCCCCAAAATGGATGCGGGCAGGAACGCGCCCGGGGTGAGCAACGCCCAGGCCCAGGCCATCGCCCAGGCGAGCGCCCAGCTTTCGCCCAAGAAACCCGAACCGCTCCAGCCTGCCGTAAAGCCCGCCGAGACCAAGCCCGCGGACATCAAGCCCGCGGACATCAGGCTTGCCGACGCCAAGCCGGCCGCGCCCGCCGAAACCGCGCCGCCGGTTCCTGTCGCCAGCGCCGCGCGCACCCAGAGCGGCGCGGTGATCCGTTTCAAGGGCGCGGGCGGCCTTGCCAGCGCCGTCTTTGTGCGCGGCCTCACCGCCTGGGTGGTGCTGGAGAACGCGCCCAACTTTGATTCCAAGAACCTCAAGACCGCGCTGGGCGACTTTGCCGCCGGCGTGGAAGCGGTATCGTCGGACGGGCTGGGCATCCTGCGCATCACCCTCAAGGCGCCCGCCGAAATCGCCGCCCGCGCCAATGGCGCCAATCTGGAGGTGGAGATCGCCAAGGATGTGGCGCCGCCGGCGACCGGCATCGGCTTTGCCCGCAACCAGTCCGATCCCCGCCGCGCCTCGCTCTCCACCTTGCTGCCGGCCGCCGACCACGCCTTCACACAGCTTGATCCGGCCAGCGGCGATGTCCTGACCATCGTCCCGGCGGCGGCCGGTCGCGGCATGTCCAATCCCCGCCAGTTCGCTGACTTTGCCGCGCTGGCCACCGCCAGCGGTTTGGTGATCACGCCTTACGCCGACGATCTTACCGTGACGGTGTCCCAGTCGCGCATCACCATCGCCCGGCCCGGCGGCCTGTCGCTGACGCCGCCGCAAATGCCGGTGGCACAAAGCCCGTCCGCCCTGGCGCATTTCGGCGACGGGCCTTCCTGGCTGGATTTCGCAAACTGGGGTGTGGCGCGCGGCGGCAGCTTCCTGGCCACCGAGCGGCGGCTGACCCGGAATGCCGCGCATCTGGCCCCCGCCAAGGCGGGCCAGGCGCGCATGGCGCTGGCGCGCTTCTATCTTGCCAACGGATTTGCCGCCGAGGCGCTGGGCCTGATCAATCTGGTGCAGGCGGGCGATCCGGCGCTGACCGGCGACGCCCAGCTTGTCACCATGCGGGCGGCGGCCGATTACATGATGGCCCGCTATCGCGACGCCCATAACGAACTGGGCGGGCCGGGCTTTGACGCCGACCGCCACGCCGCCTTGTGGCGCGGACTGATCGAAGCCAAAATGCAAGACTGGAAGGACGCCCGCGCCCATCTGGAACAGGCCGCGTCCGTGCTGCCGCGTTACCAGCCTCACTGGCAGGCCGCGGCCTGGCTGGCCGACGCTGAGGCGGCGCTGGGGCTGGGGCGGCTCGATCTCGCCGATGCGGCGCTGACCCACCTGCCCAAGGAATTGGAGCCGCGCCAGGCCCTGGAAGCGGAGTTGGCGCGCGCCCGCCTGCTGGCGGCGGAAAACCGCTATCGCAGCGCCGCCGGGATTTTCCAGACCGTGCGCAATGGTGGCGACGAGAGGCTGGCGGCGGCGGCGATCTTCTACCAGACCAATGCCGCGCTGGCGGCGCGGGCCATCACTGCGCCCCAGGCGATAGAGGAGCTGGAAAAACTGCGCTTCCGCTGGCGCGGCGACGCGCTGGAGATCAAGACCCTGCGCAAGCTGGCATCGCTGTATTTCGCACGGGGCCAGTGGCGCGACGGCCTCAGGACCCTGCGCATCGCCGCCCAGAATTTCACCGGCGACGATGCCGCGCGCATCGCCCAGGACGATATGCGCACCGCCTTCGTCAAGCTGTATCTCAAGGGCGGCGCCGACAAGATGAAGCCGGTGGATTCGCTGGCGCTGTTCTATGACAATATCGACCTCACCCCCATCGGGCCGGACGGCGACGAGATGATCCGGCGCATGTCCGACCGGCTGGTAGCGGTCGACCTGCTGGGCCCAGCGGCGAATCTTCTGGCCTATCAGGTGGACAAGAGGCTGGACGGCGTCGCCAAGGCCCAGGTCGCCACAAGACTGGCGGCGGTCTATCTGATGGACCACAAGCCCGACAAGGCGCTGGCGGCGATCCGCGACACCACCATCACCGGGCTGCCCGACGACGAGATCCATGCCCGCATGCTGCTGGAGGCGCGCGCCTTCGCGGCGCTCAAGCAGTGGGACAATGCGCTCGATCTTATTGCGGTCGACCAGGCCGAGGATACCAGGCGCCTGCGCGCCGACATCTATTGGGAGTCGGGCAACTGGGCGGTGGCGGGACAGAAGGCCGAGGAACTGCTGGGCAGCAATGACGCCGCGACCCTGAGCGCTGACGACCGCGCCCAATTGCTGCGCGCCGCCGTCGCCTATTCCCTGGCCAATGACGAGACCAGCCTGGAGCGGCTGCGCAGCCGCTTCGCCGCCAAGATGAAGGCGACACCCGACGGCACCATCTTTGCCGTGCTGTCATCGTCGATCGACCAGCATGGCCTGGCCTTCCGCGACGCCGCCGCCAAGATCGCCGCGGTGGACACGCTGCAGAGCTTCATGAAGGATTTCGCGGCGCGCCGATCTCTATTACAGAAGGGCGCCAAGTCCTAGAGCTTGCGCTCTTTCAGCCAGGCAAGGGCGCGGGCAGCGAGTTTTTCCCAGCCCGGTTCGCCGATCAGCCAATGGCCCATGCCATCCAGCACTTCGGCGCTGGCGTTCGGGTAGAGCGCGGCGATGCGCGCCACAGTGCTGGGCGGATTGATGCGGTCCTCGCTGCCGGTGAGGAACAGCAGCGGGCAGGTGACGGCATTGGCCGCAACCTCGCTGGCGCGGTTCATGTCCAGGCCCCAATTCATCACTTCAAACGTGGCGCGGCCCGATTCCGCGACAAAGCGGTCATAGACCGCGCCGCGCATGTTTTTGGGAAGCTGCTCCAGCGAATGGGCCAGCGCCACATCGCGGTTGGGCTCCAGAAGCTGGTTCCAGTAGCCCGGCTGCAGGTGCATGGCCTGGGCCGCGCCGATCTCGAACAAAGTGGTGGGCGGCACACCCCAGGGCGCGGACGGCGCCAGCCCGATGACCGCCGCCACCTCGCACTTCGCGGCCAACATCTGGGCAAGAAGTCCGCCCATGGAATGGCCGACCAGAATCGGCCGCGGTTTCAGGGCGGCGATCTCGTCTTCCAGATCGGCGGCGTAATCGGCCAGGCCCGTGGTGGCCAGCGCCGGCGAAGGCGGATTTTCGTCATGGAAGCGCAGGTGGGGGGCGGTGACGCGATAGCCCGCCGCCTCGAATTTCTCCTTCAGGCCCTGAAGCGCCCAGGGCCCGCAAAAGGCGCCATGAATCATCAGGACGTCTGGTTTGGAGGATTTGCTCATGCGTATTTGCCCAGGCCCGCGATCACCTGCCTGTAGGTCTCGCGCTTGAAGGGCACGATCAGCGACGGCAGTTCGTCCAGGCTGACCCAGCGGAAGCTGGAGAATTCCGGCTCATGCGCCGTCAGGTCGATGTCGCTGTCGCGTCCGGTGAAACGCAGGGCAAACCATTTCTGGCGCTGGCCCTTGTATCTGCCGTGAAAGGCCACGCCGATCAGGTGTTCGGGCAGGTCATAGGTCACCCACTCGTCCATCTCGGCCAGAATTTCGCATTTGTCGGTGCCGACTTCTTCCTTGAATTCGCGCAAGGCTGCCTGTTTGGGGGTCTCGCCGTCATCGATGCCGCCCTGCGGCATCTGCCAGCCTTCCACTGTCTGGTCGATGCGCTTGCCGACAAACACCTTGCCCTGGGCATTGAACAGCATGATGCCGATACAGGGCCGGTAAGGCAGATCGGAGGTCATAATCCCTGAACTCTTTTGAGGCGCGAGGGAGCCGCGCCCGTTATTTGGACGGGGTGACTATGGCCGAAACGGGCACCAAGACAAAGCCTCGTGATTGCAGACCTTTTGCCCAGGCAGTGATGCGCGCCACCGAGACGGGATAGAGGAAGGCCGAACCCACCGCGCTGCCATGCGCGCGGGCATGGGTTTCCAGGTCCGACAGGCGGCGGTCGATTTCCAGCGCGGTCTGGATGGTGTCGATGGGGGCGCCCTGCGCCGCCGGAATCCCCACCTGCCCCGCCACCGCGGCCGCGACCGACTGGCTGGCGCCGCCATTGTCGAAGAAATACAGGCCGCGGCGGCCCAGATAGGTCAGCGCCGGGGACAGCGCGTCGCTGTCCGACAGAAAACGCTGGCCCAGAAGATTGGTCACGCCGGCATAGCCGGTGAAGCGGGTCAGCGCCCAGACCAGGCGCTGGATATTGGCGTCCTCGTCGGCGCCGGCACGCAGCGTGTGTGGACCCGGATCGCTGTCGGGAAAATCGAACGGCTCCATGGGAATTTCCAGCAGCACTTCATGGCCCTTGCGGCGAGCCTGACTGGCCCACTGGCCGACATCGCCGGCATAGGGCGCAAAGCCCAGAGTGACGGCGGCGGGCAGAGCGGCCAATGCGGCTTTGGTCGCGCTGGCCGAAATGCCCAGCCCGTCCACGACAATGGCGATCTTGAATTTGGCATTGGCGGGCGCCGGCGCGGCATAGGCGGTCATGGGCTTGCGCCCGTCATCGGCGATGCGCGGCAAAGGACCGGCGGCGGTGTTTTCCACCAGCGCCGGATCGGCAATCAGCGCAGCTCCGGCATAGATGGGTTTGGTCACCGGCCCGGTGACGGCATCGGCGCCGGACAAGGGCGCGGCGGAGGGCGCGGCACTTTTGGCGGACGGCGGCGCGGGCAGATCAAGGCTGGCAACGGGGCCATAGGGATGGCCGAACAGGGTGATGGCCAGCGATCCCGCCGCCAGCAGGCAGACGATGAAGGAGCCGGCAAAAGCCAGCGCGCGCCCTGGCCGGGACGCAAGCAGTCCTTCCATCGAATCGGCGGTGGCAGCCATGCCCCCTTTTACGCGGGACATGGTTACGGGGCGGTTAATAGGTATTAACGGCAAGCACAGGCCCCGTCGCGCGAAGCGCGGCAAGGGGGAGGCAGTTTCAGCAATCGAGGCGCGCAGCGCCGAGAGAAAGCTGAAACCGGAGGGGGTTGGGTATTAACGCGCCGTGGCGGCGGATTTCTGGTCGGGCGCCGGAGTGGTGGCGGCGGCGACCGTCATCTTTCCGTGCAGCAGGTCTTCCGCATAGGAAAGCTGGAAGTCGTCATACTTCCTGCCGGGGGCGGGCTTGATCACCGGAGCATTGGCGCGCGTGGCCGGAATCGGCTCGCCCAACAGATGGCCGCGCAGATCGGCCTCCGACGGACGCGCCAGCTTGGGCACGCTGGCTTCGTCGCCCTGCGCCACCTGGATGTCGGGGATGATGCCCTGGGCCTGGATCGAGTGACCCGAGGGCGTGTAGTAGCGCGCCGTGGTCAGGCGCAGCGCGCCGCGGCCCTCGCCCAGGGGGATGATGGTCTGCACCGAGCCCTTGCCGAAGCTGGTCATGCCGATGATGGTGGCGCGCTTGTGATCCTGCAGCGCACCGGAGACGATTTCGGACGCGCTGGCGGTGCCGGCATTGATCAGCACCACGACCGGCTTGCCGTCGGTGATGTCGCCCGACTTGGCGTCATAGCGCTGGGTGTCGTCGGCGTGACGGCCGCGGGTGGAAACGATCTCGCCCGAGGTCAGGAAATCATCCGACACCTGGATGGCCTGGTCGAGCAGCCCGCCGGGATTGTTGCGAAGATCGAGCACATAGCCCTTGAGGCCGGGGCCGATCTGCTTCTTGAGGTCGCGCACCGCGCGCTCCAGTCCCTCGGCGGTCTGTTCGTTGAAGCCGGGCATGCGGATATAGCCGATATCGCCTTCGCGCCGCCAGGTCGCGGCATCGACCGAGACGATGGCGCGGACCAGCGTGACGTCGAAGGGCTTTTTCTCGCCCTCGCGCAGGATGGTCAGCGTGATCTTGCTGCCGGCGGGTCCGCGCATCTTGTCGATGGCATCGTTCAGCGCCAGGCCGGCGATGGAGGAGCCGTCGATGCCGGCGATGCGGTCGCCTGACTTGATGCCGGCGCGCGACGCAGGTGTGCCGTCGATGGGGCTGATCACCTTGATCAGCCCGTCTTCCTGGGTGACTTCGATGCCGACGCCGCCGAACTGGCCCTTGGTCGTGACCTGCATGTCGCCATACTGCTTGGCGTCCATGTAACTGGAATGGGGATCAAGGTTGGACACCATGCCCTGAATGGCGGCGTCAATCAGCTCGCTGTCCTTGACCGGGCGCACATAATTGGCGCGCACCCGCTCGAACGCATCGCTGAACAAATCGAGCTGGCCATAGGCGGATGCGTCATTGGCGCCTTGCGCCGCCGGCAGCGCGATCATCGCCGCGGCAAACCCGCCCACCAGCCCCAGGCCGACCAACGCAAACTTCTTCATGTCCTGTTCGCCTTTCCATACCCGGGGCCAAAAGCGGGGCGCAAATTGAGCCTGAGCCACGGTGCGGGATTTTGACCATGACCGCCATGACGAATTTCAAAATAAAGCCGAGAATCCTGTCCGTCGGCGGGCATGGAACCGACCGGCTCGCCCGCCAGCAACTGATCATTCGGCTTTACCGTCACGCGGCCCAAACCCGCCAGGACCACATCGTAGCCAGTGGTTATCTCCAGGATCAAGACTTGTCCGCTCTTATGGTAAGGAGCGGCGTAAAGAACCTTGCCGTCGGCGGGGGTGATGACCTGGGCCAGGGGCCTTGTGGCATAGGAAATCCCCGGATTGCCCTTGTCCGCCCCCGCCACGACCGTCCCGACCACCGGTTGCAGCAGCGAGTTCCTGGCCAGGGCGTTCAGGGAACCGGCATTGCCGGCGGTGACGGTGACCACCCCTTCGCCCCCCGCCCCGCTTTGGCGCAGCTGCCGCACCCGGGCCAGCAGCGCCTGGAAGTCGGCGGCCTGGCGCGCCACCTGATCCAGCTGGGTCTTCAGGCTGCCATAGCTTTGCGCCGCGCCGGCGGCTTCGCGCTCCTTCTCGGCCAGCAGGGTGTCGAGATCGGCGCGGGCGATGGTGAGCCGCGCGCCGGTGTCGGCGGCTTCGCGGCGCTGGCGCTCCAGCGCCATGCGGGTGCGCTTGAGGGCATCGATCCGGCGCGACAGGCGTGCCGCCTGGGCATAGACCGGCGGCAGCGAGGCCCCCACCAGCATGGAGCCGCGCGCCGCGCCCAGGGCATCGTCGGGCCGCATCGCCAAAGCGGGCGGCATGTCATGCTGCAATCTTTCAAGGACCGCCAGCAGCTTGGTCACCGCCACCCGGTCATTGGCGAAGCCGGCGCTGAGGCGCGCATTCTGCGCTTCCAATCCTTGGATCTGCGCGTCGGCGTCGATGCGGGCGCGCTCCAGACTTTCGATCCGCGCCGCGGTGTCGATCAGCTTTTTGCGCAGGCTGGCGGCCTGGGCTGCCAGGGCGTCGCTTTTTTCCTTGGCGCTGGCAAGCTGCGGCGTCGCTTTTTTCAGTTCGCGCGACAGGCTTTGCAGCTGCCGGGCGCTGGAAGGCATCTTGGCCATCGCCTTGCCCGGCAAAGCATGGCTGAGGTCGATGGCCGGTTCCGGCGCTTGGGCGGTCTTTGTTTGCGGCCGGGGCGTGGGGAGGAGGACATCGACGCGCTTATAGGCGGCCGTCCTGGCCAAGGCCGGCGCGGCCAGCAATGCGGCAAGAAAAAATGCGGCCCGCTTCACGCGCCCTGTCTTTTTTGGCTCTGGGCCAGCAGCGAATGGCCGGTCATCAGGTCCGGCTTTGCCAGGCCCATCAGCGCCAGCAGCGTGGGCGCGACATCGGCCAGCCGGCCATTTTCCAGGCTCACGCCCTTGGGCGCGCCATAGGCGATGATCGGCACATCCAGCATGGTGTGGGCGGTATAGGGCTCGTGGGTCTTGGGGTCCTTCATCATCTCGATATTACCGTGATCGGCAGTGAGCAGCATGACGCCGTCCACTTTCTTCAGCGCCGTCACCAGCCGCCCCAGACATTCATCGATGACGTCGACCGCCTTGACCGCCGCCGCCATCACCCCGGTATGGCCCACCATGTCGGGATTGGCATAGTTGCAGACGATGAGGTCGTATTTTTCCGACAGGATCGCCGCTTCCAGTTTGTCGGTCACCTGATAGGCGCTCATTTCCGGCTGCTGGTCATAGGTCGCCACTTTGGGGCTTGGCACCAGGATGCGGTCCTCGCCCTCGAACACCTGCTCGCGTCCGCCATTCAGGAAGAAGGTGACATGGGCGTATTTCTCGGTCTCGGCGATGCGCAGCTGCTTTTTATGGGCCTGCGCGATCACTTCGCCCAGGGTCTCGCGCACATCTTCCGGCGGGAAGATCGCCGTCATCAAGGGCCTCAGCGCATCGGAATATTCCGTCAGGCCCGCTGCCGCCCCGAAGGTGACGGCGCGCGGGCGCACAAAGCCCGCAAAGGACTTGTCCAAAAGCGCGGTGCAAATCTCGCGCGCCCGGTCGGCGCGGAAATTGGCGAACAGCAGCGCGTCGCCATCCTCGATCCCCGCATAGTCGCCCAGGGCGCAGGGCACAACGAACTCGTCGGTGACATCCTCGGCATAGCTGGACTCGAGGGCGGCAAAGGCGTCGTCAAAGCGGCGACCCGAGGCCTCGGCCATCGCGGCATAGCACTTCTCCACCCGGTCCCAGCGCTTGTCGCGGTCCATGGCGTAATAGCGGCCCGAGCATGTGGCGAGCCGCACCCCGGCCAGCCCGGCAATGTCGGACAGGAATTTCTCGACATAGCCGCGCGCGCTTTTGGGTGGGGTGTCGCGGCCATCAAGGAAGGCATGGACGAACACCGGCACGCCGGCGCTGCTGAGGATTTTCACCAGGGCGGCGATATGATCCTGGTGGGAATGAACCCCGCCGGGCGACATCAGGCCCATCACATGCACGGCGCGCTTGTTTGTCTTCACGTTATCGATGAGCGCCAGCAGCACCGGGCGGCGCGCCAGGCTGCCATCCTCGATTGCCATGTCGATGCGCGGCAGGTCCTGGGCCACCACCCGGCCGGCGCCGATATTCATGTGCCCCACTTCGGAATTGCCCATCTGTCCCTTGGGCAGGCCGACCGCATTGCCCGAGGTCGCCAGCAGGGCATGGGGGCAGTCCGCGAGCAGGCGCGTGTAGTTGGGCGTCGTGGCGGCGGCGATGGCGTTGTCAGGATCATCACCCGGACGCCAACCCCAACCATCCAGGATGCAAAGAAGCGCCGTACGGGTCATGCCGGCGCCTCGCTGCAGGGGTTGGCCTTAATCAATGGGCGGCATCCGCCGCCGGTGTTCGATGGGCGGCATCCGCCGCCGGGGTTCGATGGGCGGCATCCGCCGCCGGGGCCCCAACCATCCAGGATGCAAAGCAAAGCGGTACGCGCCATCATCAAATCCCAATCCGTGAAAGGCAAAATAGGAAGCGGGCCTGCGCCTGTCTATCGGAACTCGGGCCCAGATCACCAGCGACCGGCGCGCCGCCGGGTGTGGCGCCGTGCCGGTCCGAAATTGCAGGTCGTCGCCATCGTTCCGCGCTGCGCTGCGTGGCAGCGACAGCTTGCGCGGACGGGCGCCCGGGGCGGCCGGCAGCCTCCTTATATATGGTGGCCGGATTCACGGCGGTATTCGCCGCTTTTCCGGCCTTGGGCATGAAAGGCCCGGGCGGCGGCAGCTTGGGACCGGCAAAGCTTGCCGACAGGCCCCGAGCGGGGTTCCGAACAGTGTTCAAGGCATTGATTCAATTGGAATAATTTCCAAGGCCCTACGGCACATTTCTGGCAAGGACGCACGCGACCCAAGAAGGCAGAAGCCCGAATGCGCCGCGCACCTTATTATCTTCGTCTTGCCGCCTTGTTCGTGGGAGCCGCCATTGCGGCCGCGCCCGCGCCGGTTCTGGCCTTCAGCCGCGTCAAGGATCTGATCGAGGTCCAGGGCATCCGCGACAATATGCTGGTCGGCTATGGCCTGGTGGTCGGCCTGAACGGCACCGGCGACAGCCTGAAGAACGCGCCCTTCACCCAGCAGTCGATCCAGACCATGCTGGAGCGGCTGGGCGTCAACACCCGCGGCCAGGTGATGCAGACCAAGAATGTCGCTGCCGTGATGGTCACCGCCTCGCTTCCCGGCTTTGCCGCGCCCGGCACCAAGATCGACATCTCGGTTTCGGCGATGGGCGACGCCAAGAATTTGCAGGGCGGCACGCTTCTGGTGACGCCCTTGTTCGGCGCCGACGGCCAAATCTATGCGCTGGGCCAGGGCCCGGTCGCGATCGGCGGCTTCTCCGCCCAGGGCGACGCCTCCAGCGTGACGCGCGGCGTACCCACGGCGGGGCGCATCTCCAACGGCGCCATCGTGGAAAAGGACACCGGCTTCAAGCTGGCCAGCATGAGCAGCCTGAAGCTGTCGCTGCACAATCCCGACCTCACCACCGCCAGCCGCATCGCCAAGGCGGTCAACGCCTATCTGGGCGGCAACACCGCCCAGGCCACCGATCCCAGCAATGTCGAACTGTCCGTGCCCGCCAACTATCCGGGCGGCGTCATGGCGCTGCTGACCGACATCGAGCAGGTCAAGGTCGATCCCGACCAGCCCGCCAAGGTGGTGATCGACGAGAATTCGGGCGTGATCGTGATGGGCGCGGATGTGCGCATCTCCACCATCGCCATCGCCCAGGGCAACTTGACGATCAAAGTCACGGAGACGCCGCAGGTGTCGCAGCCCTCGCCCTTCTCCAACACCGGCACCACCCAGCTCGTGCCGCGCACCAACATCCAGATCGACGACAGCAAGGGCAACAAGATGACCGTCGTCCATGACGGCGTATCGCTGCAGCATCTGGTCGATGGCCTGAACGCGCTGGGGGTGGGTCCGCGCGACATCATCTCCATCCTGCAGGCCATCAAGGCGGCGGGCGCGCTGCAGGCCGACATCCAGGTCATTGGTTAAGGGGGGCATGATGGACGCGACCTCTTCTGCCCAGTCTGCCATGTTCGCCGCCCAGCAGCCGGCGATGCCGGTGCTGCCCAAGGCGGGCGCCAATCTCGACGCCGCCAAGGCCGCGGCGGTGTCAAAGGAATATGAAAGCGTCTTCATCTCCCAGTTCCTGGGTTCGATGTTTTCCGGCATCAAGACCGACGGCATCACCGGCGGCGGCGAGGGTGAGGAAATGTTCCGCTCCATGATGATCGACCAGTATGCCAAGGGCCTGACGGCGCGCGGCGGCTTCGGCCTGGCCAGCCACATGCAGGCCGAACTGATGAAGTATCAACAGGCGACGAGCCAATGACGGATGGCAAAATGCAGGATGCGCCCCGCATCGAGCGCCTGATCTCGCTGGCCGAAAGGCTGATCGCCGCGCTGGAAAACGACATTGCCTGCCTGAAGGACGGCAGGACCGCCGCCCTCAGCACCAATGATCCGGAGATCCAGAAGCTGTCGGCGCTGTATGGCCGCGAGGCCCAGGGCTTTGACCCGCGTATCGCCCAGGCCGCGCCCCCTACCCTGCGCCAGCGCTTCGTCGCCATCACCGCGAAATTCCGCGAGGTCTTGCAGCTTCATGCCCGCATGATCGCGCGGGTCAAGAATGCCAGCGAGGGCATGGTTCGCGCCATCGCCGCCGAAGTGGAACGCGCCAACGCCCCGGCCCGCACCTATGGCCCGCGTCCCGGCCATGCGCCGCAATCGGCCGGAGCCATGGTTTTCAATAAAGTCGTTTGACGATCCGCGGCGCTTCGCGCGTTCGGGCGGACAATAAGGTCCACTGATTCTGAGGTGCCAGGCTTCGTCCCGGCCTCGTGCCGCGCTTGCCGCGCGGCACTGCGGCGCTGGGCGGGCCGAACGTCCACTGGACGTTCGGCTTATCCGCCCAGCCCTTGCAGCGCGCTCAGCAGGGCACTGGCGCCATTGCTGCTGCTGCCGCCATTGGAGACGATGGCCTGGATGTTGGCGGCGGCGCTGTTGGGATCGGTGTTCATCAGGCCCAGCGCCAGGCTGTAATTGGACAACTGCGACAGGGTTGCCGCACTTGCCGTGCCGCCGGTAATGCCCGGCCGGGCGGCGGCAGGCGGCGGCGCGTTGGAGGTTTGGTAGGTGGACTGGATGTTGGACAGCACGGCCAGAAGCGTGGAGCGCGCCAGGTTGGCGCCGCTCTTGGTCGAGATGTCCAATGGCCCGTTGACGCTGCCGGTCAGGCCCAGGCCGTAGGTCGGCGTCACCTTGGTGCTGCTGGTGGTGCTGCCGGTGGTGCTGGTGGTGCCGGCGCTGCCCTTGGCGGGTGCGGTCAAGACACCGGCGGAAATGCCCAGCCGCGCCAAAGCGTCGAAATTCTTGGGGCCGGCCACCAGATTGACGGTCTGGCCGGCATTGACCTGGATCTGCATATTCTCGCCGCCGCCGGTGTAATTCACCTTGGCCTTGCCGATGCCGCCCAGCTGGGCGTTGATCTTGGTCACCAGCGAGTCATTGGTCTCGCCCTGGACGATGGTGATGGTGGCGGTGCGCGCCGCCACGCCCTGGATCTGGAGCTGGAAACTGTCGCCGGCGCGCAAGGTGGTCTGGTTGGTCAGGTCGACCGACTGGTTGAGCTGGATCGTCCCGCGCGGCAGGCCCAGCGCGTCCAGCACGCTGGAGCCGCTGGTGTCGATGGCCAGGCCCGCGCCGGTCGAGACGCCGTCGGCGCCGCCGAACTGCTTGGTCCATTTCACGGTGCCGTCGGCGTTCAGCGCCGTGGCGAAGGCATTGGAGACATTCTGCACGCTGCGCTGGGCGCCGGCAAAGCTGCCGGTGGTGGAGCCGGTGACATAGATGGTGCCGTCAGACGCGACCGTAACGCCGCCCGCCGTGTCGCTGCCGCCGGTGCCGATATAGCTGGTGGTATTGGCGCTGGCGCTGGCGCCATTGTCGCTGAGGGTGGCGACAAAGGCATCGATGCCGCCGCTGGCGGGCGTCATAATGGTGGCCTGGCCGCCGGCGGTCAGATTGGCGTTGCTGGTCGAGCCCGAGACATAGACCTTGCCGTTCGCGACCGTCAGGCCGCCGATGGCGCCGCCCGCCGCCATGTCGCCCAGATCCTGCGACCAGACGGGCGCGGCGGTGATGTCGCCGCCGGCATATTTGGAAATGGTGGCATGGCCGTTCTGCACGCTGGCGACGAACAGGTTGCCGCTGGCGTCGGTGGCGGTGGCCGCGACACTGTCGCTGCCGGTGGTGCCGAACTGGTTTTCGGCCAGCAGCTTGCCTTTGGAATCGAACTTGGCGAGGAAGGCGTCGCCCTTGCCCAGCGCGGTCTGGCCCGCGCCGATCACCCCGCCCGAGACGCTGCCGCCGATATAGATGTTGCCTGCGGCATCGATACTGACGGCATTGGACTGGTTGGTGGCCAGGGTCTGGATCTGCTTGATCCAGCTCTGCTCGCCATTGGCGTCATAGCGCGCCACGAAGGAATCATTATTGCCGTCGGCGACCGAGCTGGT
This sequence comes from Rhizomicrobium sp., assembly GCA_035549455.1. GTDB lineage: Bacteria > Pseudomonadota > Alphaproteobacteria > Micropepsales > Micropepsaceae > Rhizomicrobium. The sequence goes on along the minus strand of DASZQW010000032.1, from coordinate 94,771 downwards.
GGTGAGGTCGGCGGTGGAGGCACCCGTGACGACCACGCCGCCCGACGGGTCCAGCGCCAGGCCATAGCCGCTGGCGCTGCCGCCCGAGCCCAGCAGATTCTGCCACACCACATGGCCGGCGGAATCATACTTGGTGAGATAGACGTCCTGCGAGCCCTGGTTGAGCTGGTTGCCGAAATTGCCGGTGGCGGTGCCCACCACATAGATGTTGCCCGAGGAATCCACCTGGGTCGCCTGGGCCGTGGTGGTGCCGGTGGTGGAGGCCTGGTTGACGCTGAAGCTGGCGCTGGGCGAACCGTCGATACCCGACAGCTTGGTCAGGCGGCCCGCCTGGTCCGCTGCGGTTGTGGTGGTGGCCGAAGTGGCGGCGTTGGTGATGGTGTTGGTTTCGGTGGCCAGGCCCGAATTGCCCACCATGTAGAGCGACGGCGTGGCGCTGGCCGACAGCGACACTTGTTCGGTGCCGCCCGGCGTGATCTGCAGCCCATAGGTGGCGGTGGCGTCGGAGGTGGTGGTGCCGCCGCTCTGGGTCTTCTGGAAGCGGGTGGAAAAGCCGCCCGCCGCCAGCTGGCCGTTGATGTAGCTGACAATGTTGCCCAGGCTGAGTGTGCCCGGCACCTGGGAAAGGTCGATCGGCACATTGGTGGTGACGCCGCCCTTCTTGACGGCGATGGTGAAACTGTCGCTGGCCGACAGGCCCGGCATGGCGGCGTCGAGATTGGCGTTGGTGACAAGCTGCTTGGTCGAATAGGTGAAGCCGCTGAAAGCGATGGAGGCGCTGGCCGTGGCGGTGTCCGACGGCTTGGCCGCCTGCAGGTTGAAATTGTTGAAGGCGGTGGAGGAGAGATATTTCTGCACCTGGGCCAGGCCGGTCTGGAAGCGGGTGTTGAGGCCCGCCAGCTGGCCGCTGGTCGCCGTTCCGCTCTGCGCCATCTTGGCGAGATAGGCCAGCGTGTTCACCGCGCTGTAGAGCGAGAAGAGCTTCTGGTTGTCCTGCTCCATCTTGGCGTCGGTGGTGACGCCCGCGGTCAGCGGCACATTGGAAGTATCAAGGAAATTGGTGGTGGAAAGGACCTTGGCGTCCTGCGCCGCATTGGCCTTGATCGGCGTGTTCCAGGGCGGATTGTCGGCTGCCGTCGCGCCCTTGTTCTGGGCGGCGCGGGCCTGGGCGATCTGGCTGTTGACGGCAGCGATGGCCGACGGGCTGGAGGCAAGCTGGGACTGGTAAAGTCCCAGCAGCACCGAGGAGTCGATTCCGCCAATAGCCATGGGCGGAAATTTCGCATTCCGGGCGTTAAGGCCGCGCTAATGAAGCAAAAAACACGCTTAACGACGCCTTAACGGGGCGTGCGCAATGCTTGGGGCATGAGCGCCGCCTATGCCCAGGGGATCAAGCTGTCGTCGCACGGACGGCATGTCGACGCCATCGCCCAGTTCGAGGTGGCGCTGGCGGACCAGCCGGGCGACACGCGCGTGTTGTTCGCGCTGGGCAACACTGCCCAGGCGCTGGGACTGTCGGGCGCCGCCGAGCAGTTTTTCCGCAAGGTTCTGGCCTTTGAACCGGCCCGGCTTGAGGCCTTGGTCAACCTGGCCAACCTGCTGCGGGCGCAAGGCCAGTTCGAGGCCGCCATCGCCCTTTTGGAACCGGCGCTGGCGCGCGATCCCCAAAGCCCCGAATTGCATCTGACCCTGGGCTCCGCCCGGCGCGAGCAGGGCGATAACGATGCGGCGGCGGCGCATTACCGCGCCGCGCTGGAGGCGCGTCCCGATTACGCCCCGGCGCTGGCCAACCTGGCCGACATGCTGTGCGATGCGGGTGACCGCGCCCAGGCCCGAACACTGTACGATGCCGCCTTAAAGGCGGAGCCGCGCAACGCCCAGGCCCGCCTGAACCGGGCGGTGCTGCATCTTCTGAACGGTGATCTGAAAGACGGCTGGCGCGATTATGCCGCCCGCATCGATGTGCCGGGCAAGGTCCCCGCCATGGCCGGGCGCCTTCTGCCCTTAAAAATGACGCCCTGGACCGGCGGCGCGTTGAAGCGCACCCGCCTGCTGGTGCGGGCCGAACAGGGCGTGGGCGACCAGATCCTGTTTGCCGGACTGATTCCCGACCTCGCCGCACGGGCCGGGGCCGAGGGCGGCAGCGTGGTGCTGGAGTGTGAACCCCGGCTGGTATCGCTGTTTGCGCGCTCTTTTCCCGGCGTCACGGTCAGGCCGTCCGCGATCCAGGATATCGGCGGCGTGGCCATGGGCGATTATGGCTGGCTGAAAGGCTGCGGCGGGGCCAATGCCGTCACCTTGATGGGCAGCCTGCCGCGCCATCTGCGCCCCAGCCTCGACATGTTTCCCGCGCCGCACAGCTTCCTGACGCCGGAGCCGGACGAAGCGGCGCGGTGGAAAAGCCTGTTGGGCGAAAAGCCGGTCGGCATCTGCTGGCGCAGCGGCAAGTCCGGCGGACATCGCAGCCTGCAATATGCACCGCTGGAAAGCTGGGGCGCCTTCCTGCGCGACACGGCGCGCAATTTTGTCAGCCTCCAGTATGACGCCGCACCCGAAGAGATCGCGGCGCTGGAAAGGATGAGCGGCCGCAAGATCCTGGTGCCGCCGGGCATCGACCAGAAGAATGAACTGGACCGCATGGCCGCTTTGATGGCGGCGCTGGACGGTGTTGTCAGCGCGCCCACGGCTGTGGCCTGGCTGGCGGCGGGCGTCGGAACGCCGACGTTCAAAGTGCTGTACAGCGAAAGCTGGACGGCGCTTGGCCAGAGATATGAACCCTTCGCGCCGGCCTGCGCATGCGTGATGCCGCTGCAAAGAGGAGATTGGGCCGCCGTGTTCGCACAAGTGACGGCGAAGCTCTAGCTCGCCTTGCTTCAGGCCGCGCGGCTTATCACCCGGCTGCGCTGCGCTGGGCTCCTGCCCGCTGCAGCGCATGGGCCAGGTCGGCGGCGATGCGCGCCGCGCCATTGCCGTCGATCAGCGACAGGCCGCAGGCCCGCATCTCGCGCCGCGCCACGGGCCGGGACAGCAGCCATTGCACGGTGGCGGCGATCTGCGCATCCGGCGCTGCACTGGCCACGCCCAGGGAAATGCCCATCCCGGCATCGGCGAAGGCCGCAGCCGAGGCGGCATGGTCTTGGCTCAATCCCAGATAGATGGCGGGCACGCCAAACGCCGCCAGCTCATAGGCGGTGACGCCAAAGGCGCACAGCGCCACATCGGCGCTGGCATATTCGGTGGAAAGATCGGCGGCGCCTTCGACGGTTTCGTAATTGGCCTTCAGCGTCACCAGCCCGCGCGCCACGGCGGCGGCATTCTTCATGCCGGTGCCGATGACAAAGCGGATACGGAAGGCCGGGTCCAGGCCGCCCAGCGCCTTGGCCATGCGCAAGGTCAGACCATGGGGATCGCTGCCGCCCATCGCCACCAGCACGGTGGGACGTGAAGCAAGACCGCGCGAAGGCGCGGCATTGGTGTTCAGTCCCAGCAACGCCCATTCCCAGCCCAGCCGCGGCAGGGTGTTGGAGCCGCTCCAGTCCAACGCCTGCGCGCCCGGTACCGGCGGGTAATAAGCGAAGTCCGCCGCCAGGCGGCGGTCATGGCCGTCATCAATCACCGCCGTCACCGCGACGCCGCGCTTGAGTTTTTCCAGTTCGGCCCGCGACGGCCCTTCGCGGCCATCCAGCAGCAGCATGTTGGGGCTGTTGGCGTCGACCAGGGTCTCGAGGTCGGAGGCGCCATGCAACATCACGCATTCAAAGCCGGCGCGGCGGATCGGCTGGGCGGCGTCCTCGCTGCCATTGAGCGCGAACATTGCGCCGACGCCTTCGCGGTCGCGCAGGGCGCGCGCCAGCCCCACCATGCGCTTGACATGGCCATAGCCGAATTTGCCGCCGCCGTCGCAGCGGATCAGCGCCAACCCGCCGGAGCGGCGCCCCGACGACCCGGTCAAGGTCTTTGGCCCCGTGCCAAGGCCGGGCTCGCGCGCCAGCAGCAGCAGGTCGGAAAGCTGGGCTTCGCCGGCACGGGCCGCGAGCCGGGCATGCAGCGCCTCGGCCAGGGCCAGGTCGCCCGGCGTGTCGATGGTGAGGCTGGGCCCCTTGCCCGCCAGCGGCGGATAGGCGGCGGCCCGCACGGTTTTCACGAAATCGGGATGCAGCTTGAAATAGCCGGTGACATGCTCGCGGGCGCAGCGGTCGTGCGGCGCATCCATCATCAGCCGGTCCAGGGCGCGGCGGCTGAAGGGATCGACGCCCGCATGGGCGCAGTCCGCGCCGTCTTCCATGACCACATAGTCACCGTCCTGCTCGATCAGGGTGGCGGTCAGGTGATCGACAAAGCCCGGATCGATGAAGGGCGCATCGGACGAGACCCGCAGGATGATGTCGGCGTCCAGCTTTTCCGCCGCCGTCGCGAAGCGCGCCAGGACATCGTCTTCCGGCCCGCGCACCACCATCACGCCATTGGCGTTGCACCATTCCACAATCGCCTCGTCGGCGGGGTTGGTGCTGGTGGCCACCGCGATATCCTCCAGCAGGCGGCACTTCTTCAGCCGGTGCACGATGTGCCAGAGCAGCGGCTGGCCCGCGATGGGCCGCAGCACCTTGCCGGGCAGGCGCATGGACCCCATGCGCGCCTGGATGACGGCGACGATCCTGATATGCTCGCGTCCGCTCGCGGGGCGAATAGTCTCGCCGGCATGGGCCTGTAACATTAACCAAATCTAAAGTCGGTATGGCTAAGAAGCGGTTAATGGGATGGAACTCGCATGCACGGTCCTGACGCCAACACTCTGATCGCACCCGCGCCGTGACGGACAAGACCCTCCTGATCATTTCCGGGCGGCCGGAAGCCGCCGCCGTCGCGCAAGCCGCCAAGGCGATGGGCCTGACCGTGGTGGTCTCCGATTCCGATCCGCATGCGCCCGGTTTCGCCTTCGCCGATTCCTGTCTGATCGCCGATGTTCAGGGCGCCAGCGAAACCGCCGCCGCCGCCGAACGCTACAGCCGCAAGATCCGCCGTATCGACGGGGTGGTGCTGATGGCCGACGCACCCTTGACCGTGGCGACGGTGGCACAGCGCCTGCGCCTGCCCGGCATCGCGCTGCATGTCGCCGAATTGCTGGCCGACCGGCTGGCAGTCAAGCGCAGCTTCCAGTCGGCCGGCATTGCCAGCCCCTGGTCGGCGGAAATCTCCACGCCCCAGGAATTGCAGCGCGCCGTCATCGCGCGCGGCCGCGCCCTGATCGTCAAGCCGGTGGAGAATCGCGGTCCTGAAGGGGTGGCCGCGCTGGCGCAGGTCGAGGACTTCGCCGCCGCCTTCCTGGCGGCCCGCGCCGCATCGCCGACCGAGCGGGTGATGGTCGAGGAAGACGCGGGCGGTGCGCTGGTCGCGGGATTGATGCAGGCTGGCGCCTGGCTGGGCGATGACGCAGTGCGCGATGCGCTGGGCCGCGCCGCAAGCGCGGTGGGCCTGAGTGATGGCCCGGTAGTGGCCCGGATCGCCGTGCAGCAGGGCGTGGCGCAGGTCAGTGAATTGTCGCCGCGGCTGGCGGGCGACCAGCTGCTGGACGCCGCCATTCGCCAGGCACTCGCCGACGCATAAAGCACGAAGGACGGGCCGCCCCCCGGCTGCCCGTCCTTCGCTTTTACTTCCCACCAGAAGTTATTCCCTTCGCCCCGGGGCGGAGGCCGTATTCTTACGGTCCCCCGGCATCGGTTTGGCGCGGGGCGATACTTTCGTATCGCCCCTGCCAACGGCTTAGTGGAACAGAGACAGAATGGTCTGCGGCGCCTGATTGGCGATCGACAGCGCCTGGATGCCAAGCTGCTGCCTGACCTGCAGGCTCTGCAGACGGGCGCTTTCCGACGCCATGTTGGCGTCGACCAGGTTGCCGATGCCCGCGGTCAGCGTGTCCGACAGCTTCTGGGCGAAGGTCGCCTGGATCGAGAACTTCGCGGCGCCCGACGACAGCTTGGCCAGGGCCGCGTTGACGTTGGTCAGCGAGGTCTGGATCGTGGCGACCAGGGCCGAGGCCTTGGCCTGGGTCGAGACCGTGGCGGTGGACTTCAGGGTCACGATCGAGCCAGACAGCTTCATGTTCTGGGCAGAGGTCGTGATGCGGCGGGTGCCGTCGGCCGAAGCCAGCGCAGTCACCTGGCTGGTGGAACCGTCCACCAGGTTGAAGCCGTTGAACACCGCATTCTTCACGATCGTGGTGATCTGATCGCGCAGGGCGGTGAAGTTGGCGTTCAGGGCCTGACGGCTGGCGGTATCCAGCGAGGAGTCAGCCGCCGACAGGGCCTTCTGCTTCAGCTGGATCAGCAAGTCCGAGATGGACTGGCCGGCAGACAAGGCAACATCGATGGACGAGGTGCCGTTGTTGATGGAGTTGATCACCGAGGTATAGCCGGCAACCGCCCCGCGCTGGTTCTGGGCGATCGCGTAGACCGCGCCGTCATCACGGGCGTTGGCGACTTTCAGGCCGCTGTTGATGCGGGACTGGGTTTGGTCGAGCTGGCCCTGGGTGGCCGACAAATACTGCAAGGCGACATTGGAGGCATTGTTGGTGTTGACGCTAAACGACATTGGGTCTCTCCGTTCTGGTATCGAGCATTGCTCTTGGGCGTTTTGCCCGCAGAAACAAAGGCAAGCGCCGTGCCGGATTGGAGTAAGGTCTGGTTAAACATCGAATTTGCGCCGCGTCGGCAAACAGGTTCCGGCGGCTTTTGCCGGGGACCGGACCGACCCGGCAAAAATTGCCGGGAGGGGGAAATTTCTGCCGGGTCAGCCCGGCAATTCCTTCCCCTTTGCCTCAAATGCCGATGATGGAAAGCCCGCAATACTGCGGAAAATACTGGTTCACGACGAGACAGCGCCATGGTGAACACGTGTGAAGATCGGGCAAGAAAAAAGGGCGGCGCCGAAGCACCGCCCTTTCTCTTGCCCCTCGAAAGGGATGGCTGTCGGATCGGCTACTTGAACAGCGACAGGATGGTCTGGGGCGCCTGGTTGGCGATCGCCAGAGCCTGCACGCCCAACTGCTGCTTGACCTGCAGCGACTGCAGCCTGGCACTTTCGGTCGCCATGTTGGCGTCCACCAGGTTGCCGATGCCGGCGGTCAGGGTATCCGACAGTTTCTGGGTGAAGGTCGCCTGGATCGAGAACTTCGCGGCGCCGGACGACAGCTTGGCCAGGGCCGAGTTGACGTTGGACAGCGAGGTCTGGATCGTCGCGATCAAGGCCGAAGCCTTGGCCTGGGTCGAAATCGTGGACGTGGTCTTGATCGTCACGATCGAACCCGACAGCTTCATGTTCTGGGCCTGGGCCGTGATACGGCGGGTGCCGTCAGCGGACGCGAGCGCCTGAACCTGAGTCGTCGAACCGTCAACCAGGTTGAAATTGTTGAAGACGGCGTTCTTGACGATCGTGGTGATCTGATCGCGCAGGGCCGTGAAGTTCGCGTTCAGTGCCTGGCGGCTCGCGGTATCCAGCGAGGGGTCAGCAGCGGAAAGCGCCTTCTGCTTCAACTGGATCAACAGGTCCGAGATCGACTGGCCCGCGGACAGGGCGACATCGATGGCAGAAGAGCCATTGTTCAGGCTGTTGATCACCGAGGAATAACCGGCCACAGCGCCGCGCTGGTTCTGGGCAATAGCGTAGATCGCGCCATCATCCTTTGCATTCGCAACCTTGAGACCGCTGTTGATGGCAGACTGGGTCGCATTAAGCTGACCCTGGGTCTGATTCAGGTATTGCAGCGCCATCGCGGCGCCGTTGTTGGTGTTGACGCTAAAAGACATGGCGTTCTCCGTTCTACTGGTGGTGGACCGCGCCTTCTGCGGGTCCTTGGGCATGGCCCGCCGGAACTTTTGCAACGCCCGTGCCAGCCCATTAACCCGTCAAGTTATTGTTATTGTTGTATTAATTTCGTTAAGCCCGCAGCCCTTGTTAGGCATGAACTGCCACAGCGGCAAATTTTTCCGGGCTCGAGCGCCGCATCCGCAGCGCGACCCGCAGCATCCACCAGCTTCCTTCCCCCGCGAGCGGAGTGGCGGCGGGGGAGTGAGGCTTGCAGCCAAGCAAGCCAAACGGCGCAACGAGATGTCGGCGTAAGCCGACTCGAGTTGTGACGGATGGGGAAAAAAAAGCCGGCGCTAGGGCACCGGCTTTTCCAATTCAAACTGTCCGCCGAATTAGCCGGCCTGCAGGCCCTGCATGATGTTGCGGTTGATCTCGATCAGCGGATCCAGCGGCGCCTTTTCGCGCGTCACGCTGCGGGAATATTTCGACACCCACAGCGACAGCGAGATGATCTTGGCGCGCACTTCCTGGGTCAGGGTGTTGCGGTCGTCCATGCAGTCGGCCGCCAGGGTGCGCCACAGCTTCCTGTTCCAGTCCACCGCTTCGACCAGCGGCGTGCCGCTGGCGTTGCTCTGCTTGGCGTTCAGAAGCGCGCCGGTGACCTGGCCGAACAGGCGGTATTCGGTGACGCGGGGATCTTCGGTTGCAATCTGTGTGTTCTTGTAGGCGTTAAGGCTCATAGCTCAAGCGCTCCTGTTCAAAATCGAAAAGCTTGCGGCAGGCGATCAGCGCCTTGTAATAGGCGCCCTGGGATACATCGCGGCTGATTTCGACGCAGCTGGCCAGCACGTTGGGGGTCGAGACCGCGCCCATGAATTCGGTCATGCGCAGGGCAAATTCGTTGTAGGGCTCTTCGCTGGCCTCGCCATCCAGATACATCATCATGATGGCCAGGTAGATGCGTCGCGCCGGCGTGTTGGCGTTCTTGGGCTGCATGATGTCTTTTTCACGCAGCACGCAGGCCTTGTTCTGGATCACCAGGCTGGTGCGCTTGTCGCCATTGGCGAGAACCGCGCCGTTCAGCACGAACTTCTCACCCGGCTTTAACGATAGTTTCAGCGGCATTGCGCCCTTCCTTCTCGATCAGAAGGCACAATAGGCATAGGGGGGTTAACAAAGACCTGCGGTTTTGCAGGCTTTGCGTTTACCTTCCGTTAAGGAAGGCGGCTCAGTCGCACATCAGGATAAAGGGGCGGCCGCGGGAATTGGGCTTCCAGCCCATTTCGATGGCGGTGCGGATGTCAACCTCCAGCCGGGCGGTGTCGATGTCGGGGCGTTCGGTCTTGCCGCCCGGCATTTCGCGGAAGGGATATTCCAGCACCAGCTCGCGCTTTTTCTGGTCGCTGCGTTCCACCGACAGGCGAAGCCCGACATGGTCGCCGCCGGCGTCCCATACCTGCTCGCTTTTCAGGCTCCAGCGCAGGGGAAAGCCGTCCACCTCCAGCGTGCCGGTCAATTCGCGTCGTCTGCGCTTGGTCATTTGACTGCATTACCACAGCGGGGCGCAGTTGAGAGCCAAAATAACCGCGCTTATTGCTGTTGTTGCTGCTGCTGGTGATAAAGCCGCTCGGGCATGGACGGCGTCGGCGTCGGCGAAGCCATGGGGCGCGCCACTTTCAAGAAGTCCTCATGGCGCAGCGGCGCCTGGGTCGGTTCCAGAGACACCGCTATCGACAACTCGCTGTCCGCGCCACCCTTGTAGGTGCCGCGGGTCGGCGGCACGTCGGCATAGTCGCGCCCGACGGCGGCGCGGATATGGCGTTCGGCCGCCATGATATTGTTGGTGGGATCAAAACCCACCCAGCCCAGCGACGGCAGATAGGCTTCCACCCAGGCATGGGTGGCGTCGGCGGCAGAGCGGTCGCGGCTGCCCTTGTGATAGAGATAGCCGGAGACATAGCGGCAGGGGATACCCCATGCGCGCGCGATGGCGGTCATGATATGGGCGAAGTCCTGGCAGACGCCGCGGCGCTGTTCCAGCGCCACCTCGATGGGCGAATCCACGCCGGTCACGCCTGACTGGTATTCAAAGGAATCATAGATGCCGCGCTGGAGCGTTTTCAGCGCCGTCAGGGGATCGCCGACAGGTTTTTCCAGGTCGGCGATCTTCATGAAGGCTTCCAGTTCGGGCGAGGAGCGCGCGAAGCGGGACGGCTCCAGCATGTCGAACTGCTCGTCATTCAGGTTGAAGCTGTTGTAGCGGCCCCATTCCAGGGCATCGAGCTTGTCGGGCCAGACCGGCGCCTGGCCCACTTCCACCACGGCCTGGGCCTCGATGCGCAGCTCTTCATGCTCGCGCAGCATGTTGAAGTGATAGACGGCGTTGCCCAGGTGATCGGTATAGGCATAGAGCTGGGCGCGCGGGTTGGTGGCGATCTGGAAAGAGCGCAAGGTCTGGGGCCCTTCGGAGCGCGGCTGCATGCGCAGCTCCATCACCGATTCGCGCACCGGCGCGGAGTAGCGGAAGCGGGTGACATGACGGATGGAGTAAAACATTTATTGTTCCCGCTGGGCGGAGGCTTTCGCCCCCCGCATGGGTGAGGGCGTAAGCGAAAGCGAAGCTTTCGCTGCCCGAACGCCATCGGCGGGGGGAGATGTCGCAACGAGGTGTGCGCGTCTTGGCGCACCCGAGTTGTGACAGAGGGGGGGCATCATCAAAGCACCGTCTCCGCGCCATAGGTGATGTAGGACGAGTAGAGCGCCTTGTGGATCTGGTCGGACTGCCTGGTGATGTCGGCGATGAAGGCCGCCACGCCGCCGCTCATCAGTTCATCGACCTGGCCGAAATCCACCGCCGACTTCAGCCGCCCGGCCTGCCGCTCCACCGCCGCGCGCCGCGCCGGCGGCGCGCCCGGCGCCACCCGCGCCAGGGCCTCGGACATGCGGTCGACCGAGAAGCAGATGGAATGGGGAAATTCGGAATCGAACAGCAGGAATTCGGCGATCTTCTGCGGCCGGATCGAGGCGGTGTATTCCTTGGTATAGGGCTCGAAGGCGGTACAGAATTTCAAGAGCACCAGCCAGTCGAAATATTTGGGGCCGTTCTCGCTTTTCTGGGCGGCGGTAAAATGGATGTCCAGCAGGCGGCCGATCTGCTGCACTCGCTCGATATGACGGCCCAGTTCCAGGAAGTACCAGCCTTCGCCGTGGGAGAGCGTGGAATAGGTCACGCCTTCCAGGGCGTGCATGTCCTCCAGCGCTTCGCGGAACAGGCGGGCGGGGGTATGGACCCAGATCGATTCCATCGTCACCGGCACCAGCCGCAGATACATGCGGTTGAGATTTTCCCACACTTCGTTGGACAGCGCCTCGCGCACCTGGCGGGCATTGTCGCGCGCCAGCCCCAGGCAGTTGACCAGCGAGGTGTCATTGTCGCGGTCAAACGCCAGTTTCTTGGTGGTGGCGAAGGCGTCGGGATGGCCGGTCGGCTTTTCGCCGGTCAGCGCCTGGCTGACGCGCGCCCAGCTGGCCGCGGCATCTTCCGGCGTCTGCTCGACCATGGATTCCAGCTTGACCGCGATCAGGCGGGCGGTGTGCTCGGCCCGCTCGACATAGCGGCTCATCCAATAGAGCGAGTCTGCGACACGGCTTAACATTTGCCGGCGTACTTCATTGACTAAGCACCCAGGTGTCTTTCGACCCGCCGCCCTGCGAGGAATTCACCACCAGGCTGCCGCGCTTCAGCGCCACCCGGGTCAAGGCCCCCGGCACGATCTTGGTCTCGGCGCCATGCAGGATGAAGGGCCTGAGATCGACATGGCGCGCCTCGACGCCATCGCCGACAAAGGTGGGGGCGGTGGAAAGCTGGATAGTGGGCTGGGCGATGTAATTGTCGGGATCGGCCTTGATCTTTTCGGCGAAGTCGGCGCGCTCCTGGATGCTGGCATGGGGGCCAATCAGCATGCCATAGCCGCCGGATTCACCCACCGCCTTGACCACCAGTCTGTCGAGATTGTTCAGAACATGGTGAAGCGACTTTTCCTCGCGGCAGAGGAAGGTCTCGACATTCTCCAGGATGGGTTCTTCGGCCAGATAATAGCGGATCAGGCGCGGCACATAGGCATAGATCGCCTTGTCGTCGGCGACGCCGGTGCCCAGCGCATTGGCGATCATCACATTGCCGGCGCGATAGGCGTTGAACAGGCCGGGCACGCCCAGCGCGGAATCCTCGCGGAAGATCAGGGGATCGATGAAGTCGTCATCGATGCGGCGATAGATGACGTCGATGCGCTTCAGGCCCGAAGTGGTGCGGGTATAGACGACATTGTCGTTGACCAGCAGATCGCGGCCTTCCACCAGCTCCACGCCCATCTGGCGGGCCAGGAAGGCGTGCTCGAAATAGGCGCTGTTGAAGACGCCCGGCGTCAGGACCGCGATCGACACATCCTCATGGAACGGCACCAGCGATCTGAGGGTCGCCAGCAGCTCCAGCGGATAATGCTCGATCGGGCGCACCCCCATGGAGCGGAACACCGCCGGGAAGGCGCGGCGCGCCACATCGCGGTTGGCCAGCATGTAGCTGACGCCCGAGGGCACGCGCAGATTGTCTTCCAGCACCACGAAGTCGCCGGCCTCGTTGCGGATCATGTCGCTGCCGCAGATGTTGACGTAAGCGCCGTGCGGCACCGGCAGTCCGCGCATTTCGCGGCGGTAGTGCTTGGAGCCGTAGATCATGGAGCGCGGCACCACGCCGTCCTTCAGCACCCGCCCTTCGTTGTAGATGTCGCGCAGGAACAGGTTCAGCGCCGTGATGCGCTGGGTCAGCCCGCGCTCGATGCGTTCCCATTCCGGGGCGGTGACGATGCGCGGAATCAGGTCGGTGGGAATGATCCGTTCGGTCGCCTGGTTGTCGCTATAGACGGTGAAGGTGATGCCCTGGTGCAGGAAGCTCTGCTCCACCGCCTGCTGGCGGCGATTGAGTTCTTCCAGCGGCAGGGTGGAGAGGCGCGAATCCATCGCGGCATAGGGCGCGCGCGCCGTGCCGTCGCGGGCGAACATCTCGTCATAGGGCTTGCCCAGCTCGTAATTGGCGTAAGGCGCGTCCACCCCCGGCTTTGAAACCCGGCCCGGCCCCGCCACGATGTCGGGACCACCAAAATCCTCGGTGTTCGCGAAAGCTTCATGCTGCATCCGCGAAGTCTCACAGGAGAATAGCCATCCGGCAAGCGCTGGTTTCATCCCACAAGAAGGGGCGCGGCGGCGCGCAGGCTTGCCGGGAAATTGAGGCGGGGGAACGCGATCTGCCGCCGCGCGCCGCCCGCCCCGAATCGGGTCCACCGCATGACGCCGGGGGGGCGCGCCCGGCAGGCCACTTCGTTCCACGCAAAAATCACAGGTTGTACCCTGAGGGGCACAAAGGCAAGACCCCGCCATCAGCTCGGTAAAATCACAACTTTTATGCCAGAAGGGCGAGCAGGCTGGCCTGGTTGGGGCGCGCCGCAGCAGCCACCCGGCCAAAGGCGCCCGGCGCCAGGGCTGCCGCGGTAGCCGGACTGATGCACAAACCCGCCAGGGTCTGGGTGGGCAGGCCCGCCGCCAGTTCGCAGAATAGCCGCGCGCTGCGGGGCGAAAAGAACAGTGCCGCGTCCAGCGCGCCCTCCTGGAGCGCCGCCACTGTTTCGGGGGGCAGGGCATGGGCCGCCTCGACGCGATACAGCACCGACCGCCGCAGCGAAAAGCCGTTCCCTTCCAGTGCCTCGGCCAGGGTGCCGGGCGCTTCGGCGCCGCAGACATGCAGCAGCGCGCCCTTGTCCGGCATGGTCCAGCGCGTCACGGCCTGGGCCAGGTCGCTTGCGTCGCCATCGCCATTGCGGATATCGGCGAATCCGGCGGCGCGCGCCTCGGCCATGGTCTGGGGACCGACCGCGAAGATGGGCAAGTTGAATATGTCGAACCCCCTCCGGCCTTCGCTTCCGCGCGGCTCCGCCGCGCTCGCTTCGGCCACCTCCCCCTTTTGGGCGCTTCGCGCAAAGGGGGAGGTGGGCCTGTGTATCCTGCGGACAAGGGCGCGGATGCCGTTGGCGCTGGTGGCGAGGATCGCCTGCACACCGGCAAAATCCGGTTCCGGCCCGTCCTGCCAGACCGGCGCCAACAGCGGCGCCAGCAGCGCCTGATGGCCCATTTCGGCCAGGCGGGCGGCAATTTCGCGCCCATCCTCCAGCGGCCGTGTCACTAGTATCCGCATACCCAACGGGTTAGACGAGCGGCCTATGAACGGCAAGACCTTCACCATTCTGGGCATCGAAACCAGCTGCGACGAGACCGCGGCCGCGGTGGTGCGCGGGCGCGCGCCCGGCCCCGGCGAGATCCTGTCCGACATTGTGTTCAGCCAGAGCGAGGCGCATGCCCCCTATGGCGGCGTGGTGCCGGAAATCGCATCCCGCGCCCATCTGGAAATCCTGGATGGCGTGATCGAGCGGGCGCTGGAGGAGGCCAAGATCACCCTGACCGAACTGGACGGTATCACCGCCACGGCGGGTCCGGGCCTGATCGGCGGCGTCATGGTGGGACTGACCACCGCCAAGGCGCTGGCGCTGGCCAGCGGCAAACCGTTGATCGCGGTCAATCACCTGATGGGCCATGCCTTGACGGCGCGGCTGACTCATGGCGTGGCGTTTCCGTTCCTGCTGCTATTGGTGTCGGGCGGCCATTGCCAGCTTCTGGGCGTGGGTGGGACGGGCGATTTTCGCCTTTACGGCGCCACCATCGACGATGCGGCGGGCGAGGCCTTCGACAAGACGGCCAAGATACTGGGCCTGCCCTATCCCGGCGGGCCGCAAGTCGAACAGGCGGCCAGAAACGGCAATCCGCGCGCCTATGCCCTGCCCCGGCCTTTGGTGACGGGACATAATGTTCGCAAGAGCGCGGATTTTTCCTTCAGCGGCCTGAAGACCGCGCTGCGCCAGCTGGCAGAGGGCGAAGATGTGAATGTCGCGGATGCCTGCGCCTCGTTCCAGGCGGCGGTGATCGACATATTGATCGACCGCACACGCATCGCCATGGGTCAGTTCCGCGCGGACTTTCCCGGCGGCAAGCTGTTGGTGGTGGCGGGCGGCGTGGCGGCCAATCAGGCGATCGGCGCGGCGCTGGAAAAGCTGGCGCGCGGCGAAGGCTTTGTCATCCGCATCCCGCCCCCCAGGCTCTGTACCGACAATGCGGCCATGATTGCCTGGGCCGGGGTGGAGCAGTTATCGACCGGCGCGCCCGGGGACGGTTTGGGGACATCCCCCAGAGCGCGCTGGCCGCTTGCCGGTTAGATGGTGGCGGCCAGGGTGATGATGCCCAGCACGCCGACCAGGGCAATGGTGGCAGCGTTGAAGGCTTCGGTGATGAACGCATTCACGGCGGAGGGCTGTTCGGTCGGGACGCGGAATTTGGTCATGAGACGCTCCTTGAAATCATCCCCCGGCGGGAGGTGCCCGGCGGGGATACCAATTGCTGCAATGCAATATACACCTCTCCATTTCGCACTTCAATGCGTGTAAGCCAGGTATTTTTCGACGGTATGACCATGTTAATACTTGGCAAAATCTTAGGCAGCGGGAAGCCGACTTTCCGCATATTAACTGTGCATGTGCAGCATTGAAGGGCAGAGGTAAGTGAAAATCGCCACCTGGAACATCAATTCGGTGCGTTTCCGCCGGCTTCTGGCGACCCGCTTTTTGCGCGAGGAGGCCCCCGATGTCCTGTGCCTGCAGGAAACCAAGGTCGCGGACGAGCTGTTTCCGGCCCTGCCCTTCCACAAGTTGGGTTATGTCCACCAGGCGATCCACGGCCAGAAGGCCTATCACGGGGTGGCGATCCTTTCGAAACTCCCCTTCCGCGAGACCGGCGTGCAGGATTTCTGCCGCGAGGGCCATGCCCGCCACATCGGGGTGACCCTGGCGAACGGCGTGGAGCTGCACAATTTCTATGTGCCGGCGGGCGGCGACATTCCCGATCCGGTGAAGAATCCGAAATTCGCCCACAAGCTGCACTTCCTGGAGGGCATGGAAAAATTCTTCGCCGCCCGCAAGGCCCGCAAGAACGATCCGCTGGTGCTGGTGGGCGACCTGAACGTGGCGCCGCTGGAGAACGATGTCTGGTCGCACAAGCAGCTTTTGGACATTGTCAGCCACACGCCGGTGGAGACGAAATTGCTGGGCGCGGTGCAGGCCGCCTTTGACTGGACGGATTCGACGCGCCATTTCATTGCCCCCGACCAGAAGATTTACAGCTGGTGGAGCTATCGCGCCGCCGACTGGGAAGCCTCGGATCGCGGCCGCAGGCTGGACCATGTCTGGACCAGTCCCGGCCTGAAGGGCGCGCTGAAGAACCACAAGATCGCCCGCAAGATGCGCGGCTGGCAGAAGGCCAGCGATCATGTGCCGGTGGTGGTGGAGCTGGACGTTTGAAACTCGCCTTGCTGCGCCACGGCGCCACCGACTGGAACGCCGCCGGGCGGGTGCAGGGCCATACCGATATTCCCTTGAGCGAAGCGGGCCTTGCGCAGATGCAGGCGCTGCGCCTGCCTTTCATGCCGGCGCGCGCCTTTGCCAGCCCGCTGCTGCGCGCCCGCCAGACCGCGCAGGCGCTGGGCCTTGCAGATGTGGCGCTTGATGCGCGGCTGATGGAGCAGAATTGGGGCCGCTGGGAAGGCCATACCCGGGGCGAGATCATCACCCGCGATGGCGCGGATTGCTACATCAGGGCCGGGGCCGATCGCGGCGGCGCCTTTCGCCCGCCGGGCGGCGAATCCACCCAGGATGTGCTGGACCGTGTGGCGGCGTTTTTCAAGGATATGGCATCAGGCGCCTTGGCCGGGGGCGACGCCGTGGCGGTGGCGCATCTGGGCGTGCTGCGCGCCGCCTATACGCTGGCCACCGGCTGGGACATGAGGGCGCCGATGCCCGCCGACCTGGATGTGTCGAAAATCCTGCTGCTGCGGCTGTCGGCGGACGGCGCGCCCGTGATCGACACGCTGAACATGAATTTCATTGCCAGAACGGCGTGAGCCTGCGGAATTTGCGATAGCGCTTCAGCGACTGCTTGATGGCGCCCGGCGTCTTGGCGCCGAACCAGCCCACCACCGATCCGGCGGCGAAGGACATCTGGGACTCATTGCGCGCCTTGCCGCCCTTGCGGTCGTCATCGGGGCGCAGGATGTCATGCACCACCGCGCGCACATTGGCGATGTCATTGAGATCGCCCAGATGGTTCTGCAGGCCGCGCAGCTCTTCCAGGTATTTCTTCACGTCCTTCTTGGGATAGAGGGGCGCAAAGAATTCCGCCGTGTAGCGCAATTTCTTCAGGGCAATGCGCAGCCGGTGCAGGTCACCCTCGTCGCGCGAGCGCGCCGTGCGGCCCCGCTTTTTCACCCGCCGGACCTGGCGGTCCAGCATCCGGGCCGCGGTCCTGGGCAGGCGGCGATGGGTCAGGGGAAGGTGCGAGGAGGCCAGCGCCGCCACGTCATCGGCAAAAAGTTCGAAATCGGGGCTGGCAATGCAGGCAATGGCGGCGGTCCAGGCCTGGTCGCGGGCGGCCTGGGCGCGGGCGCGCAACTGGCCAAAGCCTTCGGCCTGGGTGTCCGGTGGTTCGGCCAGCAGCTTTTCGACAAACACATCCAGGTCGCGGGCCGGAGCCAGCCGCCCCGACAGTATCTTGGCGCGGCTGCGCAGTTCCTCCAGCCAGTCCTGCTTGAACTCCCGGCCAAAAGCCCCCAGCGCCACGTCCAGCCGCCGGAACGCCACGCGCAACTGATGCAGGCCTTCCGCCGAATGGCTGACGCGCAAGGATGCGGCATTGGCGTTGATCTGGGCCAGGCAGTCCGACAGGGTGGCGCGGAAACCCTCTTCGGGCCGCATGCCGCGCGAGACAGGGGCGGGCAGCGCCTTGACCGGCTTGCCGAACACGATCTTGTCGGTACCCAGGTTGCGGCGGGTCAGGGAATGCACGGCGACACGGGGATCATCCATGCGCCAGCCTAGGCGCAAAACACGGCAGCTATCAATCGTGGGGGAGCGTCGGCGAAGCCGGAGCGACAAATTAAAGCGTCGGCGAAGCCGGAGCGACAAATAAAAGCGTCGGCGAAGCCGGAGCGACAAATTAAAGCGTCGGCGAAGCCGGAGCGACAAATAAAGCGGTCAGATGGGGCGCACCGGCAAGCCGGCGCCCGAAAGCGCCTGCTTGGCCTGGGCGATGGAGACTTCGCCGAAATGAAAGATCGAGGCCGCCAGCACGGCGCTGGCATGGCCCTTGGTCACGCCATCGACCAGGTCCTGGACGTTGCCGACGCCGCCCGAGGCGATCACCGGCACTGTCACCGCGTCCGACACGGCGCGGGTCAGGTCCAGGTCATAGCCCGACTTGACGCCGTCGCGGTCCATGGATGTGAGCAGGATTTCGCCCGCGCCAAACCCCACCAGCTTTTGGGCGTGGGCCACGGCATCGATGCCGGTGGCCTGGCGCCCGCCATGGGTGAAAATCTCATAGCGCCCGCCGCCCACCCCCTTGGCGTCGATGGCCGCGACGATGCACTGGCTGCCGAACTTCTCCGCCGCCTCCTTCACGAATTCGGGCCGCGTCACCGCGGCGGTGTTGATCGAGACCTTGTCGGCGCCCGCCAGCAGCAGCGCGCGGATATCATCAAGGGTCCGCACCCCGCCGCCCACCGTCAGCGGCATGAAGCAGACTTCGGCGGTGCGATGCACCACATCCAGCAAGGTGCCGCGATTTTCGTGAGAGGCGGTGATGTCCAGAAAGCAGAGTTCGTCGGCGCCTTCCTTGTCGTACAGGATCGCCTGCTCCACCGGATCGCCGGCATCGCGCAGGCCTTCGAAATTCACGCCCTTGACGACGCGGCCGTCCTTGACGTCCAGGCAGGGGATGATGCGGACTTTCAACATGGCAGGATTGGCAGCATCAGCGCGCCGCCCTGGCCATGGCGGCGATATTCATCAGGGCGCGGCCTGTCACCGCTTCGGCGGGGACGGCGGTGGTGCGGGTCAGGACTTCGGCTTCCAGCAGCAGGTCCAGAGCCTCGCCCAGCCTGTCGCTGCTCCAGCGATTGGCCTGGGCCTTGAAGACCGTCTCACGCGGGCTGCGAGGCGGCACGCGAGAGCGCTTCAGCACAGCCTCCATGGGCTCGCCTCGCGCCAGGCGTTCCTTGGCCTCCAGCAGCCGCTGGAAATGGCCCATCGCATTTCGGATCACCTGGGCGGGCTGGGTGTCGGAAATCCACAGCCGTTCCAGTTCGCGGTCCAGCTTCGCCATGTCGCCGCCCGCTGCGGCGTCGCAGGTATTATCAATTCGGATGTCCGCTTCGTCGCCCATCACCGCGCGCACATCTTCCAGCGTCACCTGTTTCTTGCCCTGCATGTAGAGCAGCAGTTTTTCAATCTCGCGCCGGGTGACGCCGCGGTCGTTGCCCAGCCGCGTCACCGCCTCTTCCAGCGCGTCGGGGGCGATGGACAGCCCTTCGGCCCGCAGCGCGCCGCGCAGCACGTCACCCAGGTCACGCGCCGAATCGGGGTAGCACTGGATGGCCGCTGCCCTCTTGTGGCCGTCGAACAGCTTTCGCAGGGCGCTGGTCTTGGCCAGATCGCCCGCCTCGATCACCAGCAGCGCATCGCCCCCATCTTTGCCAAGAACAGGATCGTCGAGAAATCCCTCGAACAGTTCCGCCAAGTCGTTGCCCGCGCCGCGCACGCGCACGCTGCGCCGCCCGCCCATCATCGAGATGGCAGCGGCTTCGTCAGCCAGCCGCGCCGGGTCGGCCAGCAGCACCGCTTCGCTGAGATCGACGGTGTTGAAGGGATCGGTAAGGTCGGGCGTCACCGTTTTCAAAAGCTTCTCGGCGCGTTCCTGCACCAGTCCGGCATCGGGACCATAGACCAGCGCCACCGTCAGGCCCTTGGGCGGGCTGACGACATACTTGTCGGCTTCGCGGCTCTTGACGATCATTTGGCGTGCCGCCGGAACCAGGCGCCGAGTTCGAGATGGATGCGCTCGGCCATGTCCTGGGCAGCGCGCTTGGAGGCGTCCTGTTCCGCCGACAAGGTGGCATAGGGCGATTGCACCACGTTATAGGCCGACAATTCGCTTTGCGTGCCCTGGGTCAGGATATTGCCGCGCGTGTCGCTCAGCACATAGCTGGCGCCCAGCCTTGTGTTGTAGCGGGTGATGGTGGCGTCGTTCTGCAGCGCGATGCCCTGGCTGGATTCGCTCATCATGATCTTGAGGATATAGCGCTTGCCGCCCTTCTCGCCGTCGGAATGCAGCCGGTCTATCAGGCTGTTGCGCAGTTCGTAACCGTCGCGTTCGGCGATGGGCTCGACATAGATGGCGGAAAGCTGCGGGTCCAGCGCGCTGGAATATAGGGGATGAAAACCGCAACCGGCCAGCAGCAGACACGCAGCGAGGATTGCGATCTTTTTCATACCACCACGTTCACGATCCTGTTGAGAACCACTATCACCTTCTTCGGCGCTTTTCCATCGAGGGCGCGCTGCACTTCTTCAAAACTCAGCGCCTTCGCCTCGACGGTTTTTTGATCGGTGTCGCGCTCGATCTGGAAAGAAACCCGCAGCTTTCCGTTCACCTGAACCGGATAGGTAACCAAATTCGAGGCCGTCAGCGCCGGATCATGCCTGGGCCAGGACGTCTCGGCCACCAGCTTTGTATGGCCCAGCGCCTTCCAGCATTCCTCGGCCAGATGCGGCATCATCGGGGCGGACAGCAGGACGATGGCCTCCAGCGCCTCGCGCAACACTGCGCCGTCGATGGCGTTGGCGCCCCCGATCGCGCCAGCGACCGCATTGGACAAAGTGTAGAGTTGCGCCACGGCGCTGTTGAAGCGCAGATGTTCCAGATGCTCGGTCACCGCCGCAATGGCCTTGTGAGCCGCCTGGCGCAGCGCCTTGGATGCTTCGTCCGCCGCCGTCACCGCCGTACCGGGCGCAGCCAGGCCTTCGCTTTCGGTGCAAAGGCGATAGATGCGGTTGACAAAGCGCCAGCAGCCTTCGGCGCCGGTATCGGTCCATTCGATGTCGCGTTCGGGCGGAGTATCGGAAAGCATAAACCAACGAATCGTGTCGGCGCCGTATTCCGCGATGATGGTTTCGGGCGCAATCACGTTCTTTTTCGACTTGGACATTTTCTCGGAAGGCCCGATGGCGACCTGCGTATCGGTGCCAAGCAAGAACGCCTTGCCGTCGCGCTTTTCGATTTCGTCCGGCGTCACCCAGTTGCCGCCGGAGTCCTTGTAGGTCTCGTGGCAGACCATGCCCTGGGTGAACAGGCCGGCGAAAGGTTCGGCGACGCTGACCAGGCCCAGCTTGCACATGGCGCGGGTGAAATAGCGCGCATAGAGCAGATGCAGAATGGCGTGTTCGATGCCGCCGATATACTGGTCGACCGGCAGCCAGTAATCCGCCGCCGCCTTGTCCACCGGCTCGCTGGCATGGGGATTGGTGAAGCGCGCGAAGTACCAGGAGGAGTCCGCGAAAGTATCCAGCGTGTCGGTGTCGCGCACCGCCGCTTCGCCGCAGGACGGACACACCGCGGTCTTCCAGGCCAGGTCGGCGTCGAGCGGATTGCCCTTGACGTTGAAATTGATTTTTTCCGGCAGCAGCACCGGCAGCGCCTGTTCCGGCACCGGCACGACGCCGCAGGTCGGGCAATGGATCATGGGGATGGGGCAGCCCCAGGGCCGCTGGCGCGACACCAGCCAGTCGCGCAGCCGGTAATTCACCGTGCGCTCGCCGATGCCCGCCTTTTCCAGCCGCGCCGCGACCTCGGCCTTGGCGGCATCCACCGTCATGCCGTCCAGAAAGCGCGAATTGGCCAGCAGGCCGGGGCCGGTATAGGCCTCGGTGCCGACGCTGAAGGTTTTCGGATCCGCATCCGGCGGCATCACCACCGGGGTCACGGTCAGGCCGTATTTGCGGGCGAAATCCAGGTCGCGCTGGTCATGCGCCGGGCAGCCGAAGATGGCGCCGGTGCCATAGCCCATTAGCACGAAGTTGGCCACCATCACCGGCAGCTTCCAGTTCTCGTCAAAGGGATGCGCCGCGGTCAGGCCAGTGTCGAAGCCCAGCTTTTCGGCCTTTTCGATTTCGGCTTCCGCCGTGCCGGTCTGGCGGCATTCGGCGATGAAGGCCTGCAATTTCGGATTGTTCAGCGCCAGCTTTTCGGTCAACGGGTGATCGGGCGACAGGGCCACGAAGCCGGCGCCGAACAGCGTATCGGGGCGGGTGGTGAAGACGTCCAGCTTGCTATTATTTGAAAGATCAAACTGGAAGCGCAGGCCCTCGCTCTTGCCGATCCAGTTCTTCTGCATCAGCCGGACTTTTTCCGGCCAGCGGTCGAGGGTGTCCAGCCCCGCCAGCAACTCGTCGGCAAAGGCGGTGATCCTGAAGAACCACTGGCTCAGCTTGCGCCGCTCGACCAGCGCACCGGAGCGCCAGCCGCGTCCGTCGATCACCTGTTCGTTGGCCAGCACGGTCATGTCGACCGGGTCCCAGTTCACATCGGCTTCGCTGCGATAGACGAAGCCCGCTTCATAGAATTTCAAAAACAGCTTCTGCTGCTGGACATAATATTCCGGATCGCAGGTGGCGAACTCGCGGCTCCAATCGATTGACAGCCCCATCATCTTGAGCTGCTCGCGCATCGCCGCGATATTCTCATAGGTCCAGTCGCGCGGGGAAACGCCCTTGTCGCGCGCCGCATTTTCCGCCGGCAGGCCGAAGGCGTCCCAGCCCATCGGATGCAGGACGTTAAAGCCCTGGGCGCGGCGGAAGCGGGCGATCACATCGCCCATGGTATAGTTGCGGGTATGGCCCATATGGATGCGTCCCGACGGATAGGGAAACATCTCCAGCACATAGGCCTTGGGCTTGTCGGCCAGATGGGGCGAGTCGAGCGCCGGCGTGACGAACAGCGCGCGCTTGTCCCATTCCTGCTGCCAGTATTTTTCGGATTCCTTGGCGTTGTACCGCGCCATTGCGCGCGCCCTCAGCCGCCGTTGCCGATGCTGGCCAGACGCAGTTCGCGGGCGCGGGTCAGGATGGAATCTTCCAGCTTGTGCGCCGTGTCAGGGCTGGGCGCGGCATCGGCCCAGCCGCCGCCCTGGCGCAACTGGCGGAACACCACCACCTTCAGCGCATCGGCACGCAGGGTGCGATCCATGATGTAAACGGTGACTTTCAGCCGCTCGTCCGGGGCAGCGGGCGCGACATACCATTCCGAGATGATGACGCCGCCGAAGGGATCGGCCGAAACCAGCGGCAGGAAGGACAGCGTGTCCAGCGAGGCGTGCCAGAGATAGGAATTGACCCCCAGCGTGATGCGGGTTGAGCCCGAGGCGATGGCCGAGGTGCCGGTGTCCATCTCGCGGGTGCCGTCATTGGAGGAGCCGCAGCCGGCCAAAACCAGCGCACACAACAAGGCGGGCAGAACTCGCATGGGGCGTCATTTCCTTGATTGCGCGCATACCAGCGCGTCCAAGGGCTTATAGCGGGGGGGCGTGACCGGCGCAACGGCGTGCGGCTTGCGGCGGGAGCGCAAGTTTGGCTTATTCTGTAATGGCTTAGAGGCTTTCCCATTGCGGCTCGGTAATCCCTTCTGGCTGGCGGCCCTGGCGACGCTCCCGGCGGCACAGGCCGCACTGGCCCAGACGGTGCCGCAGCCGATCTGGCCGGTCGGCAATGCCGAACTGCGGCTGGCGGGCGTGGCGGAAGGCGCGGTGTCCGGCGCGGGACGCGCCAGCGGGTTGCTGGCTGTCTCTCCCCTGCTGCGCCGCGACTATGACAGCGGCCTGTCCTTGTCGCTGGGCAGCCGGATTGTCGCCGCCGATCCTTTGTCGCGCGGACGCTATGACGGCGACGCGCTGGAATATCTGGCGGCTTCCGCCCGAACCGGCCTGGGCCGGTTCGAGGTTGGCCTGACCGATGGCGCCGGCTATCAGCTGGCGGTCACCGGGCCCAAGGTCGAACCCGGCGTGGCGCTGGACGATGCGCGCACCGGCTTCTTTGCCGATCCGGCGGGCCGGGCCGTGACCAATCTGCTGGCGCTGCGCAGCGCAGTGGGCGCATCCAGCAACTATGCCAAATTCGCCTATGTCAGCCCGACCCTGTTCGGCGCGACCCTGGCCCTGTCCTTCGCGCCCAGCGAAGGCAAGCAGCTGCCGTTCCTGAATGCCGGGCCACGGGTGCCGGGGCGGCAGGCGGATTTCTGGGAAGCGGCGGTGAAATACGAAGTCGAAGCGGGGCCGGTGTCGCTGTCCGCCTATGGCGCGGTGGCCGAGGGCCGCGCCGAGCACAAGCTGCCGGGCCAGGAAGGCGTCAGCGACCTGGGCGCCGGCCTTCGCGCCGACTGGCCGGTCACCGACGACATCACCGTGTCGGCGGGCGGCGCCTTGCGGCAAAGCAATGCTTACGGCTTTGACATCAACCAAAGCTGGCAAGCAGGCACCACCCGCACCGGCCATGTCTCGGCCATGGTCAGCGACGGCGCATGGCGCGCGGGCGTGGAATACGGCACCGGCACGGCCGATGCGGTGGCGGCACTGCCGCGGCTGGGAATGACCGGCTGGGAGGCGTCGCTGGGCTATACCGTTTCAGCCGGTATGCGCGTCACCACCGGCTGGCAGAGACTGGATTACAGCCGCAGCAGTGGTGCGTTCTTCAACGGCCTGCCGCGGCTGAAACTGGATGCGGTGTTCCTGCATCTGCATCTGGCCACGTCAGACCAGTGACGAGATGGCGGCGATGCCGCTGAAAGCGGGTGCCAGCAATGCGGCGTTGCGCCCCGTGACCCCCCCCAGCGCATAGACGGGTACCGGCGCCGCCGCCGCGATGAAGGCGGCACGCACAGGCGTCAGCGCAGCTGCGCCCGCATGGCTTGTGGTGGCGAAGACCGGCGACAGGAAGACGGCGTCGAGAGGATGGGCCTGCATCAGGGCGCGCAGCGAATGGGCCGAAGACGTGATGATCCAGTGCGGAAAGCGGGCGCGCCAGTGCGCCGCCTCGCGCATCCGCGCTTCCGGCAGATGCAGGCCCGCGGCGCCCGTATCAGCCGCCAGCGCAGGATCACCGGCGATCAGCAGGCTGAATCCGGCCAGGCTCTGCGCCAGCGCCGCACGCTTTGTGGCTTCGCGGGCGCGCACCACCACCACGCTGCCGCGCGGCAGCCGCGCCGCCGCCGCCGCCCAGTCTGCGTTGCGCTCGTCGGTCATCAGCACCAGCGGCATGTCGCGGTTGAGGCGGCGCTGGTGCTGGACTAGGTTCGCGGCCATGAGCATCCCGGACAATCTGGCCAGCATATTGGCGCGCATCGCCGCGGCGCGAAAGGCCGCGATCAGGCCCGCCGCCGCCACGCATCTTGTTGCCGTCTCCAAGACGGTGGCCGAAGCAGGCGTGCGCGAGGCGCTGGCGGCGGGACAACGCCTGTTCGGCGAGAACCGGGTGCAGGAGGCCGAGGCCAAGTTTCCGCAACTGAAAGCGGAATTTCCTGACCTGGAGCTGCATCTGATCGGGCCGCTCCAGACCAAC
Source organism: Rhizomicrobium sp. (assembly GCA_035549455.1). Lineage (GTDB taxonomy): Bacteria > Pseudomonadota > Alphaproteobacteria > Micropepsales > Micropepsaceae > Rhizomicrobium. Next base: position 69,377 of record DASZQW010000032.1, on the reverse strand, counting down.
AAGGTCAAGGACGCGGCGGCGCTGTTCGATTGCATCCAGACCCTGGACCGCACCAGGCTGGCCGACGCCCTGGCGGCGGAGCGCGACAAAGGGAGCACGTGCCCGCGCCTGTTCATCCAGGTCAATACCGGCGAGGAGCCGCAAAAGGCGGGTGTGACGCCGCGCGAGACCGGTGAGCTGATTGCCCATGCCCGCAAGCTGGAACTGCCGCTGACCGGACTGATGTGCATCCCGCCCGCCGATGACGATGCCGCGCCGCACTTCGCGCTGCTGGCCAAGCTGGCACGCGATCACGGGCTGGACAATCTCAGCATGGGGATGAGCGGCGACTTCGAGCTGGCGGTGAAGTTCGGGGCGACCCATGTGCGGGTTGGTACCGCGATCTTCGGTGATCGCGCTTACGCCACTACGACCTGATCGCCCGGCTGCAACTGGGCCAGCGCCGCCAGCGCGTCGTCCTGCGCCAGCGCGACACAGCCATGGGTGGCGGAATAATCGGGGCGCGCCAAATGCAGGAAGATGGCGCTGCCCTCGCCCGGCACCACTGGATCGTCATTGTAGCCCAGCACCAGCACCAGATCGTAGAGATGATCCTCGCGCCACAGCGTCTCGGCGCTGGCGGGATAGGGCAGCTTGACCAGCCGGTTGTAGTGGGGATCGCCGGGCGCATCGCACCAGCCATCATCCTTTTCGATGGCGCGCAGAGGCAGCGCCGTCTGCGGCGGCGCCATGCGGTCGGCGCGGTAAAAGACCTCGCGCACCGGCCATGCGCCGCGCGGGGTGATGCCGTCGCCCTCGCCGCCCTTGACCGCGATGCCGCCGGAACCGATGGCGGCGCGGCGCTTGCCCGCGCCCCAGTCCAGCCAGCCGCCTTCGGCGTCCGCTTTGACGATCAGGTTCATGGCGAACTTATAGCCTCAGTTGAGGCTGGCGACGATGGGAATGCGCGGCGCGCTGAGATCCATCGAACGGCGATAGGCGTAGAGCGCGCGGCCGGCGGTGTCCGTGTCCACGCCCTTGGCCGCCAGCGCGCTGGTCAGTGCCGCCATCTGCAGGCTGTCGGGCAACTGGCCGCCGGTGTCCATCGGCAGCGCCGGCATGTCGGCGGACGGCAGCGGCGCGTTGACCGCCATGTGCGGCGCCGACACTTTGACATCGGCGACGCCCACGGAAGCGTCGTGGTGGAACCAGCCCAGCACCGTGTCTTCGGCGCTCTTGCCTGTGGCGGCTTCAAAGGCGAGATCGGCGGCGGACGACACCGCACCCCACAAGCCGCCATACAGCGCGTCACCCGCCAGCTTTTCCAGCGGGCCGATATGCTCGCCGGTCATGGCGCGATAGATGGTGCTGACCACCGGCAGATGCTGCAGCGGATTGACCACATCCAGCAGACGGTGAAAGAAGTCTTCGCCGCCGGAATCGGCGGTCTGGACCGCCGCGGCTCCGCTCCCGGCCACCTGGATATGGCCCATCATCTTCTGCGAGGGGTCGAATGCAAACATTCCTTTACCCAAAGCAAGTGCCACGCCAGCTATTTTCGGCGGCATTGCTGGGATTTCATCGGGTGCGGGACGTCATCGAGCGGCAAGATTTGCCGCATCGCGTCCCGGCGCGCTAGTCTTCGCCACCCCAAACCGTCTGTAACCGCCATGCCCAATCGAATCCTGTTGGCCGAAGCCGATAATGTTCTGCGCGCCAGCCTCGCCGAACAGCTTGAGCAGGAAGGCTATGACGTCATCGCTGCCCGCACCGCCGAGGAGGCCGCCCTGGCCGTGCGCAATGGCCCCTTTTTCTTCGCCATCATCGGGCTGGGCGAGGACGCAGCCGCCGCCATGCGCGCCGCCGGGCTGATCGCGCCGATGGTGCTGTTGACCGAGGGCGAAGCCAGCGGTCAGGAAAGCCTGGCCAGGCCGTTCCGCTTTTCCGCGCTGCTGGGCAAGCTGCACGCGCTTTCCAACCATCATGCCGCCAATGGCGACAGCGCCGTCAGGATCGGGCCCTATACCTTCCATCCCAGCGCCAAGCTGCTGCAGGAAGGCGCCCGCAAGGTTCGGCTGACGGAAAAGGAAACCAACATCCTGAAGTTCCTGCATGCCAATGCCGGAACCGTGCCGCGCGATATCCTGCTGCACGAGGTATGGGGCTATGGCCCGGCGGTCGCCACCCACACGCTGGAAACCCACATCTACCGCCTGCGCAAGAAGATCGAGCAGGATCCCGCCAAGGCGCAAATCCTGCTGACCGAAGGCGGCGGCTACCGCCTCAGCGCCTGAACGAACACTGTTCATCACCATGCCCGTGCGCCTCCCCCTTCATGCGAAGCATGGCAAGGAGGTGGTTTCAACGGGCGAAGGCGACCGCAGGGAGCCAGGCGAAAGTGGAAACCGAAAGAGGTTGAAATCAATGTTTAACAGCCGTTAACGCTTGCGCTTCTAAGACTGGCGGATGGCAAGGCCGCCGCCCAAAATCGTCCGTCCGAAATCCGCGCCTGCGCCCGGCGGGCCGCGCAAGCGCAGCCCCAACCCCAACTCGCGCCCAGCCCCTGAGCAGGACGCCCCCCGCCCGGCGCGCCGCCGCGCCACCTGGCCCTATGTGCTGGTGATGCTGGCGGCCTGGGGCCTGATCCTGGGCGGACTGTTCGTCTCGCGCTTCCTGTCCGGCCTGCCCGATGTCAGCCATCTGATGGTCAGCGGCCCGTCGCAGGACATCACCATTCTGGACGATCACGGCCGACAGATCGCGCGGCGCGGCCTGACCCAGGGCACCATGGTGCGGGCCGAAGACCTGCCCGACTATGTCCCCGGCGCCTTCATCGCCATCGAGGACCGGCGCTTCCGGCATCATTTGGGCATCGATCCCATCGGGCTGGGCCGCGCGGCGATCCAGAACATGACGGCCGGCCATGTGGTGCAGGGCGGATCGACCATCACCCAGCAATTGGCGAAAAACCTGTTCCTGTCGCCCAGCCGCACTTTCGACCGCAAGATCCAGGAAGCCATGCTGGCGCTGTATCTGGAGTCGCGCTACTCCAAGAACCAGATCCTGACCCTGTATCTCAACCGGGTCTATTTCGGCGCGGGCGTCTATGGCATCGAGGCCGCCGCGCAGAAATTCTTCGGCAAGCATGCCAGCGAACTGGGGCTGACCGAAGCGGCGATGATCGCGGGCAGCGTCAAGGCGCCCGCCAAGCTGAACCCACTGGCCGACATCGATGCCAGCATCGCCCGCGCCCAAATCGTGCTGCGCGCGATGCGCGATGCCGGCATCATCGACGAGGATAGCCGCGCCATGGCCGCCGCCACCCGGCCCCGCATCCAGCGCGCCAACGGCACGCCCGGCTCGGGCTGGTTTGCCGACTGGGTGGTGGCCAGGCTGAATGAAACGCTGGGGCCGTCGGCCGATCCCATCATCGTCGAGACCAGCTTCGACCTGGGCACCCAGGCGCTGGCCGAACATGCGGTGGCGCAGGGCCTCGCCATCGACGGCGACAGGTTGCATGCCGGCCAGGCGGCGCTGGTCGCCATGACCCCGGATGGCGCCATCCGCGCCATGGTGGGGGGGCGCGCCTATGCGGCATCCAGCTTCAACCGCGCCGCCGACGCGCAGCGCCAGCCCGGCTCGGCCTTCAAGCCCTTCGTTTATCTGACCGCGCTCGAGCATGGCCACACGCCCGACGATATCGTCAATGACGGGCCGGTCGATATTCATGGCTGGAAGCCGCAGGATTTCGAGGGCCATTTCCAGGGCGCGATTCCCCTGATCCAGGCCTTTGCCGAATCCTCGAACTCGGTGGCGGCGCAGCTGACCGCCGAGGTCGGCCCGCGCGAAGTCGCCAACACCGCGCGGCGGCTGGGCATTGCCTCGCCGCTGGTGGAAGTGTCGTCCCTGGCGCTGGGCACCAGCGGCGTGACGCCGCTGGAACTGACCGGGGCCTATGCGCCCTTCGCCAATGGCGGCATCCAGGTGCGGCCCTTCGGCATTGTGCGCATCAGGACGCGGGCGGGAAAAATTCTCTACCAGCGCAAGCCCGGCAGCGGCGATGCGGTGATGAGCGCCAATGACAATATCCAGATGACCCGGCTGATGAGCGAGACGGTCGCCACCGGCACCGGCAAGGCGGCGCGGCTCGAGGCCCGGCCCGCCGCCGGCAAGACCGGCACCACCCAGGATTACCATGACGCGTGGTTCGTCGGCTTCACCGCCGACCTGGTGTGCGGCGTGTGGATCGGCAATGACGACAACCGCCCCATGATCAAGGCGACCGGCGGCGGCCTTCCGGCGCGCATCTTCCACGATTTCATGACCGAAGCCGAAAAAGGCCTGCCGGTGCGGCCGCTGGCGGGCGCGACCCTGGTCGCCAATGCCGAGCCGCCGCCCGCGGACCTGACACCGCAAAATGCGGCGGTGGCGGAAGGCGCAGCGGCGGCCAAGCCCGATGCTTTCCAGCGCATATTGAACGGCTTGTTTGGCGGGTGAGGGCGGATCAGCGAAAGGTCCGGTGGACCTTTCGCCCGCCCAAGCGCGACATGAGGCCGGACTAGACCTTGACGCCGTAGCGTTGCAGCTCGCAGCCGTTTTTCTTGAGCCAGTCCTGCGCCGTGTCGATGTCCGGGGCCAGGCTTCTGACATGCGCCCAGAAGCGCGGGCTGTGGTTCATCTCTCTGAGATGCGCCACCTCATGAGCGACCACATAATCCAGCACGAAGTCCGGGGCCAGGATCAGCCGCCAGGAAAAGGACAGCGCCCGTCCCGACGAGCAGGAGCCCCAGCGGCTGGCGGTGTCGCGCACCGTGATGCGCGATGGCTTGGCGCCCAGACGCGCGGCATGGTGCAGGGCGCGTTCTTCAAAGCGGGCGCGGGCCTCACGTTTCAAAAAGTCCAGAATGCGGCGCGGGGCATGGGCGGCGGCGCCCCTGACCCAGATGACGCCTGCGTCGCGCCAGACCGGCGCGGCACCCGCCTTGCCGGCGGCGCGAATTTCATGGTCCTGGCCGCGAAACGGCAAAGTGACGCCGGGCTGAAGCGGCACCGGGCCCGGCGCGCGGGCCAGCTGCCTGGCGATCCAGTCTTTCTCGCCGCGGGCGAAATCCAGCGCATGCGCCAATCCGCGCCGCGTCGGCGCGGTGACACTGACCTCGCCGGTGGCGGGATTGACCTTGACGATCATGCGCCGGGTGCGAGGATTGAGGCGCACCTTCACTTCCAGGATGCGACCGTCGATCAGCAGGTCGGCCCGGTCGGGCTGCGGCTTTCTGTTGAAGAACACTCTGCTGATTGCCTCGCGCGACTATGCTAAGTCTTAGCGCGGTTCGCGGCGGCACAGGAAGATTAATCTCGGCAATGTTTCGTGATGACCAGATAGCAAGGCTGATGGGCGCGGTTGCGCTGGCGCTGATCCTGGGCGCGCTGGGGTTCCAGTATCTGCGCCATCTGGCGCCATGCGAGATGTGCCACTGGCAGCGCTGGCCGCATATCGCCGCCGCCATCATCGGGCTGGCGGTTGTGCCAGTGTGGAAGCGGCAGGCCCGGCCGCTGGCCCTGCTGACCGTGCTGCTGGTGCTGGCTTCGGGCCTGATCGGCCTGTACCAGACCGGCATGCAGCTGGGCGTTCTGCCCGGCCCGACCGCCTGCACCGTGGCGCATGCCTATGTCATGGGCTCGGGTGCGCCGCCGCCGGAAGTGAGCTGCAATGTGGTGACCTGGTCACTGCTGGGCCTGTCGCTGGCGGCTTATAACGCGATCTTTTCTATAGGCGCGGCGCTGGTCGGCACCCTGCTGCTGGTCCGGGGACGGTCATGACGCGCAAAGCCAAGCCCGCCGCCCCCGGTTCCCATATCGACATCGAAGCCATGATCCGCGTCGATCATGCCGGCGAATATGGCGCGGTGCGCATCTATCAGGGCCAGCTTGCGGTGCTGAAGCGCCGCAAGGGTTCGGACCATGCGGTGGAGACCATCACGCACATGGCCGAACAGGAACAGCGTCACTTGAAAGCCTTTGATGCGCTGGTGAACGAACGCAAGGTGCGGCCCACCGCGCTGGAGCCGGTCTGGCGCATCGCCGGCTTTGCGCTGGGCGCGGCCAGCGCCGCGCTGGGCGAAAAGGCTGCCTTTGCCTGCACGGCGGCGGTGGAAGAAGTGATTGACGCGCATTACGCGGCGCAGATCACGGCGCTGGAAGACGGCCGCGATCCGCCCTTGAAGGCGGTGGTGGAGGATTTTCGCGCCGACGAGGCCGAGCACCGCGACACGGCGCTGAAGCAAGGCGCCGAGCAGGCTATGGGCTACAAGTTGTTGAGCGAGACGATCAAGGCGGGCTGCCGCATCGCCATCAAACTGTCCGAAAGAATCTAGGCGCGAGGATATTTGCGGCGTGGGCAGGAGCGCCTAGCGATGTGCACAAGACGTGCATGAGCGACGGCGCGACGAACCCACGACGCAAAAAGACCGCGCCTTACGGCTCCAGCACCGAATCCCAGTAGAGATAGTCCGCCCAACTGTCATGCAGGTAATTGGGCGGAAACCTGCGGCCATGTTCGCGCAGCTCGATCACCGTGGGCTGGTGGGGACGGATGCGCGGATGCATCCTGGCCTGGCCGGGCATGCGCCCCCCCTTGGTCAGGTTGCAGGGCGAACAGGCGGTGACGACATTTTCCCAGGTGGTGCGCCCGCCTTTGCTGCGCGGCACCACATGATCGAAGGTTAGGTCCTTGGGGTCGCCGCAATACTGGCATTCGAACTGGTCGCGCAGGAAGACGTTGAAGCGGGTGAAGGCGGGGCGGCGCGCCGGCCTGATATAGGTCTTGAGCGAGACCACCGAGGGCAGCTTCATCGCAAAGCGCGCCGAATGCACCACCCGGTCATATTCCTCAAGGATGGTGACGCGCTCCAGGAACACCGCCTTGATGGTGTCCTGCCAGGACCATAGCGACAGCGGGTAATAGCTCAGCGGCCGATGATCGGCATTGAGCACCAGCGCCGGACAGTTACCGGATGTGACAGCGGCGGCTAGCACGTAAGAAATTCCCTGAAGGCTGTTCTCCTTTGCGCGACCAAGCAACCCTAGGGGAAAACCCCTTACAGCTTCAACAGGCTAGCCGATTCGCTATGACACTTTGTAGACGCATCGGGTCTCGCCCACTGTTTTCAACAGGCCGCGAAACGCCTGGTCGAGAAACCCTCCCGCAATGACAAGGCCTTCGGGATCGATGCCATGGCCCATGCCCGGCGCAAGATGCCACTGCACACAGGCGCCCGCCAGCCCCAGCTGGGTCGCGGCCAGGAACAGGGCCTGGGGCGGGATCACGGTATCGCTGTCGCCATGCGTCAACAGGATGGGCGGAAAATCCCCCTCGGGCGGCGAGCCGGGCAGCATGCCGGAAAATCCGACAATGGCGGCGGGCTTCACCTTGCGACGCATGCCAACATGAAGGGACAGCATGGTGCCCTGGCTGAATCCGGCCAGGGCCAGGTTTTCGGGCGGCACCCCCAGCCGGGAAAGTTCGGCGTCGAGATAGGCATCCAGCATCGGACCCGCGGTCTCGACGCCTTTTTGCATCTCGTGCGGGTCGATGCGCGTGATGGCAAACCACTGGAAACCCGGCGCGCCCGGCACGCGGGTAGGCGCATTGGGCGCGGCAAAGGCCACGCTCGGCAACAGCCCCTGCCAGTGGGCCGCCAGCCCGATCAGGTCCTGGCCATCGGCGCCATAGCCATGCACCAGCACCACCAAATGGGTGGCGGGGCCCCGGGCGGGCGGCAATGTGGGACCGGTGAGCGTCATGACGGTTCGTGCTTTAATGCCGGGCCATGATTGTCACAAGGTTCGCACCCAGTCCAACCGGGCTCTTGCATCTGGGCCATGCCCTTGCCGCCATCACCGCCCATGAGTCGGGCGACGACTTCCTGCTGCGCATCGAGGATATCGACAAAGGCCGCTCTCGCGATGCGTTCATCCTGGCAATCTTCCAGGATCTGAAATGGCTGGGCCTGTCCTGGGACGAACCGACCTTGCGCCAATCCACCCGCATGCAGGCCTATGCCGAGGCGCTGTCGGTGCTGAAAGCGCAGGACCTGGTCTATCCCTGCTTCTGCACCCGCGCCGAAATCGCCGCCGAGATCGCCCGGGCCGACGAAGCACAACATGGCCCTGTCTCTTCTGATTTGGCGGCTCCGCCGCCGGGGCCCCTCTATCCCGGCACCTGCCGCACCTTGTCGCGCGGCGAAGGCGCGGACCGCATCGCGGCGGGGGAGAATTTTGCCCTGCGGCTGGATGTGACACGCGCGGCGGCGCTGACCGGCGCATTGACCTTCCTGGAGCATGGCCATCGCTTTGCCGTCGATCCCTTGCGTTTCGGCGACATCGTGATTGCGCGCAAGGACATGCCGACCTCGTATCACCTGGCGGTGGTGGTGGATGACGCCTACCAGCAAGTGACGCTGGTGACGCGCGGCGAAGACCTGCTGGCGGCCAGCCATATCCAGCGTCTGCTGCAGGCGCTACTGCACCTGCCGGAACCGGCCTATGCGCACCATGCGCTGGTGCTGGACGAGATGGGAAAGAAATTCTCCAAGCGCGATGGCGCGGTGACGCTGGAAAGCTTGCGCGCCCAGGGGCTGACACCGGCGGATATCCGGGCGCGAATCGGGCTTTGATTGATGACCCCCTCCGGTTTCAACTTTCGCTCGGCTCCCGTCCGGTCGCCTTCGCACGTTGAAACCACCTCCCCCTTGAGCGGGCTTGCGCCCGCGAAGGGGGAGACGGGCCTGAGCTGCGATATAGGCGGCCCAACCATGTTCATGCTATAGCCCCGCAATGTCCAACGCGCTCGACCATCTGTTCGCCACCATCGCCGCCCGCAAGGGTGGCGACACCGGCCAGTCCTATACCGCCAAGCTGCTGGCGGCGGGGGTGGAGAAATGCGCCAAGAAGTTCGGTGAGGAGGCGGTGGAAGCGGTGATTGCCGCCACCCAGAACGACAAGGCCGAACTGGCCAAGGAATCCGCCGACGTCCTGTATCACCTGCTGGTGCTGTGGGCGGCGGCGGGCATTGCGCCCGAGGATGTCTATGCGGTGCTGAAGGCGCGCGAGGGCCGGTCGGGCCTGGAAGAAAAAGCGTCTCGCCCGAAAGTTTAAGGCGCGAGGGGTTTTGTGGCGTGGGCAGGAGCGCCGAGCGATGTGTATGAAAGTACATGAGCAAAGGCGCGACGAACCCACGACGCAAAAGAACCGCGCCTAGGGCTTCTGCTCTTCTTCTTCGGCCAAAGACTTCACCAGATCCAGCACGCGCTTGCGGACCTTGGCGTCCTTGATCTTCATGAAGGCGAGGCTGAGCTGGAGCCCTTCGCCGGACGAAACAAACTCCATCACCGGCGGCGCGCCCTGTGGCTCATTCATGCCCGGCTGGCCGGCGAGCTGGCTGCTGACGCCTTCGTAGAAGAAGTCGATCGGCACATTGAGGATGCGCGAGACCTCGAACAGGCGGCCGGCGCCGATGCGGTTGACGCCCTTTTCGTATTTCTGAACCTGCTGGAAAGTCAGGCCCAGCAGATCGCCCAGCCGTTCCTGACTCATGCCGATCAGCATGCGGCGGATCCGCACGCGATTGCCGACTTGCGCGTCAATGGGATTGGCTTGCTTCTTGGCCACACAGAACTCAGATGAGAGACGGCGGGAACTTGCCTTATCTATCGTCCCACGCAAACAATTAATTTCGGGGCGCGGGCGCGCCGCCCGGTTTGCGGCCAAGGACGAAGACGCACAGCGCGCCAATAGCCAAAAACAGCAAAAACACAAGGTCACCAAACCGGGCATATGGCGTGGGCGCCAGCGCCCGGGGCAGGCGGGCGTCAACCACCCCCATCGCACCAAGCGGCAAGCTGGCCCTCACCCGTCCGTTGCCGTCGATCACGGCGCTGATGCCGGTGTTGGCGGCGCGCGCGATGGGCAGGCCTTCCTCGATGGCGCGCACCCGCGCGGTGAGAAAATGCTGCCGCGGCCCGGCCCAGGGGCCGAACCAGCTGTCGTCGGTGACATTGACGAACCAGCCGGGGCGCGGCGCGCCTGGATCGGTGACGTCGTGGGGAAAGATCACTTCATAGCAGATCAGCGGCGTGACATCGGGCGCGCCCGGCACCGCCAGAACATGGGGATGGTCGCCGGCGCTGGCGCCTTCGCCGGTGGTTACCTGGGTAATGCCGATCTTCGCCAGGGTCTGGGCATAAGGCACATATTCGCCGAACGGCACCAGATGGAACTTGTCATAGACCAGCGGCAGCGCCCCGTGGGGGCCGAACAGATACAGGCTGTTGTACCAGGCGCGGCCTTCAGGCGTCGCTTCGACCCGCACCGAGCCGGTCAACAGGGTCTGGCCGCGCATGGTGAAGAGCGCGATCTGGTCCAGCGCCCCGGCGGAGCGGGCGACGGCGAAGCCGGTAGCGGCTTCGGGCCAGACGATATGCGTGGGCGGGCCCAGAGCCTTGTCCGGCGGGCGGATGGAGAGCTCCACCAGCCGCCGCCAGTTGCGCAGCATCAGGCTGCGGACGAATTTCTCCTTCTGCGGAATATCGGGTTGTACCAGCCGCAACACCACACCCCGAACCGATGCCAAGGGTGTAGTTGCAAGGCGATACACGCCAAACGTCCACAGTCCGGCAAAAACCAGCACCAGAGCCGTCGTCGCCTTCCAGCGCCGCGCCGCCAGCTCTGCCAGCGACGCACCCAGCAGGATGGTGAGGAAGGACAGGCCGTAACTGCCCATCAGGCTGACCGATTGCAGCAGCGCCAGCGACGCGCCCCAGCCATAGGCCGACAGGTTCCAGGGAAAACCCGTGAAGAGATGGCCGCGCAGCCATTCGCCGCCCGCCATGAACACCGCAAAGACAAACAGCCGGGCCGGGCCGTTCTGCCAGAAATACGCCGCCAGGCCGCAGGCGAGCGCGCCATAGAGCGCCAGGCCGGCGGGCAATGCGGTGACGGCAAACGGCATCTGCCACAGATGGTTGGAGGGATCGACCAGGAAGGCGAAGCCGATCCAGTGCAAGCCCACCAGGAACTGGCCGAAACAGAAGGCCCATCCCGCCGCAGCGGCGCGGCGCACGGGGCGCGGCCCGGCATCGGCGCCGTCGATCAACAGCACCAGCGCGCCATAGCCGAGCAGCAGAAGCGGAAAAATTTCCAGCGGCGCAAAAGCCAGCGCCGACAGCGCACCCATGGCAAAGGCGAAGCCCAGCCGCCGCCAGCCGGACAAAGCGCGGATGCGCGCGCCGATGCGGACCGCGAGGTTCATTCCGGTTTCGGGGCGGGAAGTTTGACGCGCAGCTTGCGCACCCGGCGGGGATCGGCGTCCAGCACCAAAAATTCGCTGCCGTCGGGATGGGTGACAATCTCGCCGCGCTGCGGCACCCGGCCCAGAAGCGAGGTCACCAGCCCGCCCAGGCTGTCGATATCACCCTCGTCATCCTCTTCCACCAGAAGGTCATGGCCGGTCTGGGCCTTGAAGTCGTCCAGGTCCATGCGCGCATCGGCGATCACCCCGTCGCCATCGGCTTTCAGCGTCGCGGGATCGTCGTCATGCTCGTCGGCGATGTCGCCCACGATTTCTTCGATAATGTCCTCGATCGAGACCAGCCCGTCGGTGCCGCCATATTCGTCGATCACCAGCGCCAGATGTGTATGGGTGGCCTGCATTTTGAGCAGCAGGTCGAGGGCGCGCATCGAGGGCGGGGCGAACAGGATCGGCCGCACCAGGCCGGCCATCTGCGCCTGGGGTGACAGGCAATAGGCGCCCTCGGCGGTCACTTCCAAAAGGCCCAGCACGTCCTTCACATGGATCAGGCCGGTGGGATCGTCGAGGGTCTCGCGATAGACCGGCAGGCGCGAATGCTGGGCCTCGCGGAAGATCTTCAGCAGCTCGGCCAGGCCCGACGTCTCGTCGGCGGCGATGATCTCGGCGCGCGGCACCATCACGTCACTCACCTTCAGTTCCCCGAACTCCAGCAGGTTGGAGAGCATGATGCGCTCCTGGTCTGAAAGAGCGGCGGACTCGCGGTCGCTTTCCTCGATCACTTCCTCTAGGCTTTCGCGCATGGCGGTGGCGTCGGCATTCTTGCCGGTGAGCTTCATCAAGAAGCGTTTCAGCGGATGATCGCTCATTTCGCCACGCCCAGGACATAGGGGTCGGCGATGCCCAGCCGCTTGAGAATCTTCACTTCCAGCGGTTCCATCAGCCTGGCGTCGCGGGGCCGCACATGGTCGTAGCCCGCCAGATGCAGCACGCCATGGACCGCCAGATGGACGGCGTGATCGGCAAAGGGCTTGCCCTGGGCTTTGGCTTCGCGGGCCGTGACACCCAGGGCGATGGCGATGTCGCCGCCTTCATCGCCCGGAAAGGACAGGACATTGGTCGCCTTGTCCTGGCCGCGAAAGGCGCGGTTGAGGGCGCGCAGCCTGGTGTCGCCTGCCAACAGGAGCGTGACTTCGCCCTTCAGCCTGGCGGCCCGCGCCGCCACCTGGGCGGCCTGCTTCAACCGGCTCTGGATGCCGCGCCGCTTGCGCCAGCCCTTGTCTTCCACCACCAGGGTGATCCCGCTCATGATCTGCCGTGGCGAGTATAGGCGGCGACGATGCGCGCGACGAGGGGATGGCGCACGACATCTTTTTCCGTAAAGCGCGTCACCCCAACCCCTTCCACGCCTTCCAGAAAGGCCAGCGCCTCGTTCAGCCCCTCGGCCCGCCCGCCGGGCAGGTCGGACTGGCTGGGATCGCCGGTCACCACCATCTGGCTGTCCTCGCCCAGCCGGGTCAGCACCATCATCATCTGCGCCCCGGTGGTGTTCTGCGCCTCGTCCAGAATGACAAAAGCGCGGGCAAGGGTGCGGCCGCGCATGAAGGCCAGCGGCGCCACCTCGATCACGCCCTGCTCCATCAGCCTTCCGGCCTTGTCGCCCAGGACGTCGAACAGCGCGTCATAGAGCGGGCGCAGATAGGGATCGATCTTCTCTTTCAGGTCGCCCGGCAGGAAGCCCAGCCGCTCCCCCGCTTCCAGCGCGGGCCGCGACAGGATCAGGCGGTCCACCCGCTTTTCATGCAGCATATGGGCTGCGAAGGCCGCCGCCAGATAGGTCTTGCCCGTGCCCGCCGGGCCGATACCGAAGGTGAGGGGGCAATGCCGCATCATCTCGATATAGGAGGACTGGGCCGGCGAGCGCGGCCTGACCGCGCGACCCGATGCGGTCCTGAGCGCACCCGGCGCATGGACGCGCGCATCGTCAGTGAAGCGGATCTCGGCATCGACTTCGGCCAGGGTGATGCTTTCGCCCGCTTCCAGCCGGGCATAGAGCGCGCGCAGGATCGCGGCGGCGCGTTCGCGCCCCGCCCCCTCCACCGAAACAAGATTGCCGCGGCTGTCGATGCCGACATTCAGCTTCTGTTCCAGCCGCGCGAAGTGCTTGGCATGGGGCCCGCCCAGGGCGCGCAGCAGCCGGTTGTCGTCAAACTCCAGGGTGGTGATCGGCGACTTCCTGGTGCTCAAACCAGGACTCCGTGCAGACTGTTGGCGGTGCGGCGCGCGATCCTCACATTGGCGATGCTGCCGATCCGCGCCGCGTCGGCCGTCACATGCACCGGCTGGAGATAGGGCGTGCGGCCCATCAGCTGGCCGGCGTCGCGGGCGGGCTTCTCGAACAGCACCGCGAGCACCTTGCCGATCTGGGAGTCGTCAAAGCCATATTGCTGCGACCATAGCAGCGTCTGCAGCGCCGCCAGTCGCGCCGCCTTGACATCTTCGGGAATCTGCTTGCGCAAGGTGGAAGCGGGCGTGCCGGGGCGCCGGGAGTATTTGAAGCTGAAGGCGGTGGCGTAGCCGATGTCGCGCACCAGCCCCAGCGTCGCCTCGAAATCGGCATCGCTTTCGCCGGGGAAGCCGACAATGAAGTCCGAGGTCAGGGCGATATCGGGGCGGCTGGCGCGGATGCGGTCCACCAGGCGGCGATAGTCATCGGCCCTGTGCTGGCGGTTCATCGCTTCCAGCACCGTGTCCGATCCAGACTGCACCGGCAGATGCAGATAGGGCATCAGTTTTGGATTGTCGCGATGGGCGGCGATCAGGTCGTCCGCCATGTCACGCGGATGGCTGGTGGTGTAGCGGATGCGTTCCAGGCCATCGATCTTTGCCAGCGCCGCGCACAATTTTGCCAGGCTCCAGCCGTCGCCATCAGAAGAAGGACCGTCATAGGCGTTGACGTTCTGGCCCAGCAGCACGATCTCGCGCGCGCCTTTTTCGACCAGCTGCGCCGCTTCGCGCAGGATCGCCTGGGGCGGGCGCGAATGTTCGGCGCCGCGCGTATAAGGCACCACGCAGAAAGTACAGAATTTGTCGCAGCCTTCCTGCACCGTCAGGAAAGCGGATACCGCGCTGCCTTGCGGCGCGGGAAGGGAATCGAATTTCTCCAGGGCGGGAAAATCGGTTTCGATGCTGCGGCCTTCGGCGCGGGCGGCGCGGGCGATCATTTCGGGCAGGCGGTGAAAGGATTGCGGCCCCACCACCATGTCCACCACCGGGGCGCGGGCGATGATCTCCTCACCCTCGGCCTGGGCGACGCAGCCCGCCACCGCGATCAGCATACCGGTCTTTCCGCGCTTGAGCCGTTTCAGCCGCCCCAGCTCGGAATAGACTTTTTCCGCCGCCTTTTCGCGGATGTGGCAGGTGTTGAGGATCACCATGTCGGCGCCTTCGGGTGCGTCCGTCGCGGCATAGCCCAGCGGCGCCAGCAGATCCGCCATCTTGGCGGAATCATAGGCGTTCATCTGGCAGCCATAGGTCTTCACAAAAAGTTTTTTCATGGCCTTTCCAATGCGCGCCTGTGGCGCGCGGAGGCGTTCATCTGGCAACCATAGGTCTTGACGAAAAGCTTCTTCATCTAACGGGGGTTATCGGGTCCACGGGCCACAAATTCAATACTCCCACGAAAACACAGGCCCGCCTCCCCCTGCGCGTGCGCCAGCGCGCCGGCGGGGGAGGTGGCCGTAGCAGCGCTTGCGATGCGAAGGCCGGTGGGGGCTAAATCAAGTCAGGTGCGGCCTGCCAGGGCCAGCGCCTGACCCTGTCGCACAATATCCTCGGCCCGGGCGGCCAGTTCCTTCCTGTCCATCTGATCCAGGCTGAAGGGTTCGTGGAACTGGACCACCACATCCAGCGGTCCAGCCAAAAGCGCCTCCCACAAATGCGGCAGCATCTCCATATCGCCATACCAGGCAAACAGCGGGCGATGCTCGCGCCCCATCGGCATGCCCCACAAGCCGGTGAAGGCCGCCGACACCGGCTGCACCTTGACATGGCGGCCACCGTCCAGCCGCGCCTCGGCCGCGCCAAGGAGCGCGCTCTTGAAGGGCAGCACCGTGTTGCCGTCATGGCTGGTGCCTTCGGGAAACAGCACCAGGGCGTCGCCCGCCAAAAGCCGCGCGCGGATCGCGTCGCGCACATCGCCGGTGGCGCTGCGCCGGGCGCGCTCGACGAACACAGTGCGCTGCAGCCGCGCCAGGGTGCCGAAGAAGGGCCATTTGGCGACCTCGGCCTTGGCGATAAAGCTGATCGGCGCCACCGCCGAGAAGATCACGATGTCGGCCCAGCTGGTGTGGTTGGCGACCAGCAGCACGCCTTCGCCCTGGACCGGCTTTCCCAGCACGGTGATGCGCATGCCGAAGATGTGCGCCACGCGGCAGTGATACCAATGCGGGAAGCTGCGCGCGGCGCGCGCGCCAAGCTTCAGCAGCAGCCACTGAACGGGCATCATCAAAAACGTGAAGGCCAGGAAGGTCGCGAGAATCGCGACGGCGCGCAGGCGTGGCATCAGTTCTGCGGCTTACGCCGATTCATGGCAGGGGCTTTCGCCCTTTGGGCACGCCATACAGTTCCAGCCGGTGATCGATCAGTTCGAAGCCCAGCTCCTCGGCCACCCGGCGCTGCAGCTTTTCGATATCCTCATTGCGGAATTCGATCACGCTGCCGGTCGCCACATCGATCAGATGATCGTGGTGGGATTCCGGCACTTCCTCGTAACGCGAGCGGCCATCGCGGAAATCATGGCGCTCCAGGATGCCCGCATCCTCGAACAGCTTGACGGTGCGATAGACGGTGGCGATGGAAATGTGCGGGTCGATGCCCGAGGCGCGGCGGTAAAGCTCTTCCGCATCGGGATGGTCGGCGGCTTCCGACAGCACGCGCGCAATCACCCGGCGCTGGTCTGTCATGCGCAGGCCCTTGTCGACACACAGCTTTTCGATACGGGTCATGGCGTCAGGTTAGGCGAAATCGCCGGGCAGCGGAAGCCTGAGAACCAGCGCGTCCTTGCCGTTATAATAGGCCTTGCGGTCGCCGACCTTGGCAAACCCCAACCTGACATAGAGCGCCAGGGCGGCGGGGTTATCGACACCGACCTCCAGGAACATGGTGGCCGCGCCGGTCTCACAGGCCTTCTTGATAGCGGCTTGCAACAGGGTGCGGCCCAGGCCCTTGCCCCGTGCGGCGGGACGCACCGCCAGGGTCAGGATTTCGGCCTCGCGCCCGGCGCTGCGGGCCAGCACAAAACCATCGTCGCAGGAAAAGCCGAAGGCGCCGGCGGCAAACAGTTCGCGCATCGCCCTGGCGTCCCAGGCATCGGGAAAGCAGGTGGCATGCAGCGCCTCGAGGGTGGCGGGGTCGGCCAGGGGATCAATGGGCTCAACCTTCATGCCGAGAGTCCGATGCTGCGGCCTCCCGGCAGCTTGGCGTCGGGCGCACGCAGATAGAGCGGTCCCGGCGCGGCGAGCGAGGGGGGCAGCGTTGCCGCCAGCCGCGCCACCCACACCGCATCGGGTTGGCAAATGGTGGAGAGCGGAAAATCGCCATCCAGCGCGGCTTTGGCGGCTGGCGCGCCCGTCCCGGCCAGGACGCAGGGTCCGAAGGCGCGGATGCGCGCCATGGCGTCGCCAAACGGCATCACCACCGGCGGCAGGGTCACTTCAGTGCCGTCGCGCAGCAGCAGATAGGCTTCGCCCCGCCGCGCATCGTGAATGGCGGCGGCGCGGCTCTGCCCGGTTTCGGCCATCGCCGCCAGCGCCATGGACTCAAGCGTGGTGACGCCGGTCAGGGGCAGCTTCAGCGCCAGGCGAAGACCGCGCATGAAGGCCAGCCCGACGCGCTGACCGGTGAAGGTGCCGGGGCCGGTGGTGACGGCCAGATGCGTCAGGGCTGAAAATTCCTCGCCGCGCATGGCGTCCTGAACCATCGGGGCCAGGCGTTCGGCATGGCCGCGTTCCATCGCCTCGAAGCGGTGCGCCACCACCCGCTCGCCGTCGAGCAGCGCCACCGAGCAGCCACCCAGAGCCGTGTCCACGGCCAGCGTCTTCATCAGAGGATCTGGCAGGCTTCGTCGAAGCCCAGCCGCGTGTCGCGCGGGCGCGCGCCGCCTTCGGCGCCATAGCCGAGATTGCAGAGGAAATTCGATTTTATCTGTGTTCCGGCGAAGAATTCCGCGTCGATGCCGTCATGGCGAAAGCCGCCCATGGGACCGCAATCCAGCCCCAAAGCGCGGGCCGCGAGGATGAAATAGCCGCCCTGCAGGCTGGCATTGCGCAGGGCGATGGTCTTGTTGGATTCGGCGTTGGTGAACCAGCCTTGGGCATCGGGGCTGGCGCGGTAGAGGCGCGGCAGGTGGCGCGCGAAATCCAAATCATAGCCCAGTATGGCGGTGACCGGCGCTTCCATGGTCTGGCGCACATTGCCCGCGTCGAGGTGCGGCTTCAGCCGTTCCTTCGCGGCCTGCGACACCACAAAGACGATGCGCGCCGGGGTGATGTTGGCCGCCGTCGGTCCCCAGCGCATCAGGTCGTAGATCGCCATCAGCAAAGCCGGGCTGACGGCGCGGTCCTGCCACTTGCGTGTTGTGTGGGCTTCCCGAAACAGCGTGTCCAGCGCCGCGTCGCTGACGGCATGGTTGGGTTCGGACAGCCAGGCTTCCTGCGCGCTCATCAGACCGCTTCGACCGCAGTCACTTCAGGAACGTAATGGCGCAGCATGTTCTCGATGCCGTTCTTCAGGGTCATGGTCGAGGACGGGCAGCCGGCGCAGGAACCTTGCAGGTGCAGCGAGACGATGCCGCTGTCTTCGTCAAAGCGCTTGAAGATGATGTCGCCGCCATCCTGCGCCACTGCCGGGCGCACGCGGGTTTCGATCAGCTCCTTGATCTGGGCGACAATCTCGCTGTCATCGCTGCCGGAAACCTCTTCGGCTTCCTCGGCGCCGCCTTCGATCAGGGGGTGACCTTGGGTAAAATGCTCCATCACCGCGCCCAGGATGGCGGGCTTGAGATGCTTCCAGTCGCCATCGCGCTTGGTGACCGAGATGAAGTCGCTGCCGAAGAACACCCGGCTGACTTCGGGAATGGCGAACAGCGCCCGGGCCAGCGGCGAGCGCCAGGCGGAGGCGCTTTCGGGGAAATCAGCCACCCCGCTTTCACCCATGACATCGCGGCCGGGGAGAAATTTCAAGGTGGCGGGATTGGGTGTGGATTCGGTCTGGATGAACATGCGAAGGGCTTTCGGGATGCCTTCTTTAAATGAACCTCTGCCCCGGCGGCATCAAGGGAAACTGCGGATTTACTTTTACCCGGATTATATTGACTTCATAATTTTACCCGGATAGATACCGGGAATGACTCATAGCGCCTTTTCCGGCTTTGACCACCTCGCCTCCGGCTCCCTGGCCGAGGTCTATGCCGCCTGCCGGGACCATGACGGCGCCCTGATCTTCGACACCGAAACCGGGCGGGTGGTGGATATCGACCCCCGCTTTCCCCCCACCGCCGATGCGGTTCGGCCCGGCCGCCCCAAGCTGGGGGTGGTGCCGCGCGAGGTCACCTTGCTGCCGCGACATTGGGACTGGCTGGCTACCCAGCCGGGCGGGGCTTCCGTTGCCCTGCGCCGCCTGGTGGAGGAGGCCAGCCGCAATCCGCGCGCCCAGCAGCGGGCGCGGCGCGACGCCGCCTATCGCCTGGCCACCGTGCTGGTGGGCAATGCCCCGGGTTATGAGGAAGCGATCCGCGCGCTCTATGCCGGGCAGGCGGAGGAGTTCGCCGCCCATATCGAAAGCTGGCCGGCGGATGTGCGCCGCCAGCTTGAGCGGATGACCGCCGAAGCCTTTTAGAAGTCGGAAGCAATCCCCTTGCGTTCCCAGTCGCCATAGCGGGTCGGTTCCAGACCCTTGGGTCCGCCCGATTCCGGCGGCAATTGCCTTTTAGCCTCTTTCTTCGCTTCTTGGGCGCGGCGGGCTTCGGCTTCAGTATTGGCACGGGCGGCGGCCTGGGCGATGCGGGCGGCGATGGCGGCTTGATCGGACATGACCCGATCTTACATCTGGGCTCACGGAGAGAAAACCATGAACACGCTGCGCACCGGCATCCTGATGGCAGCCCTGACCGGGCTGTTCCTGGCGGTTGGCGCGCTTTTGGGCGGCGGCACCGGGGTGATGATCGCCTTTGCTTTTGCGCTGGCGACCAACCTGTTCGCCTATTGGAATTCCGACAAGCTGCTGCTGTCCATGTATGGCGCGCGCCAAGTCGATGCTGCCTCCGCGCCGGACCTTTACCATCTGGTGGAGCGGCTGGCGGCGCAGGCGGCCCTGCCGATGCCCAAGGTCTATATCACCGAAAATCCTCAGCCCAACGCCTTTGCCACCGGGCGCGATCCCGGCCATGCCGCAGTGTGCGTCACCAGCGGATTGCTGGCGCAGGTCAGTCCGGAAGAACTGGCCGGCGTCCTGGCGCATGAGCTGGGACATGTGAAGCATCGCGACACGCTCACCATGACCATTACCGCGGTGATCGCGGGCGCTATTTCCATGCTGGCGAACATGGCCTTCTTCATGGGTGGCAACCGCGACAGGAACAACCCGATGGGACTGGTGGGCATGCTGCTGGTGACCATGCTGGCGCCCATCGCCGCCGTCCTGGTGCAGGCGGCGATTTCGCGGTCGCGCGAATTCGAGGCCGACCGTGCCGGGGCCGAGATCACCGGGCGGCCGCTGTGGCTGGCCAGCGCTCTGGGCCAGATCGAGCGCGCCGCGCGCGGCATCGAAAACCAATCCGCCGACGCCAATCCGGCCACGGCGCACATGTTCATCGTCAATCCGCTGCATGGCGGCATCGGCGGACTGTTCGCCACCCATCCCTCCACCGAGGAACGCATTGCGCGGCTGAAGGCGATGGCGGGCGAAGCCATACCTGTCGCCAAACGCGGTCCCTGGGGCTAAACACCATTCCATGATCGTGGCATGCACCGGCTTCCTCCCCCCGCAAGGCGAAGCCTTTGGCGGGGGGAGGTGTCGCAGCGAGCTATCGGCGGCAAGCCGATGCGAGCTGTGACGGAGGGGGAAATCACAGAAGCCGCCGGACTTCCCGCCAGGCAGGCGGCGCTGGACATGCTGTCCGCGACCTTGCGCAAGAACCGCGCCCTGCATTTCGAGCTGGAAACCCCGCTTGCGCCGCGCGATGCCGGCTTCGCGCGCGCGCTGGTCAGCCAGACCCTGCGCCACCTGGGGGCGCTGGAGGCGGTGTTGCGCAAATTCATGGCCAAGCCGCTGTCGCCGCACAAGGCCGGGGCCGCCAGCGAGATATTGCTGCTGGGGGCGTGCGAACTGCTGGTTTTGAAAGTCGCCGCCCATGCCGCCGTCGATGCCGCCAACGACCTGGCGGCCAGGGACGCCAAGGGAGTGCATTTCAAGCCACTGATCAACGCCGTGCTGCGCAAACTCGCAAAGGAAGGCGAAGCCGTGTGGTCGGGGCTGGACCGTGAGCGGCTGTCCACGCCCGACTGGCTGTGGGCGCGCTGGTCGGCCCAGTATGGCGGCGATGCGCGCCTGATCGCCCGCGCCCATCAGCAGGCCGCGCCCATCGATATCGTGGTGAAAGGTGACTATCCGCAAAGCGACGCGCTGTTCGGCGCGGTGCGGCGGCTGACAGGCGAAGGCCGGGTCGAGGATCTGCCGGGCTTCGCGCAAGGGGGTTGGTGGGTGCAGGATGCCGCCGCATCGCTGCCCGCCACCCTGCTGGGCGATGTCGCGGGCAAGACGGTGATTGATCTGTGCGCCGCGCCGGGCGGCAAGACCCTGCAGCTTGCGGCGGCAGGCGCGCATGTGATCGCGGTGGAGATTGATCCCACACGCGCCAACCGCATCCGCGAGAATCTGGCGCGCACCAAACTTTCCGCCGAAGTGGTCGAGGCCGATGTGCGGGACTACCGCAACACCGCGCCCTTCGTGCTGGTGGATGCGCCCTGCACCGCCACCGGCACCATCCGCCGCCATCCCGACCTGCCCTGGATCAAGCAGCCCGCCGATGTGATGGCGATGGCGGCGACAGCCTACGACATCCTGGAAGCGGGGGCGCGGATGGTGGAAGCGGGCGGCACGCTGGTCTTCGCGGTCTGTTCGCTGGAGCGCGAAGAGGGCGAGGAGCAGATCGCGCTGTTCCTGGACCGCAATTCGGAATTTGCGCGCATCCCGCTGAAGGCGGAAGACGTATTCGGCCATGCCGAATGGATCACGCCGGAGGGCGACCTGCGCACCTTGCCCTTTATGCTTTCGGGCGGGATGGACGGATTTTATGCGGCGCGGCTGAAAAGATCAGAGACGGACTTCAGAGACGGCCTAGCGCATACGCAATCGTGAGATAGACCTTGCCGGTGTCCGCCGACAGCAGGGTCGAGGTCAAAAGCCCGCCGCCATCGCCTTCCTTCGCCCGCGTCAGCAGGGTTTCGAATTCCGCCAGATAGGCATCGGCGGCATCGTGGAAACGGCTGTCGTCGCGATACAGCGTGGCGATGCGGTCCACGGCGTCGCCATCGATGGCGCCCGACAGGCGGCGCGCAAAGACGGCGCGGTCGCCCGCCAGATAGCGTTTCCAGTCCTCGTCGCCCGGCTGGGCATCGTCCAGCGCCGACAGGTCGATCGCCATATCGGCCAGCGCCAGTTCCAGTGCGCCAAGCGTCGCGGCATTGTCGACGCCCGACTTGGGCAGGCTGCGCATGTCGCCCAGTTCGGCGGCCGCAAGCAGCGTCTTCATTTCCCAGGCCTGCCCGCTATCCTTGCGCGGCTTGGTGTCGGGCTTCCTCGCCGTCAGCTTGCGCGCCAGGCCCTTGAGGCCGTCGCCTTCCGGTTCGGCTTGCGGCTTCATCGGGCCGCCGGCATCGGGCGCGGTGATCTTCCGGGTCGAGCGCGCATGCAGCGTGGACATGGTGCGGGCCGACAGATCGAGAAGCTGCTCGGTCTCGCTCGCCATCATCTGGCGCACCCGGCGGGCTTCTTCCTGGGCCAGGCCCGGCAGGCGGATCAAATGCTTTTCCACGTCGCGCGTGGTTTCGCTCAGCAGCGAGCGGATCTTGCCCGCTTCGGCGCTCATCTCGCCGGCGGTGCGCAAGAGCCGCTCGCATTCCGCCATGGCCTCGCCCACCAGCAGGCGCGCGTCATGCTTGGCCTGGGCGGCGCTTTCGCCAATCAAAGTGCGGGCGCCGTCGCCCGCATCGCGCATTGCCACCGACAGGGCCGCCAGCACGTCCGCCGCCGCCTGGCTGGTATCCTTCAGCCGTTCGGCCTCGCGCGCAAAGGCGCCGGTCAGTTGCGCGGCGCGGCTGGCGGCATTGGCCATGATCAGTTCCAGGTGGCGTTCGGCATCGCCGGTGACGATCTCGAACTTCTTGGCCTCGCCGCCCAGCGCCGCGATGGCCGATTCCATGCCGCTGCGCTGCTGCGACAGCGCGGTCTCGAAGATTTCGCTTTCTTCCTTCAGCCGCCCGGCCAGCTCCTGCATCTGGGCGCGATGCTTTTCCTGGCGGGCCAGGACGAATTCGGCGCGGCTCATGGCGGCGTCCGACACTTGTTCAATGCGGGAGGACTGGGCCTCCAGCGACTTGGCGGCTTCCAGCGGCGCATCGGCGGCAGCCGAGATGGCGGCGCGGAAACCGGCGGCCTGCACATCCAGCCCCTGGGTCGCCATCTTCAGCGTGCCTTCGGCGGATTCCATGGTGGCTTTGAGCTGCGCGGCGCGGCCCGCCACCGCCTCGCTGGCGCGGCCCGCCGCGTCGGTGAGATGATCGCCCAGGGATTCCAGCCGCTGGCTTTCCTGATTCAGGCGCGCCGCGATGGTCTGGCCGCGCATTTCGGCGCGCGCCCCGGCATCGTCGAGGGTGGAGATCTGTTTTTCCAGCACCGCTTCCAAAGTGCGCATGCGCTGGAAGGCGACATCAAGCCCGGTGTTGAGGCCGTCAAGCTCGCGGCGCACGGCGCGCGCCAGCCGGGCGGCATTGTTGGCGGTGGTCTCGTCGGCGGCGAACAGCCTGTCGGTGGCCACCAGCATCTGGCGGGTGGCGTCGGACATGGCGGCGCTGCGCGCCAGGGCCGCAGCGATAGCGGTGAACAGGAAGGGCGGCAGCAGCAAAGCGGCGGCGATCAGCGCCTTGGTCGAAAGGTCCAGCGCATCCACACCGCGCGGTCCCAGCCAGCCCCAGACAAAGGCGCCGCCGGTGCCGACCCAGAACAGCGACAGGACAATCGCGGCGGTGACGGCGACGATGGCGAAGCGGCTGCGGCGCGGCCGGACAGCGACGACAGGCGCCGGTGCGGGCGCCTGCGGGGGTACTGCCTGAGGCCGGTCCAGTGGGACCGGCTGTCCGAATGTCTTGGCCATGCAACGTCCTGTGAATTTGCCCGTCTTTCAGCATCTTACGCGGTTTTGAGGGCATGTCACAGCGAAAAGCCCGCATTAACGCAGCCTTAGCCGCCCCCGGGGCAGGATAGTCGGGCAATTTGCGAGTGCCGCAGCCATGGCCGATACCGCGATCGATCTGTCCCACCTGGCCCGCTATACCGGGGGCGACAGGGCGCTGAACGCCGAAATCCTCAAGCTGTTCGACGGCCAGGTCTCGGAGATGGTGGGCCAGCTTCTGTCGATCCTGGAGCAGCGCGACGCCCGCAAGTGGCGCGAAGTCACCCACACCATCAAGGGCGCGGCGCGCGGCGTCGGGGCTTTTGCCATGGGCGCGGCGGCGGCGGATGCCGAGCCGGTGGACCCGGGCACCCAGCCCGAGCGCGCGGTGGAAGTGATCGAGGCGCTGCGGATCGAAGGCGAAGCGGTGCAGAGTTTCATCGCCGACTATCTGGCCGCCTGATCGGGCGAGGGCGGCTGCGCGCCTGGTTTGCGAAGCCGTGCGACAGGGAATGGAACCTGTGCGCCGCCACTTCGTTGCATTTGCGCAGATGCAACAGGAGCCTGAGCATGGCAGTCATTATCGACAAGGACAGTGGTGGCGGAGGCGGCGGTTCGGTCTTGCTGGGATTGATCCTCGGCGCCGTATTGCTTGCGGTGGCCGTGGTGGGCTTCCTCATGTGGGACAACTACAAAAGCGGTGGCGCACCCAAGGCCATCATCGTGACCGGCCAGAGCAAATAAGCGCCAGCAGGGCGCCGGGCATGCGGTCGCCGGCCTGTTGCCCCGGCCGCTGATTTGCGCCCGCCAATAAAAATATGTCGAAAGGAACCTGTCATGGGTGACAAGATCATCATTACCGAGGATGAACCAAAGCCTGCGCCGGACGTGGTGATCGTGGCGGCGGAACCGAAGCAGACCGAGAAGGTCGTGACCGAGAAGACCACCGTGACGAAAATCAAGGAAGACTGACCGGCCTGCCCGGCCATGCTGCGCTTCGCCTCGCGTGGCGCCGAAGTCAAATGCACCATCAAGGGCGCGGCGCGCGGCGTCGGGGCCTTTGCCATGGGCGCGGCGGCGGCGGATGCCGAGCCGGTGGACCCCAATACCCAGCCCAACCGCGCCATCGAGGTGATCGAGGCGCTGCGGATCGAAGGCGGTGCGGTGCAGAGTTTCATCGCGGATTATTTCGCGGCCTGATTTGCGGGGGGCTGATTTTTGGTGGATTGGGTGCGCGGCGCCTGTTCCACCCGTTCCAAAGACGATTTCCCGGAATGGCTGGGCGGATCGGGACAATTTTCCCGGCCCCCTCCCCCTTATCCCCGCTGGACAAGCCAACCAAAGTTTCGCGCCGCGCCGTCTTCATGGCGCGAAATTACCATGTGCGGATTTGGGCGGGCAGTGGGGATATCTAGGGCCGCTCATTCAGCTACTAGATTGGTTTGTAAATCGCTCGTTATAGCTAGATTTAGTGGCTGCATTGGCCCTTACAAAGCGTTCCGGTGGATAGAGCAACATGGTGCGTTGCGATGATCCTCCGTACCCGTACTTTTAGCGAATGGCGATTCTCTACTCGGTACCACCAGGCACCGTATTGCTGTGTGACTACGATACTGGCTTTCGGCCGCCGGAAATGGTGAAGCGACGACCGTGTATCGTCCTATCGCCGCGACTGTCACACAGGGACGGTCTATGTGCGGTCGTTCCTCTCAGCGGAACTCAACCGGCCCGAGAGTTGCCCTATCATGTTCGACTGGATTTGGATTTGCCGCTGCCTTGGGGTCTAAAGCCTCGTTGGGCCAAAGCAGACATGGTTTCGACCGTATGTTTCGGCAGATTAGACATGTTTCGCACAGACCGAGACCGAGTGTCCGGCCGACGTAAGTATTTGCAAATAAAGGTAAATACTGAGCAATTAGACGCCGTTAAAGCCGCCGTCCTGCATGGACTTGGGCTGAGTCGTTGACACCGGATTCACGTTCCACCATTTATATGGGGAATGCGCGCCGAGAGGTTGCGCCTCAAGACCGCGAGAGCGGCAAGCCCCGCTGGCGAAGACAAGCCCGGCGGGGTTTTCTTTTTGTACTTCACCCACGGATTTGAATTTTACTACTGTCGATCAGCGTCGGTCGAACGCCTCTAGCTCATGCGCAATGGAGCGTTCGATCAACAGCCGCCAGACCGGCTCGGCGATGGCCGGCGACAGGCCCGCCTTGGTGGCTTCGGCCAGTACCCTGGACACCACCTCCCCGAGCCGGGCCTGGTCGCGTCGCGCAGTTCCGCCCTGGAAGCGCAGGCATCGGCAGGCTTTGGGGCGGGTCAGGGGGGAGCGTCGTTTTGCATCGCAGCACTGTTATGGGCAGGGGTTGTTGCTCCGGCTATTTTTACATATAACCACGACGTTTTCCCAGCCATTACATGAAGTTAGGTGTGGAATATGCCGGCCCCGATCGAAACAGATGTCGCCATCATCGGCGCCGGCCCTATCGGCCTGTTCGCCGTGTTCGAACTGGGATTGCTGGACCTGAAATGCCACCTGATCGATATTCTGGACCGGCCGGGCGGCCAGTGCACCGAGCTGTATCCGGAAAAGCCCATCTATGACATTCCGGGCCTGCCCATCGTCACCGGCCAGGAGCTGGTGGGCCGCCTGCTGGAGCAGATCAAGCCCTTCGATCCCCAGTACCATTTCAATGAAATGGCGACGGCGCTGGAAAAGCAGGATGACGGCCGCTGGAAGCTGAAGACCGATGCCGGAACCGAGATCATCGCGCCGGTGGTGGTGATCGCGGCGGGTGCGGGTTCGTTCCAGCCCAAGCGTCCGCCGGTGCCGGGCATCGAGCTGCACGAGAATGCCGGCGACGGCATCGGCGTGCATTATGCCGTGCGCAAGATGGAGACCTTTCGCGGCAAGAACATATTGATCGCCGGCGGCGGCGACAGCGCGCTGGACTGGGTGATCAACCTGGCGCCGCTGGCCAAGACCATGACCCTGGTGCATCACCGCGACGGTTTCCGCGCCGCCCAACACAGCGTCAACCAGATGCGCGAACTGGAAGCGGCGGGAAAAGTGAAATTCCATGTCGCCAGCGTCAAGGCGGTGCATGGCGAGCCGGGCAAGCTGACCGGCGTGACCCTGGCGGGCCATGACAAGACAGAGTGGCACCATGAGGCCGACGCCTTCCTGCCCTTCTTCGGCCTGACCATCAAGCTGGGCCCGATCGCGGAATTCGGCATCAACCTGAACGAAAACCTGATCCCGGTGGACACGGCGCGTTTCGAAAGCCAGACGCCGGGCATCTTCGCCATCGGCGACATCAACAGCTATACCGGCAAGCTGAAGCTGATATTGTCCGGCTTCCATGAGGCCGCCCTGATGGCCCAGGCCGCCTTTCACATCTGCAAGCCGAACGAGAAACTGCGCTTCCAGTACACGACCTCGTCCTCGAGCCTGCAAAAGAAATTGGGTGTCTCGTGAAGATCGTCGCCATCGACCGCAACGGCAAGGAACATACGCTGGAAGGCCGCGACGGCTGGAGCGTGATGGAAATCCTGCGCGATGGCGGGCTGGATGTGGCCGCCGAATGCGGCGGGGCCTGCGCCTGCGCCACCTGCCATGTCTATGTCAATGACGGCTGGTTCGACAAGCTGCCCAAGCCTTCCGAGGCCGAGATCGACATGCTGGACATGGCGCTGGCGGTGGAGCCCAATTCGCGCCTGTCATGCCAGGTGATCTGCTCGGCCGAGACCGACGGCATCAAGGTGACTGTCGCGCCTGAGTGAGGCGGTGGCGCGCGTCAGCGCGT
The DNA here is from genome assembly GCA_035549455.1 of Rhizomicrobium sp. Lineage (GTDB taxonomy): Bacteria > Pseudomonadota > Alphaproteobacteria > Micropepsales > Micropepsaceae > Rhizomicrobium. The sequence continues at coordinate 41,839 of DASZQW010000032.1, read as the reverse complement.
GAGCAGGTCCTGTGGACCTGCGGAAACCGACGAACGCCGCGAGCTTGAGCGAGCGGCCGGGCTTGCCGCCATATCCTGACGCCTCTAACCTTCCGCGTCCCGCGAAAGGTCCGCCATGCTCGACCGCCGTTCCGCGCTGAAAACCGGCGCCGCCGCCCTGGCCGTTTGCGCCTTCCCCGCCCTATCGCCCGCTTGGGCCGCGCCGTCGGGCGCGCCTTTGAACCCCGGCGCGCCTGCTGACGCATCCGCGCGGGCGCTGAACGCATTGTTCGACCAGTTCATGGCGGAAAATCTTGACCTGTCGCCGGTGCTTGCCACATCGCTGGGCCTGGACAAGGGCGCGCGGAGCCATGAGAAAAGCCTGATTGACGACACCTCGCTGGCGGGCATCGCCAGGCTCAAGCAGCTCAATGCCAGCCAGTTGCTGCGGCTCAAGGGGTTCGATCCGGCTTCGGTGAGCGGCCAGGACCGCGCCAATTACGATGTGGTGATGTACGCCCTGGCGACGGGCGACGCGGCGGCGCGGCGCACGCCCTATGGTCCGGCCATCAGCGGCCAGCCCTATATCCTGTCGCAACTGACCGGCAACGCCGCCAACACGCCGTCCTTCCTCGACACCCAGCATGTCATCGAGACGCGCGCCGACGCCGACGCCTATATCGCGCGGCTGGGCGCATTCGCGCAGGCGATGGATCAGGAGATCGAAGTCACCCGCCATGACGCAGGCCTGGGCGTGACCGCGCCGGACTTCGCGCTGGACAAGCTGATGCTGCTGCTGACCAAGCTGCGCGAACCATCGCCCGAAGCCTCGCCGCTGACCGAGTCGGTGGCGCGCCGCGCCCGGCAGAAACATATCTCCGGCGACTGGGCCGGGCGGGCGGCGCGCGCGGTGAAGGATACGGTCTATCCGGCGCTGGATCGCCAGATTGCGCTGGCCAGGCAGATGCGGGCCAAGGCGGTGCATGATGCAGGGGTGTGGCGGCTGCCGCATGGCGAGCAATATTACCGCGACTGCCTGACCTATTGGGCGACCACCAGCATGTCGCCGGAGGCGATACACAAAGCCGGCCTGGAGATCGTCAAGGATCACGCCGCCAAGATCGACGCCATCATGAAGCGCCAGGGCATGACACGCGGCACCGTGGGGGCGCGCCTGGCGGCGCTCTACAAGGACCCACGCCAGCTTTACGCCAACACCGACGCGGCCAAGGAAAAACTGATCGCCGACCTGAACAAAAAGGTGAAGGCGGTGCGCGCCAAGCTGCCCAAGCTGTTCATCACGCTTCCCAAGGCCGAGGTGGTGATCAGGCGGGTGCCCAAGAATATCGAGGCCAGCGCGCCCGGCGGCTATTACTATGCGCCCTCGCTGGACGGCACGCGGCCCGGCATCTACTGGATCAACCTGCGCGACACTGCCGAGGTGCCGCGCTGGCTGCTGCCGACCCTGACCTTCCATGAGGCGATCCCCGGCCATCACATGCAGATTTCCATCGCCCAGGAGACCAAGCTGCCCTTGATCCGCAAGGCGCTGGGCTTTTCGGCCTATATCGAAGGCTGGGCGCTTTATGCCGAGCAGGTGGCGGTGGAGATCGGCATGTATGACAATGATCCCTTCGGCCATATCGGCCAGCTTCACGATTCCATGTTCCGCGGCGTGCGGCTGGTGGTGGATACGGGCATGCACGCCCTTCGCTGGAGCCGGGAGGAGGCGCTGAAATACTATATCGACACGCTGGGCGATCCCGAGACCGGGGCGGTGACCGAGGTCGAGCGCTATTGCGTCTGGCCCGGCCAGGCCTGCAGCTACATGCTGGGCAAGCTGGAATTTCTGAAGCAGCGCGAACGGGCGCGGGCGGCGCTGGGGGCAAAATTCGACATCCGCCAGTATCACGACGCCATGCTGGTGGGCGGGGCGGTGCCGCTGGAGCTGATGGGGCCGATGAACGACCGCTATATTTCCAGCGCTCGCTGACGGTTTGACCGCCTCCGGCAAGCCCCGTTAGGCTTTGCCCGCTGGGGAGCGAAGATGACGGTCGCGCACGTTTACACGGTGGCGTTTCAGGGCATCGAAGCCCGTGAAGTCGATGTGCAGGTTCACATCGCCGATTCCGGCGGCGGCCAGTTCAACATTGTCGGCCTGGCCGACAAGGCGGTGGCCGAAAGCCGCGAGCGGGTGCGCGCCGCCCTGGCGGCCATCGGCCTGGCGCTGCCCTTCAAGCGCATCACCGTCAACCTGGCCCCCGCCGACCTGCCCAAGGAAGGCTCGCATTACGATCTGCCCATCGCGCTGGGACTTCTTGCGGCGATGGGCGTGATCCCCGCCAGCGAGATGGCGAATTATGTGGCGCTGGGCGAATTGTCGCTGGATGCGGCGGTGACGGGGATCGCCGGCGTGCTGCCTGCGGCGCTGGCGGCGTCCGAGCAGAATCGCGGGCTGATCTGCCCGGCCGCCAACGGCCCCGAAGCGGCGTTCGCGGGCGCCGTTGAAATTCTGGCGACGCCGTCGCTGATCGCGCTGGTCAATCACATGAAGGGCGCATCCGTGCTGGCGCCGCCGGTGCCGCGCGTGATGACGGCAGGGCGGGCGGTCCCCGACCTGCGCGACGTCAAGGGCCAGGAATCGGCCAAGCGGGCGCTGGAGATCGCGGCGGCGGGCGGCCACAACCTGCTGATGATCGGCCCGCCCGGCGCGGGCAAGTCGATGCTGGCCCAGCGCCTGCCGGCGCTGCTGCCGCCCCTGGATGCGCGCGAGGCGCTGGAGATTTCCATGATCCAGTCCCTGGCAGGGGCGCTGGAGGGCGGCGCGATTTCGCGCACCCGGCCCTTTCGCAATCCGCATCATTCCGCTTCGATGGCGGCTTTGGTGGGCGGTGGATTGAAAGTGAAGCCGGGCGAAGTCAGCCTGGCGCATCTGGGCGTGCTGTTCCTGGACGAGCTGCCGGAATTCCAGCGCGGCGTGCTGGACAGTCTGCGCCAGCCCATCGAAACCGGCGAGGCGGTGGTGGCGCGCGCCAATGCCCATGTGCGCTATCCGGCGCGCTTTCAGTTGATCGCGGCGATGAATCCCTGCCGCTGCGGCTATCTGAGCGATCCGGCCTTGGGCTGCGGCCGCGCCCCCAAATGCGCCGGCGATTACCAGTCGCGCATTTCAGGCCCGCTGTTCGACCGCATCGACATGCATGTGGAAGTGGCGGGCGTCACCGCCGCCGACCTCAGCCTGCCGCCGGCATCGGAGGGCAATGAAGATGTCGCCCGCCGTGTCGCGGCGGCGCGCCAGGTCCAGCGCGAGCGTTTCAAGGATCACGCCATCCGCACCAATGCCGAGGCCGAAGGCGAATTGCTGGACGCCATCGCCACGCCGCAAGCGGCGGGCGCCAAGCTGCTGACCGAGGCGGCGGAGCGCATGCGGCTGTCGGCGCGCGGCTATCACCGCGTGTTGAAAGTGGCGCGCACCATCGCCGATCTGGCGGGCGCGGCGGATGTGGCCAAGACCCATGTCGCCGAGGCGCTGTCCTATCGCCGGATCAGCCATCTGCCCTGACATCCGCCCTGGGCGGCGGAACTTTTTTTCCGCCCGGCCCGTTATCACGGCTTATTTGGAGGGATTCATATGAAGCCGCTGATGATTTTGGGTGTGGTTCTGATCCTGGCCGGAGTTGGCGGGCTGGTGTTCCGCAGCATCCACTGGACCGAGACCAGGAATGTGGTCGATGCCGGTCCGATCCAGATCAATTCCCAGGAAGACCATAGCGTCTGGATTCCCACCGCCGCCGGCATCGCCGCCGTGCTGGCCGGGGTCGGCCTGGTGTTCGCCAGCCGCAAGTCCGCCTAGCCGCGATTTTGTGCAGCCGCGAAGGCAGCCCGCATTTGCAAGACGCGGCGGGTTGCGCATATCATCCGGCCCATAATTTTTGCTGGGAGTGAGCATGCGCGGCGCGACCATATAATGGTCCGGGCGGCGCGCGCATGCCGGGGGATTGGGGATGATCGAAGATAAACCGCCGCGCCGGGGATTTCGCCCGGTGTACCTGTTCCTGGCTATTCCCTATGCCGTCTGGGTGTGGCCGCCCTTCTATAACCGCGTCTCCCCCGAACTGCTGGGGATTCCCTTCTTCTACTGGTGGCAGATGCTGGGAATCTTCATCACCGCCTTGTGCATCGTGCCGGTCTATCGCTGGCAGGAAGGCCAAAAAGGGGGGGGGCGCAAATGAGTATCAGCCCCGTCACCATCATCGTCTTCGCCCTGCTGTTCGCCGCCGTGGCGCTGCTGGGCCTGCTGGGTTCGCGCTGGCGCGCCGGCGACCTGTCGCAACTGAGCGAATGGGGCCTGGGCGGCAGGAGCTTCGGCACCCTGATCACCTGGTTTCTTCTGGGCGGCGATCTCTATACCGCCTACACCTTCATCGCCGTCCCGGCCCTGATGTTCGGCGCCGGGGCCACCGGCTTCTTCGCCGTGCCGTATGCGGCCTTGATGTATCCGCTGCTGTTCCTGGCCTTTCCGCGCCTGTGGTCGGTGGCGAGCCGCCACGGCTATATTACCGCCGCCGATTTCGTGCGCGGCCGTTTCGGCCATCGCGGCCTGGCGCTGGCCATCGCCGTCACCGGGCTTGTCGCGGTGATGCCCTATATCGCGCTGCAGCTGGTGGGCATGCAGGTGGTGATCGCCGCCCTGGGGCTGGACTGGACCGTGACCTTGCCGCTGCTGGGCAGTGTGTCGCTGCCGTTGCTGGCGGCATTTTTCGTGCTGGCGGCTTTCACTTATACCTCGGGCCTGCGCGGCACCGCGCTGATCGCGGTGGCGAAGGATCTTCTGGTCTACATCACCGTGCTGGCCGCCATCATCATCATCCCGGCCGAGCTGGGCGGCTATGCCAAGGTGTTCGCCGCCGTGCCGCCGCAGCAATTGCTGTTGGCGCCCGCGCCCGATCACAATCTGGGTGCGGGCTTTGCCTATGTCACTTTGGCCTTGGGGTCGCTGTTGGCGCTGTTCCTCTATCCCCATTCGGTGACGGGGATTCTGTCGTCCTCGTCGCGCCATGTCATCCGGCGCAATGCCATCGTGCTGCCGGCCTATTCGGTGGCGCTGGCGCTGATCGCGCTGCTTGGCTACATGGCGGTGGCGTCCGGCGTGAACCGGATGCCGGAATACGCCGCGGGTTTCAAAAGCTTCGGCAACAATTTCGCCGTGCCGGCGCTATTCCTGCACATGTTCCCCCACTGGTTCGCGGGGCTGGCCTTCGCGGCAATCGCCATCGGCGCGATGATGCCGGCCTCGATCATGGCGATCGCCTGCGGCAACCTTTTCACCCGCAACATCTACAAGGAGTTCATCGCGCCGGACTGTACACCGCAGACCGAGGCGCGCATGGCCAAGATCGTGGCCTTTATGGCCAAGCTGGGGGCGCTGTTCTTTGTGCTGGAATTGCAGACCACCTATGCCATCCAGTTGCAGCTGCTGGGCGGCATCTGGATCTGCCAGACCGTGCCGGCGGTGCTGCTGGCCTTGTATGTGCGGCTTGATCCGCGCGCCCTGCTGGCGGGCTGGGCGGCGGGCGTGGGCCTGGGCACCTGGATGGTGGCGAGCCTGGGCTTCAAGAGCTCGACTTATCCGCTGCACATCGCGGGCTGGACCATCCCCTGCTATGCGGCGGTGAGCGCACTGGCGGTCAATCTGGTGCTGAGTGTCGTGCTGACCTGGGTGCTGAAGGCGACCACGGGGATGCAGACCACCGACAGCACGATGGCCGAGGATTACGTGTGAGCCTTATTCACCACGGGCGGGCTTGATCCGCCCATCCAACTTTGCCGCGTGATGGAAAGTTGGATGGCCGCCTCGAGGGCGGCCATGGAGAGGTTTTTATTTTTGGGCGATTTTGGCCGCCGGCCGGAAGATAAGAGCCCGAAGCCGGAGCCCGCACTCAGCCGAAGCGGCCGGTAATGTATTGTTCCGTGCGTTTGTTATCGGGCGCGGTAAAGATCTTTTCCGTCGGCCCATACTCGATCAACTCCCCCAGATACATGAAGGCGGTATAGTCGCTGGCGCGGCTGGCCTGCTGCATATTGTGGGTGACGATGACGATGGTGTAGTCGGATTCCAGCTCCTCGATCAGTTCCTCGATCTTGGCGGTGGAGATGGGATCGAGCGCCGAGCAGGGCTCGTCCAGCAGGATCACTTCGGGGCGCGTCGCCACGCTGCGCGCGATGCACAACCGCTGCTGCTGGCCGCCCGACAGCGACAATCCGCTGGCATGCAGCTTGTCCTTCACTTCGGGCCATAGCGCGGCACGGGTCAGGGCCTGCTCCACCCGGCCCTCCATCTCGGAGCGCGGAATGCGTTCATAGAGTTTGATGCCGAAGGCGACATTGTCATAGATCGACATGGGGAACGGGGTGGGCTTCTGGAACACCATGCCGATGCGGGCGCGCAGCAGGTTGAGATCCTTGACCTTGAGCAGATTCTCGCCGTCCATCAGGATTTCGCCTTCGGCGCGCTGACCGGGATAGAGCTCGAAGATGCGGTTGATGGCGCGGAGCAGCGTGGACTTGCCGCAGCCCGACGGGCCGATAAAGGCCGTGGTCTTGCGCTCCACCAGCGGCAGCGAGATGTTTTTCAGGGCCTTGGTCTGGCCATAATAGAAACTCATGTCGCGGATATCGATCTTGGTCTTTTCCGCGGCGACCGCCTGGTGCGGCGGCTGGAGATGGATGGGGATAGCGGTATCCATGGTCATTTCCGTTTCTTTTCCAGAAGGCGGGCGATGATGGAAAGCGTCAGCACCGTGGCCGTCACCAAGAGCGCGCCGGCCCAGGCCAGGCTGTGCCAGTCGTCATAGGGCGAAAGCGCATACTGGAAGATCACCACCGGCAGCGAAGCGATCGGCTTGGTGATGTCGGTGGACATGAACTGGTTGTTGAGCGCGGTGAACAGAAGCGGCGCGGTCTCGCCGGAGATGCGCGCCACCGCCAGCAGGACGCCGGTGACGATGCCGGCCTGGGCGGCCTTCCAGGTCACCGACCGGATCACGAAGCTTTGCGGCGCGCCCAGTGCGCTGGCGGCCTCGCGCAGGCCGTTGGGCACCAGCAGCAGCATATTCTCGGTGGTGCGCACCACCACGGGGATCACGATCACCATCAGCGACAGGGCGCCGGCGATGGCCGAGAAGTGCCCCATCGGCACCACCACGATCTCGTAGATGAAAAGGCCGGTGACGATGGAAGGCGCCGACAGCAGGATGTCGTTGACAAAGCGCACCACGAAGGCCAGGCGGCCATGATGGGCATATTCCGCCAGATAGGTGCCGGCGAACAGCCCGATGGGCGTGCCCAGCGCCACGGCGCCCAGGCTCATCACCACGCTGCCGAAGATGGCATTCATCAACCCGCCCGCGCTGCCCGGCGGCGGCGTGGCTTGGGTGAACAGATGCAGGCCCAGCGCGGCGATGCCGTTCTTCAGCAGGGCGCCCAGGATGAAGCCCAGCCACACCAGGCCGAACAGCGCCGCGGCCAGCGACAAGGTGATAAAGACCGCGTTGGCGATGCGGCGGCGGGCATAGAGCAGGCGGCCGGTGCGGGAGGTGCGGGTGACGGCGGTCATGTCTTGCCCTTGGTCTTTTCCAGCCGGTAAAGCAGCAACTGGGCGACCGACAGCACGATGAAGGTGATGACGAAGAGCAGCAGACCCAGCTCGATCAGCGAGGCGGAATAAAGCTGGGTGGTGGCTTCGCTGAATTCATTGGCGATGGTCGCCGAGATCGACGTGCCCGGCGCGAACAGCGAGGGGTCGATGCGGTGAGCGTTGCCGATCACGAAGGTGACGGCCATGGTCTCGCCCAGGGCGCGGCCCAGGGCCAGCATGGCGCCGCCCACCACGCCGGTGGAGCAGAAAGGCAGGCACACTTTCCACATCACTTCCCAGCTGGTGGAGCCCAGGCCGTAGGAGGCTTCCTTCAGCACCTCCGGCACCGTCAGCAGCACGTCGCGCGTCACCGCCGAGATGAAGGGCAGAACCATGATCGACAGGATCAGGCCGGCGGTGAAGACGCCGATGCCGTAGGGCGCGCCGCCGAACAGCGTACCCAGCACCGGCACACCGTCCAGCGCGTTGATCACCGGCTCCTGCACATGGGTCTGAAACCAGGGCGCGAAGACGAACAGGCCCCAGATGCCGTAGATGATGGAGGGAATACCGGCCAACAGCTCGATGGCGATGCCGATGGGACGCCTGAGCAGCCGCGGGCACAATTCGGTGAGGAAGACGGCGATGCCGATGCCGACCGGCAGCGCGATGATCATGGCGATGGCCGAGGTGACCAGGGTGCCGGTGATGGGCGCCAGCGCGCCGAATTGCTCGCGGGTGGGGCGCCAGGCTTCATCGACGACAAAGCCCAGGCCGAAGGCCTTGAAGGCGGGCATCGCGCCATGGACCAGCGAGCCGATCACCCCGCCGAATATCGCCAGCACCGCCAGCGCCGCGGCCAGGCTCAGGATGCGAAAACGGGTATCGCCCGCGCCGGCGCGGCGCGCGCTTTCGGCTCTGGCGGTAAGGGCGGATGAGTCGCTCAAGCTGATATCGGTCAAAGACGGCCCCGGGACATGGAATGGGCGGCAATTCACACCCCTCCCGCGCCACGAACATCACAGTCCTGCAAAGCTTTTGTGACAGGCGCCGGCCCCTGCCTCGCTGTCGGCGCAAGCCATTGATTTTGCTATGGTATTATTTGGCGCCACATCTTAATGCCGCCGGCCCGGCGGGTTAACAAAGCCGGAGGAACTTTAAGCGTTTCTGAAGGGTCGCCCCGGCACACTGAAGGCCCGAAAAACAGGACGCAAGCCCGGCAATGTCATTTGCGCGGATCATTCGAAGTGTGTTTGGCGCCATCGCCGGCGTCATGCTGGTGGCGGCGCTGGCCGACATATTGTGGTTCGGCGCCCTGACCCTGATCTCGCCCTTCAGCTTCGGCGCCCTGCTGGCGGTGGCGCTGGCCTTCCTGATTCTCAACCTGCTCAATTCGCGTGAGCGCGGCCTGATGCTGGAACAGCAGACCGCACAGCTCAAGGCGGTTGCCGGCCGGCTGGAAGCTTCGCTGAAGAACGCCGCGACCATCAATGCGCGGCTGAACCAGAGCGAGGCGCGCTACAAGGGCCTGGTCGACGCCCAGGGCGACGCCATTTTCCGGCGCGACGGGGCCAGCCGCCTCACCTATGGCAACGACGCCTTCTTCAAGCTGTTCGGCCTCAGTCCGGCGCGCGCCATCGGCTATCCCTTCGCGCCCGAACCCCATCCCGAAAGCCGCGCGCCTTTGTTCGGCAGCTTCCTGGAATCAGGGCGCAACCGCGCCCGCTATGACCAGCATGTCAAGACCGCCGACGGCTATCGCTGGATCGCCTGGGAGGATTTCGCGGTGCGCGATTCCCATGGCCGGCTGGTGGAAGTGCAAAGCGTCGGCCGCGACATCACCGACCGCAAGGCGCTGGAAGGCGCCCTGACCGAGGCGCGCGACTCCGCCGAGGAAGCCAGCCGCGCCAAGTCCGGCTTCCTGGCCACCATGAGCCACGAGATCCGCACCCCCATGAACGGCGTGTTGGGCATGGGCCGTCTTCTGCTGGAGACTGACCTTCGCCCCGAACAGCGCACCTATGCCGAGGCCATCACCCAGTCGGGCGAGGCGCTGCTGACCCTGATCGGCGACATACTGGACTTCTCCAAGATCGAAGCGGGCATGCTGACCCTGGACGAGGACGATGTCGATCTGCGCCACATGCTGTGCAACATCGCCGAGCTTCTGTGCCCGCGCGCCCATGCCAAGGGCGTGGAAGTCACCGCCATCGTGGCCCCGGACGTTCCGGTCAAGATTCGCGCCGACAAGGGCCGGCTGCGCCAGGTCATCACCAATCTGGTGGGCAATGCCGTCAAGTTCACCGAGAAGGGCGGCGTCGTGGTCGATGTCCGCGCCGAGCGGCGCGGCGAACAGTTTTTCCTGCGGCTGGAAGTGCGCGACACCGGCGTGGGCGTGCCGCCCGCCAAGCGCCAGGAGATTTTCCAGGAGTTTGTCCAGGCCGACACCAGCCATGCCCGCAAGTTCGGCGGCACCGGCCTGGGCCTGGCCATCTCCAAGCGCCTGGTCGACACCATGGGCGGCGAGATCGGCGTCGATGCCGCGCCGGATGGCGGCTCGGCCTTCTGGTTCACCATGCCTTGCGTCGCGGTCCAGCCTGCCGAAGCGGACGCGCCGCTGAAAGGTCTGCGCGTGGCGGTGATGAGCAAGAACAAGGCGCTGCGCGAAGGCCTGTATCTGCAGATCGCCGCCTGCGGCGGCATTCCCGCCGACCCCAAAAACCCCGCCGACGCCGTGCTGATCGATGCCGGCACCTCCAGTGTGCCGGAACTGACGGTGCATCCCGACGGCCATGTGCCGGCGCTGGTGCTGCTGACGCCGGGTGGCCGTGGCCGCCTGGAGGAGATGCGCGACCTTGGCTTTTCAGGCTATCTGGTCAAGCCGGTGCGCCAGATCTCGCTGGTCAATCGCCTGTTGCTGGCGCAGGGCGAGCCGCTGCCTTCGGTTGCCGGGCCGGTGGTGCAAAGCGCGTCCCCGCCGCAGGACGCCATGCCGCCGATGATCGCAGCCCGCGAGGCAGTGCCGTTCGAGGCCCCCGCCATTCCCGCGCCCTTCCTGGAGGATCATCCCGCGCAGGCGCGCACATCTTTCAGGGCCGCGCGCGCCGACGCGCCCGGCCTTCACATCCTGCTGGCCGAGGACAATCCCATCAACATGATGCTGATCCGCGAACTGCTGCGCCGCCGCGGCCATACGGTGGCGGAAGTCACCACCGGCACCGATGCGGTGTCCGCCATGCTGGAGGGCCAGTATGATCTTCTGCTCACCGACATTCACATGCCCGGCATGGACGGCATCGAGGCGGCGCGCGCCATCCGCGCCGGCGAGGCCCGCACCGGCAGGGCGCGCACGCCCATCGTGGCCTTGACCGCCGACGCGCTGGAAGACGGCAAGAAGGCATGCCGCGATGCGGGCATGGACGGTTTCCTGACCAAGCCGGTGGACCCCGCCGAGCTGGAGGAAATGTTCCTGATGCTGTTCCCTAGCGAGGAGCGTTCGCATATCGTCGCGGCATGACCGCGACTCCCATGTCGAAAAACAAGGCGGCGCGGCGGCGCTATCGGTTTCGCGAATATCTCGATCCCAAGGTGCTGGTGATGCTGGCATTGGGCTTCTCGTCGGGCCTGCCCTTCCTTTTGGTCGGCAACACCTTCGGCTACTGGCTGCGCGATGAAGGCGCCACCCTGGCGGCCATCGGCTTTCTGTCCTGGGTCGGCATCGCCTATTCGCTGAAATTCCTCTGGTCGCCGCTGCTCGACCGGCTCAGCCTGCCGGGGCTGAACCGGCTGGGCCAGCGCCGAAGCTGGATCGCGCTGACCCAGGTCGTGATCGCCGCGGGGCTGGTCGCCATGGCGCTCAGCGGCACCAGCCATGGCCTGGTGCGGCTGGGCATTTGCGCCCTGGTGGTGGCGTTCGCGTCTTCGACCCAGGATATCGCCATTGACGCCTGGCGAATTGAATCGGCGCGCGACAAGGACGAGCTGGGCCTGCTCACCTCCGCCTATACCTTCGGGTACCGCGGCGCGCTGCTGACGAGCGAGGCGGTGATCCTGCCCATCGCCCAGCGCGTCGGCTGGAATGAATCCTACATGCTCTACGGCGCGGTGATGCTGCTGGCGCTGGGCGCGACTCTTGTGGCCGCAGAACCGGCACGCGGCGAACGCGCGGCGGAGCAGAAGCAGAATGAGGCGCCGCTGTGGACACCGCGCGGCTTCTTCGATGCCGTGGTCGGACCCTTCATCGCCTTCTTCAAGGCCCATGGGCGCGCCGCCATCGTGATCCTGGCCGCCATCAGCCTGTTCCAGCTTCCCAACTTCGTCAGCGGGCCGATGTACAATCCCATGTATGTGGACCTGGGCCTGACCAAGGACATGGTGGGCGCGGTGCGCGGCTCCATCGGACTGGTCGGCGTGTTCCTGGGCGTGGCGGCGGGCGGCTATCTTTCGCTGCGGCTGGGGCTGATGCGCGCGGTGCTTATGGGCTGTTTCGCCCAGATGTCGGGGACCGCGCTCTACGCCATTCTTCCCTATGCCCATGATCCGCTGACTTTCGCGGCAGTGATGGGGCTGGACAATTTCGCCATCGCCCTGGCGGGGGTGACGCTGGTTGCCTACATGTCCAGCCTGACCAGCCTGGGCTACACCGCGACGCAGTATGCGCTTTTATCCTCAAGCTATGCCTGGGCCGGCAAAATTCTGAAGGGCTTTTCAGGCGCCGCGGTCGAAGCCCTGACCCCGCATCTGGGCCTGATGAACGCCTATGCCGCGTTTTTCCTCGGCTGCGGCCTGATCGGGGTTCCGGCCCTGATCCTGTTCTGGTGGTTGAACCGCCGCGCCGTCCGGGCCATTAACCGGGCTTAATCCGGGGTTTTGCGGCGGCTGTCACAATCCATTGCCCCGCCCCCGGCGTATGGAGTAAAATTGCCAAACTGTCGCAATAGGGGCGTACCCCAAGGCAGAACTGGCGCGCCCCTGAGTCGTGGGGAACCGGGCGGCGCACAACAGGACAATGATCGTGGTCAATATCTATGAAGCCGGACCTTTCGAGGGTCGCCTGGAGCAATGGCCGGTTCTTGCCGTGTCCGGGGCGCTGGAAGTGCGCCTGGCCGAGACCGAGATGGAAATCGAGCAGGCCCAGCGACTGCGCTATGAAGTTTTCTACGAAGAGATGAGCGCCGTCCCCTCGCCCGCCATGCGCGAGAGCCGCCGCGACTTCGACAAGTATGACGATGTCTGCGACCACCTGCTGGTGGTGGACCGCGACGCCCATGACGAGGATGGCCAGCCGCTGGTGGTGGGCACCTATCGCCTCACCCGCAAGAAGGACGCCGACCAGGTGGGCGGCTTCTATACCTCCAGCGAATATGACCTTGGCGCCATGCTGCGCGGCTTGCCGCCCGACACCAAGGTCCTGGAACTGGGCCGCTCCTGCATCCTGAAAAGCTACCGCGCCCGTCCCGGCACCATGCAGCTTTTGTGGAAGGGGCTGATGGCCTATGTCGCGCGCTTCGACATCGACCTGATGTTCGGCTGCGCCAGCCTGCCGGGCATCGATGTGGCGGAGATGGCGCTGCCGCTGTCCTATCTGCACCATTTCCATCCCATGCCCCAACAGCTGCGCGTCACCGCGCGCCCCGAACTGTTCGTGGACATGAACCGCATTGCCAAGGACCAGATCGACGCCCGCGAGGGCATCCGCAGCCTGCCGGCCATGCTCAAGGGCTATGTCCGCGCCGGCTGCTGCATCGGCGCGGGCGCGGTGATCGACCGCCAGTTCTCGACCACCGATGTCTTCATCTATTTCCCGCTATCGGGCATCGACGCGCGCTACAAAAGCCGCTTCGGCCTGGCGAAGTAATTTTGCATTGGAGCGGCATTCTCAACCTCTGCGCCATTGTTATCGCAACAGTAATCGTGGGTTGGCTTTGGTTTGGCCAAGGCTGGCATTGGTATGCGGCGCTGCCCTTGTGGCCGGTTATTTATCTGGGCATACCAGTATGTATTGGCTTGGTTCAGGGCGTCTTTCTGAAGCGCGAATTCGATAGCGCGATAAAAAGCGGAAAGCCTCCTGAATCCTAATCCTCCATGGGCGGGCTTGACCCGCCCATCCAGCTTTCCCGATGCTGGTGGAATGGATGCAGGTTTCGTCTACATCCTCACCAATAAGCCTTACGGTACGCTGTATATTGGCGTGACCTCGGACCTGCTGAAGCGCGTGGAAGAGCATCGTAATGAAACGGGCTCAGCTTTCGTCAAGAAATACGGTGTTACGCGGCTGGTGTATTTCGAGGAATACCCGCTTTACGCCGACGCCATTCGCCGCGAAACCAATCTCAAGCGCTGGAAGCGCGATTGGAAGATCGCCTTGATCGAGACGTCGAACCCGGTCTGGTCAGACCTGCTGGAGAACTGGAACAGTTAAGTTGGATGGGCGGCTCAAGGCCGCCCATGGTGAGAGTTTGAGACTCAAGCCAGGTCAAAGAGCAGCACTTCGCTTTCGCTGTCGGCCTTGACCATGATCTGCGCCATGTCTGTGATGGCGGCGGCGTCGCCGGTCTTCAGCAGCGCATCGTCCACCCGCACTTCGCCCTTGGCCACCTGCAGCCAGGCCTTGCGCCCCTGCGCCAGGGGATGGATCGCCTCCATGCCGGCCTCCAGCTTGGCCACCCAGATTTCGGCGTCCTGCACCAGCCGCACTTCATTCTCGCGCGGCTCGGGTGCGGCGATGCGGCCGAACTTGTTGGCGACGCAGCCCGGATCGACGCTCTTCTGCTCATAGCCGGGCGCGATGCCTGTCTTGCTGGGCATGATCCAGATCTGCAGCAGATGGCAGGTCTCTGTCGGGCTGGCGTTGAATTCGGCATGGACGATGCCGCTCCCCGCGCTCATGCGCTGGATCTCGCCGGGCCGGATGGTGCCGCCGCCGCCGCTATTGTCCTTGTGGGCGATGGCGCCGCCCAGGATGTAGGTGACGATCTCCATGTCGCGATGGGGATGGGGCGGAAAGCCCGCGCCGCCCTGAATCCAGTCCTCGTTGATGACCCGAAGCGGCCCGAAATTCTCATGGGCGGGATCATGGTAATCGCCAAAAGAGAAGCTGTGCCGGGATTCCAGCCAGCCTATCTTGTTGTGGCCGCGTTCGTCGGACCTGCGAATGGTCAGCATGGGATCACCTGATTGATTGCCCGACTTATATAAGCATCCCGTCAAGTGGGTGCTTAAGCCTTGGTTTGCCTGCGTTTTTCCACCGCGTCCCACACCAGACCGGCGATGTCGGCGCCGCCGAAGCGCTTGACCTCGAGAATGCCTGTAGGCGAGGTGACGTTGATCTCGGTCATATAGTCGCCGATCACGTCTATTCCCGTAAAAACGAGTCCGCGGCGCTTCAGTTCCGGGCCGATGGCGGCGCAGATCGCCTTTTCGCGCACCGTCAGGTCGGTGGCCTGGGGGCGGCCGCCGACATGCATGTTGGAGCGCGCCTCGCCACTCGCAGGCACCCGATTTATGGCGCCGGCGAATTGCCCGTCCACCAGGATGATGCGCTTGTCGCCCTCGCGCACCTCCGGCAAATAACGCTGCACGATCACCGGCTCGCGGTAGAACAGGGTGAACATCTCCATCAGGGCGCCGAAATTCTCGTCATCCTGTTTCACCCGGAAGACGCCCGCGCCGCCATTGCCGTAGAGCGGCTTTAAAATAATGTCCTTATGCTCGTCGCGGAAGGCGCGAATCTCGCGCAGGTCCGAGGTGATCAGCGTGGGCGGAATGAAGTCGGCGAATTCGGTGACAAACAGCTTTTCCGGGGCGTTGCGCACCTGGGCCGGATCGTTCACCACCAGCGTCTTGGGATGGATACGCTCAAGAATATGGGTGGCGGTGATATAGGCCATGTCGAAGGGCGGGTCCTGGCGCATCAGCACCACATCCGCGCCCGACAGATCATAGACAAAAGGCTCGCCCAGCGCGAAATGATCACCCTTCACGGCGCGCACATTCAAGGGCCGCACATGCGCCGTCACCTTGCCGTCGCGGAAGGAAAGATCGCGCGGCCCGTAATAAAGCAGGCCATGGCCGCGGGCCTGGGCTTCCAGCGCCAGCGCAAAGGTGGAATCGCCGTTGATATCGATCTTCTCGATCGGGTCCATCTGGATGGCGACGGTCAGGGACATGGCGGCTCTCTTTTAAATTTCCGGTCGCCAGACATCGCGGTGATGCACCGGCAGGCGCCCGGGGGCGATGGCGACAATATCAAAACGGCTGCCCCGGCAGGACAGTTGCGGGCGGCTGGCGAGATATAAAGAGGCGGCGCGGGCAATGCGAATCTGCTGGTTTTCGCCCACCGATTCCGCCGCGATGCGCGCCTGGGCGCGCGCCTTGACCTCGATAAAGCAGACCGGCCCGAACGGCGCCGCCGCCACCAGGTCGATCTCGCCGGCCCGGGTTTTCAGCCGCCGCGCCAGGATGCGGTATCCCTTCAGCCGCAGCCACAGCGCCGCCCAGCTTTCGCTGCTGTGGCCGCGCCGCTGCGCGGCCTGACGCTGATCGGTGTCACTCATCCTTCAGTTCCAGGGCGCGGGCATAGATTGCCTTTCGCGAACCATCCGTCAGATGGGCGATCATCTCGGCCGCCGCCTTCACCGGCATGAAGGCCAGCGCCGCCTTCAGCGCGGCATCGAGCTTGGCGGTGTCCGGCGCGGCCTCGGCCGGCGGTCCCACCAGCACGGTCACCTCGCCCCTGGGCGCGCCGGCCCCGGCGTAATGCGCCGCCAGTTGCGACAGCAGCCCGCGTCGGGTTTCCTCGTGCAGCTTGGTCAGTTCGCGCGCCACCACGCAGGCGCGGTCGCCCAGCACTTCGGCCATCGCGGCCAGGCTGTCGTCCAGGCGCTGCGCCGATTCAAAGAAGATCAGCGTGGCGCGCACGCCCTTGAGTTCTTCCAGCGCGGTCTTGCGCTCGCCCGCCCGCGACGACAAAAAACCGGCGAACACAAAGCGGTCGGACGGCAACCCGCTCGACGCCAGACCGGCCAGTACCGCGCTGGCACCGGGAATGGCGATGACCGGCATGCCATGGGCGATGACCTCGCGCACCAGCTTGTAGCCGGGGTCGGAGACCAGCGGGGTTCCCGCATCCGACACCAGCACCACCGCCTCGCCCCGCTCCAGCCGCGCCAGGATTTTGGGCCGCATTTCGGGCGCGTTATGGTCGTTATAGGCCGCCAGCGGCCGGGCGATGCCATGGATGGCCAGCAGCTTGGAGGTGACGCGGGTGTCCTCGGCGCAGATCACATCGCAGCCCTTCAGCACATCCAGCCCGCGCAGGGAGATGTCGCGGGCATTGCCGATGGGGGTGGCCACCACATAAAGCCCCGCCGTCAAAGCGCCACGATCTGGCGATTTACCTGTCGTCTCCAAAGGCTTAGGTTCGCGCGTCAAAAGGTCAGGCCCATGCGTATCTCCACCCGCTTTTGTGCCATTGCCACAGCGCTGGCGATAGCCGCCTGCACCACGGCGCCGCCGCCCAAACCCATGATTCCCGCGCCCCCCGCGCCCCTGGCCGCCAATCCGCTGAACCAGGACCTGCCCAGCTTCCTGCGCCTGCCCGGCCTGGCCGACGGCACCCCCGTGCGGGTTGGGATCATCCTGCCCTTTTCCAGCAGCGCCGCCTCGAGCCGGGCCCTGGCCCAATCGATGCTGAAGGCGGCCGAGCTTGCGCTGTTTGATTCCGGCAACCGCTCCATCCTGTTGATGACCGCCGATGACGGCAATGGCGGCGCCCAGGCCGCCCAGGCCGCCCAGAAGCTGCTGGCCCAGGGGGCCGAGGTCATTGTCGGCCCGCTGTTCGGCGCCTCGGTCGAGGTGGTGGCGCCCATCGCGCGCGACCGCGGTGTGCCGGTGCTGGCCTTCTCCACCGAAAAGCGCATGGCGGGCAATGGCACCTATCTTCTGTCCTTCCTGCCGCAAAACGAAGTGCGACGGGTCGTGGACTATGCCGCCGCCAACGGCCACAGGAATTTCGCGGCGCTGGTGCCGCAGACCGCTTACGGCGATGTCGCCCAGGCGGCGTTCCAGGACTCCGTCGCCGCCGCGCATGGCACTGTGGTGGATGTGGAACGCTTCGCGCCCATGACAAGCGCGGTGCCCGCCGCCGCCGATGCGGTGGCCAAGAGCGGCGCCGACGCGGTCCTGATCGCCCAGGGCGGCACCATCCTGCGCACCATCGCCCCGACCCTGTCGTTCGACGGCATGGCGCGCGACAAGGTGAAGCTGCTGGGCACCGGCCTGTGGGACGATGACCAGGCGCTGGCGCGCGAGGCCGCGCTGGAAGGCAGTTGGTATGCCGCGCCGTCCCCCAATGGCGATGCCGATTTCATCGCCAAGTATCGCGCCGCCTATGGCGCCGCCCCGGCGCAACTCTCAAGCCTGGCCTATGACGCGGTGTCGCTGGTGGCGCTGCTGTCGCAAGGCCAGCCCTATCACCGCTTCACACCGGCGGCCCTGATGGATCCCAATGGCTTTGCCGGCGTCAACGGCATCTTCCGCTTCAATGCCGATGGCACCTCGGAGCGCGGCCTGGCGGTGCTGGAAATGACGCCCGCGGGTCCGGTGGTGGTCAGCCCCGCGCCCACCACCTTCCAGCGCGCGGCTTTCTAGATTCTAGTCCAGCAGTTCCTCGATCACGCGATTGAGCAGCAGGCGGCCGGACGGCGTGGCGACAAGAATGTCATCGCCCAAGGTGAGAAATCCCTGTTCGACCAGGGTGGCAACTTTTTCTTCGGACGGGCGGGCGCCCCAGCGCAATTCATAACCGGCCAGATCAAGGCCTTCGGCCAGGCGCAGATTCATCAGCAGATGTTCGCGCGCCGCATCGCCGTCATGGACCAACACCATCTCGTCAAAGCCGTGGCCGCTGTGCCGGACGGTATCGCGCCAGCGTTCCGGCAGCCGGATCGCGGCGGTGGCGGTGCGCCGGCCCGACAGCGAGACCCGGCCATGCGCGCCGGGCCCGACGCCGGCATAATCGCCATAGCGCCAATAGATCAGGTTGTGGCGGCTCTCCTGGCCGGGGCGGGCATGGTTGGAGATTTCGTAGGCCGGCAAGCCCGCCGCCTGGGTCAGTTCCTGCGTCGTCTCATAAAGTCCCGCCGCCAGTTCTTCGCCGGGAATCTGCAGGCTGCCCTTCTTGTGCAGCAGGGCATAGGGCGTTTGCGGCTCGATGGTCAGCTGGTACAGCGACAGGTGATCGGTGCCGAAGGCCAGCGCCTCTTTCAGTTCGCCGCGCCAGCCTGCGTCTGTCTGATCGGGTCGGGCGTAGATAAGATCCAGCGAGACACGGTCAAAGGTGTTCATCGCCATTTTCAGGGCGTTTTTCGCTTCCGCGACGTCATGCAGGCGGCCAAGCTTCTTCAGGTCGGCATCGTTCAGCGCCTGCACCCCCAGCGAGACTCTGGTGACGCCCGCGGCGCGGTAATCGGCGAAGCGCCCCGCATCGGCGGATGCGGGATTGGCCTCCAGCGTGATTTCGGGGTCATTGGCCAGGGGCCACAGCGCGGCGATCTTCGCCAGGATGCGTCCGACGGACCCGCCCGTCATCAGCGATGGCGTGCCGCCGCCGAAGAAGATGGTTTCGACCACCGGGCGCTGCGTCTGATTGGCGGCGATCCAGTCCAGTTCGGCCAGGATGCCGTCGACCCAGCCCGCCTCGTCAATCGCGGTGCGGACATGGGAATTGAAATCGCAATAGGGGCATTTGGCGGCGCAGAAGGGCCAGTGGACATAGACGCCGAAGCTCACG
This sequence comes from Rhizomicrobium sp., assembly GCA_035549455.1. Classification (GTDB taxonomy): domain Bacteria; phylum Pseudomonadota; class Alphaproteobacteria; order Micropepsales; family Micropepsaceae; genus Rhizomicrobium. The sequence goes on along the minus strand of DASZQW010000032.1, from coordinate 22,433 downwards.
GAGCGACGGCCCGGCGAAGCGAAGCGACAGCGTTAGGCCGCGCGACCACTAAAGGCTCTCCGCGAAGATACCAGAATGCAGCAGCGCCTCGAAGGCGCGGGCGCGGTGGCTCATGGCGTGCTTGTGCGCCGGATCGATTTCGGCAAAAGTCCGGTCCATGCCGTCGGCGACGAAGATGGGATCATAGCCGAAGCCATGATCGCCGCGCGGCGGGAAGGTGAGCGTGCCATGGACCTCGCCCTCGAAGGTTTGCGACGCGCCCGATGGCAGCGCGATGCAGAGGGCGCAGACGAACTTCGCCCTGCTGGTGGTCAAATTCTTGTGGCGCAGTTCGTCATGGATTCGGGTCATGGCAATGCGGAAATCCTTGGTCGGTCCCGCCCAGCGCGCCGAATGGATGCCCGGCGCGCCGTCCAGCGCCTGGGCGCACAGCCCGGAGTCATCGGCCAGCGCGGCATGGCCGCCGCCCTTGGCTGAGGCGCGCGCCTTGAGTTCGGCATTGGCCGCGAAAGTAAGCCCGGTTTCTTCGGGTTCGGGCAATCCCAGCTCGCCCGCCGACACCGGCTGGATGCCGTGCGGACCCAGCAGCGCCTTGATCTCGCGCACCTTGCCCTGATTGTGCGAGGCGACGATCAGGATGCTGCCGCGCGGCAGCCTCACGCCCACGTCTCCATCACGCCAGCGCCTGCTTCTGCAAGGTCACCAGTTCGCCCACGCCCTTGCGCGCCAGCTTCAACAATTCCAGAAATTCCGCTTCGCTGAACACCGCGCCTTCGGCGGTGGCTTGCAATTCGACCAAGCCGCCCGAGCCGGTGATGACAAAATTGGCGTCGGTCTCGGCCACGGAATCTTCCTCATAATCCAGGTCCAGCACCGGCACGCCCTTGGAGATGCCGCACGACACCGCCGCGACATGGTCCTTGAGGATGGGCTGGGTCGCCATGCCGATCTTCTTCATGAAGGCCACACACTGGGCCAGTGCGACATAGCCGCCGGTGATGGCGGCGGTGCGGGTGCCACCATCGGCCTGCAGCACATCACAGTCGATGGTGATCTGGCGTTCGCCCAGCGCCGCCAGGTCGCATACCGCCCGCAAGGACCGTCCCACCAGCCGCTGGATTTCCTGGGTGCGGCCCGACTGTTTGCCGGCGGCGGCCTCGCGGCGCATCCGGTCATGGGTGGAGCGCGGCAGCATGCCATATTCCGCCGTCACCCAGCCCTTGCCCGAGCCCTTCAGAAAGGGGGGCGCCTTTTCCTCAAGGCTGGCGGTGACCAGCACATGGGTGTCGCCGAACTTGACCAGGCACGAGCCTTCCGCATGGCGGGCGAAGCCCGGCGTCAGGCTCACGGCCCGCATTTGATCCGGCGTACGGTTGGAAGGGCGGGAGCCGGCTTCGATTGAAGTGCGCATGGAGCCTCATATATGGGTCTGCTAAAGTCCGGCGTTACCTAGGGGGCAACCGCCCCGCACGCAACCGAAAACCGGAAAATAAAGGTTTTTCAATAACTTGACCCTGGAACCCCGCGTCCCCTTCGTGATGCCGCAAGGCCTTACCGACCGCCCCCGCGAGGTCTTTCGCCATCTGGTGGAGGCCTTTCTGGCCTCGGGCGAGCCGGTGGGGTCGCGCACCCTCAGCCAAAGGCTGCCTTTGGCGCTGTCCCCGGCCTCGATCCGCAATGTCATGGCGGACCTGGAAACCATGGGGCTTCTGTATGCCCCGCACACCTCGGCCGGGCGGGTGCCGACCGAAAAGGGCCTGCGCCTGTTCGTCGACGGGCTGCTGGAAATCGGCGAACTGGCCCCGGACGAACGGGTCGCCATCGAGGCCCGCATGTCCGGCAGCGGACGGCGCATAGAGGATTTGCTGACCCAGGCGACCCAATCCCTGGCCGGGCTGTCGCGCTGCGCCGGACTGATGATCACGGCCAAGCAGGACGCGCCCCTCAAGCATGTCGAATTCGTCGCCGTCGCGCCGGGCAAGGCGCTGGTCATCATGGTCACCGAGGACGGCCAGGTGGAAAACCGGGTCATCGACACCCCGCCGGGCCTGCCGGTCTCGGCCCTGGTCGAGGCGGGCAATTATCTGGGGGCGCGGCTGCGCGGCCGCACCATCGACACCGCCCGCGCCGAGATCCTGGCTGAACTGGACAGTGAAAAGCTGGAGCTTGACGCTTTGTCCGCCAAACTGGTGGCGGCGGGCCTGGCCACCCTGGCGGGACCGGAAAAGGTGCTGATCGTGCGCGGCACCTCGCACCTTCTGGAGAGCGTGGGCGCCCAGGCCGACATGGAGCGCATCCGCAACCTGTTCGATGATATCGAGCGCAAGGCCGACCTGATCCGGCTGCTGGAACTCGCCCAGACCGGCGACGGGGTGCGCATCTTCATCGGCTCCGAGAACCGGCTGTTTTCGCTGTCGGGTTCCTCCATCGTCGCCGCCCCCTATGCCAATGCCGCCGGGAAAATCGTCGGTGTGATCGGGGTCTTGGGCCCCACAAGACTGAATTACGGCCGCATCATCCCCATGGTCGACCATACCGCCAAAGTCATTGGACGACTGCTTGCTTAAGGTTTAAGGACGCCACCCATGAATGACGATCAGATGCAACTGCCCGATTCCGACAACCCGCATGCGGCGGAATTCGCCGTGCTGGAAGCCCTGAAGCTGGAGAATGCCGAGCTGAAGGACCAGCGCCTGCGCGCCCTGGCCGAGGTGGAGAATATCCGCCGCCGCGCCGACAAGGAGAAGGCGGAAGCCTCGTCCTATGCGGTGACCAAATTCGCCCGCGACATGCTGGGCATTGCCGACAATTTCGCCCGCGCTTTGGCTGCCGTGACCGCGCCGGTGCGCGACGCTGCCGATCCGGCGCTGAGGGCGGTGCTGGACGGGGTGGAAGCCACCGACCGCCAGCTGCTCCAGACCCTGGAGCGCTATGGCGTCAAGGCGGTGGACACCAGCGGCAAGTTCGATCCCAACCTGCACCAGGCGATTGCGGAAGTGCCGGGCGGCGACAGGCCCGCCGGGGCCATCGTCGATGTGATGCAGACCGGCTTCATGATCGGCGAGCGCCTGCTGCGCCCGGCCATGGTGACGGTGGCGCGCAAGGATCCGCAGGACGCGCCTGCGTCGATAGACGCCAAGGCCTGAACGCAACAAGAGGGGAAGCCCCATGGCCGATCTGAAAATCGTCGTCACCGGCGCCTCCGGGCGCATGGGCCGCACCCTGGTCCGCGAAATCGCGCAGGGCCGCGGCATCACCTTGTGCGGCGCGCTGGAGATGGAAGGCCATCCCAATCTGGGGCTGGACTCCGGCACCCTGGCCGGCATGCAGCCCAACGGCATCATGCTGACCGCCGATCCCCTGCCGCTGCTCGCGCACGCCGAGGCGGTGGTGGATTTCACCACCCCCATGGTCTCCACCATGCTGGCGGACCTGGCGGCCCAGGCGCGCATCGTCCATGTCATCGGCACCACCGGCTTTGACGACCGGGGCGAGAAGCGCATCCAGGCCGCCGCCCGCCATGCCGTGATCGTGAAGTCCGGCAACATGTCGATGGGCGTCAACCTGCTGGCGGCGCTGGCCGAGCGCGCCGCGCGCTCGCTGCCCGACTACGACATCGAGGTGCTGGAAATGCATCACAGGAACAAGGTGGACGCGCCGTCGGGCACCGCGCTGCTGCTGGGCGAGGCCGCCGCCAGGGGCCGCGCGGTGGTGTTGAACAAGCATGCGGTCAAGACCCGCGATGGCCATACCGGGGCGCGCAAGCACGGCGATATCGGCTTTGCCACCTTGCGCGGCGGCACGGTGGTGGGCGAACATTCCATCATCTTCGCCGGCACCGGCGAGCGCATCACGCTGAGTCATTCCGCCGAGGACCGCACCATCTTCGCCCATGGCGCACTGACCGCGGCGAAATGGGGCCATGGCCAGAAGCCGGGACTATATTCGATGACGGACGTTCTGGGCCTGTAATGGCCAAGGCATTTTCCAGGGCCGAGGCCGAAGACTTCTTCGCGCGGCTGAAGAAACAGATGCCTGATCCCAGGACCGAGCTTCAATACGTCAATCCCTATACCCTGCTGGTGGCGGTGGCGCTGTCGGCCCAGGCCACCGACAAGGGCGTCAACAAGGCGACCGCGCCGCTGTTCAAGACGGTAACCACGCCCGAAGCGATGCTGGCGCTGGGCGAGGAGAAGCTCGCCACCGCCATCAAGACCATCGGCCTCTACAAGGGCAAGGCGAAGAATGTCATCGCCGCCGCGAAGATGCTGGTGGAGAAGCATGGCGGGCATGTCCCGAAGGATCGCGCCGCGCTGGAGGCCTTGCCCGGTGTGGGCCGCAAGACCGCGAATGTGGTGCTGAACGTGGCGTTCGGCCAGTCCACCATCGCGGTGGACACGCATATCTTCCGGGTCAGCAACCGCACCGGCCTGGCGCCCGGCAAGACCGTGCTGGAGGTCGAGCTGGGCCTCGAAAAGATCGTGCCGGATGCCTACAAGCTGCACGCCCATCACTGGCTGATCCTGCATGGCCGCTATACCTGCGTGGCGAGGAAGCCCTTGTGCCCCACTTGCGTGGAGCGCGATCTGTGCCGCTTCAAGGACAAGACGCGCGAAGTGGCGGCCAGCGCCAGCCTAGCGCCGCCGCTTCGCGTTACTAGCAAAAAGCTCAAGACACCGTCGGCAGGGCGACGCGACCATAAAAAAGTTTAAGATATTTTCGGTGGTGCCACGCGCAAGGCGGTGAGGCAGGCACTGTCGGCGGCGCTGGCCGCGCCATGCGGCAGGGTCTCGACATGGCGCACCGCCAGCGGCGATCCGTAAAAAAAGAAGAAGGCGCGGCAGGCTTGCCCGTCATAACGCCACATCTCGGTGGCGCCGTCCTTGCGCACAAAAGCGGGCTTGCCGAAGGCCGCCTGCAATGCCACCCCGCCAAGATTGAGATACTGGCTCGGTTCGCCGCGCCGGGGTGCGGCGGGGATCATCGCGCTGGTGCGCGGCGCGGGCGTCTGGGTGGTGCCGCAGCCCGCGGCCGCAAGCGCTATCAGCAGGCAGGACAGGCGGCGCATCATCACCCGCTTCTGCACCAGCCGGGCTTGCCGGACAAGTAAAATGCTTATAAGCGGGTTTCACAAATTCGGGGGCCGCATGATTTACGACGTCGCATCGCTGGGCAACGCCATTGTCGATATCATCGCCTCGGTCGATGACCGCTTCCTGCTGAACCATCGCATCGCCAAGGGCACCATGACCCTGATCGACGAGTTCCGCGCCAGGGAATTGCTGAAGGCGCTGGCCGACAATCACCAGACCATGTCGTCCCTGCACGAAGTGGCGGGCGGCTCGGCCGCCAACACCATGGCGGGGCTGGCCTCGCTGGGCGGGCGCGGGCTGTTCCTGGGCAAGGTCTCGGCTGACCGGCTGGGCCAGGTGTTCGCCCGTTCCATGGCGGCCATCGGGGTCGAGTTCCACAATGGCGCCGGCCAGAGCAACGCCGCCACCGCCAGCTCGATGATCGCGGTGACGCCGGACGGCCAGCGCAGCATGAATACCTTCCTGGGCGCCTGCCGCGAAATAACGCCCGACGATGTCGATGAGGCGCTGCTCGCCAAGGCCCGCATCCTCTATATCGAAGGCTATCTGTGGGACGAGGACAGCGCCAAGCAGGCCTCGCGCAAGGCCATCGCGGCGGTGAAGGGCGCGGGCGGACGCATCGCCCTGTCGCTGTCCGATCCCTTTTGCGTCGGGCGCTTCCGCGACGAGTTCCTGCACCTGCTGGACAAGGATGTGAACATCCTGTTCGCCAACGAGGAAGAAGCCAAGGCGCTGTTCCAGGACGACAGCTTCGAGGGCGTGGTCGCGGCGGCCAAGTCATGGGGCGGCATCGCCGCCATCACCCGCTCCGCCAGGGGCTGCGTGATCGTGGAAGAAGGCCAGGTGCACGAAGTCCCCGCCGCGCCCGTCGACCGGGTGATCGACACCACCGGCGCCGGCGACCAGTTCGCCGCCGGTTTCCTGTTCGCCATGACCCATGGCAAGGGGTTGGCCGATTGCGGGCGGCTGGGGGCGCTGGCGGCTGCCGAAGTGATTTCGCATTACGGCGCGCGGCCCGAAACCTCGCTCAAGGAGCTGGCGGCGAAAGCCGGGCTGATCTAGTCGCCAATCGCGTGCAGCGCGATCTGGCGCCCCGCGCCCGAGGCGCGCATCCTTGAATCACGCGCCGATCGTGTGCAGCGTGATCTGGCGCCCCGCGCCGGAGGCGCGCATCCTTGAATCACGCGCCGATCGCGTGTAACGCGATCTGGCGCGTGTGCGGCGCGTCGCGATGCTCAAAGACATAAATCCCCTGCCAGGTGCCCAGCGCCAGCCTGCCTCTGTGCAGCGGAATGCCGATGCTGGTCTGGGTCAGGGCGCTGCGGATATGGCTGGGCATATCGTCCGGGCCTTCGGCGGTGTGGCGAAAGCGCGGACCCGATATCGCCAGATGGGCGAAACAATCCTGCAAATCCTTGAGCACATCCGGATCGGCATTTTCCTGGATCAGCAGCGAGGCGGAGGTGTGGCGGATGAAACAGGTGACAAGCCCATCGCCGATCCCGGCACCGGACACGAAATCCTCCAGCGCGGCCGTAAAATCGTAGAGGCCCGGGCCGCTTGTCTTCACGGTCAAGCTGTGATGGGCCTGCTTCACCGGCTCTTCCTGAGGTAAACATACAGCGCGCCGTCGCCGCCATGGCGCACATGCGCGGGTGTGGTGCTGGCGATCAACTGGGCCGCTTGCGGTTCATTCAGCCAGCGCGGCACCATCTGTTTCAAGACGCCGTGGGGCGACTGCATCCAGCTTGTGCTTTCCTGTTTGCGCGGATTGCCCTTGCCGGTGATCACCAGCACCAGGCGGTGGCGGCGCTGCTGCGCCCCCGCCAGAAAGGCGAACAGCGCGCCATGGGCCGCGCCTTGCGTCATGCCATGCAGGTCGAGGCGGGCGTCCGGCTCCATCAGGCCCTTGCGCAGCCGCTCTTGCGTCGCGCCATTGACGCCGCTGGGGCCCGGCAGCACGGCTTTCTTCTTGGCCGCCTTCTTGGCTGCCGCGACCTTGATCGGCCGCGCCTCCTTGAAATCCTGCTCGAACAGCTTGCGCTCCGCGTCGCTGGTGGTGCGCTTCATGGCACCGCCAGGGTGTTGGGCAGCAGGACATACAACGCGCCCGGCGCCTTCAGCGCCCCGGCGCGGCGTTCGGCCTCGTCGCCTGCGCCAAAAAAGATGTCGGCGCGCGCCGGGCCGCGAATCGCGCCGCCGGTATCCTGGGCCACCAGCAGCGCATGGACCGGGTCGGGACCGTCCGCCGCCACAAAGAAAGGCGCGCCCAGCGGGTGCAGCCGCAGATCCACGGCCATCGAGCCCAGCGGCGTCAGGCTGGTGCCGCCCGCGCCGGCGCCTTCTGCCTCGCGGAAGAAGACATAGCTGGGATTGGTTTGCATCACTGTGCGCGCCTTGTCCGGATGCGCCAGGAGCCAGGCGCGGATGGATTGCAGCGAGACATTTTCGCGGCTGAGTTCACCTTGCGCAATCAGCGTGCGGCCGATGGCGGTATAGGGCCGGCCATTTTCGCCGGCATAGGCGATGCGGGCGCGGCTGCCGTCATCCAGCACCAGCCGTCCGGAGCCCTGGATCTGCAGGAAGAAGAAGGCGATGGGATCGGCGGCCCAGAACAGCAGCGGCGCCGCAACGCCGCCCGCATCGATGGCGGCGCGGTCGGGATAGGGGACCAGCGCCGCGCCTTGGACGCGGCCGGAAATATGCTCGCCTTTCAGCTTGGGGATGAACTGGCCCAGATCGGCGCGCACCAGGTCGGGCGGCGGGCCATAAATGGGGGTCTGATATTGGTCGTGGCGGCTGCGGCTGGCGGCAATTTGCGGCTCGTAATAGCCGGTGAACAGGCCTTCGCCCGCGATGCGGTAGGGCGTGAAGTGTTTTTCAAAAAAATCCGCGCCTTGCGGATCGGCGCAGACACCGCGCCAGTCGGCCAGGGTGCCGGCATAGGCCATTGAGGCGCTGTCCGGTTTGGTCTTCAGCACGGCGCAGCTTTTGCGGAAGGCGTCCAGCGCCGCAGAGCTTTCCTGCCAGCCCGGCAGATCGGCGAAGGTCACGCGCGTCAACTGCACCGTGTCGGGCCCGGATGGAACAGATGGTGTCGGCGGCGTGGCGCAGCCTGCAAGCCACAGGCAGACAAGCAGGCTGCCTGCGCGTCTCATTCCGGCAGATCGCCCGAGGTCGCCACCAGGGTCCAGTTGGGATCAGCCGCATCGGTGGTGCGCGCGAAGGTCCAGACATCGGTGACGCTGCCATTGGCGAATTGCGCGGTAAAGGCCAGGGTAATCTCGGCGGCGGTGCCATGCAGCGCCGCGCCCACGATGCGCGCGTCGGACAATCTGACGAACGCCGCCGGTGCTTCGCTGCGCCCGGCGATCCCGGCATCGAAGGCTGCGTAAACGTCGGGCGACAGCAGCGGACGCAGCGTGTCGCGGTCGCCAGCCGCGAAGGCGCCGACGATGCGGGCATAGGCCTGGCGCGCACCCGACAGGAATTTCTGGGTGTCGAAGCTGCGGTCGGCCAGCTGGATGTCGAGCAGCCCGTTGCCGCCCGCCACCGGCGGCTCCAGCAGTTGCGGCGCGGGCTGGGCCGGCAGGGTTGGCGCGGGGCCGCGCTGCGGTTCCTGCCCGGTGCGGCGGCCCAGCACCCAATAGAGGCGCAGGCACACCAGCCCCGCCAGCGAGGCGGCGATGACAAGGCCCAGTGTCTGTGTGTCCGGCATTCTGCAAAAAACCCCAATTGCCCGGCCCGGCCCCAAGCAGTGCCAGCCTAGCCCGCGGCGGTTCAGGCTGGAAAGGCTTTTGCTTGCCCTTTACCTTGTCAGGGCCGCGCAATCCATGGTAGCGCGACGCCGCATTTCAATGAAAGAACGATGATGAGCAGCGAAGGAACTCCGCCGGACCCCGCACAGGTGCCGAACCTCCAGGTGCTGGCCCAGTACATCAAGGACCTGTCCTTCGAAAATCCGGGCGTGGCGCAGGAAGTGGCCCAGCGCCCCCAGATCGAACTGGCGGTCGACCTGAACGCCAGGCGCATGGATCAGGCCGAGCTGTTCGAAGTCGAGCTCAAGATCCGCGTCGACGCCAAGAGTGACAGCAAGGCGCTGTTCCTGCTGGAAGTGGCCTATGCCGGCGTCTTCCGCCTGTCCAATGTTCCCGACACCGCCACCCAGCAGGCGATCCTGTTGATCCAGGCGCCGCACATGCTGTTTCCCTTTGTCCGGCGGGTGGTGGCCGATGTGGTGCGTGACGGCGGCATGCCGCCCTTGATGATCGAACCGATCGACTTCATGGCGCTGTATCAGGCGCGCATCGCACAAGCTGGCGGTCTGGCGGCGGATCAGCCGATGGCCGGTTCCGCCTAGGCGGGGTCCGGTTTCCAGAGCGTCTTGTCGCCCAGCTCCTTCGCCACGAAGGCGGCATGGAGAGTGATCTCGATTTCGGTGATCAGCGGCGCCAGCCTTGCAGGCCGCTGGCGGGCGGCGCGCGAGCCGGATGCGCCATCGCCGGCGGCGATTTCCACCGGCGCCAGCATCAACCCCTTCTGGCGGCCGCCGATCAGTTCGAGATAGATTTCCGCCGTCAGCTGCGCGTCCAGCAGCGCGCCATGCTTGGTGCGCTGACTGAGATCGACGCCGAAGCGCCGGCACAATTCGTCCAGCGAATAGCGCGCGCCGGGAATCTTGCGCTTGGCGATCTCGATCGTGTCGATGGCGCGGGCCAGCGGGATGGGCGGATGGCCGGTGCGCGTCAGCTCGGCATTGATGAACTTGATGTCGAAGCTGGCATTGTGGATCACCAGCGGCGCGTCGCCCAGGAATTCCAGGAATTCCTCGACCACATGGGCGAACAGCGCCTTGTCGGCCAGGAATTCGGTGGTCAGGCCATGGACGCGCGTCGTCTCGATGGGAACGTCGCGTTCGGGGTTGAGGTAAAACTGAAGCGTGCGGCCGGTGGGGAAATGATCCAGCAGCTCGACGCAGCCAATTTCCACGATCCGGTGGCCGTCGCCGGGCTCGAAACCTGTCGTTTCCGTGTCGAAGACGATCTCACGCATCCCGGATCGTTTTCTCCATGGCGACCTTCGCTACGCGAAAGCCGCGGGGCCGATGGCCTTCGCCGGGCTCGAAACCTGTCGTTTCCGTGTCGAAGACAATCTCACGCATCCCGGATCGTTTTCTCAATGGCGACCTTCGCTACGCGAAAGCCGCGGGGCCCATGCCCATCGCCGGGCTCGAAACCTGTCGTTTCCGTGTCGAAGACGATCTCACGCATGCTCTTATTCCTTGCCGCTCTCGCTCGCGCGAACGCGGCGGGTCTTTATGTCGGCCAGGATCATTTTCACCTGTTCGCGGGCGTGATCCAAGCCCTTGTCGGTGATCACCACATAATGCGCCTGTGCACGCTTTTGCGCATCGCTGAGCTGGCGCGCCGAAAGCGCGGCCAGCCTGGCCTCGGTCATGCCGGGACGGGCCAGTACCCGCCTCCGCTGGATGTGTTGCGGCGCGCTGGCCACCACCACCGCATCGACCGCGACGCCGGTCTCCAGGAGCAAGGGGATGTCGAACAGGATAATGGGCGCGGGATTGTCGGCCAGGAACCGGGTCCTCAGCTCCGCCACCAGTGGGTGCATCAAACTTTCCAGGCGCTGCAGCGCGCCCGGATCGGCCGTCACCACTTTCGCCAGCGCGGCGCGATCGACCGCGCCGCCCCGGGTGGAGCCGGGAAAGGCCGCCTCGATCATCGGCGCGGCCTGCGCGGCATACAGCGCGTGGACGGCGGCATCGGCATCGAACACCGGCACGCCCTCTTCGGCGAACAGCCGGGCGGTCTGGCTCTTGCCCATGCCGATGGCGCCGGTCAGCCCGATCACAAAGGGCGCTTTGTCTTTATTGGCCACGGGCGGCCAGCGCCTCGACCAGCACGGCGCGCAAGGCCGGTGTCACCCTGGGCCTTACGCCGAAAAAGGCCTCGAAGGACGGCACCGCCTGATGCATCAGCATGCCCAGCCCGTCGATGGTTTTGAGCCCGCGCGCGGCGGCGTCTTTCAGCAGACTGGTTTCCAGAGGGCTGTAGACCATGTCGCAGACCCGGGCCCCCTTGGGCAAAATGCCAAGGTCGATGGCCAACGGCGCATTGCCGTTCATGCCGGCGGCGGTGGCATTGACCACCAGGGCGGCGCTGCTGGCCGCCGTGTCCCAGGCGTCCAGGCCACCCACGACGATTTGCGCTTTGACCTGCGGCTGCAGCGACGCCGCCAGGCCCCTGGCGCGGTGGACATCGCGGTTGAGCAGGTGAATGCGGCCCGCCCCCAGTTGCGCCAGCGCCAGCACCGCGCCCCGCGCCGCGCCGCCCGCGCCCAGCAGCACCGCGTCCGCACCGTTCAGCTTGCCGCTGCTTTCCTCCAGCGCGGCATGCAGGCCGTAGGTATCGGTGTTGCGGCCTTCGATCCTGCCGCCCTGGAACAGCAGCAGATTGGCGGCGCCCGCCGCCTGCGCCGCATCGTCATTGCCATGCGCCAGCGCGAAGGCGGATTCCTTGTTGGGCACGGTGACATTGACGCCGACAAAGCCGCCCCGGCGCAGCCCGTCGATCACGGCGGCAAAATCCCAGGGCGCGGCGGCCAGCGGCACCACTGCGCCATCAATGCCATATTCTTCCAGCCAATGGCCGTGCAGCACCGGCGACAGGGAATGGCCCACCGGCCAGCCCAGCACACCCGCGATCCTGCCCTTGCCCGTTACCGTCACGACGCCAGCACACTTTCTTTTCTGAGGGCGGCCAGCACCGCCAGCAGCGGCAGGCCCAGCACCGAAAAATAATCCCCGTCCACTTTATCGAAAAGCTGCGCCCCGCGCCCCTCGAAATGGTAGCAGCCCACCGACGACAGGATTGCGGGGCCTTCCAGGGCCAGATAATCATCGAGGAATTGTGGGCTTAAGACGCGCATGACCATCCGGCAGGGGCTGGCATGCGTCCACAGCAAGGCCCCATCACGTGCCAGAGCCACCGCCGAGACCAGCAGGTGCTGGTGGCCGGAAAGCCGGGTGAGCAGGGCGTGGGCCGCCTGCAGCGTTGCGCACTTGCTGAGGAATTCACCGCCAAAGGCAATTACGCTGTCCCCGCCCAGGACCAGCTCGCCAGGATGGCGGCGCGACACGGTCAGCGCTTTCTGCTCAGCCAGGCTTTGCGCCACGGTTTCGGCGGGCGCGCCTTTGAGCTGCGCCATCAAAGCGTCTTCGTCCAGATCGGCGGGATCGGCGATGAAGGACACCCCGGCCGCCGTCAGCAGCGCTTTGCGGCTTTGGCTGCCCGATGCCAGCACTAGTGTCGTGGTTTCGAAGCTCGCCATAGTATGGATATCAACCTCAGAGCGAACTTCGAAACCAAACGACACTAGGAAGCAATAGGTTGCTAGTGTCCTTCGATTCCGAGATTCGCCCGGAGCCCGATATCGAGATCGTGCGAATCTCGGAATCGGGACACTGGCTTCATCTCAGGCCAGAGCTTCCTTGCGCTCGGTCATCATGTTGATGACCGACGCGGCCGTTTCCTCGATGGAGCGGCGGGAAACATCGATCATGGGCCAATCCTGGTTTTCGAACAGCTGCCGCGTGGCGGCAACCTCGGCCCGCACCGCATCCAGTTCCACATAAGAGCTGTCGCGCGTTTCGCCCATGCTGGAGAGCCGGTTGCGTCGCACCTGTACCAGCCGGTCAGGCGATACCCACAGACCCACGATCAGCGGCTTCCTGGCCTGCAGCAATTGTGGCGGCGGCGGCACGCCGGGCACCAGCGGCACATTGGCGGCACGGATGCCGCGTATGGCCAGATACACGCACGTCGGCGTCTTGGAGGTGCGGCTGGCCCCCGTCAGGATGATCTCGGCATCGCCGATCGAATCCAGCGATTGGCCGTCATCGTGGGCGATAGTGAAATTCATTGCCTCGATCCGTTCCAGATAGCGCTGGTCCACTTCATGCTGCCGGCCCACCCTGTGGGTTTCCTCACGGCCCAGGAAATGGGCCAGTGCCGTGACCGGCCCTTCCAGAAGATCGATGCAGCGGACTTCGATGTCCTTGCAGCGTGTGATCAGCTTGTTGCGCAAATTCTGGTTGGCCAGGGTGAAGAACACGATGCCGGGCAGGATGGCGATATGGTCCAGCGCGCGCGTAAGCTGTTGCTCGGCTCGCACCAGCGCGTAGGGGTGGACCATCACCTCCACATTCTCGAACTGGGCCAGGGCGGCGTTGGTCATGGCGTGCAAGGTCTCGCCAGTGGAATCCGACACCAGGTGAACGTGAAACTTATGATCCACAGCTTCGTCCGCAACCGGCCCGGAAGGTCCGGGATTAAGGTGAATAACCGGGCTGGCGCCCACAGGCGTCCTAGCCGGGAAAGCCCCTGCTGTGCAAACCCGGCAGGAGTGGGGAAGACTGTACCCACCTGCCAACATGGCAAGGGGGTTGGTGATCCGGCGTGATCCGTCGCCAAGTGCTTGAACCTGCGGGCACCTTCCCTTAAGCCAAATCCTCTTTCACACAATGGCCCACAACCCACAGGCCTAACATCATCCTCATCATCTTCTAGAGTCTTGGAGTCTTGTTTTGGTTATGTCTTCCAAGCTTGTGCGTGTGCTGGAAGGAAGCGCGGAGAAGACCCCGCCTGTCTGGCTGATGCGCCAGGCCGGCCGCTATCTGCCTGAGTACCGGGAGCTTCGGGCCAAGGCGGGTTCCTTCTGGGGGATGGCGCTGAATCCGGCCTACGCCGCGGAGGTGACCTTACAGCCGATCCGGCGCTTCGGCTTTGACGCGGCGATCCTGTTCTCGGACATTCTGACCGTGCCGGAGGCGCTGGGACGGAAGGTGACCTTCACCGCCGGAGAAGGCCCCAGCCTCGAGCCAGTGAGCTCGGCCACGGGCTTTGTGGAAGACCGGCAGGCCTGGGCGCGCTATTTCGAGCCGGTCTATGAGGCGCTGCGCCTGACGCGGGCCGGATTGCCGGACGGGACCGCGCTGCTGGGTTTTGCCGGCGCGCCCTGGACCCTGGCGACCTATCTGGCTGCGGGCGCGGGTGGTGACGAACAGAAGGCCGCCAAGTTGTGGGCGTATCGTGATCCGGAGGGCTTTGGATATCTTCTGGATATCCTGGCGGACTGTGTCGCCTTTCATCTGATCCGGCAGTTGGAGGCCGGTGCCGATGCGGTGCAGATCTTCGACAGTTGGGCGGGCGGGATACCGGCAGCGCTGTTCGAACGGACCGTGATCGGCCCTACGCAAAAAATCGTGACGGCAGTTCGCGCGGCAAAGCCCCAGGCGCGGATCATCGGCTTTCCGCGGGCGACGACCCTAGCCGGCTATGAATCGTATGCCCAGGCAACCGGCGTGGATGCGCTATCGCTGGATACATCCGCGCCCATGGGTTGGGCGGCGAAGAAACTGGGCTGTGCGGCGCAGGGCAATCTGGATCCCATCACCTTGATCGCCGGCGGCGCTGCACTGGATCAGGCGGTGGATGAAATTCTGACAGCCATGAACGGCAGGCCGCATATCTTCAATCTGGGCCACGGCATTCTGCCCGAGACACCGATCGCCCATGTCGAGCAATTGCTGAGGCGGATTCGCGGGTGAAGCTGGCCATCGTCCTGTTCAATCTGGGTGGACCGGATTGCCCGGAGGCGGTAGCGCCTTTCCTGAAGAATCTTTTTTCCGATCCGGCCATTATCAGCCTGCCGGCGATTGCGCGGCTGCCCATCGCGCATCTGATCGCGCGCCGCCGCGCGCCGATCGCGCGGGAGATCTATAATCACATGGGCGGCAAATCGCCCATTGTCGAGGAGACGCGTGCCCAAGCCGATGCGCTGGAACGGGCGCTGTCAGGCAACGGCATAGAGGCCAAGGCGTTCATCGCGATGCGCTATTGGCGGCCCTTCAGCGATGAAGCTGCGCGTGCCGCGAAAGCATTTAATCCCGATAAAATCGTGCTTTTGCCGCTCTATCCGCAATATTCCACCACCACCACCGCATCATCTCTGGTTGATTGGGACAAGACTGCGAAGAAGGTGGGTCTGACCGCGCCCACGTCGCGGGTCTGCTGCTATCCCTGGGAAGAGAGGTTTGTCGCCGCGGCGGCTGCCAAGATCAGCGCCGCCATGGCCGGGTCGTCGCCGGGTGTTTCCTATCGCCTGTTGCTGTCGGCGCATGGCTTGCCCAAGCGCACGATCCAACGGGGCGATCCCTATCAATGGCAGGTGGAGCAATCGGCGGCCGCCATCGTGAAAGCGCTCGGTGCGCCACAACTCGAGCCTGTGGTTTGCTACCAGAGCCGGGTGGGCCCGCTGGAATGGATCGGCCCCGCCACCGATGCCGAGATCCGGCGCGCCGGACAGGATAACAAAGGCGTCATCGTCGCACCCATCGCCTTTGTCAGCGAGCATTCCGAGACCCTGGTCGAACTGGATATCGAATATCGCCGCCTGGCCGCGGAAAGCGGCGTGCCGGACTATCGCCGCGCCGGCACTGTGGGCATTCATCCGGATTTCATCGCAGGGCTGGCGGGCCTTGTGCGCCGGGCGCTGGAAGGCAAGACTGTCACGTGCGGTGAGGGACGCATCTGCCCCGGCGTGCACAGGGCCTGTGGTTACGGAGAAACGTGATGGATACGCTGCGCAACGAACTTGCCAACTACATCCCCTGGATCATCGCCTTCCACATCATCGCGGTGATAGCCTGGATGTCGGCGATGCTCTACCTGCCGCGGCTGTTCGTCTATCACACCGAGACCGCGCCCGGCTCGGAAGGCAGCGAGCGCTTCAAGGTGATGGAGCGGCGCCTGCTCAAAGGCATCATGAACCCTTCCATGATCGCGGTGTGGATCCTGGGACCGCTGCTGGCCTGGCTGACCGGCGCCTATCTCGACACCTGGCTGCAGGTCAAGTTCGTGCTGGTGGTGATCATGAGCGGCCTGCACGGTTGCTATGTCCGCTGGTGGCGCGACTTCGCCAATGACCGCAACACGCGCTCGGCCCGCTTCTACAAGATCGTTAACGAAGTGCCGGCGGTGCTGATGGTGCTGATCGTGATCCTGGTGAAGGTGCAGCCTTTTTCCGATTAGTTTTTGATGAACCGGCTGAAACATTACGTGCGGATGCGGGGACCGCGGGGGATATTTGCAAGCCCCCCAAATCACGCTATAAACCGCTTTGTCTGATTGATCCGCGCAGCCCGTCCTGTCAGGGCGTGGCCCGCGAGCCGGACGGTCCAAGCCAAGCAGGGCGAAAGCCGGACCGGTCAAGGGTCAAAACCACCACTTCGATGATCGCGACCGGGGCGAAGGCCCCTAGGTAGCATCGGACCGTTCCCCCTCCCCGACCAGGTGTCCCCCATGACTGTCCAAGATGGCCTGCAAGCGATGAAATTGCAGGATCTCAAGAATAAAAAACCCGCGGATCTGCTGGCTTTCGCCGAAGAACTCGAGATCGAGAACGCCTCCTCGATGCGCAAACAGGACATGCTGTTTGCCATCCTGAAGGAACTCGCCGACCGCGAGGTGGAGATCACCGGCTCAGGGGTGGTGGAGATCTTGCAGGACGGCTTCGGCTTCCTGCGCTCGCCGGAATCCAACTACCTGCCCGGTCCCGACGACATCTATGTCTCGCCGTCCCAGATCCGCCGCTTCGGCCTGCGCACCGGCGACACCGCCGAAGGTCCGATCCGCGCCCCCAAGGAAGGCGAGCGCTATTTCGCCCTGCTGAAGGTCACGACCATCAATTTCGAGGACCCCGAGCAGATCAAGCACAAGGTCCATTTCGACAACCTGACCCCGCTTTATCCCACCAAGCCGCTGAAGATGGAGCTGGAAGACCCCACCCTGAAGGACAAGACCGGCCGGGTGATCGACATTGTGGCGCCGCAGGGCATGGGCCAGCGCGCCCTGATCACCGCGCCGCCGCGCACCGGCAAGACGGTGATCCTGCAGAATATCGCCAAGGCGATCGCGGCCAATCACCCCGATGCCTTCCTGATCGTGCTGTTGATCGACGAGCGGCCGGAAGAAGTCACCGACATGCAGCGTACCGTGCGCGGCGAGGTGATCTCCTCCACCTTCGACGAGCCGGCAACCCGCCACGTGCAGGTGGCCGAGATGGTGATCGAGAAGGCCAAGCGCCTGGTCGAGCACAAGCGCGACGTGATCATCCTTTTGGACTCCATCACCCGCCTGGGCCGCGCCTACAACACGGTTGTCCCTTCGTCGGGCAAGGTGCTGACCGGCGGTGTGGACGCCAACGCCCTGCAGCGGCCCAAGCGCTTCTTCGGCGCCGCCCGCAATATCGAGGAAGGCGGCTCGCTGACTATCATCGCCACCGCGCTCATCGATACCGGCAGCCGCATGGACGAAGTGATCTTCGAAGAGTTCAAGGGCACCGGTAACAGCGAAATCATCCTGGACCGCAAGGTCGCCGACAAGCGCGTCTTCCCGGCCATCGACATCATGCGTTCGGGCACCCGCAAGGACGAGCTCCTGGTCGAGAAGGGTACCCTGGCCAAGACCTATGTCCTGCGCCGTATCCTCTCGCCCATGGGCACGGTGGACGCGATCGAGTTCCTGCTCGAGAAGTTGCGTCAGTCCAAGAACAATGGCGATTTCTTCGAGAGCATGAATACCTGACGATATTCATTCGCGGTTGACGGAAAACCCCGCCCGGTCACGAGCGGGGTTTTTCTTTAGTGCACGGCCTGGAAGTCGATCGCGCCGTTGTGCAGGAAGCAAGCCTTGTTGAACAAGGTCAGGTCCATCGGGTTCGGAAGCCGGACATCGCCAAGGCCTGGGCAGGGTTTCTCCGCAGGGTCGTACGAGCGGCCGATCTGGGACAGGAAAACCAGGATCAATCCCCGTTGGGACGCAAACGACTTGAGCGCCTGCACTTGGGCCAGCAGGGCGGGCCGGTCGCGGTTCTGATCCAAGAGTTGCAGATAGTCGATGACGACAAGGGTGCCAATCGGCGCGGATGCCAAGGCCGGTATCAGATAATCGGCGCTGATGGCGTCAGAACTGTCGAATTCAAATCCGTCCTCCAGCGATCTGTGATCAACCCCGATGGCGTGCAGGCAATCCTGAACATCGCGCGTGCCAAACTCGAGGCTGAAGAATTTGCCCGGACTTCCAGCCTTTATCGCTTCCATCGCAAGCTCAAGGCCGAGCAAGGTTTTGCCGTGGCCGGGCCGCGCACCCACCAGCAGCAAGTCGCCAGGGATCAATCGACTGAACAATTTGGCGGCCGGCGGCTCTGCCGACAGTCGAGCGGCAAGCAGGCTCCAGCTTTTGTAGCCTTCCTGCCGGGCGATCTCATCAAGCGCCCGGACAAGCGGCATCTTTTTCTCACGTGACAAAAGCTTGGCATTGCGCCGCAGGCGATAAACGGGTGCTGACAGTTTCATGAGCGACCTTCCATTGCGGGCAGAAATCGCAAGTCCCTCCTTATGCAGCCTTCGCCAGAACGGTTGGTTCGATGAAGAAATTGCCCTGCATGAGCCATGCTTTCCCGCTTGGAGGGAGGAGGCGTGGGCGCGCCAAATGAAATCCTAACCCAATTCTGGCCGTGCGCAATTGCCCGAAGCATGAGCGTGCCCAAAAAGACAGCGGAGAAATTTGGCCAGCGCTCATTCTGCGGCCAAGTTTGGCTCCGGCGCGTTATGGCGCCATGAGCCTGGAATGGATCGCGGCCGGTGTTTTGATCTGCCTGTTCGGCATGATCGCGCTGATGCCGTCCTTTGACGGCAAGTGGGAATGACTATTTCGACAGCAGGGTAATCAGCGCGTGGTCGTCCGCGCCGGCAAGATAACTGGCGATCAGCACGGCGGGCTCGGTCTTGGACTCATTGTCGTAATGCAGGATGCGGGCATTGGCGGGCTCATAGACGGCATCGCCGGCCTTGTAGTGATGGGCCGGCTGGCCCTCGATCTGGAAGAGGAATCTGCCCTTCTCGACATAGGTTATGACCGGCACGGGATGCAGGTGCAGGGGCGTGACCATGCCGAGAAGGAAATCCAGCCGTACCACCTCAACGCGCGTGACATTTTTGGACGGCGACATCGCGTCGGTGGCCAGCGGCGTGCGCTTGATCACAGGCGCGGTCTGGGCGTGCGCGCCGACAACGGTCGCGGCAAGGATCATTGCGGTCGTGAGAAAGTTTCGCATGGCGGGCTCCGTGATCAGGGCTCAGATGTTCGTTCCAGCGGGCTTTTTCAACCGGCGATCGGCTTCAAATCCCCGACAAAGAAGATCCAGGCGGCGGCGCCTGCCGCGGCCACCGCGCCGACAAAGGCCAGCGCCAGGTTGAACGAACCGGTCTGCTGATAGATCGCGGCGATCACCAGCGGCGTCACGATGCCGGACAGGTTGGCGGCGGCGCTGAACAGACTGCCGACCATGCCCAGGGTGCCGGGCGGCGCGATTTCCGACAGCACCGACCAGCCGGACGACGACATGGCCTGGGCGAAGAAGGCCAGCGAGAGGATGGCGACCACCACCGCGTCGCTCTCCACATAATTGGCCAGCACGATGCTGGACGCCAGCAGTAGCCCGGCGATCACGGGAATCTTGCGGGCGTTGTTAAGGCTTGCACCGCGTTGAAGCAGGAAATCCGAGAGCCAGCCCGCGAACAGGATGCCGAAGAAGCCCGCCAGATAAGGCAAGGACGCGAAGAAGCCGAGCCTGATCCACGCCATGTGCCGCGCGGTGGCGAGATAGGTGGGAAACCAGGTGAGGAAGAAGACGAAGGTCGAATAGACCGCAAACTGTCCGATGCACAGCGCGATGATCTGGGGGTGGTGGGCCAGCTGCCAGAGACGTGCGGACGTGAAGGCCGCGGTCTCACCTGCGACGCGGCCGCCGCCATCGCGGATCAGGGCCAGTTCGGCGGTGTTGATGCCGGGATGCTCGGCCGGCTCGCGATAGAGCTTGGACCAGAGCGGCACCAGAACCAGGCCGAGCATGCCACTGACCAGGAACAAGGCGCGCCAGCCATGGCTGTGCAGGACCCACAACAGCAGCGGCGAGGCAAAGCCCAGCGCGACATATTCCGCCGCGGTATAGACCCCGATGGCGCGCGCCCGCTCGGCCCGCGGAAACCAGGCGCCGACGATGTTGCTGTTGGCGGGAAAGCAAGGCGCCTCAAACAGGCCCAGCGAAATACGCCAGCCAAACAGGGAGGCAAAGCCCGTGGCGGTGGCATGCAGGAGAGTCGAGAGAGACCAGCCGGCAAGCGCCACCAGATAGACCAGCCGCGCGCCGAAGCGATCGAGCGCCAGTCCGCCGGGAATCTGGGCGGCGAAATAGCTCCAGGAAAAGGCCGAGAAGATCAGCCCCATCGCCACGGGAGAGAGCGCGAATTCCTGAGCCATGGAGGGCGAAGCAATGCCGATGACGGCGCGGTCCAGATAGTTGACCGCAACCGCCAGGCTGATCAGCGCCAGGATTGCAAAGCGCGTCCGGCTGGGCCGTGGGTCCGGACTCGTCATCCTCCAGGCTATTCCCAGCTGTGACCAGTGAGGATGGGCTTCTGGTGCGAGCGCCGCATATCGCGGCGCGGCCCCGCCGCTCGCCTAAGCTCGCGGCGTTCGTCGGTTTCGCAGGTCCATCGGACCTGCTCACGCGCGTATCGCGCGCCACTCCTCATCCAGTAGCATCCGATAGCTCCCCTCCCCTCATGGCGAAGCCATCAGAGGGGGACGGTGTCACAGCGAAGTGTCGGCGAAGCCGACCTGGGCTGTGACGGAAGGGGGTCATGGAATAAGGATGGTGGCACCGGTCGTCTTTTTGCCGGTCAATGCGTCATGCGCCTTGGCCGCGTCCTTGAGGGCAAAGCGCTGGTTGATGGCGACTTTCACCGCGCCCGACTGCAGCACCTTGAAGAGGTCATCCGCCGTCTCCTGCAGCTCTTCGGCCGTGCGGGTGTAATGCGCCAGCACCGGCCGGGTGACGAACAAGGAGCCCTTGCCCGCCAGGACCGCCGGCGAGAAGGGATCGACGGGACCGGAGGCATTGCCATAGGTCACCATGATGCCGCGCGGCGAGAGGCAATCCAGCCCGGCCATGAAGGTGTCCTTGCCGATGGAGTCGTAAACCACCGGCACGCCCTTGCCGCCGGTCAGTTCCCGCACCTGCTTTTCCCAACCCGCATCCTTGGTGTTGATCACATGGGCGCAGCCATTGGCCTTGGCCAGCTCGACCTTCTCGGGCGAGGTGGTCGAGCCGATCACGGTGGCACCCAGATGCTTGGCCCACTGGCAGGCGATCTGGCCGACACCGCCGGCGGCGGCATGAAAGACGATGGTCTCGCCCGCCTTCACGGGATGGATGCGGCGGATGAGATATTGGCTGGTCATGCCCTTGAGCAGCACGGCGGCCGCCAGTTCGTCACTGATGCCATCGGGCAGGCGCACCAGCCGGTCGGCGACCACATTGTTGGCCTCGGCATAGGAGCCGATAACGCCGCTGGCATAGCCGACCCGGTCGCCGGGCTTGAAGCGGGTGACACCCTCGCCCACCGCGGTGACGGTGCCGGCCGCTTCCGAGCCCAGGCCCGACGGCAGCGGCAGCGGGTAGAGCCCGGTGCGGTGATAGGTGTCGATGAAGTTCACGCCGATGGCGTTGTGCCTGACCTGCACCTGGCCCTTGGCGGGTGGCGGCAGGTCGTAGTCGACATATTGCAGCACGTCGCTGCCGCCGGTCTTTTCGAAGCGGATGGCTTTGATCATGGGATACCCTATGCGGTGGCGCGTACCTGTTGCTGTTGCTGGCGCATCTGCGGCGGCAAGGTCAGGGCCAGCGCCAGATCGGCGGCATTGGTGATGGGCTGCGAGCACTGTCCCGTCTGGCAGATATAAGCCGTGGGATGGCCGCCCTCCATGCCGCGCCCGGCGGCCGGATGGCCGGCCGGCAACGGATCGCCCGGCTCGAGCTGCACCACCATGGCGTTGGGCATGGGCCTGGACCAATAAGCCCGCAGCAATTCCTGGGTGCGGGCGTGGCCCTTGTGGCCGATCACCACGATCACCAGGGCATTGATCAGATACTCAAAGCCGTTGAGATAGCTGCCCGCGCCATTGAGCATCCGGTTGGCTTCGTTGCCGAAGGTGACGGCCAGGGTCGAGGCCCGGCTCATGTAGTCCACCTCGCCCGTCAGCATGGCCAGCCGCGTCAGCACGAACAGCATAGTGCCGTTCGCCGCCGGCGAAGGGTTGTCGAACACCATGCGCGGCCGCACGAACAGGGGATCATTGTCGTCGGGATAGAAGGCATAGCCATTGATCTGGCTGTTCCAGAAATGCTCGTCCAGCGCCT
>DASZQW010000031.1:0-56391 GCA_035549455.1 Rhizomicrobium sp. | reverse complement strand
TAGGGGCGGTCCGGCTCGCGCCTAACGCCGGTTATATAGGGGCGGTCCGGCTCGCGCCTAACGCCCTATGGGATATGGCGGCTTGGACGGGTCGGGCTCCTGGCGCTTGTCGGGATGGCCGTTGGGCTTGACCAGATCGTTCTTCACGCCGCAGCCGGTCACCAGCAACGACAGGGCGGCAAGCAGGACAAGACGCTTCATTTGAGAATGCTCCGCCAATGCTGCAACTGTTCTCTGACCCGCGCCGGCGCGGTGCCGCCCAGGCTCATGCGCGAATTGACCGAGGCGTCCAGCGACAGGACCGAAAACACATCCTGGGTGATGCCCGGCTCGATCGTCTGCATCTGCGCCAGCGGCAGCTTGTCCAGCGTGACGCCCGCATCCTCCGCGCACCGCACGATGGCGCCCGCGATGTGATGGGCCTCGCGGAACGGCGTCTTCAGGGTCTTGACCACCCAGTCGGCCAGATCGGTGGCGGTGGGATAGCCCGCCTCGCAGGCAGCGCGCATGCGGCCGGGCTGCGCCGTCAGGTCGGCCACCATCGCGGCCATGGCGGCGAGCGAAATCTCCAGCGTGTCGGCGGCGTCAAACACCCGCTCCTTGTCTTCCTGCAGGTCGGTGCCATAGGTCAGAACCAGGCCCTTGACCACGGTTGCCAGCGCCACGAAGTCACCCAGGATGCGCCCGCTCTTGCCGCGGATCAGCTCGGCGGCGTCGGGATTGCGCTTCTGCGGCATGATCGAGGAGCCGGTGGTGAAGGCGTCCGACAATTTCACAAAGCCGAACATTGGCGTCGACCATTGCACCAGCTCGCCCGCCAGCCGCGACAGATGCAGGGCACAGATGCTGCACACCGCCAGATACTCCAGCGCGAAGTCCCGCGCCGAGATGGCGTCCATCGAATTGCGCATCGGACGGGTAAAGCCCAGCGCCTTGGCAGTGAAGTCGCGGTCGATGGCATAGGGCGTGCCGGCCAGGGCGGCGGCGCCCAGCGGCGATTCGTTCAAGCGCTTGCGGCAATCCTCGAACCGGGCCTTGTCGCGGCCGAACATCTCGACATAGGCCATCAGGTGATGGGCGAAGGTCACCGGCTGGGCCACCTGCATATGGGTGAAGCCGGGCATGATGGTTTCGACATGCTGTTCGGCCTGGGCGAACAAAGCGCGCTGCAATTCCAAAAGCCCGCCCTCGGCGCGCTCGATGGCCGAGCGCACCCACATGCGAAAATCGGTCACCACCTGGTCGTTGCGCGAGCGCGCGGTGTGCAGGCGGCCCGCCGCCGGCCCGATCAGCTCGGCCAGACGCGCCTCGATGTTGAGGTGGATGTCCTCCAGCTCGCGCTTGAAGACGAATTTGCCCGCCGCGATCTCCTGTTCGATTGTGTCCAGCCCGGCCAGAATCTTCTGGCCGTCATCCTTGGAGATGATCCCTTCCGCCGCCAGCATGCGGCAATGGGCGCGGCTTCCCGCCAGGTCTTCGCCCGCGAGGCGCTTGTCGAAATCGATCGAGGGGGTAATCTCCCTCATGATGGCGGCGGGGCCGGACTCAAAGCGCCCGCCCCACATCTTGTTCGTGCTCATGTCTTCATCCGGTGACCAGCCCAATGCCCAAGAAAATCATCATCAGCCTGGCAGTGATCGTCGCAATTGCGTGTGGCATCCTATATGCGAGAGGGCTGCTTTCTGTCCATCAGGGCATGGCGCCGCCGCCCAGCCTGGCGGCGCTGAAGCTGGAAAAGACCCCCAATTCCGCCCCCGATGTGGGTTTTGCCGATGCCGGCGGCGCCCGGCATGCGCTTTCGGCATTCCGGGGCCGCTATGTGCTTTTGAACCTCTGGGCCACCTGGTGCGCGCCCTGCGTCGCCGAACTTCCGGCCCTGTCGCGGCTGGCGGCTTTCGCGCCCGGCCTTCGGGTGCTGGCGATCAACACCGACCGGGGCACGGTGGATGCGGCCGCCTTCCTGAAAAGCCACAAGGTGGCGCTGCCGGTGTGGCGCGACGTGGATGTGACCATGCTGAGAAGCTTTAACGCCTATGGCCTGCCGATGACGGTGCTGATCGATCCGGGCGGCAAGATCGTGGCCAAGGCCGAAGGCCCCGCCGACTGGGCCTCGCCCGAAGCGGTGGCCTATTTCAAGAGAATTACCGGAAGCTAGATCGGCACCCGGTTTGGACGGATCTAACGGGTGGGTACGGGATGTTCGCCCCGATAGTCGTAGAAGCCGCGTCCGGTCTTGCGGCCCAGCCAGCCGGCTTCGACATATTTCACCAGCAGCGGACAAGGGCGGTATTTTGAATCCGCCAGGCCTTCGTACAGAACCTGCATGACGCTGAGGCAGGTATCCAGGCCGATAAAGTCGGCCAGCTGCAGCGGACCCATCGGATGGTTGGCGCCCAGCCGCATGGCGGTGTCGATGGCGTCGACATTGCCGACACCTTCATACAGCGTATAGACCGCTTCGTTGATCATCGGCAGCAGGATGCGGTTGACGATGAAGGCAGGGAAGTCCTCGGCATAGGCGGCGGTCTTGCCGACGCGCTTCACGATCTCGAGGGCGGCATGGAACGTGGCGTCGTTGGTGGCGATGCCGCGGATCACTTCCACCAGCTGCATCAGCGGCACCGGATTCATGAAATGCAGGCCGATGAAATTCTCCGGCCGGTCGGTGGCCGCCGCCAGCCGCGTCACCGAGATCGACGAGGTGTTGGTGGCGATCAGCGCGGTGGAGGAAATGCGCTTGGTCAGGTCCTGGAAGATTTTCTTCTTGATGGCCTCGTCCTCGGTGGCGGCCTCGATCACCAGGTCGCGGTCCTTCAGGTCGTCCATGTTCTCGGTGATGCGGATGCGCGCCAGAGCGGGCTTGATCTGGTCCTCGGTGATGGCGCCCTTGGCGGCCTGGCGCTGCATGTTCTTCTCGACCCGCTCAATGGCCTTGGACAGGGCCTCCTTGTTGATGTCGTCCAGCACAACATCATAGCCGGCCAGGGCCAGCACATGGGCGATGCCCGTGCCCATCTGGCCCGCGCCGATAACGCCAATTTTTTCAACTGTCATGATTCGATACCTTTACTTGTAACCGCGCTTCGCCAGTTCGGCGTCCAGTTCGGGCAGGGCCGTGAAAAGATCCGCCACCAGGCCGTAATCGGCGACCTGGAAGATGGGCGCTTCCGCGTCCTTGTTGATCGCCGCGATGACCCTGGAATCCTTCATCCCGGCGAGATGCTGTATCGCGCCGGAAATGCCCACCGCGATATAGAGGTCGGGGGCCACCACCTTGCCGGTCTGGCCCACCTGATAATCATTGGGCACATAGCCGGCATCGACGGCGGCGCGGCTGGCGCCCACTGCGGCATGCAGTCTGTCGGCGATGGCGTCCAGCAGCTTGAAATTCTCGGCCGAGCCCAGCCCGCGCCCGCCGGAGATGACGATCTTGGCGGATGTGAGTTCGGGGCGCGCGGATTTCGACAGCGCCTCGCCCGCGAATTTGGAGAGCTGCGGATCGGCGGCGGCGGCGATTTTTTCCACCACAGCGCTGCCGGTTTCGGGCGCAGCCGCGAAGGCGGTGGTGCGCACGGTGAGGATCTTTTTTCCTGCCGGCGCCTGCACGGTCTCGATGGCATTGCCGGCATAGATGGGGTGCTCGAAGGTGTCGGGCGACACCACCTTGATGACGTCCGACACCTGGGGGGTGTCGAGTTTTGCCGCCACGCGCGGCAGGATATTCTTTCCGCTGGTGGTGGCGGGGGCCAGGATGGCGTCATAGCCTTCCGCCAGCGACAGGATCAGCGCCTCCATCGGCTCGGCCAACTGCCTGGCATAGATCGGCGCATCGGCCAGCAGCACCTTCTCCACGCCCGCGATCTTCGACGCAGCCTCGGCGACCGCGGCGCAATTGGCGCCCGCCACCAGCACATGCACCGGCGCCGAAATCTGCGCCGCCGCCGTCACCGTCTTGTGGGTGGCGTCCTTCAGAGTCTCATTATCATGTTCGGCGATGACAAGGCTGGTCATGGCAGCACGCCGTCCGCTTTCAGCTTGTCCAGCAGCTCGGACACATTCGTCACCTTGACCCCGGCCTCGCGCCTGGGCGGCTCGGCCACCTTCAGCACCTTGAAGCGCGGTGTGACATCGACGCCCAGATCGGCGGGCGTCTTCTCGTCGATCGGTTTCTTCTTGGCCTTCATGATGTTGGGCAGCGAAGCATAGCGCGGCTCGTTCAGGCGCAGGTCGGTGGTCATCACCGCCGGCAACTTCACTTCCACCGTCTGCAGCCCGCCATCGATCTCGCGGGAAATTTTCGCCGTGCCGTCCGCCAGCTCCAGCGCATGGGCGAAGGTGCCTTGCGGCCAGCCCAGCAGCGCCGCCAGCATCTGGCCGACCTGGTTGGCGTCGTCGTCAATCGCCTGCTTGCCGGTGATGACGAAGCCGGGCTTCTCGGCCAGGGCGATCGCCTTCAGGATCTTGGCCACCGCCAGCGGTTCGACGGCAGCGTCGGTCTTGACCAGGATGCCGCGGTCGGCGCCCATGGCGAGCGCGGTGCGGATGGTCTCGGCCGCCTGGGACGGGCCGATGGACACCGCGACCACTTCGCTGGCCTTGCCCTTTTCCCTGAGCTGAACCGCCGCTTCGACGGCGATCTCGTCAAAGGGGTTCATGGACATTTTGACATTGGCCAGGTCCACGCCGCTCTGGTCCGCCTTCACGCGGACCTTCACATTGTAGTCGACCACCCGCTTGACGGGCACCAGAACCTTCATGGTGTTTCGTGATCCCAGATGGACAGGTCTAAAGGCGCCGGAGCGGCTACCGTCCTGCTCTTGTGCGGTGCAAAAGCTAGGCGCGCCGCCATGAGCCTGTCAACGAACAGAAATAAGTGTTTGCTGCATTGCAACAAACAGACTGAATCCCCGGGTGCGTCATCCCGCCGCAGGACTGTTTCCGCCCCTTCGGCGCGCCGGCGCCAAGGAAGGGGAGGGGATCACTTCAACGTCTGGAGATAGGCCACGACATTGGCCTGCTGGCTTTTGCTCGATAGGCCCGCAAAGGCCATTTTGGTGCCGGGAACCATGGCGCCGGGCTTGGCGACCCACTTGGTCAGGGTTTGCGGGGTCCAGACAATGCCGGACTCCTGGAGCTTGGCCGAATACTGGAAGTCCGGCAGGGACGCGGCCTTGCGCCCCACCACGGCGAACAGGTTGGGGCCAATGGCGCTGCCGCCGCCCTTCTCCACCGTGTGGCAGATGGCGCAGCGGCGGAACACATCCGCCCCCGCCTTGGCATCGCCCACAGCCTGGGCCGCAAGGGTGCTGGCACCCAGAAAAGTCAGCGCGATAGACAGTTTGCAAAGCATGGGAAAAGACCCGTTGGTGCCCTCGAAACGCCTCTCTAGCCCATTTCTCCCCCAAATACAGGAGATTTTATGACGCAGATTTCAGGCGCCGGGTCCAATCGTACAAAGCCTGCATCAACTGACGGATGAACCTGCCCGTGACCTCATCGGTCAGGCTGCCATCCGGGCCGAACCTGGTGGCGGCCTGGCCGATCAGCACTTCGGGCTTGTTCACCGCCAGCATGTTCAGCGCCATGCAGGTCTGGCGCAGATGCTGCTGGCTGCGCGCGGTGCCCATGTTCCCGGCGCTGGCGCCCAGAATGGCGACGGGCTTGCCGTCGAAGGGCGACTGGGCAGGTGGGCGCGACACCCAGTCGATGGCGTTCTTCAATACGCCGGGCACGCTGTAGTTGTATTCTGGGGTGACGAACAGCAGCGCGTCGGCCGCCTTCACCTGCTCCTTGAGCTTGGCCACGGCGGCGGGCTCGCCTGTCTCGCGCAGATCCTCGTTGTAGAGAGGGATGTCCCCTATCAGGCCTTCGCTGACATGCATGCCGGGCGGGGCTGCGGCAATCGCCGCGCCCATCGCCATGCGGTTGAACGAGGCTTTGCGCAGCGAACCGCAGATCGCCAGAACCTCGATTGCCGCGTCAACCATGTCCGTCTCCGTTTCTGTGCATATGGTGGCCGCGGGGGATGCGGCGCACAATGTAAAACTTCCGCCGCACCGATTTCCCGCTAGGATCGGCCCATGAGCGCGACCCACCTGGTGCAGGACTTTGCCGGCGCCGCGCGCGCGGCGCGCGACATGAAGGCGCTGTCGGTCCTGACCGTGGCGGCGTCGCGCAGCCTGGGCTTTGACTATGTCGCGCTGTCGGGGGCGGGCGGCCCGCTCTGGCTGGCCGATCTGCCCGCGGACTGGCAGGACCGCAGCAGCGAGGCGGCGCTGGCGGCGGCGTCGCAATGCTACGCGCCCTTCCTGTGGTCCGACATTCCCCGCCTCATCAGCCTGACGCCGCAGCAGGGCGCATGGCTGGACGACCTGACGCGCTCGGGCGTGGGGGCGGCGGTGACGGTGCCGGTGCACCGGCCGCGCGGCGCCGATGCGGCGGGCAGCTACAGCGTCTTTGCCGGCAGCTGTTCCTTCCTGATGAAGCGCGGCGCGCCCTTGCCGCTGGCCTCGCTGGCGGCGGCGCATTATGTCGGCGCGCTGGCCTTCGATGCCGCCGAGGCGCTGCGCCATGCCCGGCCCGCCGCCAGCGGTCCCCAACTGACGCCGCGCCAGCGCGACTGCGCGGCCCTGGCGGCGCAGGGCAAAAGCGACTGGGAAATCGGCAGGCTGCTGGGGATCAGCGAATCCACGGTCCACAAGCATATCGAGGACGCCAAGCGCCGCTTCGGCGTCTCGACCCGCATCCAGCTTGTGGTGCGCTCGCTGTTCGACGCCAAGCTGAGCTTTTCGGACGTTATCGGCTGACCCCCACCCGTCTCAGCTCGGCTCCGCCGACATCTCGCTGAAGGACGCCGATGGCTGCCGAACGGCGCTCGCGTCAGGCGTTGACGAGTTCGACCTGCACCACATCGGTGCGCGCCACCTCGAAGGTGGCGGCGCAGATGCCCAGATAGAATTCCCAGTTGCGCAGGAACTGGGTGTCATGGCCCAGCGCCCGGATCTCGGCTTCCCTGGCCTGCATGCGGACCCGCCATTCGCGCAAGGTGCGGGCATAGTCCTTGCCGAAGCCGAAGGCGCCGGCAAATTTCAGCCCCGCTTTCTCGGCTTCCTCGCGGAAGCGCTGCAGCGAGGGCAGCATGCCGCCGGGAAAGACATAGTGGCGGACAAAGTCGCTGCGGGTGCGATAGCCCGCGAACAATTCGTCCTTGATGGTGATGGTCTGGATGATGGCGCGGCCGCCGCGCTTCAGCCGCTGCGCCACGCAGGCGAAATAGGCGGGCCAGTAATGCTCGCCCACCGCCTCGAACATCTCGATGGAGACGATGTTGTCGAAGGTGCCCTTGGTCAGGCGGTAATCCTGCAGCTTGATGTCGGCGGCGCCGTTCAGGCGCCGGGTGGCGAATTCATGCTGGGCGGGCGAGATGGTCAGGCCGGTGACAGTGTGGCTGTCGGCGGCGGCGCGCTCGGCAAAGCCGCCCCAGCCGCAGCCGATCTCCAGCACATTGGCGCGCTTTTGCGCGAACTTGGACAGGATGCGCTCATACTTGTTCTGCTGGGCGCGATACAGCTCGTCGGTGCCGTCATACAGCGCCGAGGAATAGGTCATGCTCTTGTCCAGCCACAGCGAATAGAAGTCGTTGCCGACGTCGTAATGATCCTTGATGTTGCGCGCCGCGCCCGGGATCGAGTTGCGCCGCATGAAGGCATTGTGCAGCACAAAGCCAAGGCGGTTGAAGACATTGCCGTCCGAAAAATCGGAGAAGTGATCCAGATTCAGCAGGAACAGGCTGATCAGCTTTTCGACATTGTCGGACTCCCAGTTGCCGGCGATATATTCCTCGCCCAGCCCGATATCGCCGCGCGCCATGATCCGGCGCAGCACATCCCATTCGCGGATATGGAACCGCGCGCTGGGCCCGGGATGGGCGCCCTGGCACAGGCTGACTTCGCCGTTGGGCGCGATGAATTCCAGGCTGCCATATTCCAGCGACTGGATCGCCTTGCGCCAGCTTTTTTCGATATAGGACGCGGGTATCAGGGACATCGCGGCTTCTTCCGACATGCAGGCCAGCCCAAGATTAGGCCCGGACGCCGCTCAAAACAATTCTGCCGGCAGGGGATCGGGGAAGACCGGGCGCGGGGTCCGGACTTTTTGCTGCGCCGCATCGGGATGCGCGATGGGGCGCGCCCAGGGAATGTCGGCGCCCAGGGCGGCTGCGACCCGCACGGCGCTGGCCAGTCCGTCCTCGTGGAAGCCGTGGCCCAGATGGGCGCCGGCATGCCAGGTTCCGCGCGCGCCCTGCAGCGCGGCGATCTGGCCCTGCGCGGCGATGGCGGCGGCATCGAATACCGGATGATGGAAGCTGGCGCTGTCGAAGGTCAGCGCAGCGGGGATCGGGCGGCGGGGATTGAGGCTGACGAACAGGGGGCGGCGTTCGTCGATGCCCTGCAGGCGGTTCATCCAGTAGGTGACGCTGATGGCGGGCTCGGGGGCGCCGTCGGAGGTATACACCCAGCTTGCCCAGCAGCGCCGCCGCCGAGGCATCACCGATGTGTCACGATGCAGGACCGCGACATTTTCCTGATAGCGAAAGCAGGACAAGGCGGTGCGCTCGGCGTCGGAAGCATCGCCCAGCAGCGCCAGCGCCTCGTCGCCATGGCAGGCCAGCACCAGCTGGTCGTAAATCTCCCTGCCGCCCTGGCTGTCGCGGACCTGCACTTTTCCATTGGCGCGCGTCACTTCCACCGCGCCGCAGTTGAGGCGCACCCGATCGGCAAAGGGCTGGGTCAGGCGGCGCACATATTCCCGGCTGCCGCCGGTGACGGTGCGCCATTGCGGCTGGCCGGTGAGCGACAGAAGATGATGGTTGGCGAAAAAGCGGATCAAGGCGCGTGCCGGGAAGGACAGCATCTGGCGGGGCGGGCAGCTCCAGATCGCGCCCGCCATGGGCAGCAGATAATAGTTGCGGAACCAGTCGCCCAGGCCCAGCCGCGCGATCAGCCCATCCAGGGTCAGATGCGGCAGGCGCTCCGCCATGTCCTGGGCCTCGGCATTGAAGCGCAGGACATCGCGCACCAGCCGCACAAAGCGCGGCCTGAGCAGGTTGCGCCGCTGGCCGATCACGGCATTGAGATTTTGCGCGCCCCATTCCAGCCAGCCATCCTTGATGGAGGCCGCAAACGTCATGTCGCTGGCGTGGGTCTGCACACCCAGCAGGTCAAAGAGCCCGGTCAGGTTGGGATAGTTGGGGCGGTTGAAGACGATGAAGCCGGTATCGACGGGAACCGCCGTGCCGTCATAATCCACCGTCACGGTGCGGCTGTGGCCGCCCGGCCGCGAGGCTTTTTCATAGACGGTGATGTCGTGATGGGGGCCCAGCAGGAAGGCGCTGCCCAATCCTGAAATGCCCGTGCCGACGATTGCGATCCTTGCCATCGGATGTCTTACGGGGCGCGTGCCGGAGCGGATCACCCGGACGGGCGCGGGAGAGATCCGCCGGCGCGGCGGCTGCGTAAGACCGAAAAAAGGAAGAACAGTATGGCTTATCTGATCGCTTATGTCGCCGCGGCCCTTGTCATGGGCGGATTGGACTTTGCCTGGCTCTCCGCAACCTCGGGGCCGCTTTATCACCGCGCCCTGGGTTCCATCATGGCCGAAAATCCCAACATGACGGCGGCGGCGGCGTTTTATCTGGTCTATCTGGCGGGGGTTGTCATCTTCGCGGTCCGGCCGGCGCTGGCGGCGGGCGACTGGCGGCTGGCGGCGCTGTATGGCGCGCTGTTCGGCTTTTTCGCCTATGCCACATATGACCTCACCAATCTCGCCACCCTGAAAGTCTGGTCGCTGAAAGTGTCGCTGATCGACATGGCCTGGGGGGCGGCTCTGACGGCGGTCGCCGCCAGCGCGGGCGCGCTGGCCGCGATCCGGCTGGCGCGCTAGCCAAACGCCACGAAATGTCCCTGGCGGGGAACTTCCAATCCCGGCGCGGGGCGAAGGAACCCTCGCCGCCCGGCTGTGTTCCTGTTGCATATACTTGCGAAGGAATTTCACATGGGAACCATTCTGATCGTCATTCTGCTGCTTTTGCTGCTGGGCGCCTGGCCGTCCTGGCCGCACAGCCGGGGCTGGGGCTACTACCCCTCCGGCACATTGGGCCTGGTTCTGGTGATCGTGCTGGTCCTGGCCCTGCTGGGGCGGATCTGACGCCCCCATGAGCAAGAAGCTGTTCGACGACATCAAGCTGAACCCGGGGCGCATCTACCGCGCGCCTGGCGATGTGCTGCGCGACCGGCGCTTCGGCGATGCGGAGCGGCTGGAAATCCTCACGGCCTGGCGCGACTCCATGGCCGATGCGGGGCAGGCCGCCGAGATCGGCGCCCTGATCGTGGAACTGGAAGGCCGCGTCGCGGGCGGCCATGCCGCGGAATAAACTGCAACAAGGAGACCGACAAATGGCGGCACGCGAAGACGGACCTGTGATCCTCAGCGCCCAGGATGCCCGCGGCGGCAAGGAACTGGGCGTGATGCGCTATGTCCTGCATATCAGCCTGGCGCTGGCGGTGATCGCGGGCATCGTGATCTACGCCATCTTCTTCCACTGATCCGGGGTCAGTGGGCGGAGCGGCCTGACAAACCCAGCAAGGCGCGCCGCAACTCCACCGGCCCGAAGGGCTTTCGCAGGACCGGATGGCCCTGGAATTCCGCCGGGATGGCGCACAACCCATAGGCGGTGGCGAAGAGGAAGGGAATCTCGCGCGTCTCCAGCGCGGCGGCAAAGGCAAACACCGTCTTGCCGTTCAGATGCACATCCAGCATGGCCAGATCGAATATGTTGCTGTCCAAAAGGCGCATGGCGTCTTCCAGCCGGGGCACCACGGCGGCGACCTCATAGGCCAGTTCGCTGACCATGTCCTCGATCAGCATGGCCACGGTCATTTCATCCTCCACCACCAGCACGCGCGGCGCCGCCGGGCGCAGGGACCTGTGGTTGGCGGGAAGGCCGGGAACCGGTTCGCGTGTGCCCAGGCTGCTCATAAAGGGCCAACGCCTCGCGCCGGCAAAGTTTCCCGCCGGGGGCTTCAATTTAAGTGGCTGAGTTCACTACTCATTTGCGCCACCTTTGTCCCAACCTCTTGACGCCAAAGGCCCATGGCCCCACCAAGGGGCGGTTCCATCCGAGCGCCCGCTTTGTCCAGCCCCACCCTCTCGATCGTCGTTCCGACCTTCAAGGAGCGGGGCAATGTCGCCGAACTGGTGCGGCGGCTGGATGCGGCCCTGGCCGGGATCGCCTGGGAAGCCATCTTCGTGGACGACAATTCCCCCGACGGCACCGCCGCCGCGGTCAAGGACATCGCCGCCCGTGACCCGCGCGTGCGCTGCCTGCGCCGGGTGGGGCGGCGCGGATTGGCGGGGGCCTGCATCGAGGGCATGCTGTCCTCCGCCGCGCCCTTTGTGGCGGTGATCGATGCCGACCTGCAGCATGACGAAAAGGTTCTGCCCGCCATGCTGGCGAAATTGACCTCGGGCGAGGCCGACATGGTGGCGGCCACCCGCTATGTCGCGGGCGGCAGCGCCGCCAGCCTTTCGGGGTCGCGGGGCGTGATCTCGGTGCTGGGGACAGAACTGACCAACCGGCTGGTCGGCACGCCGCTGTCAGACCCCATGTCGGGCTTTTTCATGATGCGCCGCGAGCGTTTCGACGAGATCGCGCCGCGCCTGTCGCCGGCGGGGTTCAAGATACTGCTCGACATCGCCGCCACGGCGGGGACCAGGCTGCGCATCGCCGAGCAGCCCTACAGTTTCGGCGCGCGCTTTGACGGCGAGAGCAAGTTCAATGCCCAGATCGGGGTGGAATTCCTGGGCCTGCTGCTGGCCAAGGTGACCGGCGATCTGGTCGATCCGCGCTTCATCTTTTTCGCCATTGTCGGCACCATAGGTCTGTTCGTGCACCTGCTGGTGCTGTGGCTGATGCTGGTCTTCCTGCCGCTGCAGCATGACCTGTTCCGCGCCGCCCAGATTTTGGCCACCTTCGCCGCCATGACCAGCAATTTCCTGCTCAACAACGAACTTACCTATCGCGACCGCCGCCTGAAGGGTTGGGCGATGCTGAAGGGCTTTGTGCTGTTCTGCCTGATCGGCTCGGTGGGTGTGCTGGCCAATGTCGATCTGGCGAGCTGGCTTTATATCGAGCGGCCCATCTGGTGGGCGGCGGGCGCGGTGGGCGCGGTGATGAGCGCATTGTGGAATTATGCCATGTCCACCCTCTTTGTCTGGCGGGCTCGATGACTCTTTCTTTGACCCCCTCCGGTTTCAACTTTCGCTCGGCTCCCATCCGGTCGCCTTCGCACGTTGAAACCACCTCCCCCTTGAGCGTGCTTACGCACGCGAAGGGGGAGGCGGACCGGGGCTTGCTGCGGCCATGATGTCCGCGCGCACCACCCTGGCGCTGCTGGCCGTGCTGCTGGTGCTGCGCGCCGTGATGGCGGCGCTGCTGCCCTTGTCGGCGGACGAGGCCTATGACTGGCTATGGTCGCTGCATCTGGCGGCGGGCTATTATGACCATCCCCCCATGACCGCCTGGCTGATCCGCGCCGGCACGGCGCTGTTCGGCGCCACGCCCTGGGGCGTGCGCTTCGCGGGCGTGATCCTGTCCATTCCCGCCACCTGGTTTGTCTGGCAGACGGCGGCGCTGGTGCTGCGGGATGAAAAGCGGGGCAGGGCAGGCTTGGCGGCCTTGTTCTTCAACCTGACGCTGATGGTGTCGGTGGAAATGCTGGCGGCGACGCCGGACATGCCTTCGCTGGTGACCAGTGCGGCGATGATCTGGTGTTTGGCACAGATACAACGTCCGCGCCTCGCGGCGCATGCCGCTGTCGCTGGCGCCGCTTCGCCATCCGGCCGGGCGCGTCTCGCGCCCGCCGGATGGTGGCTGGGCTTTGGCATCGCCGCGGGCCTGGGCCTGTTGTCGAAATATTCCGCGCTGTTCCTGGGGCTGGGCACCGTGATCTGGCTGATCGCCGATCCACGCGTCCGCCATTGGCTGAAATCGCCCTGGCCTTATCTGGGCGCCCTGCTGGCGCTGGCGATCTTCGCGCCCAACCTGCTGTGGCAGTCACAGCATCAGTGGGAAACCTTCGCCTTCCAGTTCGGGCGCATCGGCGCCGGGCATTTCACTTGGCGCTTCATCGGCGAATTTCTCGCCGCCCAGCTGGGGCTGGCGACGCCGCTGATCTTCGTGCTGATGCTGGCGGGACTGTGGCGCGCCAGCAAGCCCGCCAGCGACAGTTTCTTCCTGGCGGTGCTGGTGTGGACAGCGTGCGCCTATTTCCTGGAACATGCGCTGCATGACCGGGTGCAGGGCAACTGGCCCTGCTTTGTCTATCCGGCGCTGGCGATCCTGGCGGCCCAGGCTTTCCCGGTCGGAGGCGGCTGGCGCAAGATTTCCTTTGCCGCCGCGCCGCTGGCGGCACTGATGCTGCTGGCGCTCTATGCCCAGGCGCTGTGGGGCGTGCTGCCGCTGTCAAAAGATCCGCTGGCGCGAATTCTGGGGCGCAATTTCGCGCCCATCGGCGAAGTCGCCGCCGCCCTGCACAAGGCGCATCTGGCCGACGCCGTGCTGACCACTGATTACCAGACCACCGCCTGGCTGCGCTTCACCCAGCCCGGTGTGCCGGTGGTCCAGGTCAATGAGACCCGGCGCTATCCGGAAGCGCCCGCGGCCCCGGCAGCCCTGCTGAAGGGCCGTCTGATCTATCTGGCCGAATTCCGCCGCGACCAGCACCAGCTCGTCCAGAAGTCGTTCGGCTATATGGGGTTTCCTACCCAGCTGCAGACCCCGGCCAGCCTCTACATGCTGTATCCGGTCGGCCAGCCCAGGACGTCCCTAATCGGAAAAATGCCTTAGCCGACACCAGCAGGCAAAGAAAAAGCCGCCCGGAGGCGGCTTTTTGAAGAAGAGAGCGGACACCCAAAACGGGCTGTCGAAGGGGCTGGGGGCGTTCCGGATCGGACATCCGCTCGGGTGAGATAATGGGCGGCGCCTCAAAGCGTTCCGGCCACCTGGAAAAAATTACATCTTGGCAGCAGCGGGGGCCTGGGGCTGGGAGGCGACCTCGGCGGCATGGCGGTCCGCCCCGCCGAAAATCAGCGCCAGAAGCAGGGCGCCGGCCAGCAGCGCTTCATAGGGATGCTCGATGAGGAAAGCAGGAATGCGCATCGCGAAACTCCTTCAACGACTCTAGACCGGAGGCCTTTGGCGCAGCGCGCCGGAGAAGGCACTGACGATCAGCAAGATCACGAACACCACCAGCAGCAGCTTGGCGATCGAGGCAGCCAGCCCGGCCAGTCCAAAAAACCCATATAGCCCGCCACCAAAGCGAGGATCAGAAAGGTGAGCGCCCAACCGAGCATGATTCTTTGTCCTCAGAATTCTAGCGTCATAAAAACGCCGCGCTGAGGGCTCCGGTTCCCTTCATCCACAGGGAAGCGGGAACAGGTCGGGTTATTTGGAGGATTTGTTGCGGTTGAGGAACATGTTGGCGATGCCTGCAAGGCCCGCGCCGATGATCGCCACCCAGGGCGTTTCCTTCGCCACCGCCGCGAAAAGCACACGTGTCAGGTCGGCGGCGCCATTTTGCGGCGGCGGCCGACGCCGTGGCCGCAGCAGGCGCGTGGCCACGGCCCATACCAGCGGCGGCGCCAGGAAGATGGCGCCCGCCAGCGCATAGCCGCCCACGAGGCCCAGCGCCTGGGCCAGCGCCGCAGCCAGCGCCGCGCCCAGCAGGCAGACGCCGAAGAAAGCCATCGCAATGGCGGTGGCGGCCATGATTGCCTTGGCGGTCAGTCGCGCGAACATGTGTTTTCCCTTGCCGGCCATCTTATACGACGCCAGGGCTTAACAGGAAACTGCCGCCGGGGGCCGCCGGGAGACAAGGGCGGCGCATCAGCGCCGCAGAAAAACCGCGCCGAACAGCGCGCCGATACCGCCGGCGATCAGGAGCGACTGCAGCGGCTGGGCCCGGACATGGGAGCGCAGTTCTTCCGCATTCTCCTCGGCCCATTCCTCGGCTTCGTCCTTGTATTCCAGCGCCATGGTCTTGCCCTCGCGCGCGGCTTCCTCGGCCAGCGCCACGGCGCGGTCGGCGATTTCCTCGGCCGAACGCATCGCCATGGCGGCGCGCTCGGACGCCGCTTCGCTGACATCGCCATACAGGCCCTTCATGTCGGACTGCAGCGCCGCGAAGTCGGCGCGCAACGCGGCCAGGCGGGCATCGATAGTGCCGGAAGCGATTTTTTTCTTGGCCATGAGTCAGATCTCCAGAGTGTTTTTACGCCGCTTGCGTTGCGACGGGATGAAAGAACAGCGCCTGGCCCACCGTGGCCTGCACCGTTTCGGGCAGGAAGGGCTTGGCGATCAGATAGGTGGGTTCCGGGCGCTCGCCGGTCAAAAGCTTTTCGGGATAGGCGGTGATGAAGATCACCGGAATGTCGAAGCTGGCCAGGATCTCGCTGACCGCGTCAATGCCCGAGCCGCCTTCGCCCAGATTGATGTCGGCCAGCACCAGGCCGGGACGCTCGGACTTGGCCTTGGCCACCGCATCGTCCTTGGTGGCGGCGATGGCGACCACCTTGTGGCCCAGTTCGGTGACCAGATTTTCCAGGTCCAGGGCGATGATGGGTTCATCCTCGATGATCAGCACCTTGCTGGCCAGCTGGCTGTCGATGGTCTTCTGCGCGCCCAGGATGGCGGCTTCCACTTCCTCGGGGGTTTCGTCGATGATGAAGGCGGCCTCCTCCAGGCTGAAGGCTTCCACCGCCGTCAGCAACAAAGCGGCGCGCTTGGAGGCGGAAAGCGATTTCAGGCGGCTTTCGGGCGTCTTGGCGCCCGGCGCCCCCAGTTGGGCGGTTTCGTCATAATGTTCGGCGCCGGACTGCCAGATGGCATGGAACAGCCGATAGAGGCCGACGCGCGGCGGCACCCCCTCCATAAGGCTTTGTCCCCCCGACAATAACGCCGTCAGCGCCGCCCGGACATGGGCGTCCCCGCTGGGCTGGGACCCGGTCAAGGCCCTGGCGTAGCGGCGCAGATAGGGAAGGTGCGGCGCAAGGGTTTGCGACATGCTCATGGAATGGCTCCTTCGGCCCAAAGATAAAGCTCAGGGAAGGAACTTACGTCCACCAAAAAAGTTCCCTACCCTGTCGGAACCATCGCGAAATCCATTCGTTTGGAACCTTGGGAAAGGGAGCTGGCATGGGGCCGCAGGAGCGAAATTACTTGCCGTATCACCCGGTTGGCGGGTTTTCAGCGGACAACAGGATTGGCGAAGCCCAACATGACTCAGCAATGGGACACCAGCGTGTCTGACGAGGAAAAACCCACGGAAAAGGCCCGCGCCATCCGCGCCCGCCAGCGGGCCATCGGGCGTGAACTGCGCCGGATGTATGACGATGTGGCGCAGGAGCCGGTGCCCGACGATTTCATGGATCTGCTCAAGCAGATCGATGAGGCCGGCAAGAAGGTGTCGTGATGCACACATCCGCTCCTGCCACCCAGACCAAGAAGCCCGAGAATCCGGACTTCAAGACCGAACTGCTCGGCCTGGTGCCGTTCCTGCGCGCCTTTGCCCGCTCGCTGACCGGCAACCAGGAAGCCGCCGACGATCTGGCGCAGGAGACGCTGGTCAAGGCCTGGCAGTCGCGCGCCAGCTTCATTCCCGGCACCAATCTCAAGGCCTGGCTCTTTACCATCCTGCGCAACCAGTTCTATTCCGACCGCAGGCGCGCCTGGCGCCAGGCGCCGTGGGACCAGGACGCGGCCGAACGTATTCCGGGCGGCGGCGAGGATCAGGTTCATTCCGCCGAATTGTCCGACACGGTGCGCGCCCTCAAGCATCTGTCCGATGAACAGCGCGAAGCGCTGATCCTGGTGGGCGCGGGCGGCTTTTCCTATGAAGACGCCGCCGCGATCTGCAAATGCGCCGTCGGCACGGTGAAGAGCCGGGTTGCCCGCGCGCGAAAGACCCTGATAGAGATTCTGGACGGCGGAGACAGACTGGATGACGTTTCGCGCCCCGCCGGAGGAGAAGCCGCCCGTGAGATCATGGCGCAGCTGGATGAGCTCAGCCCTGGGCGTGCCGATCAGCTGGTCGGTAAAAAGCGCGCCAAATAGCCCCAATGCCATGAACGCACCGGCGCGCGAGCCGGGCTGGACGCTACGCCAGCGGCTCCAGATCATCATCACGCTCGCGCTGCTTCCGGTGGTGCTGGTCTCGATCTTCCAGGGCGTGGCGCGCGTCCGGCTCGACATCGCCAATGTCCATGACAGGCTGCTGCAGTCGGCGCGCACCGTCGCCGCCGGCGACCAGAATCTGCTGGCCGCCGCTGAACAGGTGCTGCGCGCGGTGGGTTCGCTGTCCGAAGTGCGCGGCATCAGCGGCAACTGCGACGGTGTGCTGGCCGACACGCTGATCGGCGTGCGCTATTTCTCCAATCTTGCCCGCATAGACGAGAATGGCCGCGTCGCCTGCTCGGCCATGGCGCTGGCCCGCGGCCTCAACGTCAGCGACTATCAGATCTTCAAGGACGCGCGGCAAACCAGCCAGATGACGGTGTCGAACGAGCTGATCAGCCGCGTCACCGGCCAGCCGGTGATCGGCGCGATGCTGGCGCTGCGCAAGCCGGACGGCTCCTTTGACGGCACCGTGGGAATCACGCTGGACATCCACTGGATCGATTACATGATGCGCGCCGGCCAGCTGCCCAGGGGGGCGGTGGTGGTCGTGTATGACAAAAGCGGCAAGGTGATCGCCACCAACAACAAGGATGTCGGGGCGGCGGTGGCGCGCGCGGCGATCAACGGCGGCGCCGGAGAGGTTTCCAGCGCCATCGACAGCCGCGGCGACCGTTGGCGCTACGGCAATTCCGTCTTGACCGGCGAGTCCATTTTCGTGGCCTTCGCCATGGCCGAGAACCAGCTCTTCGGCCCCACCTACCTGCATGTCGGGCTGGATTTCCTGCTGCCCTTCCTGATGATCGGCTTTGCCTGGGGCGCGATCTGGTTCTTTACCGACCGCAGCATGACCCAGTGGATCAGCTATCTGCGCCGCATCGCGGCCGCCTATCGCAGCGGCCATTACGCCATCCGTCCCGACCTGGCCGACGCGCCGCTGGAATTCAAGCTGCTGGGCGACGCCATGAGCGAGATGGCGCAAGGCATCCAGGACCGCGACCACCGGTTGCGCGAGAATGTGGAAATGAAGACCACCCTGATCAAGGAGATTCACCACCGGGTAAAGAATAATCTCCAGATCGTGATGAGCCTGCTTTCCATCCAGGCGCAGCAGGTCAAGGACGCCAGCGCCAAGGAGGCGCTGATCCAGGCCCAGACCCGCATCAATGCGCTGGCGCTGGTCCACCGCATCCTCAACGAGCTGGAAGACCAGTCGACGCTGGACATCCGCCAGCTGCTGGAAGAACTCAGCCACCAGATCGCCGGTGGCATGGCGGGCGACCATGTGAAGGTCGAGGTCGATGTCCCCAGCCGGGTGGTGTCGGGCAGCATGGCGGTGGCGCTGGCGCTGTTCACGGTCGAGGCGCTGACCAACATCTTCAAGCACGCTTTCCCCAATGGGCGCGAGGGCGTCATCAAGCTGACGATGCAAAGCGCGGCGGACGGCAAGCTGCGCCTGGCCATCGCCGATAACGGGCTGGGCTTTGCCATGGACGACCAGTCCCGCAGCGTGGGCTCGCGCCTGATCAAGACCTTCGGCCTGCAGCTGGGGGGCGTGTCCAGTGTCCGGTCCGCGCCGGGCCGCGGCACGGTCGTCGACCTTGTCTTTCCCGACCCGGACCTTCGTTCCGAAGGTCCGGCTGTTTAACGATCCCCTCCGTCGGCAGCTCGGTCGGCTCCGCCGACACTTCGCTGCCGCCACCTCCCCCTTTTGGGCGGGCTTCGCCCGCAAGGGGGAGGCAGGTCATGGCCCTAGCGGAGGGTCGCGCCGCGGAATGCGGCGCGGGCGCTTGAATTCACGCCAAAAAGCCGCCTCTGTCATGCGTTTTGGGCTGTTTTCCTTAAGCCTCGGATGCTTATGTTCCGCCCAAGAATTGTCACTGATTTGCAGGCGGTTTGGACATGGCTGACACTTTCGACGCAATCGTCATTGGCGGCGGGCCTGGCGGTTACAATGCCGCCATCCGGCTGGGCCAGCTGGGCCTTTCCAGCGCCTGCATCGACAAGCGCGGCGCCTTTGGCGGCACCTGCCTGAATATCGGCTGCATTCCCTCCAAGGCGCTGCTGCATGCCAGCGAGCGCTTCCATGAAGCCCAGACCGACTTCGCCAGGCTGGGCATCAAGGCCAAGGTGGACGTCGACCTCGCCGCCATGATGGCGCAGAAGACCAAGGTGGTCGGCGAACTGACCAAGGGCGTGGAATTCCTGCTCAAAAAGGCCAAGAGCGAGGCCATTGTCGGCGAGGCGACAATCACGGCGGCTCCTTCAAAAGAAATTTTGGGCACGGTCGAGGTCAAGCTGCCCGACGGCAAGACCCGCACCCTGACCACCAAGAACATCATCATCGCCACCGGCTCCGACGTCGCGCAACTGCCCGGCGTCACCATCGACGAAGCTAGAATCGTCTCCTCCACCGGCGCCATCGCTTTGACTTCGATCCCCAAGCGGCTGCTGGTGGTGGGCGCGGGCGTCATCGGCCTGGAACTGGGTTCGGTGTGGAAGCGGCTGGGCAGCGAAGTGACGGTGGTGGAATTTCTTGACCGCGTCACGCCGGGCATTGACGGCGAAGTGTCCAAGGCCTTCCAGCGC
The DNA here is from genome assembly GCA_035549455.1 of Rhizomicrobium sp. Classification (GTDB taxonomy): domain Bacteria; phylum Pseudomonadota; class Alphaproteobacteria; order Micropepsales; family Micropepsaceae; genus Rhizomicrobium. The sequence continues at coordinate 36,572 of DASZQW010000031.1, read as the reverse complement.
ATCCTGACCAAGCAGGGCCTCACCTTCCAGCTTTCCACCAAGGTCACCGGCGTGGAAAAGACCAAGACCGGGCTGAAGGTCACGACCCAACCGGCGGCGGGCGGCGACAAGTCGATCATCGAATGCGATGTGATGCTGGTCGCCATCGGCCGCATCCCCTATACGGCGGGCCTTGGCCTGGCCGAAGTCGGCGTGGCGCTGGACAGCAAAGGCCGCGTCATCACCGACAATCACTATCGCACCAATGTCGCGGGCATCTGGGCGGTGGGCGACTGCCGCGAAGGCCCCATGCTGGCCCACAAGGCCGAGGACGAAGGCGTGGCCTGCGCCGAGCTTATCGCCGGCAAGGCGGGGCATGTGAATTACGACGCCATTCCCTCGGTGGTCTACACCTTCCCCGAAGTCGCCACCGTCGGCAAAACCGAGGAAGAGCTGAAGGCGGCAGGCATCGCCTACAAGATCGGCAAATTTCCCTTCACCGCCAATGCCCGCGCCAAGACCATCATGGCCACCGACGGTTTTGTGAAGATCCTGGCCGATGCGGCGAGCGACAAGGTGCTGGGCTGCGCCATCATCGGCCCGGAAGCGGGCAATCTCATCGCCGAGGTCGTGCTGGCGATCGAGTTCGGGGCCTCGTCGGAAGACATTGCCCGCACCTGCCATTCGCACCCGACGCTGAGTGAAGCCGTGCGGCAGGCCGCGATGGGAGTCGAGGGATGGACCATGCAAATGTAATTTGCGCCTCGGCGCGAATTACATTTGGTCAGATCGAACTCACCAGATAACTGACCAAGCCGATCAGGACAAAGAATCCGACCCAGGTCAGGCAGAACATCAGCGCGCAACGGCGCTCTTCCTGGTTGGACGAAATCGGCAGGTCGTGATGGTCTATGACAGCCATGTCCGCGCTCCCGTCATGTTGTTGCTGTAACGCTAAGCCGGTTCTGCCTGTGCCGGGAAGGGCAATTCGTTGCCGCGCCGCAGCAAACGCGCTCAATGCTTTCGCAGCCGCACATGCTCCGGGCGCGGACCAAGCCCGATAAAGCGGGCCGGGAACTGCTGCAGCCAGGGCCAGTTGTTGGCGAGCTTCAGAAACCAGGGTGGCTTGGGCGGGGCCTTCAGCACCGTCGGCGCCAGAAAGCGGTTCTGCACGAACAGTTGAAAGGCCTGGATCAGGCGGGTGGGACATTGCCGCCGCCTCTGCACCTTCTTCAGGTCGCTGAGGCGCGGCACGCCCTTTTTCAGCACCGGCCCCAGGATATTGGCCGCCGCCACCGCGTCCTGGATGGCGAGATTGATGCCCACCCCGCCCACCGGCGACATGGCATGGGCGGCGTCGCCGATCATCACAAGGCCGGGCCGCGCCCATTGCTCCAGCCGGTTGACCGCGACGGTGAGCAGCTTGACCTGGTCGAAGTCGGTGATCGCGCCGTCCACGCGGGGCGCGGCGAAGCCCGCCACCAGCTTCAGCCGGGCGCGGAATTTGCTGATGCCCTCGGCGCGGATGGCGTCATAGCCGCCCTTGGCGATCACCAGGGCGCATTGATAATAGTCGCCGCGCCAGATCATCACGAACATCTGCCCGCCCTGCAGGCGGCCGATCACGTTTTCGGGATCGCCCGCCTTGGCCGGCAGCCGCAGCCACAGGACATCGAACGGCGCGCCCAGCTCGTCCAGCGTCAGGCCGGACTTGTCGCGCAGGATGGAATGGCGGCCGTCGGCGGCGATGGTCAGTCCGGCGCGGATCTGGATAATGGCTCTTTTACCGTCGCTCTGGCTTTCGCTGACGCTCCCCGGCCCCGTTGCCAGGATACCGGCGATGCGGCCACCCTGCGCGATCAGGTCTTTCGCCTCGGTCTGCATCAGCAGGTGAAAATTGGGGAACTGTCTGGCCCTGTTCGCCAGGAATTCCAGGAAGTCCCATTGCGGCATCATGACGATGTATTTGCAGATCGTGGGCAGGCGCGTGAGGTCGGCGAAGTTGAAATGCCGGTCGCCGATGTCGATCCCGACGCGGGCGATCTTCGCATGGGGCAGTTTGAGAAAATCCTCCAGCAGGCCCAGCTCGTGCATCACCTGAAGCGTGGAGGGATGCACCGTGTCGCCGCGAAAATCGCGCAGGAAATCGGCATGCTTTTCCAGCACCGTCACGTCCACTCCGGCGCGCGCCAGCAAATAGCCGCACATCATCCCCGCAGGCCCGCCGCCGGCGATCACGCAACTGGTCGAGATTGTTTCCATCATCCCCCTGGCGGGGACATCCTATTGTAAAAGCCCGTGGGCGGACTATATTTGCGGCGCAACAATCTTGAAAAGGAGGTGATCCAGTGTCTCATTGTCATGACCTGCGGGCGCCCTCGGCCGCGAACTGGATCCTTCTCGCGAAGGACAGCGACGCGTAAGCTGCGATAGCCGCAGGAGACAATGTGGGCCGTCACCCTTTGCGGGTGGCGGCCCTTGTTGTTTGCGGCCCTGGAGCTGGCGATTGGTGGCCCCGGACCGAGTCGAACGGTCACGACCCTTTCGGATCAACGGATTTTAAGTCCGGTGCGTCTACCCATAAGTAATTGATGATATTCAATAAAGCCGACGTATGTTGTGTTAGTGTGCTAGCCAATGTGCTAAACCGCGGAACGCCGCCGATTCCGGTGATGGTATCGTCAAATTGAGTGCGAAATGAAGTGCGATTAGCGACGCGAAATGAAGTGCGAAATGAAATGCGCTAACGCTGCACAGTGAGATGGGTAGCCTCCAGGGCCGGCTTGCTCTGTAGACTTGCACCTACAGTTATTAGTGCGAACGGAAATTGCGAACTTGTGGTGCAATGTTCATCCATGCGGGCAGCAGCGGCCCAAGCTTGGTAATGAAATCCCACGCCATAAGGACGGCGCCGACCGCGAAGAGAATATCTCCGGGCATGCGCAGCCACTGCCACAACACCATAGTGCTATAGAAAGCCGGGCTGCGCGCATATGCGAGGCCATGCTCGAATACGGCATCGAGCTGGGCCCACCCGATTGGAAAGAAATTCAGAAAGATCCAGAGAACGAGGCCGGAATTGTAGAGCCAAAAGGCGATAATGCCGCTGCGTTCGCTGAATGGCGCACGTTCGGCGGCGGCGTATCGCAAGCAGAAATAGATCAGGCCGATGGCCAGAAGGCCGAAAGCGCCGAACAGCGCCGTGTGGGCATGGTTCAAGGTCAGGAAGGTGCCGTGCTCGTAGTAATTGACCAGTGGCGCATTCAGAGTGCCGCCGCCAAAGACGCCGGCACCCACGAAATTCCAGAACGCGGCCCCGATGATGTACGTGTAGGCCACGCCATACTTGAACTCCTTGCTGGACCGGATAAGTCGATATTGCTTGATCGCTTCGATTACCAACAGGACCAACGGCAGAACCTCGATAAACGAGAACATGCTGCCCATCGGTATCCACATGCTTGGTCCGCCAGCCCAATAGAGGTGGTGGCCCGTTCCGAGCACCCCGCCCAAGAAGATGAGTATCAGTTCGAAATAGACCGCACGCTCGGCCAGCTTTCGTGAAACCAGTCCCACCGCCATGAGCAGATAAGCGCTTACAGTGGCGGCGAAGAACTCAAACGATTGTTCCACCCAAAGATGCACGACGCCCCAGCGCCACAAATCGGTCAAAGTAAACGACTTTTCGATGCCGGTGAGCGGCACCATTCCGCAGGCATAGAGTAGCGCGATATTGATAGTGGAAGCCCAGATCAGGTGCTCCATGCGGATGCGCCCGGTCCAGAACTCGCGTGTTGCCTTTCGCAATGTCACCGCGGATGGCCACAGCGCCCGAAAGACAAGGATGCTCCATATCACCAAGCCTGCGAAAAATCCGATCTGCCAGAAGCGTCCCAGCTCGATATAGGAAAGCCCCTGGTTTCCGAACCAAAACCAGCCCGTCGTGATGACACCCATGATGCCGAGATAGTTTCCGAGCAAGGCGCCCGCGACAACTGCCAGGGTAACCCAGAAAAGAACGTCGACGAGGAATGCTTGGCCTGGTGCTTCGCGGCCGCCAGCGATCGCAGGCGCGAGAAAGAGTGCGGCTCCGATCCACGAAAGGCCAATCCAGATGATTGGTGCCTGGATATGCACGTCACGCAGGAAATTGAACGGCAGAAAACGATTGATGTCGATGCCGTAGAAACTTGTGCGGTCATAATAGGAGTGGGCCATGATGACCCCCGCCCCGATCTGAAGCAGCAACACGGCTGCCACCAGGAGGAAGTATTTTCCGACACGCTTCTGGCTGGGCGTTAGGGCGCCGAATTTGGCCAGCACAGGGTCCATCGGTGCGTCGTCCGGGTCGCTCAGGAAGAATTCATAGATGAACAGCACTGCACCGAAGGCAAAGAACGTGAAGCAGAAGCTGATCCAGGTCCAATGGAAGGTATTGGTCGTCGGAACATTCCCAACCAGGGGCTCGTAGGGCCAGTTCTCCGTCCATGACCAATTCACCCCAGGCCGCCGAGCGACCGTCGTGAGCGCTGAAAATATCAGAAAGTCGGCTGTATTTGCTGCGTCTCGGCCCTTGAGGCTGTAAGCGGCTGTCCAGCCCGCATCGCGGTCAGCAACCCCAAGCGTTCCGGTGAGATCCTTTTGGAGCGACCCGATGGAGGCTGCGAGTTCGTCGGGTAATACGACCTTCGGTTTGGTGAGGTCGACACTTTGCAACTGCGTGCGCATCGCGGCGCCGACCGACGCTTGCTGGTCCGACGTAAGCATTACGAACGCCCTGCCAAAACGCCGCTGGGCGATCCCGTCCTGCGTAACTGTCGCCATACGGACCAAGACGCTGGCGGTATAGTCTTCGCCGTAATACGACCCCATGCCGTATAGGCTGCCATAGTCCATCAGGTCGGCTTTCTGAAAACCGGCCTTTCCAGCGACGATGTCTTCACCAGTCATGACGCTGGCGCCGTTCGCGGCGACATATAGGTCGGGTTGCGGTGGGGCCTGCTTATAGGTGTCGACCACTGCGACGCCAAGTGTGACAAAAGTCGCGACGGCGACAGCCAGTAGAATCCATTTCAGGACATTGCTAACTGGGTCGGAGGGAGCGGAAATTGGTGCTTCGAGAATCGTCGCCATATTATTCTGGCTCCCTAATGTCTTTTCAATTTATCATTAGTCGAAATGCAATTCGGGCGACTGAACTCCACCCGGCCAGACGGCTTCGGATTGAAACTATACTCGCGGCTTCGCTGTAGGACGGGTCTATTGTCATTCCTCAAGTTCGCTAAGCAGCGACTTAAGGGTTGGCGCAACCCGATTAAGTTCGTCGCGATGCGCGACGGTCAGCGATTTTAGCACGCTTTCGGCAGTTGGCGTTAAGCTCAAAAGAACGCGGCGACGATCTTTTTGGTCGGTATCTCTTTGCAACAGTTTTGCATCCACCAGACGATCGACAAGTCCGACGGCACTGTGCGGCCTCACAAGCAACCTTTGGGCAAGATCGCCGATGCTCATCTTCCCGCCGGCACCCTTGATCGCCAGCAGGGCTTGATGCTGCTGTGGTGCCAACCCTGTCCGGGTGGCCGCCTCTTCGCTAAATGACAGAAACTGACGCAAAACATAGCGAAAGTCCGCGAGCGACTGGTAGTCGCCCTTACCCAGACGCCTTCGCGAACTTGTCATAGTTCCCCTCCGCCTTCGCGGTTGCAATATATCGCATTGCGATATAATAGCGACCCTTCATTTCAGTGAGCGCGGATACCGATGGCAGCCGACCCTTCTACAGTGAGATTCAAGGACAAATTGAGCGATTTTACCGCCGATCCCAGGTTGCTCCTTCTGGCGGCGATGGCCTCGATCATCGGTGTCATGAGTACGGGGGCGGCATGGCTGCTCCTGCGGATGATCGCGGTCTTCACGAATCTGGCCTATTACCAGCGCTTCTCCACGCTGGTGGTGCCATTTCCCCATACGCTCCCGCTGTGGACGGTCGCTATCCCCGTCATCGGCGGCCTCATAATTGGATTTATGGCGCGCTACGGATCGGAAAAGATCCGAGGGCACGGGATTCCAGAAGCGATTGAAGCCATCCTCATCGGCCAAAGCCGCATCGCTCCCAAGGTCGCTTTGTTGAAACCACTGTCGTCCGCCATCTCGATCGGTACGGGTGGCCCGTTTGGCGCGGAAGGCCCGATCATTATGACCGGCGGGGCGCTCGGTTCTCTGTTTGCGCAGCTGTTTCACTTGAGTTCGGCTGAGCGCAAAACCTTGCTGGTCGCGGGCGCGGCGGCCGGCATGACCGCGGTCTTCGGGACGCCCATCGCCGCGATCCTTCTTGCCGTTGAACTGCTACTATTTGAATGGAAACCTCGCAGCTTCATTCCCGTGGCGATTGCCGCCATGGTGGCGATGGCAATCCGGCCGTTCATTATTGGTTCGGGGCCGCTATTTCCGTATTTGGGAATCGTTGCTCTGCCGTGGTGGGGTCTTGGCCTATGTCTTCTGGCCGGCATCGCCGCCGGGCTGCAATCGGCGCTGATGACACTTTGTCTCTACGGTATCGAGGATCTGTTTCATAAGCTGCCTATACATTGGATGTGGTGGCCGGCTCTGGGCGGCATCGCAGTTGGAATTGGCGGCTATTACGATCCTGCGGTCCTGGGCGTCGGATACGACAATATCCGCCTTCTGCTCCAGGGCGGCCTCTCAATCCATGACACGACATTGCTTTTGTTCCTGAAGATGGCTGTCTGGCTGATCGCCTTGTCGTCCGGAACGTCGGGCGGCGTCTTGGCGCCGCTGTTGATTATGGGCGGCGCCCTGGGGATGCTGGAGGGTCAGTTCATCCCCTTTGCCGATCCGGGATTTTGGGCGCTGCTGGGCATGGCTGCGATCTTGGGCGGAACCATGCGCGCGCCCCTGACGGCCGCGTTCTTCGCCATGGAGCTGACAGGCAATTCCCATATCCTCTTGCCGGTGCTGGCGGCCTCGGTGGCTGCATTCGGGACCACCGTCCTGTTGATGAAGCGCTCCATCCTGACAGAACGCATCGCACGCCGGGGCCTCCATCTGACCCGCGAGTATGGCATCGATCCGTTTTTGGATACCCGCGTCGCTGACATCATGGCTAAGCCGGTGGACACGCTTGATGCCACGATGCTTGTAGAGGCCGCCGTGGCGTTCTTCGCTGATCCGGCGCGCGTGCCGCATCACAAAAGCTATCCCATCGTGGACGAAGGCGCGGTCATTGCGATGATCTCGCGCGCCGACGCTTTGCGCTGGTCGCGTGAAGGGTGGGCGGATGCCGCAGTCTTGAAGGATGCCACCACCGGCAAACCGCTGCTGGTTGGATATGGCGACGAGCTGGTCGGACACCTCGCCGATCGGATGACTGCAGCCGATGTGGGCCGAGTGCCAATTCTGGAAAAGGGGTCGGAAAAATTGATCGGACTGGTCGCTCGGCGCGACCTTCTTCGTGTTCGCGCCCGTCAGGCTCATGAGGAGCAGCATCGCGGGGGCTGGCTTGGACCGTTTCGATCGAGAGCGTCTTTGGAAGCGACCACAATGCCCTGAGCCGGCTGTTTGCACCTGTCGAGATCGGACGCACAGTATTTTCAGGACAGCGTGTGGGCTTTCACGATTGCCCAGGACGCCGTCCCAACCACCAGTGCCAATTCGGCGGCAGCCTCCTTTGTAATCCTCGACAGAATCACGCCCTCTGGCGTCCGGAGTTCAACCAATACGCTGCCGGATTCCTCAGGAAGTAGCACACGGACCTCGCCCTTTATTATATTCCGCGCCGAAATTGCTTGTGGCCGCTCCGAAGCCAGGAGCACATAATCGGCCCGTAGCCAAAACTGCCGCGCAATATTGTCGGCACGGCCCTTCCGCAACGCGTCTGCTGCGAGTGCAGAGCCAACGTCACCGGAATCCAAAAGAGCCCGGAATGCGGGCAGCTGCGTCGCCGTACCAAACGGGCCGGCCGCCACAACACGCCCATCCTTCAGTGCCACCACATGGGAGGCCATCGCCGTGGCATCGTCGATGTTGTGGGTAACGACCATCATAGGCAGGCCATACTTGCGGTGCGTCGCCAGGAGGGTCTCTATGAAGTTGCGCCGTCTCGCACCGTCAAGTGCTGCGAAGGGTTCGTCCAGCAGCAGGTAATCGGGCGCTGACGCGAGCGCCCGGGCCAGGGCCACCCTACTTTTCTCACCACCCGACAGATTGCTGACAGGGCGATCAAGCAACGATGCGATATCGAAGAATTCCGCTACTTCGGCAACTTCGAGATGCGCGCCCGCCGGCGCGCGCTTTCGTGCGTACGCAATATTCTGGCGCGCCGTGAGATGGGGAAACAAGCGCGCGTCCTGAAATACAAGTCCAATCCCTCGCCGGTGTGGTGGAATATGGACATTCGCCGCCCTGTCCTCGCAGACTTTCCCGCCGAGCGCGATCCGGCCCCGCTGCAACTTTTTCAATCCTGCGATCGCTGCAAGCAGCGTGGATTTGCCCCCGCCTGACGGCCCAAACAGCGCGGTGATGCCATCGCACGGCACCGCAAACTGGGCATCGAGCGTAAATGCGCCCTGCACGACTTGCGCATCTACTTCCAGTTCATCACTCATCCGGCTAGCCGTTTGCGCGCCCAGCGCTGCAGCATTTCTGCGCTGACCAAGCCGCACATGGCGACCGTAATCGAACCCACTGCCAACCGCATGGCTTCGCTTTCGCCGCCCGGCTCCTGAAGGACGGTGTAAATTGCCAATGGAAGCGTGCGCGTCTGCCCCGGGATATTGGCGGCGAAGGTTATGACAGCACCGAACTCACCCATGCCGGCCGCGAACGCCGTGACGGCGCCGGCGACGATACATGGACCCGCCAGCGGCAATGCGATCGTCACAAGACGGTCAAAGGGACTGGCGCGCAGAACGGCAGCCGCCTCGAAGAGGCGCTCGTCGGTCGCTTCGAACCCAAGCCGGATGCTGCGGACAAGCAATGGAAAGGTCATCACCGCTGTGGCAAGGGCAGCGCCTTCAACCGTAAATGCGAGGTGGATGCCTGCTACGCGCTCCAGCCACGCCCCTACGGGTCCCCGGCGGCCAAAGATCATCAGCAGTAAAAAGCCGACCAAGACCGGGGGCAGGATGATTGGCAGATGTGCAAGGCCGTCCCACACGATCTTGCCTGGCAATCTCGGACGGGAAAGCGTGTAGGCGGCGGCTATCGCGAAGGGCAGCGACCAGATTATGGCTCTGAACGCGACACTGAGGCTCGTACCAAGGATCTGAAGCTCGTCGGCCGACGGCATTACGGTGAGCCCAGCATTAGCACGTCCACCATCTCGCCTCCTGCCAGGGCCTCCGCGCGGGGAGCAAGACGGACCAAGGCGTTGGCGGATGCGAAGACGGACAGCATCGATGAATCCTGATTATCATATGCATTTGCTGTCAGGACGCCATCGCTACCAATGATGGCCTGGCACCGCAGATAATGCTCCCTGTCGCCATTCTTTGGCAACGAATGGCCAAGTCGTGCGCGTTGTAAGTGCGTCGACAATTTGGTTTCACGGCCGATCATTGCGTCCATGAGGGGCCGCAAGAAGAGGTAGGCGCAAACCAGCGCGGAACCAGGATTGCCGGGAAGACCCAGAACAGGTCCAAATGGGGTCACGCCGAACCAAGTCGGCTTTCCCGGGCGTACGGAAACCTTCTCAAAGAACATCTCAAGGCCAAGCGTTTTGAGCGCGGGGCGAGCGAGATCGTGGTCTCCGACTGATGCCCCACCGATGACGACGAGGAGATCGCTCGCCTCCAGCCCGCGTCCCGCGCAGGCAGCGATGTTGTCAGCATGGTCGCTTCCAATTGCCAAGCGATCAGCGGTTCCACCCCATTCCTCGACGAGGCCCGCCACGCCGAAGGAACAGGACTCGAATATCTGAAATGGCCCTGGAGTCGTGCCCGGCTCAACCAGCTCATCGCCACAACAAAGGATCGCGATCCGGGGCGCGCGCGAAACGCAAAGTGTCGCCGCACCAGATGCCGCCGCGTGTGCCAGAGCGACGCCGTCGATTGTCCGCCCCGGTTCAAGCAAAACAGACCCGGCAGCAAAATCGAGGGCGCGGTGCCGAATGTGCCTTCCTGGAGCAGCCTGGGGGACTTGCAAGTTTGTGCCGCTTCTTTCCACCACCTCCTGAATGACGATGGTGTCTGCCCCTTCCGGTAGAGCGGCTCCGGTTGAAATCCGAATGGCCTTGCCGGCTTCGCATCGGCCCGCAAAGGCCCGGCCAGCTGCCGATTCACCAATGATTTCGAGTTGTCCGGGTGTGTCCGCACTGCGGACAGCATAGCCGTCCATGGCGGACGCCGCGTAGGGAGGGTGGTCTTGTCGGGCTAGCACAGGAGCCGCCAGGGTACGTCCGATGGCCGCCCGTAAGGGTACATCTTCGTTCGTCAACTTATTTATAGCCGATAACATGCGCGCCCGGGCTTCAACAACGCTCAGCATCGGCGCGTCCTTGGGCCGGTGAGGCCCCTTCGCATCACGGACCAAAAAGCGCGCCGCAATTGCAGCCGCGAAGGCGTTGGATTGCCACGCTCGATATGACATCGTGCGTCGCACGAACGGAAATTACCCCAGGCCCGACTTTCAGGTCCGAAAAGAAATCGCGCGATGTATGGACTAATCCTCGCCGGCGGGCAGAGCCGACGCTTCGGCACAAACAAGGCCTTCGCCGAATTGGCGGGCGTGCCTCTCATGACCCATGTTGCCGGGACGCTACGGCTTAGCGTGTCCACGCTTGCTGTGGCAGGAAGCAAAGACATAGCGGATTCGATTGGCGCCCACTTCCTGCCGGACCCGCCGGATACGGCACGGGGACCGCTATCAGGCGTTTTGGCGGGCCTCCAGTGGGCGGAATCCCATGGCGCTGGCTGGCTCGTAACCGTGCCCTGCGACGCGCCATTGGTGCCATCCGATTTCCCGGCGCGGCTGGTTGCCGGAGCGTTGCGGGTCAACGCGGATTTGGCGATCGTGCGGACGCGGGACGGGCCACAGCCTTTATGCGCCGCATGGAGGCCGGCATTGAGGGCCAGGCTTGCGGCCGCACTCGCGGGCGGCCTGCATCCTGCGGTCCACGAGTTTGCTGCCTCAGTCGATGCAGCAAACATATCGTTCCCTGAGGTGGACCGCTTTCTCAATATCAACACCACCGACGACTTGCGCCGCGCAGAGGAAATTATGTCCCGTACCTCATAATGAGCGCGCATCGTTTCTTCCTCGCGGCCTACCGACCTAGGAAGGTGAAGCCGTCTTTTTCAAACACAGCGCGACCCTGCGGTCCTTCCAGGAACGTCAGAAAGGCTTTGGCCTCTGGCATCGCGCTTTTCATCAATGCCGCGGGGTAAACGATTGGCGCGTGGCTGTTGTCGGGGAAGGTCGCCACGACGCTGACACCTTTTTCCTCCTGCGCGTCGGTGGCATAGACGATGCCGAACGGGGTCTCGCCGCGCGCGACATATTCCAATGCGACGCGGACATTCTCCGCCTGAGCCAAATGGGCCGAAATGCCGTCCCACACGCCAAGCGATGTCAGGGCGGCGCGTGCATATTTCCCGGCGGGAACCGAACTGGGGTCCGCCACAGCCAGGCGGCCACCCTGAAGCGCGCCCAATAGATCGAAATGCGGTTCGATTTTGATCGTCGCTTTCGAGTCAGTAGGCGCGATCAGCACCAGCCTGTTGCCCAGCAAATCGCTGCGGGTTCCGTCCGCCAGGCGACCATTTTTTTGCAGGAAGTCCATCCAGTCCTCGTCGGCTGAGATGAATATGTCCGCCGCCGCACCCTGGTCGATCTGGCGTGCAATGGTGGAAGATGCGCCGAAAGACAGGGCGATGGTTGCCCCGGTTTTTGCTTTGTACAGCGCCGCAATGCTTTGCAGGCTGTTGGTCAGCGATGAGGCTGCGAAGACCGTCACGGTTTGTGGTTCACTCCGCACTTGAAGAGGCAGCAATAGCAATACAAGCCCGGCCAGCAACGCGCGCCGGCCAAATTGACTATATTTCATCATAGGGGTGTGTCTCCACTTAGAAACGCTTGGCCAATAGCGCCCGATTACTTACGAATATAGTTCCCAGACGCGCCGCCACGCTTCTCAAGCACCATCACGCCCTCGATGGTCATGGCGCGGTCGGCCGCCTTGAGCATGTCGTAAATCGTGAGGCAGGCGACGGACACGGCCACCAGTGCCTCCATCTCGACACCAGTTTGTGCCGACGTTCTCGCAACCGCCGTTACAACAAGTGCCGGCACGCCCTGATCGGCAGCAATGTCGATCTTCACACTGCTCAGGGCAATCTGATGGCAAAGTGGAATCAGCTCCGCAGTGCGCTTTGCCGCCATGATGCCGGCGAGTTCCGCGGCAGCGCGAACGCTTCCCTTTTTTGCGTCACCCCGCAAGGCACTTGCCAGCGTCTCCGGAAGCATCCGGACACGCCCCTGCGCGATGGCCTCGCGGGTCGTCGTCGGCTTGTCGCTGACATCGACCATGCGGGCTTTGCCGGCACTATCCAGATGGGTGAGGTCGTTATTCATCTAGCGCTCCTGAAGCCGAGGAATCAGCTCGACCAAATTGCACGGACGATGGCGCCTATCGAGCTGCCAGCGGATCAGCTTGTCCCATCCATCTTTGCAAGCGCCGTTCGAACCCGGCAGGGCGAATATCAGCGTTCCCCGTGTAACGCCCGCGCAGGCGCGCGACTGCATGGTGGATAGACCGACACTCTGAAAGCTGGTCATATGCCAGACTGTTTCGAAACCCTCGATCGTCTTGTCGAACAGGGGCCGTAGCGCTTCAGGCGTTACGTCACGGCCTGTAAGGCCCGTCCCCCCTGTCGTGATTATAACGTCGACTTCCGGATCTTCGATCCAGCCAACTATCTGGGCCTGAATCTCGGCAATATCATCCCTTACCAGCGTTCTCGCGGCCAAGTTGTGACCGTCACGGGCAACGCGATCTGCGAGTAACTTGCCCGACGTGTCGCTTTCCTCGTCCCGCGTATCGGAGACGGTCAACACCGCGATCCGGAGCGGACGAAAATCGACGCCCTCTTCCAGGCGCCCGCCTCCAGGAGGGATTTGATGGTCATTCATAAGGGTTTCTTTCCATTTGTGCGCGCCGCGCATAGTCATTTTCGCTTGGCTCGATCCAGCGCTCCCCATCGGGCCCTAACTCTTTCTTCCAAAAGGGAGCATCAGTTTTCAGGTAATCCATCAGAACCTGTACCCCTTCGAAGGCTTCGGTTCGATGGACGGCGAGGGCGGACACCAGCACAATGGCGTCGCCGGGGCACATGGTACCGACGCGATGGACCACCAGCGCGTCAAGCAGACCGTACCGGCGAGCCACGCCCTGCGTGAAATGGGTAATTTGCCGCTCGGTGAATCCCTTGTAGTGCTCAAGATGAAGTGCGGTCACGGACTTGCCCGCCGTGCTGTTCCGGCAATATCCGACAAAGCTGACAAGTGCTCCAGCCTCGGAGCGTCCGTCAACGAAGGTTGCTTCTTCGTCCTGCGGATTAAAGGGATGTTCGGAAATGCGGACCTTCATGCCTTAACCCCCGCTCATCGGCGGCATGAAGGCGATTTCGTCCCGGTCGGCGATGGGATGCCCTGGATCGTGCGCAATCGTCATATTGATGACGACGGCGAGACTGCGTTGGTCGCTCAGGGCTGCTCCAAGGATCGGATGTTCGTTGCCGAGCCATGTACGAAGATCTGAAAGAGTGCGAACGCCAGCGGGCCGGTCCAATTGTTCCAATTCGGCTGGCGCGATTGCACCGAGGCGCCCCAAGAAAATGAGCTTCATGCCTAGCCTCCGGTCACTGACATGTGGCGTCTGACGGCCGGCGCCGCCCCACGGAAGGGCAACAGAAAGTCATGGGCCTGCGGCTTGCGCGCCACCGCTGTGTCGATCGCTGCATTCAACGCGGTATCGTTGCGGTCGCTTCGCATCGCTTCGCGCAAATCTACGCAATCATCCTGGCCAAGACACATATACAGTGCCCCGGTACACGTCAGTCGCACACGCTGACAGGTGTCGCAGAAATTATGCGTCATGGGCGTAATGAAGCCCAGTTTTCCGCGGGTTTCCGACACCCAAACATACCGCGCCGGTCCCCCGGTGGCTTCAGGCAAATCCCGGAGGGTCCAAAACGACTCCAGTTCCTGCCGAACTTGGGTCAGTGACAGAAACTGGTCGGTACGGTCTTCGTCGACTGCCCCCAAAGGCATGGTTTCGATCAGCGTGATATCCATGCCGCCGGAATGTGCCCATTGAATGATGTCGGGGATTTCCGCGACATTGTCACGGCTCAGCGCCATCGTGTTGATCTTGACCTTCAATCCAGCTCTCTGTGCGGCAGCGATGCCCTCTAGCACCTCCCGCAAACGATCAGCGCGCGTGACGCGGGCGAAGATCGAGCGGTCCAAAGTGTCGAGAGAGACGTTGACGCGCCGAATTCCGGCGGCTGCCAAGCCTTCCGCAAATTCCGCCAGGCGCACGCCATTGGTGGTGAGCGTTAATTCCTGTAGTGCCCCGGTACGCAAATGCCGCGAAAGGCTCTGGACCAGATCCATGAACCGGCGGCGCATCAACGGCTCGCCGCCAGTCAATCGCAGGCGCTTCACGCCCCGGTGGACGAACACCGTGCAAATACGGTCCAGTTCGTCAATCGACAGCAATTGTGATTTCGGAAGAAACTCCATTCGCTCGCTCATGCAGTATTTGCAGCGTAGATTGCAGCGGTCCGTGACCGAAACGCGTAGATAGTCGATGGCTCGGCCGAATGGATCGACCAACCCATCCGCGCGGCTTTGGGAAGGCATTGCCATGGCAGCCGCGCTCATGGCGTTTCTCCAGCTTCCTGCCAAGCCGTAACAATGGCCCTGACCAATGGTTTGAGATGGAAGCTCGTCTCCGGCTGGATGACAGAAGTGACGCCATGACTTTTCAAGGTCTGGGTGACGATCGGACCAATGGAAGCGACGAGCGCCCGTGAAAGGCCGTCCGCAAGTTCCTTCTCGAGGCCTTCCAAGCGGGCGACTTCGGCCAGCCGTTCGACTTGCGGAGAACTGGTGAAGGCCACCATGGCGATGCCGCCTGTCGCCAGCCCGTGGATGGCTTCGGCCACCCGACTGGAATCGGCCTGGGAAGCGTAACGATAGGGGGTGACCGGCAGAACAGTAGCGCCGCGGGCCGTCAATGCGGCCACCAGCGGAAGTCCGCCATTGCCAGGGTATAATTGCACGCCGATCCGGCGGCCTTGCAAATCTTCACCCGCCAAGGCGTCCAATACACCATCCGAGGTCGGCGACGTTGCGGGTAATGTTGGTGCCAGCCCAATTTCGCGCAGCGCACGGGCAGGTTTAGGGCCGCGGGTTATGGTGCGCGTCTTGCCAAGTGCGCGGATAAAGGCGTCGTGCCGGGCCTCGCTGAGGATGGCGAGTTTTCGTAAACCGTCTCCCGTGAGGAAGATCATGTCGTCGAAGGGCCTTTGAATCAGTTCTTCGATCCAGCGCTCGGCCTCGGCGCTGTCTTCCAGGTCGAGGATCTGCACCAACGGGCAGCGGAAGGTAAAAGCCCCTTCGGCCTCCAGCATTCCTGCGAACAGATCGAGTTCACGGCTTTCAGGCACCAAGACGGTCAATTTCGCCAGGTCGGTCATGTTTTAATCCACCGTGCTGAGCGCAGCTGGTTCGCGCGATTGGTTTTGCAATAATTTCTTGAGTTCGGGGATGCAGGAGCCGCAGTTGGTTCCCGCCTTCAGGACCGCACCGATCTCGGCGGCTGTTTCCAGATTATTGTCACGGATCGCCCCGACAATGGCATTCGTGCCAACCGAGAAGCAGGCGCAAACGATTTTGTCCGCCGTGGCAGCCTGGTCCGGTACTGCCGCCGCCAACAAAGACAGCCTTTCAGCCGGTTCGATTGTGCGACCCAGAAAGGACATCGCGGCCTCGCGGGCTGGCAAAGCGGCTCCCGCTGGCGCCAGAAACAGGCAGGCTTGAAGTTCGCCGCCGACCAAACCTGCATAACGATAAATGGACTTTTTCGGATCGGAGTAGGAGACAAGCTCCGCGTCGGTCGGGATTTGGAGCAGACGACGCAGTGCCAGTTCGGAATTGATAACCGTGGCAAGCGGCGTCCAGCCGGCAAGGTCGAAGGCAAAGCCAGACTTGATCGGAGCTTTTGACCAATAAACGTCGGCGCCCAGATCGGGCACGTCATCCACGCGGCGAAGCAACGTGCCATTCCATAAGGTGTCGATGGCATCGACACGCACCCACCCGCCTTTGAGATCGGGCTGCCCCGACACGGGGTCGGTCTTGTCATGGACGAGCCGGTCAATGGCACTGGCGGAGGAGAATTCGTCGGTCCAGTGCATGGGAACGAAAACTTCACCGGGACGCTGCTGGTCTGTCACCGAGACACGCATAACGGACTCGCCGTGTGCGCTCTCGACCCGCGCCAGGGCGTTCGTCACCAACCCGCGGACTTCGGCATCGCGGGGATGAATCGCCAGCTGCGGCGCGGCGATATGGGTCATGAGATGGGGCACCCGGCCGGTGCGGGTCATGGTGTGCCACTGATCGCGGACCCGGCCGGTATTGAGTTTGAGGGTGAATTCGCCCTCCTCCTTCTCCTCGGCCCGGCCGATAACGGGCACCATGCGGCCCCGTCCGTCCGGCGTCGAAAAGCCGCCGCGGGCAAACAGCCTTGGACCGTGTGGCCGGCCACGCTCGGGGATGGGCCATTGCGTCGGCTCCAGCGCGTCGTATGCGGCGTCGTCGCAATTGGCGAGCGCTCCGATATCAAACACCCGCTTGCCATTATTCTCGAAGGCCGAAAGTGCGGCATGTTCGCGAAAGATGCTTGCCGGATTGGGATAGGAGAATTCCTTTCCCCAGCCCATGCGTCGGCCGACCTCGGCGAACATCCACCAGTCCGGGCGGGCCGCGCCCGGGGCGGCTCGAAAGGCCCGCTGCCGGGAAATCCGCCGCTCGGAATTGGTCACCGTGCCATCCTTCTCGGCCCAAGCGGCGGCGGGCAGGACGACATTGGCAAGCGCGCTGGTATCGGTCGCCCAGGCATCGGACACCACGACAAAAGGACAGCGCTTCAGGGCGTCGCGGATATGGTTGGCGCGGGGCATACTGACAGCCGGGTTGGTCGCGGCGATCCAGATCGCTTTGACCTTCCCCGAACCTACCGCCTCGAAAAGATCGACCGCCTTTAGGCCAGGCTTTGTCGCAATCCCCGGCGCCTTCCAGAAACGTCGGACGCAGTCGACATCCTCGGGCGGGAACGCCATGTGTGCTGCCAGCTGGTTGGCCAAGCCACCAACCTCGCGGCCGCCCATCGCATTGGGCTGGCCCGTGAGCGAGAAAGGGCCCATGCCGGCGCGGCCAATACGCCCGGTCGCGAAATGGCAATTGATGATGGCGTTGACCTTGTCGGTTCCGGTAATGGACTGGTTCACGCCTTGCGAATAGAGCGTCATCACGCGCTCGGTGGACGCGAAGAGCTGATAGAAGGCGAGCAGGTCCTTGGGGGCGACGCCGGTGGCGGAGGCGACAAATTCAATCGACGGCGCGGACAGCGCTGCCGCGTTCAAGGTTTCTTCGAAGCCCGTTACATTTTGCGCCATCCAGTCTTTGTCCAGGGCACCCGTCGCATAGAGGTGCGACAGCAATCCGTTGAACAGCAGCACGTCGCCGCCTGCGGCTAGCGGGAGATGCAAGTCGGCCGTCTCGCAAGTGGACGTTCGGCGCGGATCGATTACCACGATCTTGGTGCCGCGCTTTTCCTTGGCGGCGATGAGACGTTGATAAAGAACCGGGTGGCACCAGGCCATGTTGCTGCCGACCAGGATGGCCAGGTCGGTCTCCTCCAGATCCTCGTAGCAACCGGGCACCACATCTTCGCCGAAGGCACGGACATGGCCGGCGACAGAGGACGACATGCAGAGACGCGAATTGGTATCGATGTTGGCGGCGCCGAAAAAACCCTTCATCAGCTTGTTGGCGACATAATAGTCTTCCGTCAAAAACTGGCCGGACACATAGAAAGCCACCGCTTCCGGTCCATGCTCGGCGATCACCGACTTGAAGCGCGACGCGATAAGGTCGAGCGTTTCATCCCAGCCCGCTTCCCGGCCCTCGATGGTCGGCGAGACAAGGCGTTTTTCCTCGCCCACCGTGTCCTTCAGGGCCGCGCCCTTTGAGCAAAGACGGCCGAAGTTGGCGGGATGAACTGTGTCGCCTTTGAAGACACCATCCGTCACAGTGACACCGCAGCCAACGCCGCAATACGGGCAGGTGGTGCGGACTGCCGTCACACTCTTGCTCCGGTGACGAGTTCGGGAAGGTGCACATAAATGTCGCCATCGATCACCCGCACGGCAATGGATTGGGTGGTGCCCTCATCGGGCGCGAGCGCCTTGCCGTCCTCCAACCCGATGACCCAATTGTGCAGCGGGCAGGTGACGGTGTTTCCGGAAATGATGCCTTCCGACAACGGCCCCTTCTTGTGCGGACATTCGTCAATCAGGGCGAAAATCTCGTCCTCGCCCGTGCGGAAGACCGCGACCGGACGCCCCTTCTGCTTGAGGCAAAGCCGCCGGGAACCGCGCACCGGGATGTTGGCCAAGGGGCCGATGTTTTTCCAGTTGTTGCCGGGCATGTCACTCACCGACCAGTTCCGGCAGTCGCTCGAACTCATGCGCGTCTGTGCCCATCACCCGCTCGGTCCAGGGATCGATCTGGGCGAAGGTCTGAGAATAAAGGAACCGCGCATTCAGAATGGCGCGACCGTCGTTATCCTCGACCAACCGCTTTTTCACATAGTCGACGCCGACGCGCGCAATCCAGGGAGCGGTGCGCTCCAGATAGTGCGCTTCTTCCCGATAGAGCTGCATGAAGGCGCCGGCATATTCCAGAACCTCGTCTTCCGTCGCTACCCGCACGAGCGGATCGGTGACGCGCACCTCGATGCCGCCGTTACCGCCGACCAGGATGTCATAACCTGCCTCGACGCAGACCACGCCCATATCCTTGATCGTGGCCTCGGCGCAGTTGCGGGGGCATCCCGAAACCGCGAACTTGACCTTGTGGGGCGTCCAGGAGCCCCAGCACATCTTCTCCAGCTTGACGCCGAGGCCCGTCGAATCCTGGGTGCCGAAGCGGCACCATTCACTGCCGACACAGGTTTTCACCGTGCGCAGACCCTTGGCATAGGCATGGCCGGACACCATGCCGGCTTTGCCCAGATCATCCCACACGCCCGGCAGATCTTCCTTCTTCACGCCCAACAGATCGATGCGCTGGCCGCCTGTCACCTTAACGGTCGGGATGTTGAACTTCTCCGCCACGGAGGCGATGGCGTGAAGTTCGGCGGGCGTTGTCAGTCCTCCCCACATCCGCGGAATCACGGAATAGGTGCCGTCTTTCTGAATGTTGGCGTGAACGCGCTCATTGACAAAGCGCGAACGGGAATCATCGACATATTCGCCAGGCCAGGCGCAGAGAAGATAGTAGTTCAACGCCGGACGGCATTTATGACAGCCTTCCGGTTTTTTCCAGGCGAACGCCTCGCGCACCGCCGTCATGGTCTTCAATTCCTGCGACAGGATGGCAGCGCGGATTTCGTCATGGTCGGCATCGGCGCACTCACAGATGGTCTTCTTGGCGGGCTTGGCGTCGGCGCCGGCCGCGAACGCCAGAATGCCTTCGACCTGGCTGGTGCATTGGCCGCAAGAGGCTGACGCTTTGGTATGGGCCCGGACCTCGGAAAGCGAAGTCAGCTTTTTGTCGCGGATGGCGCAAACGATCGCGCCCTTGGACACGCCATTACAGCCGCAAATCTGCGTACTGTCCGGCATGGCCGCGAAATCCGGACCTGCCGCCTTGCCGCTTCCGGCTTCCGCAAATGCTCGTCCGAACACTAGCCTGTCACGCAATTCCTGCACGTCAGTCTTGTCGCGCATCAGGCCGAGATACCATTGGCCGTCCGCGACATCACCATACATCACAGCGCCGACTAGCTTGCCGTCGCGCAGGACGATCTTCTTGTAGAGACCGCGATTGTCGTCGCGCAGGGTGATTTCGTCGTCCCCTTCGTCCGCGGCCATCAGCGCCCCCGCCGAGAACACATCCACGCCCGTGATCTTCAGGCTGGTGGAAAGGGCCTGGCTGGCGAACAGGGCGGTTTCGTCTCCTGTCAAGCGTGCGGCGCAGACCTTGGCCTGTTCCCAGATCGGCGCGACCAGACCGAACACGTTGCCGCGATGCTCGACGCACTCACCGACCGAGAAAATGTCCGGGTCGGTTGTGCGCATGTCGTCGGTGACGACAATACCGCGATTGACTTCCAGATCGCCGGCTTTCGCCAAGTCGATATTGGGCCGAATACCGATTGCCAACACGACTAAGTCGGCGGGGATGAAGCGGCCGTCGGCCAGCTGCACGCCTTCGGCGTGTTCGGTGCCGGTGATCTCCTCGGTCTGGCCGTCCGTGAAGAAGGCGATACCGCGCCGGTCCAAATCGCGCTGCAGAAGCTGCCCCGCAGCGGCGTCGAGCTGGCGTTCCATCAGGGTGGGCATGAGATGCACAAGCGCCACCGACATGCCGCGCTGCTTCAGACCCCAGGCCGCCTCCAGGCCCAGCAGGCCGCCGCCGATCACGACGGCGCGTTTATGCGTGCGCGCAGCTGCCAGCATCTTGTCAACGTCAGCGATATCGCGGAAGGCGCAGACACCGGGAAGGCCGAGACCCGGAATGGGCGGAGCCAACGGCTTGGAGCCGGTAGCGATGAGGATCTTGTCGTAATGGACAACAAGACCGGCCGTCGATGTAACCGTCCGGCTTTCCCGGTCGATCTGCTTGACCGCATCGCCCGTCACAAGCGTGATGCCGTTCTCATCATACCATTCGCGCGGGTTGATGACGATTTCCTCGACAGTCTTGTCGCCCGCCAAGACGCTCGACAGCATGATGCGGTTGTAATTGACATGCGGCTCCGCCCCGAAAACGGTGATGCGGTAGCGCCTGCCGCCGTCGAGCTTGAGCATTTCCTCGATGGTCCGCATACCAGCCATACCGTTGCCGATGACGACCAGATGTTCGCGAGGATCTGAGATCATGTTCATGACTGTCTCCTAAACGCGCACGGTTGCGAGTGTGTCGGACGTTTCCCGCCGCCACCGCAGTCGAACCGTTGTGATGCCTGCGAATGCCACAAGCGCCATGCCCGCGAACACGACAAAGCCGAAGGCGTAGCTGCCGGTGAACTGCTGGGCGTAGCCAAGGCTGGCAGCGAGATAAAAGCCGCCGATACCGCCGGTCATGCCGACCAAACCTGTCATGAGCCCGACATCGCGGCCGAACCGTTGCGGAACGAGCTGGAACACCGCGCCATTGCCCATGCCTAGTGCCCCCATCCCAAGGACGAACAGGGCAACGGTAGCGGCAACTGGCAGGGCGCTACGGCTCACCGTCAACAAAACCGCGGCCACAACCAAGTAAACAATCGAAAGGGACTTGGTGCCACCAACGCGGTCGGCAAGCGCACCACCAAACGGCCTGGCGAACGATCCGGCAAAGACGCAGGCGGCTGTGAAATAGCCCGCATTGACGGCGGTCAGATGGTACTGGTCGTGGAAATAGATCGGTAGGAAGGACGACAGACCGACGAAGCCGCCAAAGCTGACGCTATAGAAGAACATCAGCCACCAGGCGTCGCGGACCTTGAGAACCCGGACATAATCCGCGAGAGACCTGGGCGGGGGGCAGTTGGGGCTGTTTTTCGCAACCGACACGAACAAGACAAACACTGCGATCAGTGGCAGCGCGACAAGGCCCAGCACATTGCCCCAGCCGATCGCCACCGCGATGGTGGGCACAAACAACGAAGCCAGGACGGTGCCGGAGTTGCCAGCGCCCGCCAGGCCTAGCGCCATCCCTTGATGCTCGGGGGGATACCAGTAGGAAACCATCGGCAACGCGATGGCGAAGGACGCGCCGGCCACGCCCAGCACCGCGCCCAGCAACAGCACTTGGTGGAAGCTGTGAATGCCAATTCGCCAGGCCGCCAAGAGACCGGCGATCACGACCAGCTGCATGATGATGCCGGTCAGACGCGGACGGAGCTGGCCGACAAGAATCCCGTTGACCACCCGCAGCAGCGCGCCCACCAGGACCGGGATCGCAACCATGAGGCCCTTCTGACCGGCGCTCAGGTGTAGGTCATGGGCGATCAGCACGGCCATAGGGCCGAGCAAAACCCAGACCATGAAGCTCAGATCGAAATAGAGGAAGCAGGAGACCAAAGTGGGCAAATGGCCCGCTTTCAAGAACGCGCGTTTCATTGGCTATGGCTCGCGACGGCGCGCTTGCGCGCCGAATACGAACCGCCATTGGCTCGCGGGGTCTAAGATCTGGACGGTACGAGACCGCCCAAGCCGTGAAACCTACCCGTCATTAGGCAGCTTTCAGCCGGAGCAACAGTGGCGCCGACCATTCCCTATTAGCAAGTTACGTACCACCTAACGGAAAGGAAAAAATGGCGGATTTCCGCCAAAAATTGCCCCAGAATACCTGCCTATTTCGCATTCACGCCCATCATTCAGGCATAAATCGGCTAAAAATTGTGCAGCGCAATATCAGGCCGGTGCAGGGCTCCTTACCGAATCCGGCTCGAACTCGGCGTTGTCGCAGAAGCGGTCTGGACCCATCGGGATCGCTGTCGGTGCGGCGCTCAATTGCCAGGGATTGTCGTGCGCGCCTTCGGTCTTTTTATCCTTCAGTGGCACCGCAAGGCCCATTGGTGCGACGGCGGCTCTGTAAATGTCGGGGCGGTAAACCCGCGCCGCCAATTCGGGCAGATCGAGCCCGGGCTCGATCAATCCCCAACGCGCCATTTCCCGCAAGAACCATAAGGCGTGCGACAGCCAGGGAAAGGTCGCCGCATTCGCATAGAAAGTCGAAACATTGTCGCGCCTGATTGCTCCGCCGGGGAGCGACGACATGATCGCATGGCTGTCGACGTCGAGGTATTTTTGCCGCGACAGCAAAGAGGCCGTGTAGGTGGCATTCTCCGGCGCGTCGCAAAATTGAGCGGCACGCAGAAGAGCCCTTACCGCACCAAGCAGGGCATCGGGCGATTTATCAGACCAGCCCGCTCTTACCGCGAACACCTTTTCCGGCGCGTTCCGCCAGACGTCTTTGGAGGTTGCGATGGTGGACCCAGCGCCCGCCCGGGCAGCGATATCACCCCATGGCGCACCAGCACAGAAACCCGCGATCTTGCCTGACCCCAACGCCTCCGCCGCACGGGCCGGCGGCACCACAATCAATTTTACATCTCGGGCGGGGTCTATCCCTCCAGTCGCCAGCCAATAGCGCAATAAGAGATTGTGGGTCGAATACGCATGGACAATTCCAATCGGCAGGGGCTTCGCCTCCTGCTGATCCAAGACAGACTTCAATGCCTGCGGCACCGAAAGCCCGCCACGATCCGAAGCCTCACGAACCTGATTGGCCAAACCACGAGACAGCGTGATGGTATTGCCGCCCAAGCTGATGGAGGTGGGAATAAGAAGACGCTGCTGGGTGCCACGCAGGCCCAATTCGATGGCGAACGCCAGTGGCGGGACTATTATAGCCGCATCTAAGAAGCCATAGGCGAGCTTATCGGCGATATTGGCCCATGACGGCTCAACGTGAAGTTCGGCGTCCACACCCTCGTCAGCGAAGAAACCAAATTCGTGCGCTACAATCACAGGAGCGGCATCTGTCAGGCGCAGAAGCCCGATCCGCATCTTCGTCTCTCCAGCACGACCGCTGCCGGACAATGCAACAACTTCGCTCATGAACCAGCCCTCCTCGCATCTGTCTCTTCTTTTTTGACAAATTCGGCGACGACCTGCGCCAATTTGCGGTTTTCGTTCATCGCTTTTTTCTGAAGCCATCGATAGGCTTCTGGCTCCATCATTTTGCGGTCGCGCATGAGAATGGCCTTGGCGCGCTCGATCAGACGGCGCTCCTCCAACAGCGCTTTGGCTACCGCCAGTTCCGTTTCGACATGGCGGAAGCGCCGGAATAAGGCGATAGCGGATGCCACAATGGGCTTCACTTCCTGGCTCGCTATCCCGGAAAGATTGTAGGAACAAACACCAGCAGCGATGGCCTCGTCGACAATCGCTGGATCGTCCTTATCCGAAAACATCACAATCGGACGCGGCGTTCCGGCAGACAGACTGCGAATATCTTCAAGCGCGTCACGATCTGGCAGCGCCATATCCACAATAATCAAATCGGGTGCGAGACGTTCGACCTCCGCCGAAAGGTCAGGGCCACTGGTCACCCGCGAGACCTCGGAGAATCCAGCGTCGGCCAGCTTCTTCTCCAGCGCTTCTGCGCGCTCGGAATCCGTATCAATGAGCAATATGCGCAAAGTCATATGCGTGACTGTTCATCGGAAAAAGATATTTCGCAATGCTCAGATTCGTCACCGCGACGAGAGGACTTAGCTTCACAGAACTGGTGCGGGCGGTCGGACTTGAACCGACACAGGCCTTTCGGCCCAACGGATTTTCGTACCCCTTCGGCTTTCGCCGCCGCCCAGGACGGGCGTTCGTGGTCTGGACTATCCCTTCACCGTAGCGTCGCCGCGTTAGGTGCTGCCCGTCTAGTCTCTACACCTTCCCCAGATCGGGGCTTGGCTCGGGATTACCAGTGAAGGCTTCCCCGAATTTGGGCAGTTCTACTTCGGGGATTTCTCCTCGAGCACTCAATTGCTTAAGTCCGGTGCGTCTACCATTCCGCCACGCCCGCGCACCCCGGAGCTATACCCTATCTCGACCGGACTTTTAAGTCCGGTGCGTCTAGACGTAATGCATTGTTTCTACGGCATAATATGCCACTTACTGCGTGTCAGTGTGCTAGTTTTTGTGCTAAACATGAGAAATCAGCCAAATAATTTAAGCAGAATCGCTGAGTGAGTGCGAAATGGAGTGCGATTTAAAGCGCGAAATGAAGTGCGAAATAGAGTGCGATTCTCTTGCACATATACTTTGCAAATAACCCCCTAGATCGAGTTGATTTGCAGGCTCTTGGAACTCTGCCGAAGGTCGATTATTATGGTCTGCGGTCATTTGGGCGCTTTTATGAAAAAATTCGCAGCCGACTTGGCGGATTTTCTCCGCCGGCATTACCCGGACTCCAACATTGATGGCTCGTATCGCTTTTCAGCCGATATTCAAATTAGGGATGGCGAAGTAGATGTGCAAATCCCTATTTTAACGCGATTGCTGGACAGTAAATCGGACGGATTGCGAAAAACATCCTCCAAAATTGATCCGATTTTGGGCTTGCCGCGCGGAGACGCGCCTTAGCAATCTATCTGACTGTTGGCTTTGGTTTCGCCTTCCCGATCTTCTTTAGAGTCTTATCAAACTTGGCTTCGGATTCGTCGCAACCGAGCGCGCGCGCCGTTTCCTTGAAAGCTGTGACCTGGCTCGCGTTCTTGGTGGTTTGGCCATGCGCTTTCCCCGCACCAGCCCATCCGCTGGGACAAGCCAGCGCGCGAGGCTGACATGCTCTCGACCCTGGAGGCCATGCTGGACAAATAGCCCCCAGGATTACGCCTTGTTCAAGTGCGGGATCGAAGTGGGAATTCGCGCGTTGCGAAATTGACTCCAGGGGGTTCCGGTGAGCGCGACCGCGATCTTAGTGGGCATGCCGGCATGGGCGCAGGCCGCGCCCCTGCAATATCTCAGCGGTGCCGGCGCCAAGGCGACGCCGGTGGTGTGGCTGACCTGGGGCGTCCTGCTGATCGCGATCGCGGTGGTCATGGTGATCGCGGCCCTGCTGGTGGGTGCGATATGGCACCGGCCCGGCACGGGCTGGACGCCGGGCGAGCGCGGCGTTCTTCTGCCCCACGACAGTGGGCTGAACTGGATATGGATCGGCGTGGGCGTTTCGGCGCTGGTTCTGCTGTGCAGCGTGGTCTGGACCATCAAGGTGCTGGCTGAGATCGAAGGTCCCTCGGCCCGCACGGCGGTGACGATAGAGGTGACAGGCCGTCAGTGGTGGTGGCAGGTGCGCTACCTGGATGATGACCCCGCCCGCCAGTTCACCACCGCCAATGAAATCCACATTCCCACCGGTGTGCCGGTGCGGTTGCGGCTGACCGGCGGTGACGTCATCCATTCCTTCTGGGTGCCCCGGCTGGCGGGCAAGATGGATGCGATCCCCGGCCAGACCAACGAGACCTGGATCGAGGCCGACGCGCCGGGGACCTATCGCGGCCAATGCACCGAATATTGCGGGCTGGAACATGCCCGCATGGGATTCGAGGTGGTGGCCCAGACGCCCGCCGACTTCCGCAAATGGCGGGCGCGCCAGCTGGCCTTGCCGTCGCCGGTGCAAGGCAATGCACTGGCGGGCCAGCAGGATTTTGTCGCCCATTGCGGCGGATGCCACCGGGTGCGCGGCACGGACGCCAATGGCGCACTGGGGCCCGATCTCAGCCATCTGATGCTGCGCACCACACTGGCTTCGGCGACGCTGGCCAACACGAAAGCCAATCTTGCCCGTTGGGTATCAGACCCGCAAAGCTTGAAGCCCGGCAGCCTGATGCCTGCGCCGGAATTGTCGCAAAGCGAACTGGCGGATGTTCTCGCCTATCTCAGGACACTGGATTAGCCATGACCGCGAGCGACTATGAACGCGTTCCTTCCGTTGCCGTCGCCGGCGGCGGCCTGCCCGACAGGCTGCGGCGGATATGGGAAACGGCGCCGGGTCTTTATGGCTGGCTGGCGACGGTGGACCACAAGGAAATCGGCATCCGCTACATCATCACGGCTTTCGCCTTCCTGATCGCCGGCGGGGTGGAGGCGCTGATCTTCCGGTTGCAACTGTCCTGGTCGAACATGACGCTGCTGTCGCCGGAACAGTATGACCAGCTGTTCACCATGCATGGCATGACCATGATCTTCCTTTATGCCGGGCCGGTGCTGTCGGGCTTCAGCAATTACCTGTGGCCGCTGCTGCTGGGCGCGCGCGACATGGCGCTGCCGCGGCTGAACGCCATCTCCTACTGGATATACCTGTGCGCGGGCATCTTCCTCTATGCCGCCTTCGCCATCGGCTTCGGGCCCAATGTCGGCTGGTTCAACTATGTGCCGCTGGCCGCCCGGGCCTATAACAATGGCCCCAATATCGATCTCTATTCGCTGGGCATGATCCTCCTGGGTGTGTCCACCACGGTGGGGTCGATCAATTTCATCGTCACCTTCCTCAGGCTGCGCGCGCCCGGCATGTCGATCAACCGGGTGCCGATCCTGATCTGGGGCACGCTGACCGCCAGCGCCGCCAATATCTTCGCCATTCCCGCCGTCAGCCTGGCCTTCTTCCTGCTCTGGATGGACCGCAACCTGGGCACGCATTTCTTCGACGTCACGGCGGGTGGCAGCGCGCTGTTGTGGCAGCACCTGTTCTGGATGTTCGGCCATCCCTGGGTCTATGCCATCGTGCTGCCGGCCATGGGCATGGTGTCGGATGGCCTGCCGGTTTTCTGCCGCCGGCCGCTGGTCGGCTATACCGTGGTGGCGCTGGCCACCGTCGCGACCATGGTGCTGGGCTTCGGTGTCTGGGTCCACCACATGTTCGCCACCGGTCTGCCGGGCGTGTCGCTGTCTTTCTTCAGCGCCGCCAGCATCATCATCGCACTGCCCAGCGCAGTGGGCGTCTTTGCGTGGCTGGCGACGATCTGGACGGGCCGCCCGGTCTTCACCACGCCCTTCCTGTTCTTCGCCAGCTTCATCATCCTGTTCACCATCGGCGGGGTGAGCGGCTACATGACGGGATCGGTGCCGGTGGACTGGCAGCTGACCGACACCTATTTCGTGGTGGCGCACCTGCATTATGTGCTGATCGGCATCAACGTCTTTCCGGTGGTGGGGGCGACCTATTTCTGGTTTCCCAAGATGACGGGCCGGATGATGGACGAACGGCTGGGCCGCTGGAATTTCTGGACCATGTTCGTCGGGTTCAACCTGGGCTTCTTTCCCATGCATGTCTCCGGCCTTCTGGGCATGCCGCGCCGGATCTATACCTATTCCGAGGGCATGGGCTGGGACTGGGTCAACCTGGTCACCACGGCAGGGACCTTCCTGTTCGCCGCCGGTGTTCTCATATTCATATGGAACGTGGTGCGCAGTCTCGGCCGGGGCGCGCCCGCGGGCGACAATCCTTGGGATGCGCCGACGCTGGAATGGGCCACCACCTCGCCGCCGCCGGTCTACAATTTCGAAATCATCCCCACCGTGGCCAGCCGCCATCCCCTGTGGGAAGACCGGCTGGACCGCGCCAATGACGAAGAGCGCAGTCATGTCGGCGCCGGACTGGTGCTGGACCATGGCCGCGAGGCGCTCGGGACCACGGCGCTGGATGCGCGGCCCGATGTCATCCTGAAGATGCCCGGCGACACGCTGGTGCCGCTGCTGCTGGCCCTGTCGATGACGCTGCTCGCCATTGGCCTGGCGCTGGTGAACTGGTGGGTGGTGGTGGTCGCGGGCGGCTTCATCGCCAGCTGCATCATGGCCTGGCTGTGGCCCGAGGCGGCGCTGGGCGAAACCGCCGAACCGGCATCGCGGGAGACACGCAATGGCTGAGCGCATCCGCCTGAAAACCAGCCTGCCGGTTGGCGCTATGGATATGCGCGCCAGCGGCTGGTGGGCGATGATCTTCACCGTCTTCACCGAGGCATCGCTGTTCGCTTACCTTTTGTTCACTTACTATTACCTGGCGGTGCAGCCGCATGTTCCGGGCACCTTTCCCGAAGGCGGGGCGCCCAGCCTGGCGCTGGCGCTGCCCGATACCATCGTCCTGCTGGCGTCCAGCGTGGCGGTGGGCTGGGCGCAGCTGGGCATCGAGCATGGCAGCCGCTGGCGGCTGACGGCTGGGCTGGGCACCGGTGCGGCGCTGGGCGTGATCTTCCTGGTGGTGCAGGCTTATGAATGGGCGACCAAGCCCTTCGGCCTGTCCTCCACACCCTATTCCTCACTTTATTACGTCATCACCGGCTTTCACATGGCGCATGTCATCGTGGGCGTGCTGATGCTGCTGGCGCTGACCTGGTGGTCGGCGATGGGCTATTTCAACAGCCGGCGCTTTGCCCATATCCATATCGGCGCGCTCTATTGGCATTTCGTCGATGCCGTCTGGATTGCGGTCTTCTTCACCTTCTACATCACGCCATTGCTGGGATTGAAGGCATGAGCGCCCACCCCGCCCCCCAGCGCGACCGTGTCAGCCTGGCGGCGCTGCTGTTCGGCATTGCGGCCGCGCCGCTGTTCTGGCTGGGCCAGATGATGCTGGGCTTCGGCGTCACCGCCTATGTCTGCTATCCCGGCGATCACCCCCTGCCGCCGCCGGCGCCGGGGGCGCTGCCGGGTGTCCTGATCGGTTTCGATGTCGTGGCGCTGATCGCCTGTGCCGCCGGCGGGATCGTCTCTTATCGCTCGTGGCTTCTGACGCGGAGCGAGAAAGCCGGAAGCGACAGCCACGCGCTGCATACCGGCGAGGGGCGCACGCGCTTCATGGCGCTGTGGGGCATCATCGCTTCGCTCTGGTTCTTTGCCGCCATTCTGTTCAACACCATCGCCTCCCTCACGGTGTCGCCATGCGTGATATGATGCGCAAGGCTGCCTTGGCCGGGGCGGCGCTGGTCGTCGCCATGGTGCTGTTGCCACCGCTGTCGCGGCTGGCCGGCCAGCTGTTCGCTGCGCACATGATGCAGCATCTGCTGCTGATCGCGCTGGCCGCGCCGCTGCTGGTGCTGGGGGGGTGGGAAATTCGCCTGCCGCCGGTGACGGCCTGGATCCTGTTCGTGGGTCTGTTCCTCTTCTGGCACTGGCCGGTGGCCTTCCGCTGGGCGGCGGGCAATCCGCTGACCGAAGGGCTGGAGCTTGGCTCCATTCTCTTCGCCGCCGTCTGTTTCTGGAGCGCCGCGCTGGGCCGCGGCCGGGCCCTCAGCGACGGGGGCAGGGCGTTGCTGGTGATGACGGCCGCCGTCGCCACCGACCTGCCGGGCGTCATCATGCTGTTTGCCCCCACCACCATCTGCACCATGCCGGGCGAGAATGCGGCGCGGTTCGGCCTGACGCCGCTGCAGGACCAGCAGGTGGCCGGGCTGCTGATGTGGGTGCCGGCCAACCTGGTCTTCTTCGGCATCGCGACGTTTCTTTTCGCCCGCTGGATTTCCGATCCCGCCCATTCCCGTACTGAGGTGACATCATGAAAAAGCTGATCCTCGCAGCCCTGCTGTTCGCCGGCCCCGCTGCCGCCCAGGACAATGCCGGCCTGCAGAATGACGACGCCCAGTGGATCATGCCGTCGAAGAATTATGCCCAGACCCGCTTTTCGGGCCTGAAACAGATCACGCCGCAGAACGCGGGCAAGCTGCAGGTGGCCTGGACCTTTTCCGTCGGCTCCAACCACGGCCAGGAGGCCGCGCCCATCGTGGTGGGCAACATGATGTATGTGGTGGGGGCGTATCCCAACGAGCTGTTTGCGCTGGACGCAACCACCGGCGAGATGAAGTGGAAATATTCCCCCCATGTCGATCCTTCGTCGCAAGGGGTTGCCTGCTGCGATGTCGTCAATCGCGGCGAGGTCTATGACAATGGCAAGATCTTCTACAACACGCTGGACAATCACACGGTGGCGGTCGATGCCAAGACCGGCAAGGAAGTCTGGGCCGTCAAGCTGGGCGAGATTTCCAAGGGCCAGACCCTGACGATGGCGCCGCTGGCGGCGGACGGCAAGATTTTCGTGGGCAATTCCGGCGGCGAGATGGGCATCCATGGCTGGGTGACGGCGCTGGACGAGGCCACCGGCAAGATCGTGTGGCGCGCCTATTCGGTCGGCAGCGACAAGGACGTCAAGATCGGGCCGCGCTTCAAGCCTTTCTATGCCAATGCCAGGGGCAAGGATTTGGGCATGACCACCTGGCCCAACGGCCGCTGGCAGTCCGGCGGCGGCCCGGTGTGGGGCTGGATCAGCTATGACCCCAAGACCAACCTGATTTTCTATGGCACGGGCAATCCGGGGCCGTGGAATTCCAACCAGCGCCAGGGCGACAACAAGTGGACCACCACCATCTTCGCCCGCGATGCCGATACCGGCGAGGCGGTGTGGGCGGACCAGATCAATCCCCATGACATGTATGACTATGACGAGATCAACGAGAACCTGCTGCTGGACCTGCCCATCGACGGCAAGACGCGCCCGGTGCTGGTGCATCCGGGCCGCGACGGCTTCATGTTCGTGATCGACCGGGCGACGGGCCAGATCTATTCCGCCGACAAATACGACACCCAGACCTCGATCCTGTCCTATGACATCAAGAACGGGCGGCCCATCTATAACAAGGCGCTGACGCCGCTGCTGGGCAAGAACATCACCGGAATCTGCCCGGCCTCGCCCGGCACCAAGGACTGGCAGCCCACCGCCTGGTCGCCGGTGACCAAGCTGCTCTATATCCCGCACCAGCATCTCTGCATGGACTTCAAGGCCAGTGAGGCGGCCTATATTCCCGGCACGCCCTATGTCGGGGCCACGGTGAACATGTATGCCGGGCCGGGCGGCTATCGCGGCGAGTTCGCCGCCTGGGACCCGGTCAAGCGCAAGAAGGTCTGGGCCATCCATGAGAAATTTCCGGTGTGGACCGGCACCATGGTCACGGCGGGCAATATCGCCGTCTATGGCACCATGGACCGCTGGTTCAGGGTGGTGGATGCCACCAATGGCAAGCTGCTCTATCAGTTCCGCTGCCCCTCCGGCTTCATCGGCCAGCCCATCACCTATCAGGGCAGCGACGGGCGGCAGTATCTGGCCATGTTGTCGGGTGTAGGCGGCTGGGCCGGGGCGCTGGCCAATGCCGAGATTGACCCGCGCGTGCGCAACGGCGCGCTGGGCTACACCGGCGCGGTGGGCGACCTGCCGTCAGTCACCAGCGGAGGCTCGGTGCTGATGGTCTTTGCCCTGCCCAAAGGAGGTGCGTGATGACCCGTCTTGCCTGGATCGTGGGGGGTATCGCGATCGTCCTCGTGGTCATGCTGGTGGTGGCGCTGAGCGGAATCATCATGCCAGGCGATGGTGGACATCCTAAGATGGCCGCGTCCTATACCGGCATGGTGCCCGCGGCGAAGATGCTGCGGGTACCGGTGTCGGGCATCTATCCTGGCGGCAACACACGCGGGCTCAATCCCGACATGCAGAACCCGCTGGCCAAGGACCCCGATGCGGTGACACGCGGCATGCACGACTTCGACAATTTCAACTGTTCGGGTTGCCACATGGCCAACGGCGGCGGCGGCATGGGGCCGGCGCTGTCCAATGATACCTGGATCTATCGCTCCTCGTCCGCCAACATCTATCTCGACATCGCCCAAGGGCGCGCCGCCGGCATGCCGGCTTTCGGCGCGATGCTGCCGGACCGCACCATCTGGGAGCTGGTGGCCTATATCCAGAGCCTCAGCAACCGGCCCAGCCCCACTTTCGGCACCACGACCAGTGCCAATCCCGATCCACAACCGATCGAGCAGGTGGCGGCGGGACAGATCAAGAGTCCGACGCCCTGGCAATATACTGAACCGATGCCGCCCCATGGCGAAAAGCCGGACGGCGGCCCGCCCGATGCGCCGCTGCCGCCGGGTGCCGAGACGCCGCGCTAGGACTGGATGTGGGCGCGCAGGTGGGTGACCGCATCCTTCGTCGCGGGCGCGGCATGATTGCCCCAGCTGTTGCGGATATAGGTGGCGACATCGGCGATCTGCTGATCCGACAAGGTGGGAAAGGCGGGCATGGAAAAAGTCGTGCGCTCGTTCGCCGTCACCGGGGACTCGGCGCCGCCCAGGATGATGTGCAGTACCGTGGTGGGATCATGGCCCAGCACCAGCGTGTCGCCCGCCAGCCTGGGATAGGGGGGAAGCCCGCCTGCCGTCTGGTCCGGTTTGCCGGGCGGTTGGTGACAGACCTGGCAATGCTGCACGAACACGACCTGGCCTGACGCCATCTGGCGGGAATCCGGTGCAGCGGACTGGGCATGCGGGCGCGCCGGCAGGCTTTTGAAATAGGCCGCGATGGCGGCGCGGTCGGCACCCGTCATGCGGCTGGTGGAGGAGGTGACTTTTTCCTGCATCGTGCCGGCCGCGGTCGCATATTTGTTGCGGCCGGTGGCGAGATATTGCGCCAGCTCGGCCTGGCTCCAGCGGCCCAGACCATCGATATCGCCACCGGTGAGATTGGCCGAATACCAGTGATCCACCACGCCGCCGGTCAGGGCGTTGCTCCTGATATCGCCGAACAGGATGGTCTTTGGGGTGTGACAGGCGGCGCAGTGCCCCAGCCCGTTGACCAGATATTCGCCGCGTTTCCATTGCGCCGTCGCGCCCGCGGGGATTTTCGGCGGACTCTTGTCCAGATAGAGCGCGTTCCAGAAAGCCAGGCCCCGCCGGATGTTGAAGGGAAAGGTCAGCTTGTTGGGCGTGGGCGGCGCATCGACCGGGCGCAATGTCTTCAGATAGGCGAAGAGGTCGGCGGTATCCCGCCGGGTGATGCGGGTGAAATAGGCATAAGGCAGAGCGGGATAAAGATGCCGCCCGCCCGGCGCGATGCCGTCATGCAGGGCGCGGTAGAACTGCTCCTCCGTCCAGCCGCCGATCCCGGTGCCGTGGTCCGGTGTGATGTTGGTGGAATAGACCGTGCCGAAGGTGCTGTGGAAAGGCAGACCGCCGGCAAAGGCCGCGCCATGGGGCGCGGTGTGGCAGCCGGCGCAATCGCCCAGCACGGCAAGATATTTTCCACGCTCCGCCGAGCCGCCGGCATGAGCGGGGACGGTCATGAACAGAGCAAACATGACGGCAAGAAATCGCATATGTAAAATTTTGTTGAAGGTGCCTGCTGAAAACGCCCAGAGGAACCTTGAGTTGCCCTCGCGGATGCCGGCCAACTGAAAACGATTCACACTGGAACAAGCCGTCATACGCGGCATTGCCTCCTGCGGAACTCCAAGGATTTCCTATGCCAAGGAAACCCAAGGCGCGATCGCCCTGCTGAAATCCACTTCTAGTGGAATGGCTGCGTATCGGCGCGCGTCAGTCTGGCACTCAACTCGGTGATAACTCAGACTTGCTGTCCATTGTTCCCAAAGTCTGGCCGCAACGCATTTCCGTGAGTACGCTGGACGCCCTGAACAGCCGGCACGCTTTGTCTTCTACCTCGACCCTTCCGAAGGACTGTGCTTTGAGGAAGTCATCGCCGCCGCCAAAGAGATGAAGGAACGGCTGGAAGAGCTGGGCTTCATCACCTTCGCCAAAACCACCGGCGGCAAGGGCCTGCATGTGGTCACGCCCTTCGATGCCGGCAAGTCCAGCATTCTTGACGTTGACTATTGCGAAAGCTTCAATGGCAAGCTGCGGGACGAACTGCTCAACGGGGAAATCTTCTGCAGCCTGAAGGAGGCCAAGGTCCTAATCGAGCAATGTCACCACCACCTATGCCGACATCGAAGCGAGCCGCCGGGACCTAGGGTTCGAACCGGTCACGCCGATCGATGCCGGCTTGAAAAATTTCGTGTGCTGGTATCGCGACTACCACGCCCATTGACGGTCCTGCCGCCGGCACGCGAATTGCGACACTGTAATACTGGTGCGGGCGGTCGGACTTGAACCGACACAGGCCTTGCGGCCCAACGGATTTTCGTACCCCTTCGGCTTTCGCCGCCGCCCATTGGGCGTTCGTGGTCTGGACTATCCCTTCACCATGGCGTCGCCGCGTTAGGTGCTGCCCGTCTAGTCTCTACACCTTCCCCGCAAGGGGCTTGGCTCGGGATTACCAGTGAAGGCTTCCCCGAATTTGAGCAGTTCTACGCCGGCGATTTCCCGCCGGGCACTCAATTGCTTAAGTCCGGTGCGTCTACCATTCCGCCACGCCCGCGCACCCCAAGGCTATACCCTAAACGGACCGGACTTTTAAGTCCGGTGCGTCTACCAGTTCCGCCACGGGGCCATGTGTGACTAGCGTAATCGCCCCGCAAGGGTGACGGTGGGGGCTTGGGGCATGGGCTATTCCGACTCCGGCGCGTTATACCGCGGTAGTGTGCCTGACATTAGGAATGACCGGATGCCATTTGGAAAGAAATTCGATGCCGCAGATTACACCAGAATGGCCAACGAGTTGGAAGCAATGGCGGAATTGATCCTGCGGCACCCCGAAAAGAACCACAATACCTCGGCAAGGCTGAAGGTCCTGGTGGCGGAGATGCGCGCCGACGCCCGCGCAGACCGACTTGGGTTTGCGCATAGCCACAAGGACTAACCCGGCAGGGGTTTAAGCTGCCGGGTTAGCGGGGTCGCGGGAGACTTGCTGGGGGGAGGGGACAGCCTCACCGCAGGGCCGGATCTTGGGTCAAATATCGGGCGGGGGATGGTCAATCCGGCTCAGAATTCTTCGGTGAAACCGATCACCCTGTCGTCATGATGGACAGGGATTACACCGAATTGCGTGCCAGATGGGTCGCAGCCCAGGATATTGGCCGCTTTCAGGAACTGCTGAACGCAGAGACCGACGACGGCAAATACAGAATCCTCGCCCAACTGCTTTCCTATGAGATGGAGCAGCTGCAAAAGCGCGGCGTTCCCGGCCCCATACCGCGTCCTGCCGGGCCCTAACGCCGGCGCCGTTTGCCCTATTCTTTGCGAAGCAGGATGGGGAGGGCCAGCACCACCATCAACCCGGTAAAGGCCAGGAACGGCACCCAGTCGGCGTTGCCGGTATTGAGTTGAT
Source organism: Rhizomicrobium sp. (assembly GCA_035549455.1). Taxonomy (GTDB): domain Bacteria; phylum Pseudomonadota; class Alphaproteobacteria; order Micropepsales; family Micropepsaceae; genus Rhizomicrobium. The sequence goes on along the minus strand of DASZQW010000031.1, from coordinate 689 downwards.
CCCGCACGACCTTGGCGCCATCCACCAGCCAGATCAGGGTGGCGGCAACGGCGCAGCGGTAGCGGGTGCGGTCCATGGTCAGACCCTAGCCCCGGCCCCCAAACCCCGCAATCTCAGGAATCTGCCAAACCGTACCAGTGCCAAGCGGCGGGCACTGGTGCAGTTTGACCTAGGGTTGTAGCGGCTATTTGTAGTCGTCTGGACATAGGCAAACCAGCTTGCCTTCTGTGTCTTTGACAATGTTCGGAAGCCGATGTGTTCCGACAGCGCCAGCACTGAGTTCACTGCGATCCAATAGAAGATCGCCAATCTCACGGGCTTGCTGCATTCGACCAGGAGGTGCCAGCCACGTTAGTTCGATATCTGGGAACTGAGTTTGGATCATTTCGATTGTGGGGATTTGATCCGTATCCGCCGTAATCAAAACGGCGCGGGTGTAGCTTCCCCGGAACGCGTCCGCCACCATATGCACACCGATGGAAACGTCAGTCTGCTTTTCCTCATGGAAGGGACAGAAGCAACTGAATTTAGAGCAGTGCTTGTCCCCTATGACCTGCTCCCCGAAATTGCCCTCGATTTGAGGTAGAGTCCGTTCCTTGAAGGAGACGGACGATGAGAAGCAGCCGATACACCGAAGAACAGATCATCGGGATATTGAAGCAGCACCAGGCGGGGCTTGGAGCGAAGGA
>DASZQW010000030.1:0-62033 GCA_035549455.1 Rhizomicrobium sp. | reverse complement strand
AAATGCGGCTCAATCTGACGCCATTGTTCATCGTTCAGCCAAAACAGGTTATTCCGCATCCCAATGCCTCCGAATCACGAAGCAACGGAATCACCAACCGATTCATCCGACAATGACTTTATTGAGTTTTGGCCCTAGCCTGGCACTGGGGCTATCCCCTGGCGGTGGGGACCATCCTTCTGAGCGGAATTCTTCCGCTACTTTGGTTCAAGTTGCGGGGCTGGTGGTAATTTTCGGCCGTAACCACCGTCCCCATTGCGGTTTTTTCATCTTGGGTTATCTTTCCGCCCTGCGCGGGGGCATGGGCGTTTCCCGCGATTGTTGCCGAAAATCCATCGCAGCCTTCGAAGGGGGATCACCATCATGCGCCTGGGCAAATCCGTTGCCATGACCGCAGCCGTCTGTGCCGCCGCTTGCGCCATCGCCACGCCGGCCTTCCCGGCCTCAATCCGCGACAAGACCGAGAAGGCCAAGGCGGAAATTCCCACCTGCTCCCACCGCATCGGCACCATTGCGGTGCGCGAGCCCGAGAATAAATGGTGGGAAGGGTTGGGTCTGGAATCGCCCGAAGCGCTGATCAAGCTGTTCGTGCAGCGTTCGGGCTGCTTCACTCTGGTCGATCGCGGCAAGGGCTTTGAGATGGCACAGCAGGAACGCGCGCTGGCGGCCGGCGGGGGCCTGCAGGGCGGCTCCAACATCGGTGGCGGCCAGATCAGGGCGGCCGATTACATCCTGGTCCCCGATATCACCAGCAAGAACGCCAATAGCGGCGGCACCAATGTCGGCGGGTTGCTGGGCGGCTTCATGGGCGGCTTTGCCGGTGCCATCGTCTCCAATATCTCCATCAGCTCCAAGACCGCCGATGTGATCCTGTCGGTCACCAATGTGCGCACCAGCGAGCAGCAGGCCATGGCCGAAGGCCATGGCGACAAGACCGATATCGGCTTCGGGGTGGGCGGCGGCGGCTTTGGCGGCGGCGTGTTCGGCGGCGCGGGTGTCAACAACTATGCCAACACCGCCATTGGCCAAGTCGTGATCCTGGCCTATATCGACGCCTATACCAAGCTGGTCGGCGAGATGGGCGGGCTGTCGGACAATGCCCGCGCCGACGCGCCGCAGCGGACCGTCACTATGTCGCGGCCCGGCGTGATGCGCGCCTCACCCAGCGAAAAGAGCAAGGTCGTGCGTACCCTCGATCCCGGCATGATTCTCTATCCCACCGGCAATACCGATGGCGTGTGGCGCGAAGTCACCGACGAAGTGGACAACCGGGGCTGGGTGCCGAACGGCAGCCTGAGCATGGCGCGGTAAGCTTTCGCCAAGAGAAAAGCAAAAGGCCCGGTGGAAACACCGGGCCTTCTTGTTGGCATAGTTCAAGGAAATTGTGCGGGACTGTTGCCCGGCCCCTCGCCCAAGCTCGGGGCGCTCACGCTTCGATTTGGTCCACTGGACCAAATCGAAGTCACGCGTGCCGCGTGACTTACAGCGTTCGCCCCATAGCCAGAAACTTGGCCCGGCGCTGGCGCAGCAGTTCCTCGCCGGAGATGCCGTCCATCTCCTTCAGGCCGACCGCGATCTGGTCCGCCACCGCGTCGATGGTGTCCAGCGGCGCGCGGTGCGCGCCGCCGACCGGCTCCGGCACGATGGCGTCAATGATTTTCAGCGCCAGCAGGTCCTGCGCCGTAATCTTCAGCGCCGTGGCGGCCTCCTGCGCCTTGTCGGCGCTGCGCCACAGGATGGAGGCGCAGCCTTCCGGCGAGATTACCGAATAGATTGAATGTTCCAGCATATAGACGCGGCTGGCGGCGGCGATGGCGATGGCGCCGCCGGACATGCCCTCACCAATGATAGTGGCGATGAAGGGCGCCTTGACCGACAGCCCCGCCTCGATCGAACGCGCAATGGCCTCGGCCTGGCCGCGTTCCTCGGCGCTGACGCCGGGATAGGCCCCGGCGGTGTCGCAGAAGGACAGAACCGGCAGGCCGTAGCGGCTGGCCAGTTCGAAGATGCGCGCCGCCTTGCGATAGCCTTCGGGCATGGCGGAGCCGAAATTGTGTTTCAGCCGGCTTTTGGTGTCGTTGCCCTTTTCCTGGCCGATAAAGGCGACCGGCTTGCCGCGAAATCGCGCCAGCCCCGCGACCACCGCCTGGTCCTCGCGAAAATCGCGGTCGCCGGCCAGCACCGTGAAATCCTCGAAGAGGCGGCGGGCATAATCCAGGAAGTGCGGCCGGGCCGGATGGCGGGCGACCTGCACCTTCTGCCAGGGCGTCAGGCGGGCATAGGTGTCGGCCACCAGCGAACCGGCGCGATGCTGCAGCTTTTCGACCTCGCCATCGATATCCATGTCGGGGTCTTCCTCGGCAAGCTTTTTCAGCTCGACGATCTTGCCTTCCAACTCGGCGATGGGACGCTCGAAATCCAGGTAGTGCATGTTTCAAATCACCCTGAAGGGGCGGAAAATGACACAGGCAACCGCCAAAGGGAATGCCTAAAGAACCGTTCGAGCCCAATGGGTTAACGCCCGCTTTTGACAGTCCCGGGCTTGGCCAGTGGATGGGCCGACCGCACCACCTTGGTCAGCCGGTCACGCGCCACATGGGTGTAGATCTGGGTGGTGGCGATGTCGGCATGGCCCAGCAGCGTCTGAACGCTGCGCAGGTCCGCGCCGCCGTCCACCAGATGGGTGGCGAAAGCATGGCGCAGCACGTGTGGCGACACCTTGGCGGGATCAAGCCCCGCCTTCGCGGCCAGGCCTTTCAGCAGCTGGTGGAAGCGCCGCCGCGTGAGATAGCCATCCTCGCCGCGCGAGGCGAAGAGATAGCGGTTGGCCTTGTCGTCCTGTGGCACGAACCTGTCGCGCACCGCCAGATAGGCGTCGAGCGCCCGGCGGGCCGAAGCCCCCAGCGGCGACAGGCGCTCCTTGCCGCCCTTGCCGGTGACGCGGATGAAACCTTCCTGGGTCTTCACCGCCGCCAGCCGCATGCCGGCCAGCTCACTGACCCGAAGCCCGCCGCCATACAGCATCTCCACGATCAGGGTCAGCCGCAGGCCCTGTGCGCTCTGGTCCTCGCCCGCCGCCGCCAGCATGGCGTCCAGATCGCGTCCCGACAGGATCTTGGGCAAGGGTCGCACCGGGCGGGGCGCTGCCAGGGCGCTGGTGGGATCGTCGCCGCGTATCCCCTCGGCATAGAGGAAGCCGTAAAACTGGCGCAGAGCTGACAGCTTGCGCGCCTGGGTCGAGGGCGCCAGCCCCGCCAGAGTGGCGAGAAATTTGCGCACCACGTCCCGGCCCGCATCGCGCGGGTCGGCGGCCTGCGAAAAATCCAGCAGATCGCGGCGATAGGCGGCCAGGGTGTTGGCGCCGGCGCCGCGCTCGGCCGCCATCATGTCGAGAAAGGCCTCGATCAGATAGGCGCTTTCAGGCCTTTTTGTCCGTCCGCCGGAGGGCGCGGGGCGAGTCATGGACACGATTGTAACATGGCTGTATCGGAAGGCGCATGACACTGAACCGCACCGTGGCGCTGGTGGGCATGATGGGGGCCGGTAAGACCGCCATCGGCAAGCGGCTGGCCGCGCGGCTGGAGGTGCCCTTCGCCGATGCCGATCATGAGATCGTCGCCTCGGCCGCCAACATGACAGTGGCGGAGATTTTCGAAAAATACGGCGAGGGTGAATTCCGCCGCCTGGAACGCAGCGTCATCGCGCGGCTGCTGGGCGAGCCGCCGGCGGTGCTGGCAACCGGCGGCGGCGCCTATATCGATGACACCACCCGCGCGGCGCTGAAGGCATCTGCCTTCACGATCTGGCTGAAGGCGCCGGTCGATGTGCTGCTGGGCCGGCTGCGAAAAAGCAGCACCGTCAGGCCGCTGCTGGCGACCCCCGATCCCCGCGCCACGCTGGAAAAGCTGCTGGCGGCGCGCGAGCCTGTCTATGCCAAGGCCGATTTGGCGGTAGAGAGCGACGACGATTCCCACGCCGTGCTGGTGGACAAGATCGTGGACGCGCTGACCGCCCATGGGCTATGCGGGGACGCATGAGCGAGCCAACTTCTGAAGTTAAAGTCACAGTCGGGCTTGGCGACCGCGCCTATGACATTCATGCCGGGGCGGGCCTGCTGGCGCGCGCCGGCGAGCTTCTGCGGCCAATGGCGAAAGGCACCGTGCCGGTCGTCACCGACGAGAATGTCGCCAGGCTGCATTTACGGCCGCTGCTGGATGCGCTGGGCAAAGCGGGCATCGCGGCGCGCCCTGTCGTGATGGCGCCGGGCGAGGTCAGCAAAAGCTTCGCCGGACTGGAAAAGCTGTCGGGCGCGCTGCTGGACATGGAAGTGGACCGCAAGGGGCTGATCGTGGCGCTGGGCGGTGGGGTGATCGGCGATCTGACCGGTTTCGCGGCGGGCGTGCTGAAACGCGGCGTCGCCTTCGCGCAGATTCCCACCACCCTGCTCGCCCAGGTGGATTCCTCGGTGGGCGGCAAGACCGCGATCAATGCCCAACAAGGCAAGAACCTGATCGGCCTGTTCCACCAGCCGCGCATCGTCATCGCCGACACCACGCTGCTGGCCACCCTGCCCCGGCGCGAACTGCTGGCCGGCTATGCCGAAGTGGTGAAATATGGCGCGCTGGGCGACCAGGTATTTTTCGAATGGCTGGAGCTGAACGGGCGGGCGGCGCTGGACGGCGACCAGGATCTCATGGTCAAGGCCGTCGCCCATTCCTGCCGCATGAAGGCCGAGATCGTGGCGCGCGACGAGCGTGAAACCGGCGACCGCGCTTTGCTCAATCTCGGCCACACCTTCGGCCATGCGCTGGAAGCCGCGACGGGGTTTTCGAATCGCCTGGTCCATGGTGAGGGCGTCGCCATCGGCATGGCGCTGGCCTTCCAGCTTTCGGTGAAGCTGGGGCTCTGTCCCGGTCAGGATGCGCAGCGCTTTATCCGTCACCTGAAGGCGGTGGGCCTGCCCAGCTCAATCGCCGACATTCCAGGCCCCCGCGCCAGCGCCGACGAGCTGGCCGGGCACATGGCCCATGACAAGAAAGTGACGGACGGCAAGCTGACCTTCATCCTGCTCAGGGGGCTGGGCCAGGCTTTTGTCACCCGCGACGTGCCGATTTCCGCCGTAAAAGAGGTCCTGGCTGCCTGAAAAATCGGTTATGATCGCCGCCCCTCCTTAAGGCGCTGTTCCGATGCTTCTCACCACCTTTGGCGCGATCGTCATCCTGCTGGCCATTTCGGGCTTTTTCGCGGGCTCCGAAACCGCGCTGACCGCCGTTTCCCGCGGCCGCATGCACCAGCTGGAGAAGGACGGTTCGCGCGCCGCCGCCAACGTCAACCGGCTGGTGCAGAATCGCGAACGACTGATCGGCGCGCTGCTCTTGGGCAATACCTTCATCAACATCCTGGCCTCGTCGCTGATGACCACGGCGCTGGAAGACCATTACGGTCATCGCGCCGTCGCCATCACCACCGGGGTGATGACGGTGATCATCCTGGTGTTCGCCGAAGTGCTGCCCAAGACGCTGGCCATCGCCCGCACCGACCGCTATGCGCTGGCGGTGGCGCTGCCGCTGCGCCTGGTGGTGGCGGTGCTGGGACCGCTGGTCCATGCCGTGCAGTGGCTGGTGTGGCGGGTGTTGTGGCTGGCGGGGGTCTCGCCGCAGGAGGAAAGCACCAGCGAGGAAGCCCATGATGACATTCGCGGCTCGGTCGAACTCCATCACAAGGAGGGCAATGTCGAGCGCGAGCACCGCGACATGATCGGCGGCATCCTGGACCTGCGCGAGTTGCAGGTAGGCGATGTGATGCTCCACCGCACCAGCATGGACAGCCTGGACGCCGACCTGCCCAAGCGCGAATTGCTGGACGCGGTGATCGCCACCCATCACAGCCGCGTGCCGCTATGGCGCGGCGAGGCGGAAAATATCATCGGCGTCCTCTCCACCAAGCATCTGGCGCAGGCGCTGGTCGACCGCAAGGGGGACATCGACCAGGTGGATGTGGCGGCGCTGGCCTCACCGCCCTGGTATGTTCCCGAAACCACGACCCTGGAAGAGCAGATGGCCGCCTTCCGCGAGCACAAAAGTCATTTCGCGCTGGTGGTGGACGAGTATGGCGCGCTGCAGGGCCTGGTGACGCTGCAGGACATACTGGAAGAAGTGTTCGGCGCCATTCCCGACGAAAATGCGCGAGAGACGCGCCCCGATGTGCGCCGCCGACCCGACGGATCCTATCTGGTGGACGGCGCGGTGACGGTGCGCGATCTCAACCGCGAACTGGACTGGTCGCTGCCGGAAGACGACGCCACCACCATCGCGGGCCTGGTGATCGCGCGCGCCGGTGCCATTCCGGACGCGGGCCAGCGCTTTGCCTTTTTCGGCTATACTTTTGAGATCATGCGCCGCCACAGAAACCAGGTTACGGCGCTCAGGATCATCCCGCCGCCCGGCGGCCAGCCTGGCGAAGCGAAGGCCTGAACTAGGTCTTCGACGTCTCGGACGGCGCAAGTGCGGCGACGGACAAAGCGTGGACCGGACCCTTGAGTTCCGCCTCCAGCGCGGCATGGACGCGGCGCTGGCGTTCCAACCGGCCCAGGCCTTCAAAGGCAGGCGACACGATCCGCACCGTGAAATGGGTTTCGCCGCGGCTGCCGTCCGCGCGCGTCGCGCCGCCGTGACCGGCATGGCGGGCGCTGTCGTCGATCACCTCCAGCGCGCTGGGTGCAAAAGCGGCCGTTAACTTGTCATGTATGGCACCGGCAACCGTCATACCCCTCTCCTTTGCTTCGCGCCGTTGAAAGTCAAGAGATACGTTTTCTTGTTTTTTACCCCCGCAACCCCATACTCGTAAGATGGTCGAACCCCGCGCGCCCCGCTTCAAAAGCGACATCCGCATCAAGCCCGGCAAGACGAAAAAGCCGGAGCCGGAAACGCGCATGTGCGAAGCGCCCGGCTGCATCGGGCCGGGCAACTGCCGCGTCGCCCAGTCGCCCAAGAACCTGTCCGAATATTTCTGGTACTGCCCGCCCCATGCCCGCGTCCATAACGAGGCCTGGGACTTCTTCAAGGGCATGGACGATGACGAGATCCGCAAGTTCCGCGAGGATGCGCTGACCGGGCACCGCCCTACTTGGCAGCTTGGCAAGCGGGCCGCCAAGGCCCGCATGGGCCAGTCGCCCCTGGGCGGGGTGCATGACAGCCATGCGATGTTCGGCGAGGACGGGGAAACCGCCGTGCGCCGCCCGGAGCGCCAACTGACGCGACTGCAGATCATGGCGTTCGACACCATGCAGCTCGCGCATAACGCCACCTTGATCGAGATCAAGGCGCGGTATAAGGAACTTGTGAAGCGTTTTCATCCCGACGCGAATGGTGGCGACCGGGGCGCGGAAGAACGCCTGAAGCAGGTCATCAAGGCCTATGGCGTGTTGCGCGCCAGCGGCCTCCTCACCTGAGCGGGCGGTATTCGCGCCCGCTTTCCGTTGCGGCGGCCTGCCGGACAAGATCATGAGCACCCATATAGAGACCCTGGACCCCCGCGCGCAGCCCGACACCCATGTCGATGCGATGAGCCTGTTCGGCGTCAAGACCAAGATGAAGATTCCCGCCTTCAAGAAGGGCGGCGAACATGTGCCCGAGGTGGATGCTGCCTACTGTTTCGATCCGGAAACCACGCTGGCCATCCTGGCGGGGTTTGCCCACAACCGCCGCGTCATGGTCCAGGGCTATCACGGCACCGGCAAGTCCACCCATATCGAACAGGTAGCGGCGCGGCTGAACTGGCCCTGCATCCGCATCAACCTGGACAGCCATGTCAGCCGCATTGATCTGCTCGGCAAGGACGCGATCGTGCTGAAGGACGGCAAGCAGGTCACGGAATTCCGCGAAGGCCTGCTCCCTTGGGCGTTGCAGCGCCCGGTGGCTTTGGTGTTCGACGAGTATGACGCCGGCCGGCCGGACGTGATGTTCGTGATCCAGCGCGTGCTGGAAGTTGCGGGCCGCCTGACCCTGCTGGACCAGAACAAGGTGATCCACCCCCACGCCGCCTTCCGGCTGTTTTCCACCACAAACACCATCGGATTGGGCGACACCACGGGCCTGTATCACGGCACCCAGCAGATCAACCAGGGCCAGATGGACCGCTGGTCGATTGTAACCACGCTCAATTATCTCAAGCATGATGTCGAGGAAGAGATCGTGCTGGCCAAGGCACCCGCCTACAAGACGCCGGAAGGCAAGAAGACGGTGGCCGCGATGGTCAGCTTGGCGGACATGACCCGCAATGCCTTCAAGGCCGGCGACCTGTCAACCGTGATGAGCCCGCGCACGGTGATCACCTGGGCGCAGAACGCCGAAATCTTCGGCGATATCGGCTTCGCCTTCCGCCTCACCTTCCTCAACAAGTGCGACGAGCTGGAACGCGGCAGCGTGGCGGAGTTCTACCAGCGCTGCTTCGGCGAGGAACTGCCGGAGAGTTCCGCCAAGGTCATGGTGGCATGAGCAGCGGGCAGGCGACCAGCCGCCGCCCGAGCGGCGATAAATGAACCGCCCGGAGAATCCGGCCGAACCCTTCAAGCGCGCCGTCAGCGTCGCGGTGCGGTCCCTGGCGGCGGAACCCGAACTGGAAGTGAGCTTCAGCAGCGAACCGGCCTCGCTGAAGGGCCTCAAGGCCAAGCTGCCCTCGCCCGCCCGCAACCTGTCCACCCATGACGTGGCGCTGGTGCGCGGCACCGGCGATGCCTATGCCCTGCGCCGCGCCTATCACAACGAAAAGGTCAACAGCCGCTTTCGCCCCCGGTCGACCGATGGCGCCGCCATTTTTGAGGCCGCCGAGCAGGCTCGGGTCGAAGCCATCGGCGCGCTGGCGATGAAGGGCGTGGCCGCCAACCTCGCCACCCGGCTGGAAAGCCGCATGCTCAATCGCGGCCTGGGCAAGGCCAAGTCGCGCGACGAAGCCCCCATCGCCGATGTGCTGGGACTATTGGTGCGCGAACACCTGACCGGCGAGAAGCCGCCGGCGGCGCTGGCGGGCGCGGTCGACCAGTGGCGGCCTTTTATCGAGGAAAAAGCCGGCGCCGACCTGGCGAAGCTGCGCGGCGCGCTGCGCGACCAGACGCAGTTTGCCCGCCTGACCCGCACCATGCTGAACCACCTGTCGTTGGGCGACCAGACCGACAGCGAGGATGGCGGCGACGAACAGGCCGAATCCGAAAATCCCGACAGGGAGAACCAGGACGGCGACGACCAGGAGACCCGGCAGGAAGGCGAATCCGCGGCTTCGGAGGCCGCCGCCGATGCCGAGGATGGCGAGGAAGTGGAATCCGATAAGTCCGCCGAGAGCGCCGATGACCTGTCGGACGCCAGCGAGCCGGAGGACGGCTCGCGCCCCAACCGTCACGAAGCGCCCTTCGCCCATGCCGACGACTGGGGTTACAAGGTCTTCACCACCGAATTTGACGAGGAAATCGCCGCCGCCGATCTGTGCGAACCGGAGGAACTGGCGCGGTTGCGCGGCTTCCTGGACCAGCAGCTTTCCGCCATGCAGGGCGTGGTGTCGCGGCTGGCCAACAAGCTGCAGCGGCTTTTGATGGCGCAGCAGAACCGGCATTGGGAATATGACCTTGAGGAAGGCATGCTGGATGCCTCGCGCCTGCCGCGCATTGTCATCGACCCGATGTATCCTTTGTCCTTCAAGCGCGAGAAGGACACCACCTTCCGCGACACCTGCGTCACGCTTCTGCTGGACAATTCCGGCTCGATGCGCGGGCGCCCCATCATGGTGGCGGCGATGTGCGCCGACATACTGGGCCGCACCCTGGAGCGCGTCGGCGTCAAGACCGAGATACTGGGCTTCACCACCCGCGCCTGGAAGGGCGGGCAAGCCCGCGAGAAATGGCTGGCCGCGGGCAAACCGCCGCAGCCGGGACGGCTGAACGATCTGCGCCACATCGTCTACAAGGCCGCCGATGAGCCCTGGCGCCGCGCCAAGCGCAATTTGGGCCTGATGATGCGCGAGGGCCTGCTGAAGGAAAATATCGACGGCGAGGCCCTGACCTGGGCCCATAACCGCATCATCGCCCGTCCCGAGCAGCGCAAGATCCTGATGGTGATTTCCGATGGCGCGCCGGTGGACGATTCCACCTTGTCGGTGAATGCGGGCAATTACCTGGAACATCATTTGCGCCGGGTGATCGAGGAGATCGAGACCCGCAGCAGCGTGGAACTGACTGCCATCGGCATCGGCCATGACGTGACGCGCTATTACAAGAAGGCCGTCACCATCGTGGATGCCGAGCAGCTGGGCGGCGCCATGACCGAGCAGTTGATCGAGCTGTTTGAGGAAGATGCGCGCGCCCAGCCGCGCGGCAGGCGCGGGCGGCGGGCGGCATAATCTGGAGTATGTGGCTTTCCGGCCGCTCGCTTGACGTTCGGAATGATCGTCGCGCTACGCTGGCGCTAGCGACGGATCGTTCCGTTGGCCTTCGGCCAAACACCTCTCGCAGCGCGGCGTTCTGAGGTTCGCATAGGTCCAGCGGACCTATTCGAACCTCAGAACCCATTCATGCCGTCGATCGGCCGCATCGCGGGCCGCAGCAGGCAATAGGGCAGAAGCAGCACGATGCTTTCCCCGAAGAACACCAGGAAATGCACCAGCGCGCTGGCGGTCCATGAAACGTCTTCCACGCCGACAAAGGCTGCCGGGTAATAGACGGCACTGAACACCAGGCTGGCGGCGAAGCTGGCGGCCAAAGGTGGCGTCCACCAGCGCGGCCCGCGGGCGGCGTCGAAGAAGATGATGGCGACGAAGCTGGCGAGCAGGAACGATCCGCCAAAGGCCAGCATAGCGCGCAGCGACAAGGCCGGGGTGTTGTTGATCCAGTTGTCGACGTCGCCAGGATTGACCAGCGCCACCAGGATCAGGAAGGACACCCCCGCCAGCAGCTGGGCGAATGCGTGGCCCGCGCCATAGCGGCGGTTGGTCAGATGAATCGCGTACCAGGCGATGGGCAGCACCAGGTCGCTGATCGCCAGCAGCGAACGCTGCGCCAAAGGCGGGGCAGTAGACAGATCGAGGAAGGCGTCCGTGAACAGATACGCCGCGCCCAACAGGGTGATCAACAGCAGGGTCGGCACCAGCAGCCGCACCGCCATCAGGGCCGGCGAGGCAAGCTTCTGCCACAGGGTCTCGACCTCGCCGCCATAGGCGCGGGCCTTGGGCGGCCATACCGCGTCCTCGCCGTGGCGCAGGCGATAAGGCCCCTCATCGGCCTCCAGCGCGGCGATGGGGGCACGATGTGCGCCATTGCGGTAATCGTAGGCCTTCAAGACACCCTGACTTCGCGCCGGATGTCTCAATCCGGCACGCCTTGGATAGATTTCAGGGGGGCCACGCAAGCGTGATGCCGCGCGCCGAGGAATATTAACGGCGCGACTTGCGATAAACTGCATGTCCTGAAGGCAGGCCGTTTACGCGGCCTTGGCGGCGGCCGAAGGATTTTAGTGGTCAGGCCGCCTTGGCGGCGGCCTTCTTGGCGATGGCGCGCTTCAGGCGCAGGGCCTTGGGCGACAACACGCTGTCCTTGGACTTCAGGATGAAGGAGTCCAGGCCGCCATTCTTGTCGACCGAGCGCAGCGCATTCATCGACACACGCAGCTTGTAGCTGTTGCCCAAGAGCTCGCTGGCCAGCGCGATCAGCTGCAGGTTGGGGCGGTAGACGCGCTTGGTCTTGTTGTTGGCATGGCTGACATTGTTGCCAACCAGGGTGCCTTTTCCGGTCAATTCACAGCGGCGGGACATGGGCGCGTCTCTTCGATTTTCATCAGGTTTTTTCGGGGGCTTTTGCCCTCGAAAGAGCGGGGTTCATAAGCAAATGAAGGGCTTAGGTCAAGGTGGAACCCGCAGGGACGCAGGAACAAGACAAGGATTGGCCGCGCCCCGAAAAGGCCAATATAAACAGCCATCTTCCGGACAGACTACGCCAGGATTTGTCATGAAAACCGCCCCGCTGGCCCCGGCCATGCTGCTGGCCCTGCTGCTGACCCCGCCCGCGCTGGCCGCCGGTGGCGCCGGGGGCGGCGATTCCACCCTGCCCGCCTCCCGGCTGGAGCTCGCCATGACCATCTATGCCGCGGGCATCACCCTGGGCCATATGGACATGGACGCCTCCATCCGGGGCGCGGACTATCACGCAGTTTCCCACATGCAGACCTCGGGCGTGATCAACGCCTTCTGGCAATCACAGATCCAGGCCACCGCCTCGGGCAAGCTGGGGGCGAGCGGCTTCAGGCCCGAACTATATGACAGCTTCGACACCGGCCATTCGGGGCGCAAACAGGAAGTCTCGCTGAGCTATGCCGGGGAGGCCCCGCCCCGGCTTTATGCCGATCCGGCCTATTCCACCACCGGCTATGAGGTGAAGTCCGACGACACAAGATCGACCCTGGACCCGCTCAGCGCGCTGCTGTTCATCGCCTCGGGAACCGGGACAGAGAACGGCAATCCCTGCGCGCTAACCGCGCCGGTATTCGATGGCCGCCGCCGCTATGACATCGAGATGACACGGGTGCGCGACATCGACATCAAGATGGACAATGGCTTTTATGCTGGCAAAGGCGTGCAATGCGACATCCGCTATCGCCAGGTGGCGGGCTATCGCCCCCGGGTCTTGAAGAACAATGAGAGCTTCCCGGTGATCCATGCCTGGATTGCCCGCTTTCCCAGCGCTGTGACGGGTCGTGACTACACCATCCCCGTCCGGGTCTGGGCTGAAACCCGGTATGGCGTGATGGCTGTGCTGGTGGATTCGCTGAAGGTGGACGGCCAGGCGCCCAAAGACGTGAAGCGCTGAACGTCTGGGTACGGAATAGAGTCTCCGCCCGCGGACAAATGTCCAATAGTCGGCGCGCATACCATATATGGTGGTGAACAGCGTTCAATAATCAGCTAAATGTATGAGAACAAACGAAGATATTAAATTGGTTGGTGATTCGGACCCGTTATGTACACTCCTCGTTCTGGTTCTTAACGCAGCATCCACAGCAGCCTGGACGAGACCAAGTCTTCCGTTCCGGCCCGGTCATAACAGTCTGCGCGACACGTGTTTTCCCTTGCGCCGGCAGCTGCCAGACACAATCTAGCTGTCATGTACACGCCCCAGGCCAGTCTGCCCGCCCCCAAGGTGACGGCGGTGCTGGGCCCCACCAATACCGGCAAGACCCATTTCGCCATCGAGCGCATGCTGGCCCACAAGTCCGGCATGATCGGACTGCCGCTTCGCCTGCTGGCGCGCGAGGTCTATGACCGCGTCGTCGGGCTGCGCGGACCGCACGAAGTCGCGCTGATCACGGGCGAAGAAAAGATCGTCCCGAAAAATCCGCGCTTTTATGTCTGCACCGTCGAAGCCATGCCGCTGGACGTTCCTGTGGCCTGCCTGGTGATCGACGAGATCCAGCTTTGCGCCGATCCCGCGCGCGGCCATGTCTTCACCGACCGACTGCTGCACGCGCGCGGCACCGAAGAGACCATGCTGCTGGGCAGCGACACGATGCGCGGCATCATCCAGCGCTTCATTCCCAGGATATGGTTCATCAGCCGCAGCCGTTTTTCGGACCTGGCCTATACCGGGCCGAAGAAGCTGACGCGCCTGCCGCGCCGCTCGGCGGTGGTGGGATTCTCCGCCGACGATGTCTATGGCGTCGCCGACCTGATCCGCCGCCAGCGCGGCGGCGCCGCCGTGGTGCTGGGCGCACTCAGTCCCCGCACCCGCAACGCCCAGGTCGAACTCTACCAGTCGGGCGAGGTCGATTTCCTGGTCGCCACCGACGCCATCGGCATGGGCCTAAACATGGATGTTGACCATGTCGCCTTTGCGGCACGCGAAAAGTTCGACGGCAGCCGCATGCGCCCGCTACTGCCGCAGGAGATCGGCCAGATCGCCGGCCGGGCCGGGCGTTACATGAAGGACGGCACCTTCGGCGCCACCGGCGATTGCGAGCCCTTCGAGGACGAAATGGTGCAGCGCGTGGAGACCCATCGCTACGATCCGGTGCGGGTTCTGCAGTGGCGCAATTCCGCGCTCGACTTCCGCAGCCTCGCCTTGCTGAACGACAGCCTGGACATGGCGCCGCCGGAATGCGGCTTGACGCGGGCACGGCCCGCCAGCGATGCGTTGGCGCTGAAGATCCTGTCGCAGGATGACGAGGCCAAGGCGCTGGCCGGGTCGCGCGACCAGGTGATGCGGCTATGGGATGTCTGCCAGTTGCCGGACTTCCGCAAGCTCTCCGCCGATGAACATGTGAAACTGGTCAAGACCGTCTTCCTGTTCCTGTCCGGCGACGGCGTCATCCCGGACGACTGGCTGGCGCGCCAGATCGCCCATGTCGATATCAGGGCCGATGGGGCCGAAGGCGATGTCGCCACTTTGTCGGGGCGGCTGGCGATGATCCGCACCTACACCTATGCCGCCAACCGCGCGGGCTGGACCCGCGATGGCGCGCACTGGCAGGGGGTGACGTGCGCGGTCGAGGACCGGCTGTCCGACGCGCTGCATCAGGCGTTGACCCAGCGCTTCATCGACCGCCGCACATCAGTGCTGATGAAGCATCTGCGCGATGACGAGTTCGCCTCCCTGGCGTTGGACGAGGCCGGCGGTGTCTCCATTGGCGGCGAGGCCATCGGCCGGCTGGACGGGTTTCGCTTCGCGCCAGATCCGCGCGCCTCCAAAAGAGAAGATGGGGGAATCCACGGCCGCACCTTGCGCGCCGCCGCACTGAAAGGGCTTGAAAGCGAGATCGCCGCCCGCAGCACCGCGCTGGCCGGTGCGCTGGATGCCGCCATCACGCTGAGCGAACATGGCAAACTGTGGTGGGACGGCGCCATCGTGGCGCGGCTGACGGCGGGCGCGTCGCCGCTGGCACCCACCATTGAGGTCCTGGCCGATCCGCATGTGCGGACTGAACGGCTGCGCGAAAGACTGGAACGCTGGATGACGGCCCGCATCGCCGCCCGGCTGCAGCCGCTATTGTCCCTGCGCGATGCCGCCGACGCCAAAACCGGCACAGCCGGGGCTCTGCCCGGCGAGGCGCGCGGCATCGCCCATCAACTGGCGGAGAATTTCGCTGGTCTCGATCGCGCCACGCTGCCATTGCCCGACAAGATCGGGGCGCAGATCCGCAGCCTGCGGCCGTTCGGTGTATGGTTCGGACGGCGCAACGTCTATCTGCCCAAGCTGCTGCGTCCCGATGCGGCCGCGCTGCTGACTTTGCTGTGGGGCGTCTGGACGAAGAAGGACGCGCCGCCTGCCCCGCCGGCGCCCGGGCTGACGTCCTTCGCGCTCGACAAGGGAACCGATACGGCCTCGCTGCATGCGGCCGGATTTGGGATCTTAGCCCACCGCGCCATCCGCTTCGACATGCTCGAGCGGCTGGAGGACGAACTGGAACAGGGGCTGTCGTCCGGCACAGATGCCGAGACCCTGCTGACCAAGATCGTTTCGCTGCTGGGCTGCGGCAGGGACGAAGCCCGCGCCGTACTGGCCGCGCTGGGGTGGAAAAGCATCGAGGTGGCGGGCGCCCGGCCGGTGTGGCGCAGGACGCGGGTGCAACCGCCCAGGCGCGAGACTCACAAGCCCCGCCGTCCCGAACCGCCACCCGATCCCCATTCACCCTTTGCGGGCCTCGCGGCCCTGAAAGCGCGATGACAGCAAACCGAATCGACAAATGGCTGTTCCATGCCCGCTTCTGCCGCACCCGCGCCGTCGCTCAGGCGGCTGCGGCAGGGTCCGGCTCAACGGGGCGCGGAACCCAGTCCAGGCCCGGCCCGGCCCCCTGTACGACGTCCTTGACTAGTTGAGAATGACTCGCGGGTTCCTGCGGCCTCTATTCCCTTGCCTCGACGGGCGGCGCGCCTTAAGCACAGCCGGTTTTCGCCGCCCTGGAGCGCCTGCCCAATGACCTATGTCGTCACCGAAGCCTGCATCAAGTGCAAGTTCATGGACTGCGTCGAGGTCTGCCCGGTGGACTGCTTTTACGAGGGCGAAAACATGCTGGTGATCAATCCGGACGAGTGTATCGACTGCGGCGTCTGCGAGCCGGAATGCCCGCCGGAGGCCATCAAGGCCGACACCGAATCGGGCCTGGAAAAATGGCTTTCGGTGAATGCGGAATATGCCAAATCCTGGCCCAATATCGCCGTGAAGGGCGAGCCCCCGGCCGACGCCAAGCAAATGCAGGGCGTCCCGGACAAGTTCGAAAAGTTCTTCGACCCCAATCCCGGCTCCGGCTCCTGAGCCTGCCGGCCTGACGGTTCGTCATCACGGCCGCCCGGCCTTACCGTGGCCGTGTACGGAACAAGGTCACAAAGGGTTGAATTGGCTACCCTTTCCGCACGGATTAAATAAACTTCGCCAAATCAATGGGATGGCGCGGTTTTTTCTTCCATTTTCGGCAATCTTGTGATAGGGTCTTTTCTGTTCAGAGACCTACGACGAACGCTGCCATCCGGCGCCCCTCCGGTGGATTGCCCTGCGTTTTGTCCGCACAGGAAACCATATGACCGCCCTCAAGCCCCCTCCCGCCAAGACCGCCGTTCCTGCCGCCGCCGCGCCGGCCAAGAAGGTGCCGGCCAATTCCAACAAGAAGCACGAATTCAAGACCAACGACCATGTGGTCTATCCCACCCACGGCGTCGGCAAGGTTGCCGGCATCGAGGAAAAGGAAGTCGCCGGCACCAGGCTGGAACTGTTCATCATCGAGTTCGAGAAGGACAAGATGACCCTGCGCGTCCCCACCCTGAAGGCCAAGGCCGTCGGCATGCGCAAGCTGTCCTCGCCGGAAGTCGTCAGCGGCGCGCTGAACACGCTGAAGGGCCGCGCCCGCATCAAGCGCACCATGTGGTCGCGCCGCGCCCAGGAATACGAAGCCAAGATCGACTCGGGCGACCTGGTCTCGATCGCCGAAGTGGTGCGCGACCTGCACCGCGCCGGCGGCCAGCCGGAACAGTCCTATTCCGAACGCCAGCTCTATGAAAAGGCGCTGGCCCGCATGGCGCGCGAAGTGGCCGCGGTCGAAAAGACCGACGAGCCGACCGCCGTCAAGCGCGTCGAAGGCATGCTGACCAAGAAGGCGGCCTAGGAGCGTCGGCGAGAGCCGGAGCGAGCGCGAAGAACAACCGACCTCTATCGGTGGAAAGAGCCCGGCGCCGCAAGGCGCCGGGTTTTTTCTTGGGGTCAATTCAGGATTTCGATCTGGGCCGGGTTGGACAGGGCGATTTCCGGGCGGCCCTTGTAATCCTGCACGATGCCGCGGATGCGGATGTGCCGGGCATGCAGCCCGTCCAGATCGTAGCCGCGAAAGGCGCGGCGATCCTCCGGCGCAATCACCGCCGAGAAGCTGTGCTGGCCATTGCTGCCGAAGTCGATGAAGACCCGCCCGCCGCCGGAGCCGACATTGGTGACCCAGCCATCCACCAGCTGGAAGCTGCCGGTGGCGCCCTTTACCGCCTCGGGCGGCCGCGGCGCATAGGCCGCGTTGGCCCAGATGCCAAGGTGTTTGCTGCGCGCCCGGTTTTCAGCCTCATACAGTTCCGGCGAACATTCGCTGCGATCAGGCGCGATCTCGACCCGCGCCAGCCCCTGTTCCAGCAGCGCGGTCTGCAGCCAGACGCTGGAAAAGGCCTGCGCCCGCACCCGGTCATAGCGGTCTTCCTTGGGCGGCGTCGCGGTGAAGGTCACAGGCGCGTGCAGCGCCAGGTCGCGCAGCGCATCCAGCGCTGCGCCGTTCAGCGTGGTGTCGGCAAGCCTTATGCCTTCCAGCAGCAAAGCGCGGCCATCCGTCAGGATAAGCGCGCCATTGCGCTCGACCCGCACGACATGGGCATTGCGGATTTCCACCGCGCCGGCGCAGTCCGGAATGACCGCCGCCTGGGCTGTGGACGCACACCCTAGGACGGCCAAAATCGGAAAAACAATCAAGCGCATGGGGCTATAAGTTCCAAAACCGCTTGGGCCGTCAAGCATTGCGCCCCCGTCGCGGCGCCGGTCCGCCGGGAGGTTAACAGGGCCGCTCGACATCGCGGCCCCGGGACCTTAAACCCGCACACATGATCGCCACCCAGACCCGCACCCTTTGGGCCGACGCCAAAGCCATTGCCGAGGCGGCCCGCATGCTCAGGTCCGGCGGCCTGGTCGCCTTCCCGACAGAAACGGTTTACGGCCTGGGGGCAGACGCCACCAATGGCGAGGCCGTGGCCGCGATTTTCGCCGCCAAGGGCCGCCCGCGGTTCAATCCCCTGATCGTGCATGTCGCCGGGATCGAGGACGCGCGCCGGCATGTCGAACTGTCGCCCCGCGCCCAGGCGCTGGCGGAGAAATTCTGGCCGGGTCCGCTGACCCTGGTGCTGCCGCGCAAGACGGATTCGCCGCTGTCGCTGCTGGTCAGTGCCGGTCTGGACACCGTGGCGCTGCGCGCGCCCTCGCATCCTGCCGCGCTGGCGTTTCTGAAGGAAGCGGGCGTGCCGGTTGCCGGCCCGTCGGCAAACCTGTCGGGCCAGGTCAGCGCCACCACAGCGGCGCATGTGCGCGACGGCATGGACGGCAAGGTCGATCTTATTCTGGATGCCGGCAGCGCCACGCTGGGCATCGAGTCCACGGTGATCGGCTTTGATGGCGCCACAAATGAATCAAGGCCGCTGCTGCTGCGTCCGGGCGCCATCCCGCGCGGCGAGATCGAGGATCTGATCGGGCCGCTGGGCGCGCCGGGCAGCCTGATCCGGGCGCCGGGCCAGCTGGCCAGCCATTATGCCCCGCGCGCCGCCTTGCGGCTGAATGCGGGCGAAATCGAAAGCGGCGAGGTGCTGCTGGGCTTTGGCGGCGTCATGGGCGCGAAGCTGAACTTGTCGCCGCATGGCGAGCTGAAGGAAGCCGCAGCCAACCTGTTCGCCATGCTGCGCGAACTTGACAAGAGCGCCGTGCGCATCGCGGTCTCGCCCATCCCTGCCATCGGCATCGGTGAAGCCATCAACGACCGGCTGAGCCGCGCGGCTGCGCCCAGATGACCGCGCTGGTACGGCTGAAGGAAGCCGCCGGCGCAGGCGGGTTTTCCGAGGATCCGGCCGAGATCGCGCCGCATCTGGAAGAATGGCGCGGCAAGTATAAGGGCCACTCGCCGCTGCTGCTCAAGCCTGCCACCACGGCAGAAGTCTCCGCCATTCTGCGCATCTGCCACGACACCGGCACGCCCCTGGTCACCCAGGGCGGCAATACCGGGCTGGTGGGCGGACAGATCCCGCTGCAGGGCGAGGTTCTGCTGTCGACCAAGCGCCTGAACCGGATTCGCGCGCTGGACGCCAGCGGGATGACCATGACGGTGGAGGCCGGCGTCACCCTGGCCGAGGTGCAGCGTGCGGCCCAGGATCACGGACTTCTGTTCCCGCTCAGCCTGGCGTCCGAGGGCAGCGCCACCATCGGCGGCAATGTCGCGACCAATGCCGGCGGCACCCATGTGCTGCGCTATGGCATGATGCGGGCGCTGGTGCTGGGGCTGGAAGTGGTGCTGCCGGGCGGGGCGGTGCTGGAGATGCTGCGACCATTGCTCAAGGACAATAGCGGCTATGACCTCAAGCAGAATTTCATCGGCAGCGAAGGCACGCTGGGGGTGGTGACGGCGGCATGCCTGCGCCTGTTTCCCAGGCCAGACCTGTCGGTTGTCGCCTTCGCGGCGGTCCCCTCGCCCGCCGCCGCCTTAAATCTGCTGGGCACGATGCAGGCGCGAACCGGCGGCCTGCTCTCGGCCTTCGAACTGATGCCGCGCATCGCGCTGGACTTTGTCACCCGCCATATCGACGGCACCCGCGATCCCCTGCCCTCCAGTCAAGGGTCGCCTTCGCCCTGGTACGTGCTGATGGAGGCCACCGGCGGACGCGACAGCAACCTTGCCGCAACCTTCGAGCATGCCATGGCGGGCGCCATGGCCGACGGCAGCGCCAGCGACGCGGTAATCGCGTCCAGCCAGGCCCAGGCGGCGGCGCTGTGGAAGCTGCGCGAAAGCATTTCGGAAAGCCAGAAGCGCGAGAGCGCCTCGATCAAGCACGATATTTCGGTACCGGTGTCGGCGATCCCGGAATTCCTCGCCCGGGCGACACCCGCGGTCCAGGCATTGCTGCCGGGGGCACGCGCCGTCAGTTTCGGCCATCTGGGCGACGGCAACCTGCACTTCAACTTCAATTCCCCGCAGGCCGGAGATGATCCCGCCTTCCTGGCCCGATGGGACGAGGTGCAGCAGCTGGTTCACGACATCGTGAAGGAATTCGGCGGCTCGATCAGCGCCGAGCACGGCATCGGCGCCATGAAGGTTGGACAGCTTCCGCGCTACAAGTCGCATGCCGAACTGGACGCCATGCGCGCCCTCAAGCACGCCTTCGATCCGAAGAACATCCTCAATCCGGGCAAGCTGATCCCGCCGGTTCTGAGGTTCTAACTAGCGGAACCAAGGTGGGCTAAAGAACGCAGCCAAGCGGAAGAAGGCTTTGATCGGCGGGCTGTCCGGATTGAACAGTATCCAAGCGCCGAGAAACGCAAATAGGCCAAATGCGCTGCTCATGAGGCCGAACGTCAACAAAATGTCCTGGTCACTCATGTTCTGACCAGTATTTTTGTTCAGCACCGGTTCGCCAAAGAAAAAGTGCGCAATTAAAAACACACAAAGAAATAAAAATCCCAAAACGCCGATAACCAACCACCACCTTGCGATCCTTCGGATCAAATCAGGCGGCGGCGTCTTGTCAGCCATTCCAGAATCAATACCGTGCGCGGCCTTCGATGACGACCACGCGTTCGGCGGGATAGGCCGCCAGCGCCCAGACCAGCGCCACGATCCAGCCGACCACCGTCCAGCCCGTGAAGAAGTTGACCATCGCCACGCCCAGTGCGGAATGGGTGTGGCGCGCCACGGCGATGATGGTGGGCAGCCAGTACATCGCAACCAGGAACAGGACGAAGGACATCGGGGCTCCTCCCACAGGTGACACAGCCCTTATATAGGAAGCCTAGGCGGCTTGCGGCAAGGTGCCGGCTGCGGCGTCGGCGCTGCCGCCCCGGCGGTTGGCCCGGGACGAAATCCTGGCCGTAACCATGGTCGCCAGGTAAGGCAAGCTCTGCACCGCCAGCATCACCATCCACAGCGACACCGCCGGGTCCTGGAAACCGCGGTCGAAGCCCATGGAGATCATGGCCATCACCAGAAGCACCAGAAGCGCCGCCTCCTGCCATACCACCCGCAGCACCTGGGTGAAGCTGGCTGGGTCGGCGCATTTGGGCGTGCGCAGGAACGGCTTGCCCGATGTCAGAACCCCGGACCACACGGCCTTTCCCACCGTGTGAGTCAGGGCCAGGCCCGCCACGCTGGCGACTACCGCGCCCTTGAAGCCGGAGCCCACCTTGGGCGGATAGAGCAGCAGGGTCTTGAGCAGCTTGGTGGCGAACAGCGCCATCGCCGCCGCCGACAAGGCGGGCATCGGCACATCGACATAGGCCGGCAGAAGCCACATCAGCGCCGTCCAGACCAGCGCCATCAAGGTCACCAGCATCCCCAGGCCGTCCGAAATCCAGGGCAGCCAGCCGGACAGGAACTGGTAGCGCTGCGACCAGCTGAGCGCGGAACGGCCCGCAAAGATCGCGCCGGCATGGCGCTTGAGCATCTGCATGGCGCCATAGACCCAGCGGTAGCGCTGGGTCATGAAGGCTTCCAGCGTGTCGGGCATCAGACCTGAGCCCATGCTTTGCGGCACATAGGCGGCCTCGTATCCGGCCTCGAACAGCTTGAGGCCCAGTTCGGTGTCCTCCGTGATGCACCATTCGCTCCAGCCATCGACCTCTTCCAGCGCGCGCCTGTCCACGATGGTCATGGTGCCGTGCTGGATGATGGCATTGTGTTCGTTGCGCTCGACCATGCCGATATGAAAGAAGCCGCGATATTCCTCATAGGCCATCGCCTTGAACAGGTTCTGGCGGCTGTCGCGGTAATCCTGCGGCCCCTGCACCAGTGCGATGCCGGGCGAGGCGAAATAGGGGATCACCCGGCGCAGCCAGAAAGGCTGTACCTGATAGTCGCTGTCGATCACCGCGACATATTTCGCCGCCGGGTCGGTCAGCGCCAAAGCGCGATTCAGGGCCCCGCCCTTGAAGCCTTTCATCTGCTCGAAATGGAAGAAGCGGAAATTTCCGCCGCGCTCGTTCAGCAGCCGGCTATGGGCTTCGACCGGCCGCCAGGCCTGGGGATCCGGCGTGTTGTTGTCCAGGATGATGACCTCGTAATTGTCGTAATCCAGCCGCGCCAGCGCATTCATCGTCTCGATCACCATCTGCGGCGGCTCGTTGAAGGTCGGCAAATGGATGGAGATGCGCGGGCTGGTCTGCGGAACGCCCACCTTCACCACCCGCCGCTCGACCCGCCACAGGCTGGCGGCCAACTCGATGCCCTCGGTCAGGATCACGGCGCAGGCCAGGATCACCAGCGGCGACATGGCGATCATGGCGGCGATGTCGGTGGGATCGACATATTCCAGCGCCGTGGCGTCGATCAACGCCAAAAGACCGGTGGAGACCAGGACGATCATGCCGCCCATCACCAGATAGCCGGTCTGGCGCACCCTGGGCATCCGCCCCAGCACCAGCAGGCCCAGCAGCAGCGACAGCACCGCCGCCATCAGCGCATAGCCGCGCCATTGCGGGAAGGTGCGCAGCAGGCCGGTGAAGGCGAATTTGGGACTGCCGGTGGCGTCGAACAGGCCCCAATAGGCGCCCACACCGGCTTCGCCCTGGCTTTTCCAAGGCTGGTCATAAGCCTCGAACAAATAATAGTCCCAGCCCTTTTCCTGCGCGAACTGGACGAAGGCGCGCAGGAAATAGCCCTCATTGGCGGCGGAGGCCTCGGCGCGGCCGCGGGTGCGGCCCTCCGACGGCCAGCCCGCTTCGCCCACAATGATCTGCTTGTCGGGAAATTCCGCCTGGATGTGATTGTAGAAGCCGGTGATGGATTTCAGGCTGCCGCGGATGTCGACATTTTCCCAATAGGGCAGCAGATGGACAAAGACGACATCGACATACTGGCCGATCTCGGGCGTCAGCATCCAGGTCGACCAGGGTTCCGCGGTGGTGATCTTGATGCGGGCGGGCAGCGCCTCGCGCACCTGGCGGATATAGTCGTTCAGCTGGTCGGGCGAGACATAGCCCTCAAGCTGGGTCTCGTTGCCGACGATCACCCGGTCGATGGTGCGGCGGTTGGCCCGCGCGGTCCTGATGCCCAGCGCGATGCTCTTCTCGTTCTGGGCAAGGTCGGGACTGATCCAGATGCCAAGCGACACGGTCATGCCATAGCGCCGCGCGATTTCGGGCACCTTGTCCATGCCGCCATCGACCGTATAGGTGCGGATACGGCCGGTGATGCGTGACAGCTGCGCCAGATCGGAATCGATCCGCTCCGGCGTGATGTTCTTGTTCTGGCGCATGGTGAAGATATGGCTGGGATTGTAGGCGATGCCGCGCACCTGGCCGTCCCATTCCGGCGCCACCACCGTATAGTCGCGGCTGGTCCAGAACAGCGCGCTGGCGCTCACCACCATGACCAGCGCCACGGCAATGCGCAGCTTGCCGCCGCCCAAGTGGCGGGCGGTCCACAGCCGGCGAAGAAAATCGCGCAGGACGCTTATTGCTGATCGTCCTTGTCGTCGGGATCGGGGATGTAACCCTTCTCGCCCTTCTTGGGCGTGGGGGTCGTCGAGATCAGCTTGAGATCGAATACCAGCGTCTGGTTGGGGGGAATGGTGCCGTCACCCGCGCCGCGCACGCCATAGCCCAGATTGGCCGGAATGGTCAGCTGCCAATGGTCGCCTTCGCGCATCAGCTGCAGCGCCTCGGCCCAGCCGGGGATTATCTGGTTGACCTTGAAGGTGGCGGGCAGCCCCGGCGAAGTGCCGTCGAAGATCACATGGTTGATCAGCATGCCGGTATAATAGACCGCGACATTGTCGGTGGAGCTGGGCCGCTTGCCATAGCCATTCTGGATGATGCGGAACTGCAGCCCGCTGGGGCGCACGATCACGCCTTTGCGCTTGGCGTTATCCGCCAGATATTTCTGGTTCGCCTCGATGCTCAGTGCGTCGTCTACTGCGAAAGCCGGCGCCACCCAGCAAAGCGCAAGCGCAACCGCCAATCCAGCCCAAAAGCCCTTCATCGATGTCTCCAACTCCCGGATCGCCCATCCTAGCGCGGCCGCGGCTCGCGGACCAAGCGCTGCAAACCAGGGAACCCCAGCTTCGGGGCGAAATTAAGCCGCCTAATGGGTGAACTTCCAGCCCAGATGCACCAGCACCACCAGCCCGAACAGGGCCACCAGCACGCCGGAACCCCGGTTGATGCCCTTCATGGCGCCCTCGTCGATCCGGGCATGGAAAATCCCGATCACCGTGGTGAGGGCCAGCCACCAGCCGGCGGAGCCGCCCACCACGCCGGCCACAACCAGGCTGGCGTCAGTGAAGCTTCCCGCGCCGCCCGTCAGCCCGCCAAGGCTGGCGAACATGCCGGTAAAAAACAGGAGCGTGGCGGGATTGGTAATGGTCAGCGCGAAAGTCGACAGCATGGCGCGGGCCAGGTTGGTGCTGCCATTGTCGGCGCCATCCTCTGCGCAGCGCGGCTGCGGCGGCGCGAAGAAGGTCTTCCAGCCGAACCACACCATCATGGCGCCGCCGATCAGCTCGATGATGGTGGCGTATCCTTCGATCAGCTGGGCGATCCAGGTCAGGCCAAAGCCCGTGACGGCGGCAAAGACGCCGTCACCCAAGGCGGCGCCCAGGCCCGACATGAAGCCGTTGAGCGGTCCGAAAGCGAAGCTGCGGCGGATGCAGATCAGGTTCACGGGTCCGATGGGCACCGCCGCAATCAGGCCCATCGCCACGCCGGAGAGCACAAGATAAAACAGGCTCATGCAGGTTCCAGCGTGTCCACGAAGCGCACCGGCCGGCCGGCGGCGGGGGTCATGGCCGCGAAGTCCCGCATCACCGCGCGCCCCCGCAGATAGGCGGCGACCGCCCAGCCTTTGGTCTTCATGCCGTCGAACGGCGTCCAGCCGCAGGTCGAGGCGATCCAGCTGTTCTGTATCTCGCGCGTCAGGCCCAGATCGACGATGGTGAAATCGGCGTCATAGCCGCGGGCGATGCGGCCCTTGCCGGCAATGCCGAAAATGCGTTGCGGCCCCGCGCTGGTCAGATCGATGAAACGCTCCAGGGTCAGGTTGCCCTTGCCGACGTGATCCAGAAGGATGGTAACCAGGGTCTGCACGCCGGGCATGCCCGAGGGCGTATCGGGATATTCTCGCTCTTTTTCCTCGCGCGTGTGCGGCGCATGGTCGGAGCCGATGACATCGATCACCCCTTCGCGCACCGCCTGCCACAAGGCGGCGCGATGGCTTTCGTCGCGGATGGGCGGGTTCATCTGGGCATAGGCGCCCAGCCGCTCGTAACATTCCGGCGCCGACAAGGTGAGATGCTGCGGCGTGGTCTCGGCGGTGGCGAAATCCTTGGCGGCGGCCAGCAGCGGAATCTCGTCCCCGGTGGTGACATGCAGCACATGCAGCCGCCGCCCCGCAGCCCGCGCCAGCCGCAGCACCCGCTCGGTCGACATGCGCGCGGATTCGGCGTCGCGCCAGACGGGATGGGTTTCGGGATGGCCGCGTTTCGCCAGCGGCTTCCTCTCGATCATGCGGTCTTCGTCTTCGGAATGCACCGCCACCCGGCGGCGGCCTGCCTTCAAGGCCGCGAGGATGTCTTCTTCCTTGTTCAGAAGCAGCGTGCCGGTGGACGAACCCAGGAACGCCTTGATGCCGCAGACGCCGGGCATCCGCTCCAGTTCCGCCAGCGCGCCGATATTCTGCGGCGTCGCTCCCGCATAAAAAGCGTGGTCGCAGTGCATCCGGCCCTTGGCGCGGACCAGCTTGTCTTCGATCGCGGCGCGGGTGGTGGTGGGCGGATTGGTGTTCGGCATTTCGAACACGCTGGTCACGCCGCCCAGAATGGCGGCCAGGCTGCCGGACGCCAGGTCTTCCTTGTGGGCATTGCCGGGTTCGCGGAAATGCACCTGGGTGTCCATCACGCCGGGCAGGACATGCAGGCCCCTGGCTTCGAACATCTCGGCCGCAGGAGCGTCCGAAAAGGAACCAATGGCGGCGATGCGGCCGCCGATAACCCCTATGTCAGCCGGGGCAATGCCGTTCGGGGTCGCCACCGTGCCGCCCCGCAGCAGGAGATCGAAACGTTGCTTCATGGGGCGGCAGTTAGCCTACCCCCTCCACCCTTGGCAATCTTGACGCACAGGATTAGTTGAGATGCATGGAACCTGCCCTGCTGGACGATCGCGCCGTCATCGCCCTTTCCGGCCCGCAGGCCCGCGAATTCCTGCAGGGACTGGTGACCAATGACCTGGAAGGGCTGGCACCCGGCCGGGGGCTCTATGCCGCGCTGCTGTCGCCGCAGGGCAAGATTCTGTTCGATTTCCTGGTCACCGAAGGCGATGGCGCGATTCTGCTGGATGTGGCGCAAGATTCGCGCGATGCGATTCTGAAAAAACTGAAATTGTACCGGCTGCGCGCCAGGGTCGAGATCGAGCCGCGCGACCAGCTGGGTGTTTACATCGACCTCAAGGGTCATCCCGACAACCGGCCTACAAGCTATGCCGACCGCGCCATCACCTTCGCCGATCCGAGAATGACAGCGCTGGGGCGGCGCAGTATCGGCAGTCATGCCGAGATGCCGGCAAACCTTCCCGGCGCGCGGGCCTATCACGAACTGCGGCTGGCGCTGGGCGTGCCGGAGGGCCGCGATTTCGGCAGCGAAAAACTCTTCGCCCTGGATGCGGGACTGGAGGAGCTGAATGGCGTGTCCTTCACCAAGGGCTGCTATGTCGGGCAGGAACTGACATCGCGCATGAAACACCGCGCCACCGCGCGCAAGCGCATCCTGACGGCGATGGCGGCAAGCGCCCTGCCCGCTGGCGGGGCGCTGACGCGCGGCGGGGTGGAGATCGGCGAGGTGCTTTCAACCTATGGCAACATGGCGTTTGCCCTGGTGCGGCTGGACCGGCTGGAACAAACCAAAGGGGATACGGCCATCGGCGAGATTGCGGTTGCGCTGACCCGCCCCGAATGGCTTGCTGCCCCCTAGGCGGTTGGAAAAATGGGACTTGAGAAAACACGCTGCCATTGGCCGGGAGCGACGGGTTGCTAGCGGCAGCGTGGCAACGAGCGCCAGCGAAGGCGTCGCCCGCGCGACCCACAAAAGATTAGGGCCAATGGTGATCGAAAAAACACGCTGCCATTGGCCCGGCGAGGTTCCGCTCTATCTGTCCTATCACGACAGCGAATGGGGCGTGACGGAATATGACCCGCGCGCCCTGTACGAAAAGCTGGTGCTCGACGGATTCCAGGCGGGGCTTTCCTGGATCACCATCCTGCGCAAGCGGGAGAATTTCCGCAAAGCCTTTCATGGCTTCGATCCCCACAGGATCGCGCGCTACACCAACCGCGACACCGACCGGATTCTGAAGAATGACGGCATCATCCGCAGCCGCGCCAAGATCGAAGCCGCCATTCGCGGCGCGCGGCTGTGGCTGGAGATTGAAGAGAAGGAGCCCGGCGGCTTCCGCGAGCTGATCTGGAAGCATGTCGGCGGCAAGCCTCAGGTCAATCGCTTCAAGAAGCGCGAACAAGTACCGGCCGAGACCGAGATGAGCCAGGGCCTGGCCAGGGAGCTGAAGCAGCGCGGCTTCAATTTCTGCGGCCCCGTCATCGTCTATGCCTTCGCCCAGGCCACCGGCATGGTCAATGACCATCTGGTCAGCTGCTTCCGTCATAACGAATGCGCCCGGCTGACCGGCAAGTGATCCGATTGGCGGACGCCCGCGTACCGACCCCATGAAACCCGTCATCGTCTGGTTCCGGCAGGACCTGCGCCTGGGCGACAATCCCGCTTTGCAGGCGGCTACCGCGTCGGGCGCGCCGCTGATCGCGCTGTATGTGCTGGACGAGACTGCGCCCCGGGCGCCGGGCGGGGCGGCGCGCTGGTGGCTGCATCATTCGCTGACCGCGCTGGGCGCGTCGCTGGGCGGCCATCTGGTGCTGAAGAGCGGCAATCCGGCCAAAATCATTCCGGCGATGGTGAAACAGAGCGAGGCGGAACGCGTGGTGTGGAACCGTCGCTACGAACCGACGGCGATGGAACGCGACAGGAAATTGAAAGCAAGCCTGACCGCAGACGGCATCGCGGTGGAAAGCTTCAACGGCGCCCTGCTGCATGAACCATGGGAGATCCAGACGAAGGGCGGCACACCGTTCCGGGTCTTCACGCCCTTTTGGAAGGCCATGCGTGATCGCCCGATCCCCGCGCCGCATCCCGCGCCGCGCAATCTCGTCTTCCACAAGGTCGAGAGCGAACGCCTGACAGACTGGAAGCTGCGACCTTCCAATCCCGATTGGGCCGGCGGCTTCGATTGGACGCCGGGCGAGAAATCTGCCCGTCGCGCATTGACCAATTTCCTGGACGACATTGCGCACTACAAGGTGGCGCGCGACCTGCCGGCCTTGGGCGGCACATCGCGGCTTTCGCCGCACCTGCACTGGGGCGAAATCTCGCCGCGCCAGGTCTGGCATGCGGTGAGGACACACGGCCCTGGCGAAGGCGCGGAAACATTCCTGAAGGAAATGGGCTGGCGTGAATTCTGCGCCCAGCTTCTGTTTCACAATCCAGGGCTGCCTTCCGACCCGCTCGATACCCGCTTCGAAAATTTTCCGTGGCGGCACAGCGACAGGGATTTTAACACCTGGACAAAGGGCGACACCGGCATTCCCATCGTCGATGCCGGCATGCGGCAATTGTGGCGAACGGGCTGGATGCACAACAGGGTGCGCATGATCACCGCCTCGCTGCTGATCAAGCATCTGGGCCTGCACTGGAAAGGGGGCGAGGCCTGGTTCTGGGACACGCTGGTGGATGCCGACCTCGCCAGCAACAGCGCCAACTGGCAATGGGTGGCGGGCTGCGGCGCCGACGCCGCGCCCTTCTTCCGCATCTTCAATCCGGTGCTGCAGGGCGAAAAATTCGATCCCGGCGGCGCCTATGTCCGACGCTTCGTGCCGGAGCTGAAAGACGTTCCCGACCGCTATGTCCACAGGCCGTGGGAGGCGCCGCAGCCGCCCGCGCATTACCCTGCCCCCATCCTGGACCTGGCTGAAGGCCGCAGCCGGGCGCTGCAGGCCTTCAAAGCCTTGAAGGGGACCTAGCAGGCCATTAGGTTCCGGCGATGCCTCCAGACCGCGATACAGTCAGACAAGACGTCACCGCCGCCATCGGCAACACGCCGCTTATCCGCCTCCACCATGCGTCGGAGATCACCGGCTGCGAAATCCTGGGCAAGGCGGAGTTCCTCAATCCCGGCCAGTCAGTCAAGGACCGCGCCGCTTTGTTCATCATCCAGGATGCCGTCCGTCGGGGCACCCTGCGCCCCGGCGGCACCATCGTGGAAGGCACCGCCGGCAATACCGGCATCGGTCTGGCGACGGTGGCCAATGCGCTGGGTTTCAAGACCGTGATCGTGATTCCCGACACCCAGAGCCAGGAAAAAAAGGATGCGTTGCGTCTGCTGGGTGCGGAACTGATCGAAGTCCCCGCTGTCGCCTACAGGGACCCCAACAATTACGTGAAGCTGTCGGGCCGCCTGGCCGAACAGTTGGCCAGGACCGAAAAGAACGGCGCCATCTGGGCCAACCAGTTCGACAATGTCGCCAACCGCCAGGCCCATGTCGAAGGCACCGGCCCGGAGATATGGGCCCAGACCAGCGGCAGGATAGACGGCTTCACCTGCGCGGTGGGGTCCGGCGGCACACTGGCCGGGGTCGGCATCGCGCTGAAGGCCCACAACAAGGACATTCGCATTGCCGTGTCCGATCCGCTGGGCGCGGCGCTTTACAGCTGGATCAAGATCGGCGAGCTCAAATCGCACGGCAGTTCCATCACCGAGGGCATCGGCCAGGGCCGCGTCACCGCCAACCTGGAAGGCGCACCCATCGACGACGCCTATGAGATACCGGACACCGAAGCCCTGCCCATTGTGTTCGACCTGTTGCAGCATGAAGGCCTGTGCATGGGCGGCTCCACCGGCATCAATGTCGCCGGCGCCATCCGCATGGCGCGGGACCTTGGGCCGGGTCATACCATCGTCACCATCCTGTGCGACTATGGCAACCGCTATCAGAGCAAGCTGTTCAACCCCGCCTTCCTGCGGGAAAAGTGCCTGCCGGTGCCGCCCTGGCTGGTGGAACAGCACACGCCCATTTCCGTTCCTTTTGCATGAGCGCCCTGGTTTCCCCCGCATGGCTGGCAGGGCACCTCGCCGAGGTGACGGTGGTGGACGCAAGCTGGTACATGCCCGGCGACAGGCGCGATCCCCGGGCAGAGTTCGCGGCGGCCCATATTCCCGGCGCGGTGTTCTTCGACATTGACGCCATCGCCGACCATGCCACTGGCCTGCCCCATATGCTGCCCTCGCCGGGCGAATTCTCCCAAGCGGTGGGCGCGCTGGGCATCGGCGACGGCCAAACGGTGGTGGTCTATGACGGCGGCGGCATCTTTTCAGCCCCGCGCGTGTGGTGGATGCTGAAGGCCATGGGCCATGACAGGGTCAAGGTGCTGGACGGCGGCTTTGCCAAATGGCAACGCGAAGGCCGCCCGGTGGAAAGCGGGCTGGCCGAGCCGGCAATCAAGAGTTTCACCGCCAACCCCAAGCCGGAGATCATCCGCAGCTTCGACGATGTGATGGGCGTGGTGCGGACTGGATCGGCCCAGATCGTCGACGCCCGCAGCGCCGGCCGCTTCACCGCCAGCGAGGCGGAGCCGCGTCCGGGTGTGCGGGGCGGCCACATGCCCGGCGCGGCCAATGTGCATTTCCGCACGCTGCTGACAGAGGAAGGCACGTTTCGGCCCCCCGCCGAACTGCGCGCGCTCTTCCGGAAGGCCGGTATCGATGGCAGCACGCCTGTCGTCACAACCTGCGGCACCGGCGTCACGGCCGCCATCCTGATGCTGGCGCTGGGCGAGATCGGGGCGCGCGACGTGGCGCTGTATGACGGCTCCTGGACGGAATGGGGCGCTCGTCCCGAGGCGCCGATGGTGACGGGCGGATGACCCAGGCGAAGCGGCGCATCCCCATGACCGTGACGTTCCTGGAGATGAACGCCAGGCCCCATGTCACCCCGCCGCCCGCGCCCAAGGGCAAGGTGGCGCTGTTGAAGGCGGAAAAGCCTGCCATCCATTTCTATCGCTATCTCTACGACACCATCGGCGGGGACTATTACTGGGTGGACCGCAAGAAATTGTCGCCCACGGCGCTGGCCGCGGCCATCCAGGACCCGCTGAACCAGATCTTCGTGCTCTACACCGAAGGCAATCCCGCCGGCATGGCGGAGCTGGACTTCCGCAAGAGCGGCCAGGCCAACATCTCCTATTTTGGGCTGATGCCCGATGCGATCGGACGGCGGTTGAGCTTTTTCTTCCTCTATCACTGCGTGATGAACGCCTGGGCGGAAGACATCACCCGCCTGACCGTCAACACCTGCACCCTGGATCATCCCCGCGCGCTGCCGCTCTACCAGCGGCTGGGCTTCACCCCCTATAGTCGCGAGGAGCGCTTTGTGGAGCTTTTAAGCTAGTCTTGCCAAGGTTTTGCGGGCAAAGTCGGGCGTCACCGCCGGATTCCGCGCCCCTATGTCCGAAGCCGCCATCGCGCCCGATGTGTCCCGCAGCGGAGACCTGTTCGGCCATCCCCGCGGCCTGACCTATCTGTTCGGCTCGGAGATGTGGGAACGCTTCTCCTATTACGGCATGCGGATGCTGCTGCCGCTGTTTTGCTTGCAATACCTGCTGCTGCCCGCCCATTACGGCACGGTGGTCGGGGGCGAAACGATGCGCCACGCGCTGGAAGCGCTGAACGGCCGGTTCGTCACCCCGCAGCAATTCCAGTCGGCGATTTACGGCGCCTATACCGCGCTGGTCTATGCCTCGCCGCTGATCGGCGGCATCCTCGCCGACCGCTGGTTCGGCCGGCGCTATACGGTGGTGGTGGGCGGCATCCTGATGTCCATCGGCCATTTCATGATGGCGTTCGAAAACTATTTCTATTTCGCCCTGCTTTTTCTGATCGTCGGCAATGGCGGCTTCAAGCCCAACATCTCCATCCAGGTCGGCGGCCTCTATGAGCCGGGCGACCACCGCATAGACCGCGCCTATTCGGTCTTCTATGTCGGCATAAACCTCGGCGCGCTGATCGGGCAGTTGGTGTGCGGCACCTTCGGCGACGCGCAGCTATGGGCCTACGGTTTCGGCGCCGCCGGAGTCGGCATGCTGATCGGCACCATGATCTATCTGCGCGCCCTGCGCATTCTGCCCGACGACCGGCCAACCCGCGCCGCCACCGCGAACCACCGCCCGCCCTTCAACCGCGAGGACTGGTTCGCCTTCGCGATCCTGTGGCTGCTGTTCATTCCCGGCTGCCTGTTCTGGGCAACCTATGAACAGTCAGGCAACACCATCGTTGTGTGGAGCGTGGAAAAGGTGAACCGGCTGGTGTCGCTGGGGCCGCTGAACTTCACCCTGTCGGCCGGGGCGATCCAGGCGCTGAACGCCGCCTTCATTCTGGGCTTCACCCCGCTGGTGATCTGGTTCTGGAAGAAGCAGGAAGCGCGCGGCCGCGAGCCCAGCGCGGTGGTCAAGATGGCACTGGGCTTCCTGCTGCTGTCGCTGTCCTATCTGATCCTGGCGCTGGCGCAGATGATGGCGGGCGCCCAGCCTGTGCATTGGCTGTGGACCGTGGTCTTTTTCGCGGTTTTCACCCTGGGCGAGCTTTATTTCTCGCCGGTCGGCCTGTCGCTTTATGCCAAGGCCGCGCCGCCGCAGGTCGCGGCGTTGATGATGGCGGTGTTCCTCGCCACCAGCTTTCCCGGAAACTTCCTCGCCGGCTGGCTGGGCAAATTCTATTCGGTGATGCCCACCACCCATTTCTTCCTGATGATCGCGGCTATCGCCGCCGCGCCCGCGCCCGTGATCTGGGCCTTCAACAGGCCGCTGAAGAAGATCATGCAGAGTCACGAAAACCGTCGGGCGGCACGGCCATGAGCGACGACAAGCCCGAAACCAAAGTCACGGCGCTGGGCCGGATGAGCCAGGAACATTTCGGCGTGGTCAACACGCCGGTCTATCGCGCCTCCACCATCCTTTATCCCGACATGGCGGCGCTCAAGGCGGGCAAGCAGCCCTACACCTATGGCCGCCGCGGCACGCCGACCACGCGCAGCTTCGAGGCCGCAGTCACTGAACTGGAAGGTGCGGCGAACACCGTCACCGTGCCGTCGGGGCTGAACGCCAACGCGCTCGCCATCCTGTCGGTATGCAGCGCGGGCGACCACCTCTTGATGGTAGATACGGCCTATGAGCCCACCAGGCATTTCTGCGAGCGCACCCTGAAGCGATTCGGGGTGGAGACCAGCTACTATGCCCCCGCCGCCGACATCGCCCCGCTGCTCAGGCCCAACACCAAGGCGGTATTCTGTGAAAGTCCCGGCTCGTTGACCTTCGAGGTACAGGATATTCCCGCCATCGCCCGGACGGCG
This sequence comes from Rhizomicrobium sp., assembly GCA_035549455.1. Taxonomy (GTDB): domain Bacteria; phylum Pseudomonadota; class Alphaproteobacteria; order Micropepsales; family Micropepsaceae; genus Rhizomicrobium. The sequence continues at coordinate 28,338 of DASZQW010000030.1, read as the reverse complement.
CATGGAGCCGGTGCGTCGGTGCTGATGGACAATACCTGGGCAACCCCCATCTTCTTCCAGCCGCTGAAGCATGGCGTGGACCTTTCGATCCAGGCCGCCACCAAATATGTCGGGGGCCATGCCGACGTGATGCTGGGCTATGTCAGCGCCAATGACAGCCATGCGGCGCGGCTGGCGGAAACTCACGGCAATATGGGCCTTTATGCCAGCGGCGACGACTGTTTCCTGGCCTTGAGGGGCCTGCGCACCCTGCCGGTGCGGCTGGCCCGCCACCAACAGACCGGCTTGGCCCTGGCCCGCTGGCTGCAGGCGCAGCCGGACGTCGCCCGCATCCTGCATCCGGGGCTGGAAGACGATCCCGGTCATGCCCTGTGGAAGCGGGATTTTACCGGCGCCTGCGGACTGTTCGGGCTGGTGCTGAAGCCCGCCAGCGAGGCGGCCATCGCCGCCTTTGTCGATGGGTTGCAGCATTTCGGCATCGGCTATTCCTGGGGCGGCTTTGAAAGTCTGATCGTTCCGGCGCATATCCATCGCCCGGCCAGGCCCTTCGCGATGGAAGGCCCTTGCCTGCGCGTCCATGCCGGGCTGGAAGACGCCGGCGACCTGATCGCGGACCTGGAACAGGGTCTCAAGCATCTGAGGGAGACACGATGACCGACATCCTCGCCCATGCCGCCTTTGTTGCGGCGGTCAAGTTCGACGACAAGGGCCTGGTTCCCGTGATCGCCCAGTCCAAGGCGAGCAGCGAAGTCCTGATGTTCGCCTGGATGAGCCGCGATACGCTGGAAATGACCCTGGCGACCGGGCGGGTGACCTACTGGTCGCGCTCGCGCCAATCGGTCTGGACCAAGGGCGAAACCAGCGGCCATCACCAGCACCTGATCGAGGCGTTTGTGGACTGCGACGGCGATGTGCTGCTGCTGAAGGTCGACCAGATGGGTCCGGCCTGCCACACCGGGGCGCCAAGCTGCTTCTTCCGCAAGCTGGGCTGAGACGAATGCGGCTCCGGAGGGTTATAGTCAGGCCATGGCAGAGCTGAAGGCCCATCGACCGGTCGTTCCCGTTCCCGACTCGCTGACACCGAAATTCATGATGGCGGTGATCGCCGCAGTCGTGCTGTCGTTCATCTATTTCGGCAAGCCGGTGCTGATGCCCCTGGCGCTGGCCGTGCTGATGAGCTTCGCGCTGGCGCCGCTGGTGGGACTGCTGAAAAAGCTCCGCCTGGGCCATGTCGCCCCGGTGCTGATCAGCCTGGTCCTGGCGCTGGTGATCCTGACGGCGCTGGGCACCTTTATGGGCTCGCAGCTGGCCAGGCTGGCGGCCGACCTGCCCCGCTACCAGACCAATCTGGGCGCCAAGATCCAGTCGGTGGTGGGATCGGCCCTGCACAACGACACTGTCACCCGGCTGAACCACACCGTGGACAATCTGGCCGAGCAGGTCACCGGCGAACAGCATGGCGAAACCGACGGCGCCACCGCCACCGATAGCGTGAAACCGATCCCGGTGGTGATCCGCCGCACCTCGGTGGCGCCCTGGGCGGTGGCGACAACGGTGCTGGGGCCGCTGCTGGAGCCGCTGGGGCTGGCGGCGATGGTGCTGGTCTTTGTGGGATTCATCCTGCTGCAAAAGGACGATCTGCGCGACCGCTTCGTGCGGCTGGCCGGGTCACGCGACATGCAGCGCACCACCGTGGCGCTGGACGAAGCCGCCAACCGCCTGTCGCGCTACCTGTTCCTGCAGACCTGCATCAACACCTGCTTCGGCGTGGTGATCGGGGTCGGACTTTGGCTGATCGGCATTCCCAACGCACCGCTCTGGGCGCTGATGTCGATGATGCTGCGCTTCGTGCCCTATGTCGGGGTGCCGCTGGCCTTCCTGTTCCCTTTTGCCCTGGCGATGGCGGTCGATCCCGGGTGGGCCAAGATGGTCTGGGTGATGATCCTGTATGGCAGCATCGAATCGGTGATCGGCCAAGCCGTGGAGCCCTTCCTCTATGGCCGCAGCATGGGCCTTTCGGCGGTGGCGGTGGTGGTGGCGGCAGTGTTCTGGACCTGGCTGTGGGGACCGGTGGGGCTGCTGCTCTCCACGCCGCTGACCATGTGCTTCGTGGTCTTTTCCCGCCATATCGACGGCCTGAAATTTCTCAATGTTATGCTGGGCGACCAGCCGGCGCTTCGGGTCGAGGAAAGCCTGTACCTGCGCATGCTGGCGGAAGATCCGGACGAAGCCGCCGACGAGGCGCAATCCTTCCTGAATGAGAATTCGCTTTCCGCCTATTACGACGAGGTGGCGGCGCGCGTCCTGATGCTGGCGCAGGACGACGTCAATCGCGGCGTTCTGGATCTGCTGCGCCAGGCCCGTATCCGCGACGCCATCAAGGGCCTGATCGTCAACTTGGCCGGCGCCAAGGATGAAGGCCCCCCGCCGGCGGAACTTCCCGCCGGCTGGCAGGATGCGCCGGTGATGTGCGTTGCCGGGCGTGGGCCGCTGGACGAAGCCGCCGCCCTGCTGCTGGTCGACATGTTGGGCAAATACGGCATCGGGGCGCGGGTGGTGTCATCGGACGAAACCTCGCCGACCCAGATCCGCGACCTGCCCTGCGAGGGCGTGCAGCTGACCTGCGTCTCCTATCTCGAACCCGGCACCTTCAAGAATGCCCGCTACCAGGTGCGCCGGCTGCGCGCCCGCATGCCCGGAGTCCCGGTCCTGGCGATCTTCTGGAGCCTGGCGGGCGACCATTCGCGCTATCTGGACGGCATCGAAGCCACGGAATGCGACATCGTCACTACCGGCCTGAAGGAGACGGTGCGACATGTCCTGACCATTGCGCGGCGCTCCGGCAGCCGGGCCCCGCTTCAGGCTGCGAAATGAGCGGGCTTGCCGTCGCCATCGGCGCTGGCGATATTCGTCATGCTCAAGGTATTTGGCTGTTCCTGAAAGCGGCTAAGGGCTTATTGGGGCTGGGGCCTGCGCCAGATCGACATGGACCGACGGTAGCTGCACATCCAGCCGCTTGATCGCTTCCATCGACACGTCCAGCGAAGGATCGGTGCCGAACACCACAGCCTGCTTGTCCACGATCATGTTGGCGTGACGCTCGTCCATGATCTGCTTGAGGATCGGACCCAGCTTCTGCGACAGGGTTTGCTGCGCTTTGGCCACCGCCTGCTTGATCTGGTCTTCCTTCTTGGCCGTCACCTGCTGGAGCGCCGCCTGCTTGGCCTCGAAGGCGGCAATGCGCTTGTCGCGCACGTCCGGCGCCATGCCGGCCGCCTGCGCCTTCAGGGTCTGGCCTTCGCTCTGCAGCGCCTTCATCTGACCCGATAATTCGCCGCGCGCCTGGGCGGCAAAGGCCTGCACCTGGCGGCCGATATCCTGGCCCGCCTTGGAGCCCTCCATGATCGCGCCCTTGTCGACCACCAGCATCACCGGCGCCGGCACCGGCCCACCGGCCGCAGATGGCGCGGCGCTTTCGGCCTGCGGCGCGGGCATGCTGTCCTGGCCGGAGCCGAAGATATACCAGGCGCCGATACCGGCGGCTGCTAGCAGGATGACGGCGATTGCGGCAATGACGATTCTGTTGCGTGACATTCTTGGTATCCCGTGTTTGGCGACCCCGGCTGGGTGAGCCGAAAAGGCAATCGTCGGCAGGCGATTGCCCGGCGAACGAACCAGCGACCGCATAGCACCAACCCGGTCCAAGTGGGAGACCCAATTTGCCGCGAATGGCGACCCCGGCTGGATTCGAACCAGCGACCGCCCGCTTAGAAGGCGGGTGCTCTATCCATCTGAGCTACGGAGTCGTAGGGCGAATATAGCGGCGGCCCACCAAATTCCCACTATCCGGAGTTCCGCGGCCCGCCGCTCGCTCAAGCTCGCGGCGCTCGCCCCCTCTCGCCGGTCCACCGGACCTGCCCGCGCGCTGACACGCGCCGGGGTCTCTCAATGTGACCACGGCACCTTGCGGTCGAATTTGAAATTGTCCGAATAGGCCTTGGGCTTGGGCGTGGGAACATGGGGCTCGAACAGCTGATAGGGAATGGCGTTGGCCGCGGCATAGGCGATGGCCTCCCCGGCGGTGTCGAATTCCAGCGTCACCTGCTGGCGCATATCGCCCGACGAGGTCCAGCCCATCAACGGATCAATGCTGCGCGGCGTTTCCGGTTCATAATCCAGCTGCCACTGCTTGGTGCGGGCCTTGCCCGACTGCATGGCGTTCTTGGCCGGTCTGTAGATACGCGCGCGCATGGAGCCTCTCAAAAAATCCTACCGCCGGGCGCTTTCGACCTGCCGCACCGCCCCCTTTCCGCGTGGCCACGACGCTGTCGCTAGGCCACCGGCGGGTGGGCTTGGCATTCATCCCGCGTTCCGCGGAATGAATGGTCGGAGCGGTGTGATTCGAACACACGACCCTCTGCTCCCAAAGCAGATGCGCTACCAGGCTGCGCTACGCTCCGGTCACCCGCCCATGGCTTACACGCTGGCGCCAAAGCCTTCAAGACGCTTGTTATTCCTCGACAAATTGACCGGAAAACAGCATCGGCCACTCCTTGCCGGTGAGGATGAAACGGCGGCTTTCGGGGTCCCAGGCAATGCCATTGGGTACGAAATTGGCATCGGAATCCACGATATGGCGGTCGGCCGGGGTCATGCGGGCATGCAGGGGGGACAGGTCGGCCCGGGCCAGCACACAGCCGGTAACCGGCGAAATCTTCACCACCGTCCAAGTCTGAAACACATTGGCCCAGACCGCGCCGTCGACAAATTCCAGCTCGTTGAGGTTGGAGACGCTGCGGCCCTGATCCGTCACCGCCAGCGATCCCAGGGTGGAGAAATCCTCGGGCGACAAGAAATAAAGGCGGCCGGAGCCGTCGCTGGCGATCAGCCGGGTTTGGTCATGGGTCAGGCCCCAGCCCTCGCGCGGGTTCTTGAGCTTGCCCAGGGGCTTCATGCGATGATCGAAGACGAAGACGCGGTGCTCGCGCCAGCTCATCTGGTATAGCCGGCCGCCGAAACGCGTCAGGCCTTCGCCAAAATAGCGCGTGCCTGCGTCCATCAACACCCTGACCTCGCCGCTCGCCAGGTCGATGCGGTTGATAACGGTGTTGCCCATCAGGTCACCGGTCGATTCCAGCAATGCCCCCTCCGCCACTTCCAGGCCTTCGGTGAAGCCATAGGCGCTGCGGCGTATCTCCCGGTCGGTCACGAAGGCGAGTATCTTGGGAACGGGACAGACCTGGGCGGCCGCCGGCGCGGTCAGCAACAAAGCAAGCAACACATAAAGGGGGGCGCGCATCGGGACGCGACTATTGCGAGGCCCGAAGGCAAATGCAATCGGCGGCGCGTTAAGCTTCCAGCACCGCGATCTCGGCAACCAGCTCGCCCTTGGGCCCGTCGCCCACGCGCACCTTGACCTTCTGACCCTCGCAGAGTTCGCGCACATTGCAGCGGCGCAAGGTTTCCATATGCACAAAAAAGTCGGGCGTACCGGTACCGCGGTTGACGAAGCCATAACCCTTGGCGCGGTTGAACCATTTGACCGTGCCCTCAAAGGCCGGACCGCGCGGCTCGGCGACATAGCGCGGGCCGTGCTCACCGCTGACCGGCATCACCTGGGCGGTGGAATTGTCCAGGCTCAGGACACGGCTGGCCTGCATGCCGCGCGGACCCTGCACCGCCTCGCACACCACCGAGGCGCCCTCGACGGCGCGGCTGAAACCGGACTGCCGCACGCAGGACTGGTGCAACAGGATGTCGCCTTCTGTGCCTGCGGACGTGATGAAGCCGTAGCCCTTATGGGCGTCGAACCATTTGACTTGGCCGGTGATGGTCCGGCCTGCCCCCTCGTCCATGACCCCTCCTGCGTGTTGAGCCGCAGTCCGCCACAATCCTGCCTTATTGAAACTTCCACGGAAAGAGCCAAAACAGACGAAATATCGCCTTTCGGGCTCAGGGCGGGACCTGGGACCGCGAGGGCGGCAGGTGGCGCGCCGGCCCTGGCCATTTTCTTTTCTGCGCAAAGAGGCGAAACTCCTTGACCTGACAGGGTTTGCGACAAATCCCTGTTTGCGCGGCGGCAGTGCGGGGCGTCTAAGTTGCGGGCCATGATCAAGGAAGAAACCAAGCCGCATATCCTTCTGGTCGAGGATGCGCGCGACATTCGCGAGCCCCTGGCCCGCTATCTGCGCGAACACGGCTACCGGGCCACCACCGCCCAGGACGCCGCCGCCGCCCGCAAGGTCATGAAGGGTGCGGCCATCGACCTGGTGGTGCTGGACATCATGATGCCGGGCGAGGACGGGCTGTCGCTGTGCCGTTCCATCCGCGAGACCACCCAAATTCCGGTGATCCTGCTGACCGCCCGGGGCGAGGAAGTCGACCGCATCATCGGGCTGGAGATGGGCGCCGACGACTATATCCCCAAGCCATTTTCGCCCCGCGAACTGATTGCCCGCGTCGCCGCCGTGCTGCGCCGGACCCAGGCCCTGCCGCCGCGCCAGAAGCCGCCGGGAGCGGAACGGGTGCGCTTCGGAGACTGGATGCTCGATACCGGCCAGCGCGAGCTGATCGGGCCGGACGGGGTGGCGATGCCGCTGTCCAGCGGAGAATTCCGCCTGCTTTCGGCGCTGCTGGAGCGACCCAAGATCGCCCTGACCCGCAACCAGCTGCTGGACCTGACCAAGGGGCGCGACGCCGACTTGTTCGACCGCTCGATCGACAACCATGTCAGCCGGCTGCGCAAGAAAATCGAGCCGGACCCCAAGAATCCGCGCTATATAAAAACGGTCTGGGGCGGCGGTTACATCTTCGCGATGGACCCCGAAATGGCGTAACGGGCGACATTCCTCGTCTGCAACGATAATCCGTCCGCAATAATAAAAAGAGAACCGGGATGCGCTTCACACTCCGTCCGACCACGCTGCGGGTCCAGCTTATACTGGTTGTCGCGGGTGCGGTGGCGCTCTCCAATGCGGGTGTCGCGCTCTATTTCTACCGGAGTAACGAACAGCAGGCGCGGGACTTCATCAATGAACGGATGATCGACCGGACCGCGGCAGTGGCCGCCACCGTCAGCCAGGTCGCCCCCCAGTCGCGCCTGGTGGTGATGCGCACCATGAGCTCGCCCACCTGGCGTTTCCGCGAAATCCCCATCCCGCGTGACCATCACGCCATGACCGGCGAGGAACAGGCGATGGCCAAGCGTCTGACCGACGCGCTGCCCGAACCTTATCCGCGCAAATCCGCCGTGATAGTGCAACTGCATGAAAAGGCCGAGGACATAGACCAGGCGCTGAGGCCGGTACGGGCGCGCAACGCGGCCCGGGGGGCCGAGTTGGTCCGGACCCTGGTGCCGCTCAGCGACCGCACCATGGTCAGCGGCACGCTGCTCAGGCCGACGCCGGACTGGCCGGTGGAGATCATGATCGCCGCGACCATCGCAGTGGTACTCGCCTCGGTCGGAGCGGCCTTCATGGCGCGGCGGGTGGTGCGTCCGCTGGCAGAACTGACCAATGCGGCGGCCCTGGTGGCGGGGGGCAGCACGGTCACGCCCCACGTCAATGAAGAAGGGCCGGAGGACGTTCGCAACGCCGCCATCGCCTTCAACGCCATGGCCGAAAATGTGACGCGGACACTGGAAAGCCAGCGCCACCTGCTGTCGGCAGTGGGCCACGACCTGCGCACACCGCTGACCGCGATGCGCATCAACCTGGAATTCGTCGCCGATGACGAATTGCGCGACGGACTGATGCGCAATCTCGACGAACTTCAGGCGCTGACCGAGCAGGTGCTGGCCGCCGCCAAGGGTGCGGGCGGCGAGCAGCGCCGCAATGTTGACCTGTCGGCGCTGGTGGAAAGCCTGTGCACCGACCTGGACGAAATCGGCGAGCCGGTGCAGTGGATAAGCCATTCCCCGGCCCCGATCTCCTGCCGTCCCAACGAGATCAAGCGCGCCGTGCGCAACCTGGTGGAGAATGCAGTCGCCTATGGCCGCAAGGCCGATGTGCAGATCGCCGACACCGGGGACGGCTATGACGTGCTGGTGGAGGATGAAGGCCCCGGCATTCCCGAACCTGACCGCCAGCGCGTATTCGAACCCTTTGTGCGGCTGGAAAGCTCGCGCAACGAAGCCACCGGCGGCACCGGCCTGGGGCTGACCCTGGTCAAGGCCATCGCCGAGAGCCATGGCGGGGCGGTGATGCTGGAGAACCGGTCCGGCGGGGGCCTGCGGGTGCGCATGCATCTACCCCGCATGGCGGGGACGGCCTGACCACCACCTCCCGCGCTCCCGACATGCGCAGAACATAGCCAGATATTTCAACGGCCTTGCCGGCTGTCCTGATGTAATCTGCGAGCAGATGACCGACGATCCCCTCTACCGCCGTGAGATGTTGCGCCTGGCAGCAGATGCCACCGGCGCAGGCACCCTCCCCGCACCGGACGGCGTGGGCGATGCCCACAACCCCGTTTGCGGCGACCGTGTAACAGTGACCCTGGCGCTGGCCGCTGGCCGGGTCACGGCCCTGGCCCACCAGACCCATGCCTGCATCCTGACCCAGGCCTCGGCGGCCCTGCTGGCGGGCGCGGCCCCCGGCCAAAGCCCCGCCACACTGACCGGGCTGGCGGACAGGGTCAGGGCCTGGCTGGCGGATGGCGGCGAAGCCCCCCCGGGCTATGCGGTGTTCGACGGCGTCACCCCCCATGCCGGGCGGCACCGCTGCGTGCTGTTGCCGCTGGAAGCGGCGCTGGCGGCGCTAAAGCAGGCCCAGGAAGCCGCTGAAGGGCCCCAGCGTCAGGCTGGTTCCATCTAGACGGACCGGCCCGGTGCCCAGCCCCAGGTCCCGGGCGGGTTCCGGCAGGGTCAGGCGGGTTTCCCCTGGCCCCGGGTTGAAGGCGCAAACGATCCGTTCATCACCCGCCTGCCGGACAAATCCCAGTCCTTGCGCCAGCAGCGTTTGGGTGCCGGTGCGCAGGGCGGGATGGGACTTGCGGGCGGCCAGCAGCCTGCGGGCATAGGCCAGGCTCGAATGCGGGTTTGCCTCCTGCCGCGAGACGGCGAGCGGACCATGCGCCGCGCCGGCTGGCAGCCAGGGATCGCCCGTGGTGAAGCCCAGATGGGGCGCGTCCGCATCCCATGGCATCGGCGTGCGGCAGCCGTCGCGGCCCTTGAACAGCGGGTAATAGAGATCGCCGACCGGATCCCTGAACTGGTCGCGGCGCAGTTCCACTTCCGGCAGGCCCAGCTCCTCGCCCTGGTAAAGCAGGATGGTGCCGCGCAGGGACGCCAGCAACGCCAGCATCACCTTGGCGCTGCCGTCCCCAAAGCGCGTCACGGTACGGACCACATCATGGTTGGAAAAGGCAATGCAGGGCCAATGGCCGGGAAAGCGCGCCAGGGTTTCCAGATGGGCGCGGATGGCTGCCGCGTCGCGGGCATGAAGCAGCGCGAAATTGTATCCGCCATGAAGCCCGGTATCGGGCGGCAGGTAGCAGCCCGAGCGCTCGAACTCCTCGGAGAATTCCCCGAACACGAAGCGGCCGTCAAAGGCCTCGACCCGGCGGCGGATCACATCCAGCACTGCCTTGTTCTCTTCCAGGTTGGAGTCGTGGACGTGGCGCTGCATGTTGGCGGCGGCCGACCATTCCGCCTCGCCCCGTTCGGCCGCCGGGATCGCCGGATTGTCCCTCAGGCGCGTGTCGTGCAGGAAGGCGTTGGCGACGTCGAGGCGAAAGCCGTCGGCGCCGCGTTCCAGCCAACTGTCCAGCACCGCCAGCGCGGCTTCGCGCGCCTTGGGCTGCGTCCAGTTCAGCTTGGGCTGCTGGCGCAGGAACTTGTGGTGATAATATTGCCGCCGCGCCGGCTGATAGGACCAGGCGGGGCCGCCGAACACGCTGAGCCAGTTGTTGGGCACCGTGCCGTCGGCGCGCGGATCGGCCCAGACATACCAATCCTTTTTTGGCCAGTCGCGCTTGTCATGATCACCGTCGCGGCTGGCGGCGAACCAGGCATGTTCGTCGCTGGTATGGGCCAGCACCTCGTCGAGCAGCAGCTTGAGGCCGCGATCATGCGCGGCCTTCACCAGCGCGGCGAAATCCTGCAGCGTGCCATAATCGGGATGCACGCCATCATAGTCCGAGACGTCATAGCCCCAGTCGCGGTTCGGCGAAGGATGGATCGGCGACAACCAGATCGCGTCGACCCCCAGCGCGGCGATATAATCGAGTTTGGCGGCCAGACCGGCGAAATCACCCTGGCCATCGCCATTGCCGTCGCAAAAGCTGCGGACATAGACCTGATAGACCGAGGCGCCACGCCACCAGGGCTGCGCAGAAGCTGCTGACGCCGGCATCCTCGTTCCTCCGCGGCCCTTCGCGGCGCAGGCGCCGCACCGGGCGTTCGGGCGGCGAAAAGTCCGGGGACCTTTCGCTAGCCGCCTTCACACCTGGTTGGCGTTGCTGATGACCTTGGCGGCGAGGCCGTACTTGACCGCGTCTTCGGCGCCCATCCAGAAATTGCGCTCGGTATCGGCCACCACCTTTTCATAGGTCTGACCGGTCTCGTCCGCGATCTCCTTGATCAGACGGGCGCGCATCTTGAGGATTTCCTCCGCCTCGATGGTGATGTCGCTGGCCTGGCCGCGCACCCCGCCCAGCGGCTGGTGCAAAAGAAAGCGGGTGAAGGGCAGGCAGAAGCGGTTTTCCTTTTTCGCGCCCAGGAAGATGTGCGCCCCGGCGCTGGCGACCCAGCCGGTGCCGATCATCTTCACCCGGTTGCCGACAAAGCGGATCATGTCGTGAATGGTGTCGCCCGATTCCACATGGCCGCCCGGGGAATTGACGATGACGCGGATATCGCCATCGCTCTCGGCATAGGCCAGGAGCTGGGCGGTGACGCGTTCCGCCATCTTCATATCGACTTCGCCGAAGATCAGCACCGTGCGCGATTTGTAAAGCGCCTTGGCGATCTCGCTGGACTGGGGTTCCGGCCGCGGGGATTTCTCGTCGTCTTTTTCTTCGGTTTCTTCGTCGGCGCGGCGCAAGGGCTTACTCCGGTATATGGGGGATTCGGACAGTCTAGCGATCATATAGGTACGGGCAACCCGCTTACAAAGCCTGAACGGCAGCGCCCAGAACCGGGCCTATTTCTCCCTGAAGGGCAAGGTCGGCGTAACGGTCCTGGGGCGTTTCCTCGCGGTTGAGGATCGCCAGCCGCGCCCCGTTCCGCTTGGCCAGCAGCGGGAACCCCGCCGCCGGATAGACTGCCAGGCTGGAGCCCAGGACCAGCATCAGGTCGCAGGCCAGGCTTGCTGCCTCGGCGCGCAGCATTTCGTCCTGTGGCATGGGCTGGCCGAAGCTGATGGTGGCGGTCTTGACGATGCCGCCGCAATCGGGGCAGTCGGGCGCATCGCCATGGGTCTCAAAATGGGCGCGGATGGCGGGGATCTCCACCCTGCGCCCGCAGTCCAGGCATTTGGCATGGCCGGTGTTGCCGTGCAGCTCGATCACCTGATGTTCCGGAACGCCCGCGGCCTGATGAAGAGCGTCGATATTCTGGGTGATGACATGGCTGACCCGCCCCTGCCGGACCAGTTCGGCCACTGCGCGGTGCCCGGCATTGGGCTTTACCGCGCTCCAGGTCTCTTCCATCTCGAAGCGGCGCTGCCATGACACACGCCGCGCCTGGGGGTCGGCGCGATAATCCTCGAACTGCACCGGCATCATTTTCGTCCAGATACCACCCGGCGAGCGAAAATCCGGAATGCCGGATTCGGTGGAGATGCCCGCGCCGGTAAAGGCCAGGGCGCGGCGGCTTTCGCGCAGCAAGGCGGCCAGCCTGGAAACGTCACCGGCCTCGTCCATCAATGCTGGTTGGGCCGTGCGGTGTAAGGCTTGACCGCGCCGCAATCGGCTTTCACCCAGTCGCCGGTATAGCGGCTGCTCATGGCATTGGGTCGGCCGTGCATGGTGCCGTTGAAACTGTAGGTGCCTTCATAGTGGCTGTCGCCGTGCCAGCTTATCTGCGAACGGCCGGTGCCTTCCATGTTGCCATGACAGACGATCTCGGTGATGGCGGAATTGGCGGTCTGGCTGACGATGTGCGGCGTGCAGTTGACTTGGTGCTGGGCCTGCATCCGCGCATTGGGATCGGCATTGACGTCGTCCAGCGTCATGCACATCTGCGACGTCATGGGCTGGCCCATGCCGGGCATGCCGCGCTTCTTCATCATCTCCAAGACCTGGGGCGGCATCTCGGGCATGTTCGCCATCTTCATGGTGGTGGTGATGGTCCACAGACCCGCCTTGCCGTGCGGCACGGCGATGGCTGTGGCGGGCGCCAGCATCAGCGCGGCGGCGGTGATCACAGTCAAATGTTTCATGGCCAATCCCTTTCAGATCCGGGCCAAATCTGGCACGGCGCCCGCGGCTTGGAAAGTGTCGGGGCCGGCTGGCGGGGACGCCATCAGCGGCCTGATGAGAAACAATTCCGCCCGCACAAAAATCATCAACCCGGTCGCGGGCTACCCGCCGCTATGCTATAACACCCAAAACACGCCCGGGACCCAAGCATGGATCAGAAGATCATCGATCTCTATGACGATTATGTGCACCATCACTTTGATCGCCGCCTTTTTCTCGACCGGCTGGCGAAGCTGACGGGCAGTATGGCGGCCGCTGCGGCGCTGGTGCCGCTGCTGTCGTCCAACTACGCCCTGGCTGAAACCGTCAAGGCCGACGATCCGCGCATCAGGGTCCTGCGCACCGATATCCCGGGCAGCACGGGGCCGCTGAAGGCCTATGTCGCCGAGCCCGCCACACGCGGCAGGCATGGCGGCGTGCTGGTGGTGCATCAGAATCGCGGGCTCAATCCGCACATTGAGGACGTGACACGCCGCCTGGCGGTGGCGGGCTATGTCGCGGTGGCAGTGGATTTCCTGTCGCCGCTGGGCGGCACCCCGGCGGACGAGAATGCCGCGATGCAGATGTTCGGCAAGCTGGACAAGGCCCAGACCACCGCCTATGCGATGGCGGCCGTGGCCTGGATCCGCAAGCGTGCCGACGTCAACGGCAAGGTCGGGGCGGTGGGTTTCTGCTGGGGCGGCGGTGTCATCAACCAGCTGGCGGTGAACGACCCCAGCCTGGATGCCGGCGTGGTCTATTACGGCACCCCCGCCGAGCCGTCGGAGGCCGCGAAGGTTCATGCCGCACTGCTGCTGAACTATGCCGACGCCGGTCTGGACAAGCGCAATGGCGAATTGGCGCCGCCTTATGCCGAAGCCCTGAAGGCGGCGGGCAAGGATTATCAGCTCTATTTCTATGACGGCGCGCAGCACGCCTTCAACGACGACACCAATGCGGCGCGCTACAACAAGCAGGCCGCCGACCTGGCCTGGAGCCGCACCCTGGCGCTGTTCGCAAAGACACTGGCCTAGGCTTTCGCCGAGGCGCGGGCGGCGCCTTCCAGAATCAATTTTTTTGCCTCGTCGGCGTTGCCCCAGCGGATGATCTTGACCCACTTGCCCGGCTCCAGATCCTTGTAATGGGCAAAGAAATGCTCGATCTGCTTGAGGGTGATTTCCGGCAGGTCGCTATAGTTGGAGACGCCGTCAAAGCGGGCGCTGATATGAGGGGATGGCACCGCCACGATCTTTTCGTCCATTCCGGCATTGTCTTCCATCAGCAGCACGCCCACCGGACGCACGCTCATCACCGCGCCGGGCGCGATGGCACGGGTATTGGCGACCAGCACGTCCACCGGATCGCCATCCCCGGACAGGGTATGGGGAATGAAGCCGTAATTGCCGGGATAGCGCATGGAGGTATAGAGGAATCGGTCCACCACCAGCGCGCCGGAGGCCTTGTCCAGTTCATACTTGATGGGTTCGCCGCCGATCGGCACCTCGATAATGACATTCACGTCATCAGGGGCATTCTTGCCGACCGAAATCTGGTCAATACGCATGGCATGTTCCTGCAGAAAGTCGCGGGCGTGGTAAGTTCAATGTTGCAGCGCGTCAACCCGGCTCCTAAGTTTCCGGACCAAACGCCGCAAGTCCCCTGAAACCCCCGGGATCGCGCCTATCTATCGCGGGTTCATCCCGCATTTTCCCGGAGCCCCCGATGCAGACCAAAGCCTATGCCGCGAAAGGCCCCACCACGCCGCTGGCGCCTCTCACCATCGAACGCCGCGCCCCCGGCCCCAGGGACGTCGCCATCGACATTCTGTTTTGCGGCGTCTGCCACAGCGACCTGCACACCGTCCGCAGCGAATGGCCGGGCACCAAATATCCCTGCGTGCCGGGTCACGAGATTGTGGGCCGCGTCACCGCGGTTGGCGGCGAGGTCGCGCGCGTAAAGCAAGGCGACCTGGTCGGCGTCGGCTGCATGGTCGACAGCTGCCGCAGCTGCGCATCGTGCCAGGAGGGCCTGGAACAGTATTGCGATGGCCCGGTAGGTTTCACCGGCACCTATAACGGCCCGCTGATGGCACCGGAAAACACCCATGGCGGCTATTCCGCCGCTATCACCGTCGATGAACATTTCGTGCTGAAGATCGATCACGGCGAGAAGGACCTGGCCGCGGTTGCGCCGCTGCTCTGCGCCGGCATCACCACCTGGTCGCCGCTGAAGCATTGGGGCGCCGGCCCGGGCAAAAAGGTCGGCATCGTCGGTATCGGCGGGTTGGGCCATATGGGCGTGAAGCTTTCGCATGCCCTGGGCGCCCACACGGTCGGTTTCACCACCTCGCCCGGAAAAATCGCCGACATCAAGGCGCTGGGCGCTGACGACGTCGTGGTGTCGAAGGACGAGGCCCAGATGGCCAAGCACTCGGGCAGCTTCGATCTGATCATCAACACCGTGGCGGCGCCGCACAATCTGGATGCCTATACCGCGCTGCTCAAGCGCGACGGCACCATGGTGATGCTGGGGGCGCCCGCCAGCCCGCATCCCTCGCCCGCCATCTTCAACCTGGTGTTCAAGCGGCGCGGCATTGCCGGGTCGCTGATCGGCGGCATCCCGGAGACTCAGGAAATGCTCGACTTTTGCGCCCAGCATGGCATCACATCGGATATCGAGATGATCGCGATGCAGGACATCGAAAAGGCCTATGGCCGGATGCTGAAAAGCGACGTGAAATACCGTTTCGTCATCGACATGGCGTCGCTGAAAGGTTGATGCCCCTCCGGCTGGCAAAGCGGGCGAGCCCGCCTTTGCCATCATTGGGAACTTTGACCTGGTCAAACTCGCGGCGAGCGACGCCTTGGCAGATCTGGTCGAAGCCGCGGCGCTTGTCGGCTCCCTTTGTACCGCTCACGCCTTCGTTCTTTAAGGCCGAATTTCTCGATTCGTTTAGACTCAGAATCCTTCGCTATTTCCGAGCGCGGCAGCAATGCCGTAACAGAAGGTATCTAACCCAGCATTGACCAGACTTACCCAGCCGAGCGTGGTTTCAGCAGTTGCAAGGAGGTTGCGAATTGGACCGGCAGCCCAGCCATTATTTTGCCAATCTGCGGGGAACGGCCTGACAGACGAGGACGGGGCAGCTCTTGCCACCGCTATGGAGGCGCAGCCCCCGACTGCGGGGCACCTTGGCCGCCACCGATGTTGACCACCGTCGGCACGAGCTGACCGTTAGCGATGGTGACGATCTTGACGTCACTCTCGTCGTTGAGGGGACTGGGGCCGGACTTGGCACCATTGGCAGCCAAGAGAAAACTGAGGATGTCGCGGTATGTCTGCGGACTGAGACTGCCAGCGTTGCCATTAGGCATAGAGGTCGAAATGAACTTGTATAGGCCGTCAATCGTTTCGTTCGCCATGTCAATATTAAAAGTCTCGCCCGTGAGCGGCGGCGGTTGGTCTTCGCTGTCCACATTGCTGCCACCAAGATCGGCGCCGTGGCAACTCGCGCAATTGGTGAGATAATCCTTGCGGCCAGCCGTGACTTGGGCCTGAGTGAAGGCACCTGGGGCGTCCCGCCCGTACGCATAAGCGCCAATCATCGAGAGAATTGTAGCCGCTGCGGCAGGAAACTTTCCTTTGCCAAACATGGAACGCATCCTTCTCAAAAACTGAGATGAAAGTGCCTTGGGCCGCGGACCTCATAGACGGCGTGGAGGAGGATATTATGGTCCGCGGCTTCAGCTATTTCAAGCTGTCCTGAGATCGGCGCACTGGCCTAGGCCGGGCGCTGCAGCGCCTCAGCAATCGCAGCGCTGCTGAGCAGGCGTCGGAAATTAAAATAGTCCCAAATATAGTTCGGCCGTTGATGCCCGCACGTTCCCCGGCACTCCACGACGCACTTTGCGCCAGTCACCTCGTCTTGCGCTGGCAGATCACTCAGAGCATTGCTGGATGCAAAGTTGGGAACAATGAACGAGGTCTCCATGACGTTTCGTAAGGGCCAGTCGCCGAATCCAGAAGGTCGCAGGGTCGAGGCGCAGGTTAAGCGCGCCGCGCATCCCGCCTTTGCCATCATTGGGAACTTTGAGGAGACTTACATCACGGGCTGGTGGAAGCGTCCCACCAGCACGGCCTTGCCCAGCACATGTCCTTCCATCGCCGACATGATCTGGGCGCGCGTCGCATCGGCGCCAAGGCTGAGCTTGGTGTCCAGCGCATAGAGCTGGAACGTGTAGTGGTGATAGACACTGCCGCGCGCGCCCGGCCCCATGAAACCGTTCTTCTTGCCGGTGTTGAGCGGCTGCACCGTGCCGTCGGGCAAGGTTGCCTCATTGGGCACGCCCTCGGGCAGATGGGTGGCGGTGGCGGGAATATTGAACGCTGCCCAGTGCAGCACCTCGTTGGTGGTGTGCTGGAGCGCGGTGTCGGGATCGTCGACCACCAGCGCAAAACTGACCGTGCCGGCCGGCGGATTGGTCCAGGCCAGGGCCGGTGACACCGGCGCGGCAACGGCCTGGGTGAACTTGTCGGGAATAATGGCGCCGTCGGCGAAATCCGGACTGGTCAGGCCCATCGGGGTCGGCGACGGCGCGGCGGGGGCTTGCGCCAGAGCGGGCGCGGCGAGCAGGCACACCCCCAGCAGAAGGCATCGGAAATTACGCATGGGGTTTTCCTCCTAGTTGGGCAGGAAAGCAGACGACTTTTGGGGATAGCTGTAAACAGTCCTCAGCCGCCTTTTTTTCCGCCAGCACTGGGTGGGCAGGTTCGGGATGTACGAAGACGTCCGGTGCTTTCGCCTGACGCGGTGCTTTGAAGAAGGCGCCCCGGAACCGGCGCGGTCAGTGCTTCAGGCGATTGCAGGGGACGGCCAGCGTGATGACCAGCCCGCCCGGCAGCCAGTCCCGTTCGATAGTCCCGCCCAACGCGCCAACCGTCGCCTTGACCAGGAAGCTGCCAAAGCCTTGTTGATCGGCCGAAGGTTCCGCGGCGGCGCCCGTTTCCGTCCATGTCATGACGAGCGTTTCGCCCGCGCTGCAGCTGACGTTTATGCTGCCCGCATGGTCCGACAGGGCTCCGTATTTGACGGAGTTTGTCGCGAATTCATGCAGCAACAGTGCGAAAGCCGTTGCGACCCTCGGCCCGCATTCGATTTTGGGGCAGGCTATCGAAATATTGCCCCGGCCATCGTCATAGGGAGACAGGATGGTGCGAACCAGCTCGGCCAACGAAGTATTGCCGACCCGCGCGCCGTCGTGATCGCCCTGCAGCGTCAGGTCATGGGCCCTTGCCAGCGCCCCAAGCCGCGACTGAATCGCGCCGGCAAGGTCTTTGGGGGTCGTGGCCGCTTTCACGCTGGCCGCCACCACGCCGCTGGCGACGGCAAAGATATTCTTGATGCGGTGGCTCATTTCCCGCATCAGCAGCTTCTGCTTATCCTGCGCCTTTCGGGTTTCGGTTATGTCGCGCGCAACTTTGGAGGCCCCGATAATGGTGCCCGAACTGTCCCGGACCGGCGAAACGGTCAAGGAAACATCAACCAGCGTGCCGTCCTTGCGCTTGCGGATGGTCTCGAAATGGTCGATCCGCTCGCCTTTCACAATGCGCGAGAGAATCAAGGCTTCCTGGTCGAGTAAATCCTCGGGAATCAGCATCGTTACCGACTGGCCGATGGCTTCTTCTTCGGTGTAGCCAAAGATGCGCGCGGCGCCGCCGTTCCAGCTGATGATAGTGCTGTTCAAGTCCTTGCTGATGATGGCGTCGTCGGAGGATTCAACAATCGAGGCCAGCCGTTCGGCGGCGACATGCACCAGTGTGCGGTCGTTCAGCTGTTTCGAGTATTGTTCCAGCGACAAGACCTGCTGGGTTGTCTCGGTGCAGATGACCAGCACGCCTCCCACGCCGTCGGGTGCGGTGTCGTCGTCAATGGGACTGAAGCTGTAGGTCCAATAGGCATTTTCAAGTTTGCCGTTCCGGGTGATGGGGACAAGCTGGTTCTCATGCCAGGTGGCGCCACTGCCGCTCATCACATGGTCGATTTGCGGGCCGATAACATCCCAGATTTCGGCCCAGACGATGCGCGCGGGCAGCCCCATCGAACCGGGATGCCGTTCCGGGCCGAGGGAGCGGCTATAGGCATCATTGTAAAAGCAGATGAGTTCCGGCCCCCACCAGATATGCATGGGGTGTCCGGTATTGAACATCAGCCGGACGGCCAGGCGCAAAGCCTGTGGCCAGCCCTGCGGCGGTCCAAGGGGCGATTTGGACCAATCAAGCCCGCGCATATGTGCGCCCATCGCCCCGCCGCCGGCCATGAATGCCAGAGTTTCGGACTGCGCGCCCGCAGGGGCGCGCTTTGGCAATATTCGGGTCAGGAGGCCCATGACAACAAGGGTATCAGAGAAACGGAAGGCGGCCTACCCGTCCGCGAAGTGACCCCGGCGGTAGGACGCGAGGGTCCAGGGGCGACGCAACCACGCTTCCGCCCCAATGTACGCTTTGGCGCAAAGCGGACATTCAAATCGTTGCGATACCTCTTGAACCAAGCCGGTTGGACAATTCCGCAAAATTTCCCAGCAAAAACAAAGGATAAAATTGGCCTTTGGTGCGCCCTAGGGGAGTCGAACCCCTCTTGCAGGAATGAAAATCCTGAGTCCTAACCGATAGACGAAGGGCGCTACCGGAGGCCGGGTGTCTACCGGCCAGAACCGGCTTTTGCAACCCAAATCAGGCTGTTGCGGGGGCGGCGTCCTCGATTTCCAGTTGCACCCGTATCCGGCCGTTCCAGTCGTTCTGGCGCAGCCGCCCCGCCACGTGAATCCGCTGCCCCCGCGACGCCAGCAACCCCTCGCCCAGCGGCGTACCCACAGCGCGGAAGGCGATGGCGTCCAGCAGGCTGCCCTCGCCGCCGCCCAGCCTCAGCTTGACATGGGCCCCGGCCACCACATCGGCAAAGGCCACCCGCACCTCGGGAATTCCCAGGACCGGCTCGGGATTGCCAGCGCCATAGGGACCGGCCTGGGCGATTTCCTGCGCCAGGGCGACATTGGCCCCGGCGGGCGACGACACCGCATCGAGATAGAGGTCGTTGGCGGCCGCCAGCGCCGCCCCCGTGCCGGCAAATGCCCCTTCGACAAAGCGGCGAAAGCCGTCCAGCTGCGCCGCGGTCAGCGAGAAGCCCGCCGCCATGGCATGGCCGCCGCCATATTCGATCACTTTGGCGTCGGCGGCGGCGCGGATGATGGCGCCCAGATCGATGCCCGGAATGGAGCGCGCCGAGCCGCGCCCGATGACGTTTCCGTGTTGGCCGCCCTCGAAGCCCGCGACAAAAGCGGGCTTGCCGAAGCGTTCCTTCAACCGTCCCGCCACGATGCCGACCACGCCGGGGTGCCAGCCCTCGCCCGAGACCAGCAGGAACGGCGCATTGGCCTGGGTGGCACCCTGCGCCAGCGCCTCTTCCAGGATGGTCTTCTCGATCGCCTGACGCTCGCGATTGTGCAGGTCCATCTGCAGCGCCAGTTCGCCCGCCCTGCCACTATCGCGCTCGGTCAGCAGGTCTACGCCCAGCGACGACCGCCCCACCCGCCCCCCGGCATTGATGCGCGGCCCAAAGACAAAACCCAGATGATAGGGTGTGAAGGGGCCTTTGGCGCCCGCCACGCCTGCCAGCGCCGCCAGTCCGGGCCGCGACAGGGAGGAAATCTGGCCCAGCCCGAAGCGCACAAAGGCGCGGTTGACGCCGCAGAGCGGCACCACATCGCAAATGGTCGCCAATCCCACCAGATCCAGGAACAGCCGCAGGTCCGGTTCTTCCAGGCCGCGCTGATCATAAAATCCGCTGTCGCGCAGGTGCCGGTTCAGTGCCACCAGGAACAGGAAGGTCACGCCTGCCGCGCACAGATGCCCCAGGCCGGATGTGTCGCCCGGCTGGTTGGGATTGACGTGCGCCAGCGCGGGCGGCGCGGCCTCGACCCGGTGATGATCCAGCACCACCACGTCCATGCCCTGGGTCCTGGCTTCTTCAAGCGCGGCCGTGGCGGCGGCGCCGCAATCCACCGTGATTGTCAGCTTCGCGCCCTCGGCCGCCAGGGCCTTCATCGCGGTGGGCGAAGGGCCATAGCCTTCGATCATGCGGTCGGGAATATAAATGCGGGGCGCCGCGCCCAGCGCGGCAAGGAAATCCGACAGCAGCGCCGCGCTGGTCGAGCCGTCAACATCGTAATCGCCGAACACCGCGATGCGCTCGCCCGCCGCCAGTGCCGCGCTCACGCGCGCCACCGCCAGTTCCATGTCCTTCAGGCTGTTGGGTTCGGGCAGCAGGTCTTTCAGTTTCGGCGTCAGATAGCCCGCTGCCTGGGCCGGGCCGATGCCGCGCAACGCCAGCAGCCGCGCCAGCACCGGCGAGATTTCGCGCAGCAGCTCGCGCTCCAGCGCTTCATCCAGCGATTTCAGCAGCCAGCGGCGGCCGGAAAAGGACCGGGCGACGCCAAACGCCGCCGCGCCATTCTCGATGCCGCCCTCAAGCATCCGGCGGGCGACGATGGCGCGCCTTGATCCAGCGCACCGTGCCGGTGGCCGAGCGCATCACCACGCTTTCGGTTGTGAAGTACTCGCCTTCGCGATGCACCCCGCGCAGCATGGCGCCGTCGGTGACGCCGGTGGCCGAAAACACCACATCGCCCGAAATCAGGTCCATCAGGTCATACTTGCGGGCCAGGTCCGTGACGCCCCACTTGGCGGCGCGGGCGCGTTCGTCGTCGTTGCGGAACACCAACCGCCCCTGCATCTGGCCGCCGATGCAGCGCAACGCCGCCGCCGCGAGCACGCCTTCGGGTGCGCCGCCCGTGCCGATATAGATGTCCACGCCGGTGATTGGATCGGTGGTCTCGATCACTCCGGCAACATCGCCGTCGGTGATCAGCTTCACCGCCGCGCCGGCCTTGCGCAGCTTGGCGATCAGCGCCTCATGACGCGGACGGTCCATCACCAGCGCCGTGATCTCGTCAGGCTTCACGCCCTTGGCCTTGGCGATGGCGTTGATATTGTCGCCGGGTTCGGCGTCGATGTCGATCAAGCCGTCCTTGTAGCCGGGGCCGATGGCGATCTTTTCCATATAGGTGTCGGGCGCGTTCAGCATGGTGCCGGGCTCGGCCATCGCCATCACCGCCAGCGCATTGGCCATCGCCTTGGCCGTCAGGGTGGTGCCTTCCAGCGGGTCCAGCGCTATATCGACGGCAAGGCCGCCCTGCCCGACTTTCTCGCCGATGAACAGCATGGGGGCCTCATCGCGCTCGCCCTCGCCGATCACCACGGTGCCGTCGATCGGCAGCATGTTGAAGGCCGCGCGCATCGCCTCGACCGCCGCCTGATCGGCGTCATGCTCGTTGCCGCGCCCGATCTGGGCAAAGGCGGCGATCGCGGCGGCCTCGGTGACGCGCACCGCTTCCAGCGCGAAGGCGCGGTCCAGCGGTTTTACCAAAGCGGGGGGGCGGGTCTCGGTCATGTGTCTCGATCTTCTTCTTGCACTTCTGTTTATCCAAATCGGGTTCAACGACCCGGAGGGAACCGCAGGGGAGTTGAACCAAAAAACCGTTCAGCGACCCGGAGCACACTGCAGGAGAGCTGAACCTAACTTTCCATAGGAATCATGCGGGGGCGGGATCGCACCTTGTCGGAAGCGCCGATGGCGTTCAAGGCGCGTTCCACGGATGCTTGTGTGGCGTCATGGGTTATCATGACAATCGCCACCGGCTCGCCAGGCGCGCGGCCACGCTGAATCATGCTCTCGATGGAGACGCCCGCCTCGGCCAGGCTGCCGGCAATGGCCGCCAGCACGCCGGGAACGTCCAGAACCTCGAAGCGCAGATACCAGGCCGCGATCTGCGCCTTGGGATCGGCGGCAAGCAGCGGCTTGAGGCGCGTGGCGGGGCGGCCGAACACGGGCGCCGGCGCCCCCGAAGCCGCCTCTACAATGTCGGCAATCACGGCCGAGGCGGTGGGCGCCTCGCCCGCGCCGCGGCCGGAGAAGAAGAAGGATCCGGCTGCGCCCGCTTCCACCAGCACACCATTGGCTGCCCCGGAAACATTGGCCAGGGGCGAGCGTAGCCGCACCAGAACGGGATGCACTCTCTGATCGATCGTGCCGCCGGCGCGGCGCGCCACGCCCAGAAGCTTGATGCGGAAACCGAACTCGCTGGCGAAGGCGATATCGTCGGCGGTGATGTCAGCGATGCCATCCACCGAGACCGCGCCAAGATTGGGCGTCGTGCCGAAGGCCAGCGAGGACAGCAGCGCCAGCTTGTGCGCGGTGTCGCCGCCGCCGACATCCAGCCTGGGATCGGCCTCGGCATAACCCTTGGCCTGCGCCTCTTTCAAAACGTCATCGAAGCCGCGCCCCGTCGCTTCCATTTCAGTGAGGATGAAGTTGCAGGTGCCGTTGAGGATGCCTTTCACGGCATCGATGCCATGGGCGATCAGGTCCGCGCGCAGCACCTTGACGATGGGGATCCCCCCCGCCACCGCCGCTTCGAACTTCAGGGTGACGCCGTTCGCCTCGGCCAGCTCGGCCAGCGCCTGACCATGCTTGGCCAGCAGCGCCTTGTTGGCGGTCACCACATGCTTGCCGCCCGCCAGCGCGGTCTCCACCAGCTGGCGCGCAATGCCTTCATCGCCGCCGATCAGTTCGACCACGCAATCGGCCTCGCCTTTGGCCAGCGCCAGCGGATCGTCGCTCCAGCCCGGCAGGTCAAAGCCGCGCGCCTTGTTCTTGTCGCGCGCAGAGACCGCAACCAGCCGCAGCTCGCGCCCGACCCGCTGGCTG
Source organism: Rhizomicrobium sp. (assembly GCA_035549455.1). Classification (GTDB taxonomy): domain Bacteria; phylum Pseudomonadota; class Alphaproteobacteria; order Micropepsales; family Micropepsaceae; genus Rhizomicrobium. The sequence continues at coordinate 5,117 of DASZQW010000030.1, read as the reverse complement.
AGTTCGTCGCGGCGCCCGGTCAGGGCCTTGACCACCCCGCCCCCGACCGTGCCGAGGCCGGCAATGGCAATCCGGAAATCTGTCATTTTGCCGAAGCGAGGTCGGAGGGCGCCATATTGGTACCCAGGCTGAGGAACTTCTTCACATTGCGCGCCGCCTGCCGGATGCGATGTTCATTCTCCACCAGCGCCACGCGAACATAGCCTTCGCCATACTCCCCGAAGCCGATGCCGGGCGACACCGCCACCTTGGCATGGATCAAGAGATCCTTGGCGAATTCCATGCTGCCCTTCTCGCGATATTTTTCCGGGACCGGCGCCCAGGCGAACATGGAAGCGGAAGGCGCGGGAATGTCCCAGCCCGCCTGCGCCATGCTTTTCACCAGCACATCGCGGCGCGACTTGTAGACGGCGCGTATCTCGTCGACGATCTCGGTGGGGCCGTTCAGCGCGGCGGCAGCGGCGACCTGGATGGGCGTGAAGGCGCCATAGTCCAGATAGGACTTGATGCGCGCCAGCGCCCCGATCAGCTTTTCGTTGCCGGCCGCAAAGCCCATGCGCCAGCCCGGCATGGAGAAGGTCTTGGACAAAGACTGGAATTCGATGGCGATGTCCTTGGCGCCGTCGACCTGCAGGATGGAAGGCGGCGGGTCGTCGAAATAGATGTCGGCATAGGCCAGGTCCGACAGCACCCAGATTTCGTGCTTTTTGGCGAACTTGATGACCTCCTTGTAGAAATCCAGGTCCACCACCTGCGCCGTGGGATTGGAGGGATAGTTCACCACCATCGCCAGCGGCGACGGCACCGAATGGCGGGTGGCGACGCCGATCTTGGAGAGATATTCCTCGGGGCTGGTCGCCGGGACATGGCGGATGGCGGCGCCGGCGATCATGAAGCCGAAGGCGTGGATGGGATAGGCCGGGTTGGGTACCAGCACCACATCGCCCGGCGCGGTGATCGCCATGGCCAGATTGGCGAAGCCCTCCTTGGAGCCCAGCGCGGCAATGACTTCCCTGTCGGGGTTGAGTTCGACCCCGAAGCGGCGCTTGTAATAGGCGACATGGGCCTTGCGCAGCCCCTTGATGCCGCGCGACGCCGAATAGCGGTGGGCGCGCGGATCGCGCGCCGTCTCGCACAATTTGTCCACGATATAATCGGGCGTCGGCATGTCCGGGTTGCCCATCCCGAAATCGATGATGTCCTCGCCGCGCGCGCGCGCCTGCGCCTTGAGGCGGTTCACTTCCTCAAAGATGTAAGGCGGCAACCGCTTGATGCGGTAGAAATCAGTTTGCATGGCGATGGTCCTGAAGGCGCCCGCAGAATCGGGGATTCAGGCTTATGAAGCAACCACTTTTGGGCAAAAATTAAGCAGGGCTTCCATGCCTGCTACAGGGCCGGTCGCCTATGGTGGGTCAGGTGGATGCAGATTTTCCAGCCGCTCGCCAGGGCTCGCGGCCCGCGCTCGTCCGGCGGCTCGCTCAGGCTCGCCGCGTTGGCTTAGCTTTCCTTGGCGAGCGAAGCCGAGCCTAGGAAAGCTTGCCCCTCCCCGAGCGCAGCGAGGGAGGCGGCGCGCAGACAGCCCTCCAGCCGCTCGCTAGGGCTCGCGGCCCGCGCTCGTCCGGCGGCTCGCTCAGGCTCGCCGCGTTCGCGCGGGCGAAAGGTCCACCGGACCTTCCGCCAGTCCGCGCTCACCCCTGCACAAAAATCTCCGCCCGGCGGTTGCCGTCCTCGCCCTTGGGCATGGATTCGTAATAGATCGGCTGGCTGTCGCCGACCGCCTCGATCTGCACCCTGGCGGCAGGGACCCCGGCCTGGATCAGGGCCTGGGCCACGGCATCGGCGCGGGCCTGAGACTTCTGGAAGATCACTTCCAGATGACGCTCCACCGGCATGTTGGCCGTGCGGCTGGAGGCGTGGCCAACCACCTTGATCGAACCGGCCCCGCCCTGCGCCCGGAAGGCGGCGGCGGCATCGTGCACCTGGGCGCGGCCCGCGGCGGTCAGCGACGTGCCGTCTCCGGCGAAATAGATGATCGCGGTGGGTGGCACACCGCCATTGTTGGCGGCGGCCATGCCGATGGGCGAGCCGGGCACGGCGTCAAGATTGGCGACCACATCGCCCGACATGGACGGTCCGCCCAGGCCGCGGCGGGTGGAAACGGGAACGGCCGGAACCGCAGCCTGGCCGGTGCCGGCGATGCCCGCCATGGCGGCGGTCTGGCGGTAATGCGCCAGGATCGGCGGCGACACCCACTGGTTGATGCTGGCGTTCAGCGGCGGCGCGGTCGAGGGCCGGAAGCCCAGCTGGGCGTCGCTGGGACTGACCATCGCCATGGGGGTGCCCGGCGTCATCGGCACCGCCGGAACGGCAGGCTCGGCTCCCGGCGGGGGAGCCCTGGCGGCACTGGTGACCGGGGGGGCCGCCGCAACAGGCGGCGGCGGTTCGGCGCTGGCGACGGCGACCGGCGGCGCGGGGGGCTCAGAAGCGGTGGGCGGCGCATCGTCACCTGCCGGCGCGGAACCAGCGGTTGGCGGCGCGTCGGAGGCCGAAGGCGGTGCGGCGCTGGCCAGCGCCTGGCGCGTCGCGGCGGCATCGGTGGCGACCGGCGGCGGCGCCGCGGCTTCGGTGCCGGCGCGCAGGGCGTCGGCGCTGTACTGCGCCTGGGCGCCCGCAGCCTGGGTCGCCTGCGCGGCATTGGCCTGGGCCTGGGCATCCGGCGCCGCAGGCCGGGCCGGGATCGAGGCCAGGTCCGGTGTCGTGGTCGAGGCGTCGGCCTGGGCCTGCTGGCTGGAATCGGTGGGGAACTGGGTATCCGGGACGACGGTGTCGTCGTCGCTGAGGAGCCCCGTGGGGTCGAGGTCGGCAATGGTGGAACAGCCGCTCGCACCCAGTCCCAAGGTCAGCACAAGAGCCGCCATCACCAGAGGACGCGCAATATGTTTGGTCATAACCCCAGCTTCCCGACTTTTTCGAACATGTTCAGTATCGCACCGGCGCCGCGTATTCGCGTCCGCCAAATCCGGCCTGCGACATATACCGCGACATGGGCTCTGGCGCCAGCGATGAACCATGTAAATCGCGTGAATGATTGCGCTATTTCGGCGCTGGCGACGCGGTCCTTCGCGCCTTGCGGGCACGACCGTTGCCGGGCTATCACAGTTTTCGCGCATGTCCGCCACACCTGACAAAAAGCCAAACCCTGCCGAATCGGGCGGCGATGCCGGCCTGAACGCCGAGGAATTCGCCCGCAACATGCTGAGCGTGGGGATGAAGAGCCAGCAATTGCTGGTGGACTTCGCCGCCCGGATGGCCCGCCGCGAAGGCCCAATTGACCCCCTGAACATTTCCGGCGCGATGATGGCGCTGGCCAAGGCGATAAGCGGCGACCGCGACCAGGTGATGGCGGCGCAGGTGGCCTGGTGGGGTGATTTCATGACCCTGTGGGAATCCACCGCGCGGCGGATGCTGGGCGGCGATGCCGCCGCCGTGGTCGAGCCGGCCCCCGGCGACCGCCGCTTTCGTGCCGCCGCCTGGAAGCAAAACGAGGTTTTCGACTTCATCAAGCAGAGCTATCTGCTGACCGCCAACGCCATGCAGGAAATGGTGGGAAAATTGAATGGGCTGGAGGAGCCGGAGCGCCAGCGGGTCGCCTTCTACACCCGCCAGTTCGCCGACGCCTTCGCCCCCACCAATTTCCCCCTCACCAACCCCGAGGTGCTGAATGCCACCCTGGCCTCCAACGGCGAGAATCTGGTCAAGGGGCTGGACAATCTTCTGGCCGACATCGAGCGCGGGCATGGCGAGCTTTCCATCCGCCGGTCGGCTGACGGCTTTGTCATCGGCGAGAACATCGCCACGGCGCCCGGTAAGGTGGTATTCCGCAATGAGGTCATGGAGTTATTGCAGTATTCTCCGACCACGGATGAAGTTTACGAACGTCCCCTGCTGATCTTCCCGCCCTGGATCAACAAGTATTACATCATCGATCTGCGGCCCGAGAACAGCTTCGTGCGCTGGCTGGTGGGCCAGGGCTATACGGTTTTCCTGGTGTCCTGGGTTAATCCCGGCGCCGCCATGGCTCAGGCCGGGTTCGAGGAATACATGAAAGGCGGGATTTTCGCCGCCCTGGACGCGGTGGAAAAGGCCACCGGGATGCGCGATCCCAACTGCGTCGGCTATTGCATCGGCGGCACCCTGCTGGCGGCTACCCTGGCCTATATGGCCAAAAAGCATGACGACAGGGTCCACTCCGCCACCTTCTGGGCGGCGCAGACAGATTTCAGCGAGGCTGGCGAATTGTCGATCTTCGTGGACGAGGCCCAGCTGGAAGCCCTGCAGGCCAGGATGGACAGCGAGGGGGGCGTGCTACCCGGCTCCAAGATGGCGGGTGCCTTCAACATGCTGCGGGCCAACGACCTGATCTGGTCGTTTGTGATCAACAACTACCTGCTGGGCAAGCAGCCCATGCCGTTCGACCTGCTTTATTGGAATTCCGACACCACGCGGATGCCCGAAAAGCTGCATTTGTCCTATCTGCGCCAGTGCTACAAGGAAAACGCCCTGGCGCTGGGCAAGATGGCGCTGGCGGGCGTCACGCTGGACCTGTCGAAGATCAAGCTGCCGGTCTATTTCCAGTCGGCGCGCGAGGACCACATCGCCCCTGCCGGATCGGTCTTCAAGGGCGCGCAGCTATTCGGCGGGCCGGTGCGATTCATCATCGCGGGCAGCGGCCATATCGCGGGCGTGATCAATCCGCCGGCCGCGAAGAAATACCAGTACTGGACCAACGACAAGAAAGCCGCCGATATCGATACCTGGCGCAAAGGTTCCCAAGAACATCCCGGCTCCTGGTGGCCGGACTGGGACAAGTGGCTGTCCAGGCGATCGGGCGACAGGATTGCCGCGCGCAAACCCGGCGATGGCAAGCTGAAAGTGCTGGGCGATGCGCCGGGGACCTATGTGAAGGTCAAGGCAAGCTAGGGTCCAGACTCATAAAGTCCACCACACGATAGCAGCGACGAGGCAGATGGAGGCGAGGAAGTTTCTTGCCAATCTGTCGTAGCGGGTGGCGATACGCCGGAAGTCCTTGAGGCGGCAGAAGGCGTTCTCGATCTTGT
>DASZQW010000029.1:0-38428 GCA_035549455.1 Rhizomicrobium sp. | reverse complement strand
CAAGATCGAGAACGCCTTCTGCCGCCTCAAGGACTTCCGGCGTATCGCCACCCGCTACGACAGATTGGCAAGAAACTTCCTCGCCTCCATCTGCCTCGTCGCTGCTATCGTGTGGTGGACTTTATGAGTCTGGACCCTAATGCCTTCTCGAAAAAGGCTGAAAACCACGCTCATATGTTGGCGATTTACTTCATGCACTACAATTTTGTTCGCATCCATCAGACCCTTAAAGTCACCCCCGCGATGGCTGCTGGCGTCACTGGCAAGCTATGGGAAATGGCTGATCTGGTGGCGATTCTGGAGGAATGGGAAGCGGCTAACTGAGGTTATTCCAATTTGGGCGATCTAATTCATTGACCGCAACCTTAAGACGTGAGCCACTCGACCGCCCCCAATAAGGGACGAGTGGAGGAAACAATGAAAACTCTCATCACACTTCTAGCCGTCGCCTTCTTGGCGACGGCTGCAAACATCGCCTATGCAGGCGAACCGATAGAGGGCATTGATACAGGTAATGACTGGTGCCATCCCATAACACCTGGATGCGCGCCTGATGATGCAATGAAGCGCCAGCTGGGCCGTGGTGGGGCTAGCGGTACTCAGGCCAGCAAGCATCAGCCGGGCACTCTTACTGTTACCGGAAATCCTGGCGGCACCGTCCCTGCGAACGGATGCAACATAGGCGTCCGGTTTAATCCAACGACAGGGCGGTGCGCGGATGGACGACAAATCGACCACCCTAACGCAATCGATCAAAGACAAACCGGCGTATCAACGAAACATCCCAGTCGGGCCGGGGATTGCCCTACCTGCGACGGGGCGATGCAGCAACCTTCGACTACACGGAAACACTAATCCTTGGTTGGGTGAAAACCGGATAAGTGCGGATCAAACTGTACCACTACCAATTCGTGCGTTACTGTAACGCATAAACCGCGATCTTCGACCGGAGGCTGTAAAGTCTGTTCGAATCATAGGAAGGAACAGGCATGAGTAGCGCAGGCATGGTTCATGGAAGATTGGAATGCCAAAGTAACGGCTTGTCGTTTTGCATTTCAATGGTCGGACTAACTGGCAAGAAGCTAGATAAGCTTCCCGATCCCTTCATTGCTCAATGCTTGTTCTGTAAGCATGAACATGAATATCCAAAATCTGCCGTTCAGTTTATGTATAGCATCGGCCGTAACTGATCCGGCATTCTGAACTACTCTGCCGCCGACCGGCTGGCTCGCTTCCGCGCATGTGTTATCTATCTCCGCCCCCGCCGATTTAATTTCGCCAGCCCCGCCAGCGCCTTGGCCGCGAAATCCGCATCACGCTTATCCCCCCGCCTTCGCGCCCGTATATGATCGCTGGACATAACGCAGCCCAAGGGGGGAGGGGGTGCGGATTTATCGGGTTCGAATGGCGGCGAAAATGAAGGCGTGGATTGCTGTTAAGAAGAAACGCGGCGGCCAGCCCGGTAACCGCAATCGCCGGGTGCATGGCCTTTACAGCGCCGCGACGCGGGCGCGCGCCGCCGAGATCGGTGCCATCGTCGCCAGGTGCGATGACCTGATCGCCTGGGTCGAGGCGCACCAGGCCCTGAAGCGGAAAGCGGCGTGGGCGGTGCAAGTGCGTCGGAATAACCCGGAAAGAGTTCGGCGCGTCTGCCGCTGCCGCTCGCTCAGGCCGTCCATACGCTGTCGCTATGGACCGCTCGCCGCTCAAAACGGTCCACTGGACCGTTTTGCCCGCCGTTGGCGGTCGCGGCTCTCACTCAGCCGCGCTGCGGCTGGCTCGTTTCTGCGCATACATCGCCTGGTCGGCGCGGGTCATGGCGATTTCGGGGCTGTCGCCCTGCTTCAGCTCGAAGGCGCCATAGGCGAAGCTGACCGCAATCTCATGTCCGTTCCAGATGGTGGGCGAGGATTTCAGCGCTTCGGCCAGGCTGTCGGCCTTCTTCAGCGCCTGATCCTGATTGGCATGGCTCAGCAGCACGCCAAACTCGTCGCCGCCCAGCCGCCCGACGCAATCGCTGTCGCGCACATGATCCAGCAGCACCTGGGCGAAATGCGCGAGCATCGCGTCACCCGCGGCATGGCCCAATTCGTCATTGGTCCGCTTCAGATAATTGAGGTCGAAATAGATCAGCGAGGCCGGCGTGTTGTAGCGGCCGGTGAAGGCGATATAGCGCGTCAGCTCGCGCACAAAGGCGCGGCGGTTAAGCAGCGGCAGCATGCCGTCCTGGTCGGCGGTCTTTTCCACCTCGTCCAGCCGCGCCTTGGTCTGGGAAAGTTCGCGGCGCAGCGTGTCCACTTCGCCCATCAGCCCCATGATGGCGTCGCGCACCCGCGGGGTGAATTCGGCTTCGGGAATGCCCAGCACCGAGGCCGGCACCGGGTCCACCGCGCCCACGCTGTCCGCCGCCTCGATGCGCCGCGCATAGGCGGCCTGCGCCACCGAGCGGGCCGGGCGGGCGGGAGAATTGCGTTCGACCTTCATCGCTTTTGCCCTTCTGGCGCCCAAAGGCTGGGCCGCCACGCTTTCAGAATGCGTTCATGATCCCCAACGAATGGTTAACGGGCGTTAAAAACCCGCTTTCCTTGGGGGCTTTTCTGCCTATAGTGCGCCGCTTCGTTGGACACCGGACCTCATGGCGATTCGAAGCACTTCCACAAAAATTGCCGCGCGGCGCGCGGCGGGGCTCCGCCCACCTGTCGGCATCATCATGGGCAGCCAGTCCGACTGGCCGACCATGAGATGCGCCGCCGACATGCTGGATGCGCTGGGCATCCGTTACCAGGCCGACATCGTCTCCGCCCACCGCACCCCGGACCGCATGGCGGCCTATGCCAAGGGCGCGGCTGCGCGGGGCATCAAGGTCATTATCGCCGGGGCCGGCGGCGCCGCGCATCTGCCGGGCATGGTGGCGTCGATGACGACCTTGCCGGTGCTGGGCGTGCCGGTGGAAAGCCGCGCCTTGAAGGGCCTGGACTCGCTGCTCTCCATCGCCCAGATGCCGGGCGGGGTGCCGGTGGCGACTTTTGCGGTGGGCGAGGCGGGGGCCAAGAACGCCGCGCTGCATGCCGCTGCCATATTGGGCCTGACCGATGCGGGCGTGAAGAAGAAGCTGGATGCCTGGCGGGCCAAACAGACGAAGTCGGTTGCCCGAAAACCGAAATGACGATTCTCTCCAAGCCCGTACCCCCTGGCGGCACAATAGGAATAGTTGGCGGCGGCCAGCTCGGCCGGATGCTGGCGCTGGCAGCTAGCGCACTCGGCCTGAAGACCTGCATCTACAACGACACGCCGGACGCCCCCGCCTTCCAGGTGACGCAGCATGCCCTGGCCGCGCCCTATGACGACCTCGCCATGCTGACCGGCTTTGCCGAGGTCTGCGACGCGGTGACTTTTGAGTTCGAGAACCTGCCCGCCCATGCCATCGCCCATCTGGCGGCGCGGGTGCCGGTGCGCCCCGGCGCGCACGCTTTGGCTGTGACCCAGGACCGTCTCAGCGAAAAGGCCTTTGTCGAAAAGCTGGGACTGAAGACCGCGCCCTTCTTTGACGTGTCGTCGGCGGATCAGGCGTGCCAGGCCTTCGCCCATCTCGGCGGGCCTGGCATCCTCAAGACCCGCCGCTTCGGCTATGACGGCAAGGGCCAGCAGAAAGTGTCGAGCGCCGATGAAGCCGTCGCGGCCTTCGAAAAGTTTGGAGCAGCTGCCATTCTCGAAGGCTTTGTCGATTTTGCCTTTGAAGCCTCGGTGGTGGCGGCGCGGGGCAGTGATGGTGCCTTCGCCGCCTTCGATCCGCCGCAGAATGAGCACGAACACCATATCCTGCGCCGCTCCACCGTGCCGTCGCGGCTGATGCCCGCCCAAGTGGACGAGGCCAAGGCCATTGCCCGCAAGATCGGCGATGCGCTGGATTATGTCGGCGTCTTCGCGGTGGAGCTGTTCGTCGGCGCCGATGGCGCGCTGCTGGTCAACGAGATCGCGCCGCGCGTCCACAATAGCGGCCACTGGACCATCGAGGCCTGCGCCTGTTCCCAGTTCGAGCAGCATATCCGCGCTGTCGCGGGCTGGCCGCTGGGCGATCCCAGCCGCCACGCCGATGCGGTGATGGAAAACATCATCGGGGCCGAAGCCGATGCCTGGGAATCCCTCAGCCGGTCCGGCGCGCTGCATCTGTATGGCAAACGCGAATCCCGCCCGGGCCGCAAGATGGGCCATGTCACGCGCCTGAAGCCGCTGACCAAAGGCTGACGCCGCCGGTGTCGCGGGCCTTTAGTCCTCCTGCCTGTTTTTTATGTGCGGGGCTTGGTCAGGTCGGCAAAGGTGGGAAATTTGGCCAGGGCGTCCTTGGCCTTGGCCTTGAACTTCTCGAACTGCATCACATTCTCGATCCGCGCGGCCAGGAAATCATCGGTCGGTTTTTCGTCCTCGGACGTATCGGTGAACCAGCGCATCGCGGTCGAGGCATAGACCCCGGCCAGGATGCCGCGCTTGGTGTAGAAATTAAAGTCGGTGGCGGTGTCGCCGGCCGCGCGCCACATTGCGTCCACCGTGCGGTACATCAGCTTTGCGCCCAGCGCGGCATTCATTGGCAGCGACAGGGCCGCCGCCGCCCGCCGGGCGGCTTCCTTGTTGGGCTTCAGCACCGCCAGCCGCGCCTTCACCGCCGCCGCGATACGCTCGCGGATCTTCAGCGCGGCCAGGTTGCCGGCGGCCAGCGCATGCTCCATCTGCTGGTCGGCCCAGATGGAATAATATTCGATCAGGCTGACAGGGCCGTTCTCGAACAGCCGCGCCAGTTCGGCCTTGGTCGCGCCCGCTTGCGCGCCCGCTTTTTCCAGGACACCTGCGGTGAAGCCGTCAAAGGCGGCGTGGGGCAGGGCGGCCAGCAGCACGGCCTCTTTCAACACCACATCATCGCGCCGGGGCGTTTGCCCCTCCGGCGCCGCCTGCTTGGCCGATGGCGCGCCCGTTTTCGCGCTCGTGCGGGCGCGGGGCTTTTTGGGTGTGTCGCTCATGACGCCACCTGCCCCACTTCAGAATTAAAGTGGCGGATTTCGGATTCAAAGATCAGCCGGGAAAGATCGCTCATCCGCGAAGTATAGAGCCTGCCGTCCAGATGGTCGCATTCATGCTGCACCACCCGGGCGTGAAAGCCCTTCGCCACGCGCTCGATGGTTTCGCCGTCCAGTCCCAACCCGCGATAGCGGATATGGGCCGGGCGCTCGACCCAACCGCGCAGGCCGGGCACCGACAGGCAGCCCTCCCAGCCGCCCTCGGTCTGGGGCGACAGGACTTCAATCTGGGGATTGATCAACACGCTGAGGGGGGCGGTGTGGTCGAACTGCTCATCCTCGCCCAGGCCGGGGTCGGCACGCTCGTCGGGGGCCTGGAATACCACCAGCCGGAGCGGGACATGGACTTGGGGTGCCGCCAGCCCGGCCCCGTTTGCGTCCAGCATGGTTTCGACCATGTCATTGACAAGATTGCGGATTTCCGCAGCTTTGGGATCGGAAACCTCCTTTGCCGCCATGGCCAGGACCGGGTGCCCCATGCGGGCGATTTTCAGGATTGCCATGCCCCGAATATGGCGCCGGGGACGGGCCCCGCAAAGCCCCAGCTGCGTTAAAAGCCGCAGGTGGACAGGGAAATTTGCTTCTGCTACACCCCGCGCCTCAAATTTCCATGACCGGAGCCGCACTTGCAGATCATTGTTCGCGACAACAACATCGACCAGGCGCTGAAGGCGCTGAAGAAGAAGATGCAGCGGGAAGGCATCTTCCGGGAGATGAAGCTGCGCGGCGCCTATGAGAAGCCCAGCGAGAAGCGCGCCCGCGAACGCGCCGAAGCCGTGCGCCGCTATCGCAAGCTTCAGAGGAAGCGCATGCAGCGCGAAGGCCTGCTGCCCCGCTAATCTGCTCTGACAGATTCTTAAAAAAAGCCGCCCGCTCCTGAAGCAAGGCGGCTTTTTTGTTTTGCGCCTCGACAAACCTTTGCGTAACGGCGCACCCTAGGCTTTGCCAAAAGCGGGAGGGCGCATGGTGGGGTGGGACAGGCGGCCGACAGTGCTGCGGCTGGTGGGGCGTGCCTGGTGGAGCGCCTGGGACGGGCTGAAGGCCATGCCGCTGCTGCTGGGCACGGTGATCGTGCTGGGCGCGGTAGTTCAGGCGTTTTTCTTCCATACTGTGCCGCTGAATCGTGCCCTGGACATGCCGCAGGTGGCAGCCTTCGGCGTCTCCAGCCTGGGGCTGCATTTCGCCGCAAGACTGGTCTCCATCCTGCTGCTGTCGGCGCTGGCCGCGCCCGCGGCGGCGGCGATGTACCGCTTCATCCTGCTGGGCGAGGTCACGCGCGGCCTGCCCTCCTATGGGCAGGCGCACACACGGCAGTTGTTTGTCTGGACCGCCGGATTGTGGGCCGCCTATACCGTGGCGCACCGCTTCCCGCTGGTGATGTCGTCGGTGATGTTCACCCGCCGCCTCAGCGAGCTGATCATGCTGGCAATCAGCCTGGTCGTGATCGTGCAGCTTTCGATGGTGTTTCCCGCCATCGCCCTCGGCGCACCGGCCAGAAGCCTGGAAAAGCGCATCGACGCCAGCATCCGCCTGATGGAGGGAAATTTCTGGCGCATGGCGGCGGCCTTCGTCCTTGCCTTGATTCCGCTTCTGGCGCTGCACCTGCTGGCCTTGCTGATCGCCACCGGCGGGCATCTGAGGCTGGTGCGCCAGATGTCCGATCCCGCCAATCCGGCGCGGCTGGCGCTGGGATTGACCACGGGCGCCACCGACATGGTGGCGGTGCTGGTGGTGGCGAGCCTGCTGGCGTGGTTCTATGCCTGGGTGCGGCGGGACTAGCGCTTCTTGCGGGTTTTCTGCACGACGTAATAGGCCGCGCCCGCGCTGATGGCCGCAGCGCCCAGCATCAACAGCACGCCGCCGGGGCCGATGGTCATGGTCTTTTCGGCCAGGTCGGTGGCGGTGACGGCGACATCGTCCACCACCTGTTCGACCTGGGCTTTCCCGCGCTTCCAGAACTTCAGGTGCAGTCGGCGCAGACCGCCACTTCGACCGTGACATGGGACAGGTCGGGATAGCGGCGGCGCAGCGTTTCCTTGACCGCTTCGGCGCTTACGGCGTCGGGCGAGATCAGCGACACGATCAGGCCCTGGTGTCCCGGTCCCAGCCGCCACAGATGCAGGTCGGGGATGCGCGCTTTCAGCTCGCTTTGCAGGAAGGCGCGGATCTCGTCGGCCCGGCCGGGATCGGCATTGGCATCCAGCAGCACCATCGCGCTGTCGCGGATCAGGCCATAGGACCAGGAAGCGATGACAAATGCGCCCACCAGGCCGCACAGGGGATCCAGAATGCCCAACCCGAAATAATATCCGCTGGCCAGCGCCACAATCGCCAACACACTGGTGGCGGCGTCGGCCAGCACATGCACATAGGCAGCGCGCATGTTGTTGTCATGGCCATGCGGCGCATGGTCGTGGCCGTGATGGGCGTGATTGTCCTTCAGGATCAGCGCGCTGACCAGGTTCACCGCCAGCCCGATGCAGGCGATGAGGAGGGCGTCGCCATAGGCGACCGCCGTGGGGGTAACGATCCGCTGGACCGATTCCACCGCCACCGCCAGCGCGGTCGCGCCCAGGATGATGGCGCTGGAAAAGGCGGCGAGGTCGCCGAACTTGCCCGAGCCGAAGGTGAATTTGGTGTTGGCGGCATGGCGGCGCGCCAGCCAGTAGGCACCCGCCGCCAGGCCCAGCGCGCCCACATGGGTCGCCATATGCACGCCGTCGGCGAGCAGCGCCATGGAGTGATAGGCCAGGCCGCAGGCGATCTCGACCACCATGAAGACGGCGGTGACGATGGCGGCCCATTTGGCGCGGGTTTCCGAACGCGCATGGCCCGCACCCAGAAAGACATGGTCGCGGGTCCAGATGCCATGGCCGTGCTCGGCTTGCCCGTCAGGCGCATGGTCATGGCCCGGCGCATGATCGTGGGAATGCCCGTGAGCGTGGCCGGGAGCGTGGTCGTGCAGAGCATGATCGTGCGCCATGCCGCCAGTTTAGCGCCTCCGGTTGGGAAAAGCGATTGTGCCGCGGCACGGGCAGCCCCGCGCGGCAGACATTTTGCGTTCGCTCGTTTCCCGGTTCCCCGCGGGGAAGCTCAGGTCGGCGGCGGGGCGTGCATGTAGCTTTGCACCAGCGAGCCGGCAATCAGCCGCCAGCCATCCACCAGCACAAAGAAGATCAGCTTGAAGGGCAGCGAGATGATCACCGGCGGCAGCATCATCATGCCCATGCTCATCAGGATCGAGGCCACGGCCATGTCGATGATGAGGAACGGCACGAAGATCAGAAATCCGATCTCGAAGGCGCGCTTGAGTTCGCTCAGCATGAAGGCCGGCGCCAGCGTTGTCACCGCCACCTGGGCAGGGTCACTGGTCGGCTTGGCATGGGCCATGTCGGAAAACAGCTTCAAGTCGGCATCGCGCACATGGCCCAGCATGAATTTCTTCATCGGCGCCAGGGCGGCGGTGAAGCCCTGTTCGGTGGTGACCTGGTTGGCCATCATGGGCTTGATGCCCTGGTTGTAGGCGTCGGTGAGAGTGGGGCTCATTACGAACAGGGTCAGGAACATCGCCAGCGACACGATGACGCTGTTGGGCGGTGACTGTTGCAGCCCCAGCGCAGTGCGCAACAACGACAGCACCACCACGATGCGCACAAAGCTGGTCATCATGATGATGATCGAGGGCGCGATCGACAGCACCGTGATCAGCGCCACGATCTGCAGCATGCGGTCGGTGAACAGGCCCGATCCGTTCAAGTCGATGGAAAGCCCGCCATTGGCGGGCGCCGCGGCCGCGGCGGTCGCGTTGGCGGCGGCCATATGCAGGGGCGCCGCGAAAGCGGCATGTGGCGACAGGATCGCCAGCAGAAGCAGGAAGGGCAGGATGCGCTTCAGAAAGGTCACGGCGCGGTGACTTCTTTGACCGGGATGCCGGCCTCGATCACCGATGCGCCATCGGGTGAGGACAGGACCAGGTGCTCGACATTGTCACGGCGCACGATGAACAGGCGCTGCCGCGGTCCGATCATCAGGGTCTCGACCACGGCCAGTCTCTTGTCGCTGGCGGCGCGCATGACGCCGGGCATGCCGAAACGCCGCGCCGCCAGTGCGGCAGCGCCCACCATGGCCAGGACCAGGAGCAGGGCGCCGAAATAGCGAAGGACATCGATGAATTCCATGGCGCGCAGTTAACAGGCATCAACCTTAATCGCGGGTTAAGCGGGGGAAGAATGTGCCCGGCAAAAAGCGCCTGCTGTTAAGGCACGCTTAAGCATGACGGGCGCAGTCTGGGGGCTGGAATACGGCTAACAAAAGGTTACTGCGATGAACCTGCCCGACGTACCGCTGTTCGCGATGTTGCGCGAGCGCATGACCTGGCTGCACCAGCGCCAGGACCTGCTGTCCCAGAATGTCGCCAATGCCGACACGCCCGGCTATGTCGCCCGCGACCTCAAGCCGCTGGATTTCGAGCAGGCGCTGAACAGCATGACCACGGGCGGCGGGCTGATGACCACCAATGCGCGCCACATCGCGATTTCACCGTCCCACGCCAGCGCCTTTGAGGATCAGGACGCTCCCGACCAGGAATCCAGCTCCAACGGCAATTCGGTGTCGCTGGAGCAGGAGATGATCAAGGTGTCGGACACCCAGGCCCAGTTCGCCGCCGCCGCCAATATCTACGCCAAGGCCATGACGCTGATGAAAACGGCGATCGGACACTAGGAGCGCCGGCGCAAGCCGGAGCGACCATTGAAGAAAGAAGGAAACTGAAAATGGATTTCTCCAAGTCTATGTCGGTTGCCGCGTCCGGCATGCGCGCTCAGACCGAGCGCATGAAGATCATCGCGGAGAATATCGCCAACGCCAATTCCACCTCGCCCACCAAGAACGGCGATCCCTATCGCCGCAAGATCGCCACCATCACGCCGAGCTTCGACCGCGAGCTGGGTGCGACGCTGGTCGAAGCGGGCAGGCCGATGACCGACAAGAGCGACTTCAAGAGCCAGTATGATCCCGGCAATCCCAATGCCGACAGCCAAGGCTATGTGAAGCTGCCCAATGTCGACAGCCTGGTGGAAATCATGGACATGCGCGAAGCGCAGCGTTCCTACGAGGCCGACCTGTCGGTGATGGATTCGACCAAGCAGATGCTGGCGAAGACCGTCGATCTTTTGACCAAGTACCCCCACCGGCCGGAGCTGGCTCCAGAGCCAGCTACGGCCACCTCCCCTTTAAAGGCGCTTCGCGCAAGGGGGAGGCCGGACCTGAGAAAAAGGAGACACCATGGCCATTCCCGCTGCCGCCGCCGCCGCCTATCGCGCCGCCGCCCAGATCGGCACCACCGGCGCCACACCGGGCATCACGCCCGCCAACATTCCGGGCGGAAATTTTTCCGATTTCCTGTCCGGCGCGATCAAGGATTCGATTGGCACCATCCGTCAGGGCGAACAGGCGGCCACCGCCCAGGTCCAGGGCAAGGCCAATCTGGTCGATGTCGTCCAGTCGGTAAACGCCGCTGAAATCACATTGGATACTGTGGTGGCGGTGCGCGACAAGGTCGTGGCGGCCTATCAGTCCATCATGAATATGCCGATCTAAGCCCGCGACAAAACAGAGAGCACCATGGATCCCGCCTCCACCATTGACTTCGCCCGCACGGCCATCTTGGTGCTGCTGGAAATCATCGCGCCTGCCATGATCACTGCGCTGGTGGTGGGCATCGGCATCGGCCTGCTCCAGGCCATGACCCAGATCCAGGAGCAGACGCTGGTATTCGTGCCCAAGATCGTGGCGATCTTCGTGGTGCTGCTGGTGGCGCTGCCTTTCGCCGGCTCCGCCATGAGCGGGCTGATGATCGACATTGCGGGCCGCATAGCGGCTTATTGAATGGCGAAACGGCCCTACCGCTCTGGCTGCTTGCGTGCCGTTTCGCGTAGCACGGTGACATAGCCATGCACATTACCCTCCCCGCGCTATCGGGCATCGTCCTCACCTATCTGCTGGTTTTCAGCCGGGTGGGCGCGATGGTGATGCTGCTGCCGGCGATCGGCGAGATGGGCATTCCGGCACGGGTGCGCCTGGTGCTGGCGCTGGCCATCGCCTTTGCCCTGACGCCGCAGGTCCAGTCCAGCTATCCCGCTGTCGCCCCGGCTTCCACCGTGGCGCTGGTCATCCTGGTCCTGCAGGAAGTCACAGCCGGCGTGCTGGTGGGCGCCATGGCGCGCATCATCATGAGCGCGCTGCAGGTGGCCGGTTACCTGATCGCCACCCAGACAGGCCTTGCCTATGCCCAGACCCTGGACCCCACCCAGAACACCCAGGGCGCCGTGCTGGGCAATTTCATGACCCTGCTGGGCACCACGCTGATCTTCGTCACCAACCTGCACTACTTGGCCATCGGCGCCATCGCCGGCAGCTACCGCATGTTGCCGCCGGGCGGACATCTTCCCACATCCGACATGGCGCAACTGGTGATCATGCTGGTGTCGTCCTCCTTTGCGCTGGGCTTTCAGCTGGCCGCGCCCTTCCTGGTGTTCGGCTTTGCGGTCTATGCGGGTCTGGGCGTGCTGGCGCGGCTGATGCCGCAAATGCAGATATTTTTTCTGGCGGTGCCGATCAACATCCTGTGCGGCTTTCTCATCATGCTGGCCCTGCTGGGTTCGCTGATGACGGTGTTCCTGAATTACTACGCTACCCAGATGGCGGCTTTTCTCTAGATGGCGGACGACCAGGACAAGTCGCAGCAGACCGAGGAGCCGACAGCCAAGCGGCTCGAACAGGCGCGCGAGCATGGCGACATCGTCAAGTCCACCGAGGTCACGGCCTTCATGCTTCTGGGCGGTGGCGCGCTGGCCATCGCCATGTTCGGCAAATACACCATGCTGGGCCTGGGCAAGGCGCTGATGATGTTCCTGGAACAGCCCGACGCGATGAGCGTCGATGGCGCGGGGCTTTCGGCCATCCTGCGCGGGCTTTTGTCCCAGCTGGCGCTCACCCTGGCGCCCTTCTTCGGCGTGATGATGCTGGCGGCGCTGGCCGGTCACCTGGTGCAGGGCCTTCCCACCTTTTCGCTGGACAAGATCGCGCCGGATTTTTCCAAGGTCTCGCCCATCGGCGGCTTCAAGCGGCTCTTCGGGCTGGAAGGCTGGGTCAATCTGCTCAAGGGCCTCGTCAAGGTCGCCATTGTCGGGGTGGCGATCTGGACCCAGCTATGGCCCGAGCGCGGCCACATGGAGGCGATCCTGACGCAATCCACCATTGCGGTGGTGGGCGACATGAGCCATCTGCTGTTCAAGGTGCTGATGGCGTCGCTGTCGGCGCTAATGGTGATCGCGGCGGCGGACTATTTCTTCCAGCGCGTGCGCTGGATGTCGCGCAACCGCATGTCCAAGCAGGAGGTCAAGGAAGAGTATCGCCAGAATGAAGGCGACCCCACCATCAAGGCCAAGATCCGCCAGCTCCGGCACGAGCGCGCCAGGAAACGCATGATGGCCCAGGTGCCCACCGCCACGGTGGTGATCATGAATCCCACCCACTATGCGGTGGCGCTGCGCTACGAGAGCGGCAAGATGGCCGCGCCCGTCTGCGTCGCCAAGGGCGTGGACGCGCTGGCGCTTCGCATCCGCGCTGTGGCCGAGGAAAATGACGTCGCGGTGGTGGAAAATCCGCCGCTGGCCCGCGTCCTGCACGCCAGTGTGGAGATCGACGAGCCGGTGCCGGCCGAACATTTCAAGGCGGTGGCCCAGGTGATCGGTTATGTCATGCGCCTGCAAGGCAAGCTGCCGGCCAAAACGGGCTGATTCGGCCCGTTAATTTTCTGTCCGCACAATCGCGAACAGCGTTCGGTAGCCCGCAAAATATCGCATAAGAATCAGTGTCTTGTGGGCCGGAAAGGTTTGGTTAACCAAATCTTGTATTGTGGCGTTAATGAACGCTTCCCGCTCCCTTTCCGCCAGTCCCTTGGGGGTGCCGACCGGCGCCTGGCGCTGGGCGGCGTTGGGTTTTGCCGTCCTCGCTGTGGCAGCGGCCGGACTGGCGATTGCCGCGCCGCAGGTGGCGGGCCTCGCGGGCTATGTGCTGCTGGGAGGGATCGCAATCCTGGCGCTGCTGTTCGTCGTGGCGGTGTGGCCGCGCGGGGGCCGTGCCGCCGCTGATGCCCTGCGGATCGCCGAAGCGGCGGCCAAGGCCAATATCGCCTGGGCCATCACCGGCGAAGGCGGTGCGGTGCTGGACTGCAATCCGGTCTATCGCCGCATGGCGGGCGTGGGCGAGATGGAGACGCCGCCGCCGCCCGAACTGGCGCTGGCGGGCGAACCTTCGGCTGCTGTGCTCTATCGGCTGTCGCGTGATGCCGCCGAAGGGCGCGCCCGCGAAGAGACATTCCAGGTGGTTGCGGGTCTGGAGATTGTTGCCGCGGTGCGGCCGCTTCCCGACAAGCAGGCCGCCTGGTGGTTCACGCCGCGGCTGGCGGCCTCGACCTCGCCGCAGCCGGTCCTGACCCGCCCGGTCGCGCTTGCCGCAGTGGCGGAGGCGCGCAAAGAAGAAAGGCTCTCGACACCCGCGCCGGTGGCGCGGCAAATCGAGAATCCGGGCGACCTGTTCCGCGACGCGCCGATGGGCGTGGCCTTTGCCGACGCCGCTGGCGCCATCAGCGAGGCCAATGCCGCGCTGGGCAAGTTCTTCGGCGCCACCGCATCGCTCGTCGCCCGCAACTTCGCAGATCTGGTGGACAGCGGCGAACGCGCCCGGGTGCTGACGCTGATCCGCAAGGCGGCTGAGGGCGAGACCGGGCTGTCGGCGGTGGAATTGCGCGGCCCGAAATCGGCCAATGGCGAGGAGCGCATGGCCGAACTCTATGCCTCGCCGATGAAGGATTCCGAAGGGCGTGGCAAGGCGATCCTCTATCTGGTGGATGTCAGCGAGCAGAAGGCGCTGGAGACCAAGTTCGCCCAGTCCCAGAAGATGCAGGCCGTGGGCCAGCTGGCGGGCGGGGTGGCGCATGACTTCAACAACCTGCTCACCGTCATTATCGGCAATTGCGAATTCCTGCTGATGCGCCATCAGGCGGGCGACCCCTCGTTCAAGGAGATCAACGAAGTCCATCAGAACGCGCTGCGCGCCGCCGCTCTGGTCAGCCAGCTCCTGGCCTTCAGCCGCAAGCAGACCATGCAGCCCAAGGTGCTGGCGCTGGGCGATGTGATCGGCGAACTGGCCCAGATGCTGCGCCGGCTGGTGGGTGAGGGTATCACCCTGAATGTCGAGCGCGATCCCGAGCTGTGGGCCGTGCATGCCGACGAGGCGCAGCTGGGAAACGCCATCATCAATCTGGTGGTCAATGCCCGCGACGCCATGCCGTCCGGCGGCACCGTCACCATCCGCACCGCCAACGAGGCCGTGAACAATGCCTTGGCGCTGGGCACGGCCATGATGCCGGTGGGCGACTATGTGCGTATCTCGGTCGCCGACACCGGCACCGGCATGTCAAACGAGGTCAAGAGCAAGATCTTCGATCCCTTCTTCACCACCAAGCCGGTGGGCCAGGGTACCGGACTGGGCCTCGCCACCGTCTATGGCATCGTCAAGCAGTCCGGCGGCTTCATCGATGTGGACAGCACACTGGGGGTTGGCACCACCTTCAACATCTATCTGCCGCGCCGCAAGCTGGAAGCCGCCGATATCGCGCCGGTGGAAATCACGCCCGCCGCAGCGCGCGACGTCACCGGCCAGGACACCATCCTTTTGGTGGAAGACGAGGAAGCGGTGCGCAGCTTCGCGGCGCGCGCCCTGCGCATGCGCGGCTATAACGTGCTGGAAGCGGGCGGCGGCGAGGAAGCGCTGGAGATCGTCAAGGATGCCGCCAACAAGATCGACCTCATCATCACCGATGTGGTGATGCCCAACATGGATGGCCCGACGATGGTCCGCAACGTCAAGGCGACGCATCCCGACCTGCCGGTGATCTTCATGTCGGGCTATGCCGAGGAGGCCTTCCGCAGGAACGACCAGTCCAGCGAAGACATCCACTTCCTGCCCAAGCCCTTCGGGCTCAAGCAGCTTGCCGCCAAGGTGAAGGAAGTTTTATCGACCTGAATGCGCCCGCACCGTGCGCCAACTGCCGCACGAAATTTTTGCAAGTGCGAACAGGGGTTGGTTTGACGTTGGCTGGTCCGTCTGATTAGCTTGCGGGCCAGAAGCGTCACCCAGGACGCGGGCTCAGGGGAAAAGGATTTTCGACATGAAACGCATGCTGTTTTCGGCCGCCATTGTTGCGACCGTCGGGCTTGGCAGCCTGGGTCTTGGCGCCGCCGCCTACGGCCAGGCCAATGAAGACGATGTCGCCGCGGCGATGAAGAAATACCCGCTGGCCGCCAAAGCCGGCGAAGACAGCCACGCCATCGACAAGGCGCTTCCTGGCGCGGTGAACCAGGGCAAGTTCGACGACCAGAGCTGGAAATACGGCCATGCCTGGGATGCACCGGCCGGGGCCAAGATCTGGAATCCGGTCAAGCTCAAGATGATGAAGGGCGAGAAGGTGACCGGCGGCACGGTATTTTCGGCCACCGATCCGTCGACTTATTGTGCCATGGCCGACGCCGGTTATGACTTTATCTGGACCGAGCACCAGCACGACGCGCGCAGTTGGCAGGACACGCAGAACATGTTCGCCGCCTGCCCCTACGCCAAGGCGGTGCCGGGCATCCGCGTCGCCTATACCGACGAGCGCGAGGAACAGCATGCGCTGGACGCCGGCGCGCTGGTGCTGGTGGTGCCGACGGTGCGGTCATATGAGGAAGCCATCAAGGCGCGCGACTGGGCCTATTTTCCGCCCCTGGGGCGCCGCTCCAATGGCGGCGGCCAGGCCTACACCTTCTACAACAACGTGCCCGGCGGCTATCGCGCCACCATCAACGACAATCTGGTGCTGATCTTGATGATCGAGACTCTGGCGGGCCTGAAGGATGCAGACCGTATCGCCAAGATACCCGGCGTGACGGCGGTGTTCGCCGCCTCGGGCGATCTGGGCAATCATTCCGGCTACAAGCAGGGCGATCCCGACTATGAGCGCGAGATCAATATCGTCCATGACGCCGCCATCAAGGCAGGCGTGCGGTTGTGCGGGCCGCTGGCCTGGCGCGACCGTCCCGACTTCACCTGCTTCCAGGCCGGCAGCGAGACGGGCGCCATCGCGCTCGGCGCCAAGGACGTACTGGGCAATCTGGCCAACACCCAGGGCAAGCCCGAAGTCGGTCCCTGGGCAAAAAAATAACGACGCCGGGCTTTGGAGAGCAAAGCGTCCTGACAATCGTCCCGTTTTGGGCAGGCGCTGCCGGTTCGGCGAACAATCCGGGCATGGTCGCGACTTCGACCATGGAAGCGTCGGCGTTTACGCCTTCACATAGACCCAGGCGGTGAGGCCGGAAACGAGCCTCGCCGCCACGCGTTTATAGTCGGCCACCTCATAGCGGTCGGCGGCGGCGAGTTCTTCCGCCGTGATCTCGAACACCATGCCCGGCACGCTGTCCCGCGCCGCCCCTGGCAGGACGATGGGATGGAAGCGCTTGCCGCTTTTGGCCAGCACTGCGGGGTCGCTGATTTCCACCATCTCCTGCCGCCAGCCTTGCAGCGCGTCGGCGTGGCCATCCAGGGGCCGGCCGAACTGCGCCAGCTGCACGCCCTCCTGTTGCAAGGTGCCATAGGAAAACAGCAGTTCAGTCATGCCCGCTCGCCACCCAGCGCAGGCCCGCCGCCCCTTCGTGCGCGTAACTTCGCAGGAGCGATCCGCGAGTTCGCTGGCCTTGCGAAGCCTATCGTCCCGTTGTTCGACACCTCGCGCCCCCACGGCTCTGCCTCAGTCAGGGGAGCCCGTTTGTGGTGCGATTATATGGGCGCTCCCCATGACTTTAGAGCATATCGGCCTGTCAGGCGTGATTCGACCAGATTTGCTGACCAAAGCATATAAACGCCACCAAGGCATTGATTGGACAATACAAGAACAAAATATTGTTATCCTCCGTGATTCCAACGCTCTATCTCGTGTCTTGCCAACAAGAACAAAGCATGTACATTGCGTACTTCCACCCGACGCCAGATTCGCTTGGGGATCAGCGGGCGCTGTGGAATAACCGAGGAGAACAGCATGTCACAGGCGGCTTTGCGGGTGGTTGGCAAGGAACAGAATTCGGATCGCAAGCGCGCCCTTGAGGCGGCGCTGAGCCAGATTGATCGCGCCTTCGGCAAGGGTTCGGTGATGAAGCTGGGCGCCCGCGACCTGGGGCTGGCGACCGATGCGGTCTCCACCGGCTCTCTCGGCCTGGACATCGCGCTGGGCATCGGCGGGCTGCCGCGCGGCCGGGTGGTCGAGGTCTATGGCCCGGAAAGCTCCGGCAAGACCACCCTGGCGCTGCATGTGGTGGCCGAGATCCAGAAAAAGGGCGGCGTGGCGGCCTATGTGGACGCCGAGCATGCGCTCGACCCGGTCTATGCCAGCAAGCTGGGCGTGGACATCAACGAAATGCTGATCTCCCAGCCGGACACCGGTGAGCAGGCGCTGGAAATCACCGACACGCTGGTGCGTTCCGGCGGCGTCGACATCGTGGTGATCGACTCGGTCGCCGCCCTGACCCCCAAGGCCGAACTGGAAGGCGAGATGGGCGACAGCCTGCCCGGCCTGCAGGCCCGGCTGATGAGCCAGGCGCTGAGGAAGCTGACCGGCTCCATCTCCAAGTCCAACACCATCGTGCTGTTCATCAACCAGATCCGCATGAAGATCGGCATCATGTTCGGCAATCCGGAAACCACCACCGGCGGCAATGCCCTGAAATTCTATGCCTCGGTGCGGCTGGACATCCGCCGCATCGGCGCCATCAAGGACCGTGACGAAGTGGTGGGCAACCAGACCCGCGTGAAGGTGGTCAAGAACAAGGTCGCCCCGCCCTTCAAGCAGGTCGAGTTCGACATCATGTACGGCGTCGGCATCTCCAAGGTGGGCGAACTGGTCGATCTGGGCGTCAAGGCCGGGATCGTGGAGAAATCCGGCTCCTGGTACTCCTATGACGGTGCGCGCATCGGCCAGGGCCGGGAATCCGCCAAGACCTTCCTCACCGCCAACAAGGACATCGCCGACAAGATCGAGGTGGCGATCCGCGCCAACGCCGGCCAGATCGGCGAAAACCTGGTGCTGGACACCTCGGAAAAGGCGGACGAGGTCGAAGAATAGGCCGCAAGGCTGCTTGAATGGGGCTCCGGCTCGCGCCTGCGCCCCGTCCCAAAGCTGAATACCCTGCCATGGGGTTCAGCTCCTCGGCAAAGGGCGCCCGTGTGAATGCGGGCGCCCTTTGTTTTTGTCCAATGGACAAGGGCGTGCCGGAAAATGAGGCCCAAATGGGCATGGGCTGGCCGCTATCGCCGCGCCGCTACGCTGTCGCCAGGCGGGCGTGACAGGGCTTTTTGGAGCCGGTACAACCGGCCCATGAAAAGTACCATGAGCAGTCTGGCCGACGTCCGCAGCGGATTCCTCGATTTTTTCGCCGAACGGGGCCATCAGGTGATGCCGTCCTCGCCGCTGGTGCCGCGCAACGATCCCACCCTGCTGTTCACCAATGCGGGCATGGTCCAGTTCAAGAACCTGTTCACCGGCGCGGAGAAGCGGCCCTATACCCGCGCCACCACGGTGCAGAAATGCGTCCGCGCCGGCGGCAAGCACAACGACCTGGACAATGTCGGCTATACCGCCCGCCACCACACCTTCTTCGAGATGCTGGGAAATTTTTCCTTCGGCGATTACTTCAAGGAAGAAGCCATCACCTTCGCCTGGGATTTTGTCTCCAAGGTGATCGGCCTGCCCAGGGACAAGCTGCTGGTCACCATCTATCCCACCGACGACCAGGCCCGTCAGCTATGGAAGAAGATTGCCGGCTTCAGCGACGACCGCATCATCGGCCATACCGACAATCTCTGGGCCATGGGCTCCACCGGGCCTTGCGGCTATTGCTCGGAAATCTTCTACGACCAGGGCCCGTCCGTCGCGGGCGGCCCGCCCGGCAGCCCCGACGAGGATGGCGACCGCTTCCTGGAATTCTGGAATCTGGTCTTCATGCAGTTCGAGCAGGTGGACGAGAATACCCGCCTCGACCTGCCCAAGCCCTCGATCGACACCGGCATGGGGCTGGAGCGTATTGCCGCCATCCTGCAGGGCGTCACCAACAATTATGATGTTGACCTGTTCCGTCACCTGATCGCGGCCTCGGAAGCGGCCAGCGGCGTGAAAAGCGAGGGTGAAGCTACCTTCAGCCATCGCATCATCGCCGACCATCTGCGCGCCACCTCGTTCCTGATCGCCGATGGCGTGCTACCGGCCAATGAAGGCCGCGGCTATGTCCTGCGCCGGATCATGCGCCGCGCCATGCGCCACGCCCACCTCTTGGGCACAAAGGACCCGCTGATGTACCGGCTGGTGCCGGCGCTGGTGGCCGAGATGGGCTCGGCTTACGGCGAACTCAAGCGCAGCGAAGCCCTGATCACCGAGACCCTGAAGCTGGAGGAGATCCGCTTCCGCGAAACCCTGGCGCGGGGCCTGAAACTTCTGGACGAAGCCAGTTCCGGCCTGCAGGCGGGCGACCAATTCAAGGGGGACGTCGCCTTCAAGCTCTATGACACCTATGGCTTCCCGCTCGATCTGACCGAAGAATCCCTGCGCGCCCGCGGCGTCACGGTGGATACCGAGGGGTTCTCCGCCGCGATGCAGAAGCAGAAGGCCGAGGCCCGCGCTTCCTGGTCAGGCTCGGGCGAAGGCCAGAGCGAAGCGCAATGGTTTGCGGTGCTGGACGAAGTCGGCCGCACCGAATTCCTGGGCTATGACACCGAGGAAGCCGAGGGGCAGATTCTGGCCATCTTCAAGGATGGCGGCCGCGTCATGCAGGCCGGCGCTGGCGAGGCGGTGGAAATCCTCACCAACCAGACGCCCTTCTATGGCGAATCCGGCGGCCAGGCCGGCGACCAGGGCACCATCACATCAGCCAGGGCCAGGGGCCAGGTCACCGACACCCATAAAAAGCTTGGCGCACTGCATGTCCATGCCGTGCGCATCACCGAAGGCACATTCGCGCCGGGCGATGCGGTGGATTTGAAGGTGGATACCGAACGCCGCCGCGCCACCCGCGCCAACCATTCCGCCACCCATCTGCTGCATGCCGCGCTGAAACGCGTGCTGGGCGGCCATGTCAGCCAGAAGGGTTCGCTGGTCTCGGCCGAGCGTCTGCGCTTCGACTTCTCCCATCCCAAGCCGGTCAGTGCCGAGGAACTGGAGAAAATTGAATCCCAGGTCAATGCCGTCATCCGCCAGAACAGCGACACCACGACCCGCCTGATGGCCACCGACCAGGCCATCGCCGCTGGTGCCGAAGCCCTGTTCGGCGAAAAATATGGTGACGAGGTGCGCGTCCTCAGTATGGGCAGGGAAGTGGGGGGCACCGAACTGGATCAGGACAAGACTTACTCCGTCGAACTGTGCGGCGGCACCCATGTCCAGCGGCTGGGCGATATCGGTCTTTTCACCATCATCGCGGAATCGGCGGTCGCCGCCGGGGTGCGCCGCATCGAGGCGCTGACATCCGAACATGCCCGCCGCTATCTGTCGGGCCAGGCGGAAATCGCGCGCGAGGCGGCCTTCGCAATCAAGACGCCCATCGGCGAATTGTCCGTGCGGGTGACACAGCTGTCGGAGGAACGCCGCAAGCTGGAGCGCGAACTGGCGGACGCCAAGAAGCAGCTGGCGCTGGCCGGTCCCGCCACGGGCGGCGAGGAGGCGGGCGAGACCATTGCAGGCCTGAAAGCCGTGCTGCGGCTGGTCGAAGGCGTGTCGCCCAAGGACTTGAAGAGCCTGGCCGACGGCGCCAAGCAGCAGATCGGCTCGGGCATCGTCGCTTTCGTTGCCGCCGCCGACGCCAAGGTCTCCATCGTGGTGGGCGTCACCGACGACCTGACGGCGCGCATCAGCGCCGTCGATCTGGTGAAGGCGGCAGCGCAAGCCCTGGGCGGCAAGGGCGGCGGCGGGCGGCCCGACATGGCCCAGGCTGGCGGGCCGGACAATGGCAATCCCCGGGCCGCGCTCGATGCCATTCGTTCCCGACTCAGTGCCCTGACGCCCGCCTGATTTTCTCGCCGCTCGCCGGTGCGCTGTCGCTACCCACCGCGCCTGCGCTGCTGATTTTATGGTCGCTCCGGCTCGCGCCTGCGCTGCTGATTTTACGGTCGCTCCGGCTCGCGCCTGCGCTGCTGATTTTATGGTCGCTCCGGCTCGCGCCTGCGCTCCTAGGCAATAATATCAGGCAGCAGGTCGTTGTTGATCTCGGTGATCTCGTCCTTCAGCTGAAGCTTGCGCTTCTTCAGCCGCGCCATGGCCATCAGGTCGGGATTGCCCGACCGCACCATGTCGGCAATGGCGGAGTCCAGGTCGCGATGCTCCTGGGTCAGCTGCGCCAGCTTGGCGCGCGCGCCGACTTCATCGGGACCAACGACGCGGCTCATGACCGCTTCTTCCTGCGGCTCTTGGCGATATTCTCGCCCCAACGCTTCACGTCCGGCCAGTCATAGCCGAACAGGTCCAGCGCCCGTCCCACGGTCTGGTCGACAATGTCTTCCAGGGTGCGTGGCGCGGCATAGAAGGCGGGCACCGGCGGCAGAATGATCGCGCCCATCTCCGCCAGCGCCGCCATGCTGCGCAGATGGCCCAGATGCAGCGGCGTCTCGCGCACCATCAGCACCAGGGTGCGCCGTTCCTTCAGGCAGACATCGGCGGCGCGCGTCAGCAGCGTCGTGCACACGCCGGTGGCAATCTCGCTCATCGCCTTTACAGAACAAGGCGCCACGATCATGCCGCGTGTCTTGAAACCGCCGCTGGAAATCGGCGCGGCGATATCGTCAACGCCATAGACATGGTCCGCCTTGGCGGCGACGTCCTTGGGCGACAGGGTGGTTTCGTAGCTGATGGTCATTTCCCCGGGCCTGGTCATAACCAGGTGCGATTCTATCCCCAACTCGCCACAGGCTTCCAGAAGCCGAATGCCATAGGCCGCGCCCGACGCGCCGGACAGGCCGATAACCAGCCGTTCCGCCTCGCTTTTTCCTGTCACCCGCTTGCTCATGGCCTTGCGTTACCACTTCTTAAGTCAAGCGCAAAGAGTTTCGGTTCCGGCCTCTTTTGGGGATGACACCCTGTCTGATTGGTGGTTTTATTTTCGGGCCAGGCGCCAGCGCCTTTTGCCCTTTGAAGGGCGCGCGCGCCAGCCGACCGAAGTTCACACACGGAGGTGCCTGCATGGCGATACAGGGACATATCAACCACCTGTCCAACCAGCACAAGAAAATCGAGGACATCATCAATCACGAGATGTCCAATCCCGATTGGGACGAGCTGCGGGTCGCCGCACT
Source organism: Rhizomicrobium sp. (assembly GCA_035549455.1). Lineage (GTDB taxonomy): Bacteria > Pseudomonadota > Alphaproteobacteria > Micropepsales > Micropepsaceae > Rhizomicrobium. Next base: position 15,932 of record DASZQW010000029.1, on the reverse strand, counting down.
CAAAAAGCAGAAACTTCGAATCAAGGACGAATTGGAACGGCTGCGAAGCGTCAACTGACCTTCGCGCGCGGCGCACCGCGCCTCTAGCCCAGATTTTTGGCCCGTTCGCGCAGCGCGAATTTCTGTATCTTGCCGGTCGAGGTCTTGGGCAGTTCGCTGAACACCAGGGTGCGCGGCAGCTTGAATTTCGCCAGCCTGTCACGCGCGAAAGCCATGAGTTCGGCCTCGCCGGCCTTTGCGCCGGGGCGCAGTTCGACAAAGGCGCAGGGATGTTCGCCCCATTTCGGATCGGGCCGCGCCACCACCGCCACGAACAATACCGCGGGATGGCCGGCGATGGCGTCCTCCACTTCGATCGATGAGATATTCTCGCCGCCCGAGATGATGATGTCCTTGCTGCGGTCCTTCAGCTGGATATAGCCGTCCGGATAGATCACCCCCAGATCGCCGGAATGAAACCAGCCGCCCTTGAAGGCGGCCCGGGTCGCCTTTTCATTCTTCAGATAGCCGCGCATCACGATATTGCCGCGGAACATCACTTCGCCAATCGTCAGTCCATCCGCCGGCACCGGCTTCATGGTTTTGGGATCCAGCACCGCCAGCTCTTCCAGCGGCGCATAGCGTACGCCCTGGCGCGCCTTTTTCGCCGCCCGGCCCTGCGGATCCAGCGCGTCCCACTCCTCGTGCCATTCATTGACCACGGCGGGGCCGTAAACCTCGGTCAGGCCATAGACATGCACCACTTCGAAACCGGCCTGCGCCATCGCCGCCAGCACGCTTTGCGGCGGCGGCGCGGCGGCTGCCATGAAGGTGACCTTCTGCGCAAAGCTTTTGCGTTCAGAAGCGGAAGCATTGACCAGCACCGACATCACAATGGGCGCGCCGCACATATGGGTCACGCCATGGTCGGCCAGCGCTGCGAAGATCGCATCGGCCCGCACCCAGCGCAGACAGACATGGGTGCCTGCCACCGCCGACAGAGACCAGGGCATGCACCAGCCATTGCAGTGGAACATGGGCAGCGTCCACAAAAGCACCGGATGGTTGATCATGGTGCCGGCCAGCGCATTGCCATAGCCCATCAGGGCCGCGCCGCGGTGATGATAGACCACGCCCTTGGGGTTGCCGGTGGTGCCGCTGGTGTAATTCAGCGCGATGGCGTCCCATTCGTCGGCGGGCATCTTCCAGGCGAAGGCGGGATCGCCCCCTTTCAGGAATTTCTCGTAATCGATCCGGCCAAGCCGGGCGCCCGTCTGCGCAAATTCGCGATCGTCATAATCGATCACCAGCGGCTTCTTTTTCAAAAGTCCCAGCGCCGCTTTCACCGTGGCGGAAAATTCGCGGTCGGTGATCAGGATCTTCGCCCCGCCATGCTCCAGCATGAAGGCCAGGGCGGCGGCATCCAGCCTGGTATTCAAGGCATTGATCACCGCCCCCAGCATGGGAATGGCGTAATGGGCTTCCAGCATGGGCGGGGTGTTGGCCAGCATCACTGCCACCGTGTCGCCTTTGCGGATGCCCTGCCCTGCCAGGGCCGAGGCCAGACGCCGCGCCCGGGCATAGAATAGGGCATAGCTGACGCGCTGGCGGCCATGGATGATGGCGGTGCGATCGGGGAAGGTCGCGGCGCTGCGCTCCAGGAAGCTCAGCGGCGTCAGCGGCTGGTAATTGGCGGCGACGCGGTCCAGCCCGGTTTCATAGGGCTTGGGCGTCCTTTTTGTGACGGGGTTTTTGCGGGCCATGGGCTGGGCAAGCTAGAGAAAGCCCGTGCCAGCGGCAAGGTTGGATGAACCGGCGCGCAATGTTAGAAGCCCCGCCATGACCCCATGCGATGCCCCCGTTAAAAAACCGCGCGGATTGCGCGCCGTCTATGCCTGGATGGTGAAGAATGCCTCCGGCCCCCATGCCTGGGCGGCGGTGGCGGCCTTCGCCTTTGCCGAGGCCAGCTTCTTTCCCATCCCCGCCGACATCATGGTGCTGCCCATGATGATCGCTGACCGCAAGCGCGCCTTCCGGCTGGGCGCCTGGGTCGCCTTCTGGTCGGTGATGGGCGGCATGCTGGGCTATGCCATCGGCCATTTGTTCTGGGAAACGGCGGGCCTGTGGCTGATCCATCTGCTGCATGTCCCCCTGGAGCAGGTCGAGGCGCTGCGCGCGAAATACAGCAACAATGCCTATCTGATCATGGTGCAGGGGGCGACGCCCATTCCCTACAAGCTGGTCACCATCGCCAGCGGGTTGGCCGGCGTCAGCTTTCCGCTCTTCATGCTCTATTCGGCGGTGACACGCTCAATCCGCTATATCGTGATCGAGGCGATGCTGGTCTATCTGGTCGGCGAACGGGCTCAGGCGCTGCTCGAGAAATATCTCGAAGCAGCTTTGGTGCTGTTCCTGATCGCCCTGGTGCTGGGCTTCGTGGCCCTGCGCTACCTGTAATAGGGCGCGGTTCTTTTGCGCCCGGAGTTCGTCGCGCGTGCTCACGGGCGTTAAGCCCGCTCCGCGCGACGCTCCTGCTCAGGTCGCAAAATTCCTCGCGCCAAGAGGCCCTTAGTCTTGCTCGAGTTCGCTGGACAGCTTGTAGTCGTCCGGCGCGGGCGCGCCTTCACCGGGCAGCGGCACGACGCCGGGCATTTGCGGCGCGGCGTCGATGTCGATCGCCGACACATCCGGCGCGCCGGTGGTTTGCGAGATCGACTTCAGCGAGGCGCCTTTCTTAGCGGCCCGCTTCTGGGCCCGCTCATACTTGGCGCTGGCGCGGCTGACCGCGATGTCCAGTTCCAGCTGCGAGGTCAGGCCCAGGGTCACCGGATCAACCGCCTTGATGTTGGCCGCATTCCAGTGCGAACGCTCGCGGATCTTGGCGATGGTCGCCTTGGTGGTGCCGATCAGCTTGATGATGTCGCTGTCGGTGAATTCGGGATGATTGCGGATCAGCCAGTAAACCGCGTCCGGCTTGTCCTGGCGCTTGGACACCGGGGTATAGCGCGGCGCGCGCTTCTGGCGCACGCTGGGCATCTTGTGCTTGGGCGCGGCCATCTTCAGGCGCTTCTTGGGGTCCTGCTCGGCATCGGCGATCTGCTCGCGGGTCAGCTGGCCGGTGGCGACGGGGTCCTGGCCCTTGATGCCCTTGGCGACATCCTCGTCGGCGATGCCCTTTACCTCCAGCGGATGCAGGCCGCAGAAATCGGCGATCTGCTCAAAGGACAGGCCGGTATTGTCCACCAGCCAGACGGCGGTGGCCTTGGGCATCAGGGGTTTTTGTTCAACGGCCATGATCTTCTCCTTTGCCGGGGGACCGTTCACCGATCCCGCCGATCCTTGAAGGCCTATGCTTTCAGGAATGGCGGGGTTTTAGCCCCCGGGAGCCGCCAAAGAAAGCAGAATTTTGCCGATATGGCCCCCGCCCGCCATGGTTTCATGGGCTTTCTGGGCCTGTTCCAGGGGAAAAACCCGCGCGATCACCGGCCGGATGCCCCCGCCTTCCAGTTGGGGCCAGACCTCTTCATGCAGGGTATTGCGGATATGGCGCTTTTCCGGGGGCGTCCGGCTGCGCAGGGTGCTGGCCGCCAGGGTCAGCCGCTTGGTCAGCACGGGGATGAAATCCACCTCGACCTTGGCGCCGCTCTGATAGGCGATGTTGACGATATGGCCCCAGACCGCGGCCGCCTCGATGTTGCGGCGGACATAGTCGCCGCCCACCATGTCCAGGATCACGTCCACCCCCTGGTCGCCGGTTTGCTCTTTCACCACCGCGACGAAATCCTCGCTGCGGTAATTGATGGCGCGGTCCGCGCCCAGCGCCGCGCAGGCGCGGCATTTGTCGTCCGACCCGGCGGTGGCGAAGACGCGGTGGCCGCGCGCGGAAAAAATCTGGATCGCCATGCTGCCGATGCCGCTGGTGCCGCCATGCACCAGCAGGGTCTTGCCGGGATGGAGCTGGCCGCTGTCCACCACATTGGTCCAGGCGGTGAAGCAGGCCTCCGGCAGGCCCGCCGCCGCCGCCAGATCCACGCTCTGGGGTACCGGCAGGATGATGCCGGCATCGGCGAGGGCATATTCGGCATAGCCGCCGCCCGTCAGCAGCGCGCAGACCCGCTCGCCGGCATGAAAGCCCCTGACATCGCTGCCCAGCGCGGCGATCTCGCCCGACACTTCCATGCCCAGGATGGGCGAGGCGCCGGGCGGCGGCGGATAAAGCCCGCGCGCCTGCAGCAGGTCGGCGCGGTTGAGGCCCGCTGCGGCGACCTTGATCAGCACCTGGCCGGGGCCGGGCGTGGGCGTCGGCATGTCGGCCAGGACAAGCCGGTAGTCCGGGCCGGGATTTTCGATTGCGACCGCTTTCATGGCTTGCCACACTAAGGCGAAAGCGGGAGCCTTGTCAGATGGAACCGGACGAGCCACGCAAGAAACTGCCCGGGATCGTGCTGGGCGAGGACATTTCGGCCTGGTCGGCGCACGAGCTGGAAAAGCGCATCGTCCGGCTGGAGGAAGAAATCGCGCGCTGCCGCGAAGCGATTTTGGCGCGCCACGCCACCAAGTCGGCGGCGGAAGGTTTCTTCAGGAAGTAAATGCATGAACGATCAATGTTAATACGCACAGCAGGAATGTGGCGCAGCCGCGCCGGTACGCACGTTTAACGGCGTTTACCAGAAGGCGGCCCTTGCGCTTCGCTCAGGGCTTGCTAGCGTCCGGTCCGTATTGAGGGCCGCATGAACACTGATACCGAAGCCTTTACCGACTCCGCCATGTTCGACCGCACCTTTGACGAAGGCATGGCGCTGGTGGAAGAAACCGCGCGCTATCTGGACGGCAAGGGACGCGAGGAAGCGCGCGCGCTGCCGCGCAAGGCGGCGATGCTCTATGCCGGGGAATCCATGCGCGTCACCACCCGGCTGATGCAGGCTGCGAGCTGGCTTTTGGTGCAGCGCGCGGTGCGCGACGGCGACATGGAGCGCGACGATGCCATGAACGACCGCTACCGCCTGGGCAGCCGCGAAATCTGCCTGGGTGTCTGCGCCGAAGACACTGGCGGCCTGCCGGCCGAACTCAATGACCTGCTGGGCCGCAGCGACAGCCTGTATCGCCGCATCGCCCGGCTGGATGACCTGCTGTTCGGCGAGGGCGAGCCCGCGCCCGCCGGTGCGCGCGGCCAGATGGACGCGCTGGCGCAAGCCTTCGCAAATCCCTGAAAGAAAAAAGGCGGCCCGATGGACCGCCTTTTTCATATTCCGTGGCCGGGGAAATTCAGCCCTTAACAAAGCCGTTGCCAGTGTCAGCGTCGTGCGACGGGCGACTTAAGTCCGTCAGGACTTAACAAAGCCCGCGAACTTCTTGTTGAAGCGCGTCAGGCGGCCGCCGCGGTCCAACAGTTGCTGCTGGCCGCCGGTCCAGGCCGGGTGCGTCGAGGGGTCGATGTCCAGCGTGATCTTCTGGCCCGCATTGCCATAGGTGGTGCGCGTCTTGTAGGTCGAGCCGTCGTTCAGCTGAACTTCGACAAAGTGATAATCGGGGTGGATGCCCTTTTTCATGACGCAGTACCTTCTCATGGACGGGCCACCCATTTTGCGACGGGCACCCGGGAGCCGGGGCTTATACGGGAGGCCCTCCAAGGAGGCAAGAGCGAGGCAAAAGGCCGGTTTCAATGGGCCTTTCGCCCCTATATACAGCCCGGACTCCTTAACACGGCGGACCGACTTGGCCAGGGGCGAGACCAATTTTACCAGTGAGACCGCCCGGGTGGCGGCGGGCCGGCCCAAGGCGCGTTCCCTGGCCCCCCTGCGGGGGATTTTGCCCTTCCTGCGCCCCTATCGGGGGCGGATCGCGGTGGCGGCCACGGCCCTCTTGGCCTCCTCCACCGCCACCCTGATCCTGCCCCAGTTCGCCCGGGGCCTGATTGACGCCAAGGGGATGAGCGCCGCCCAGGCCCATGCCCTGGCCGGCTTCTATTACGCCTTCGTCATCGCCGCCGCCGTGCTGGGGCTGGCCTCCGCCGTCCGCTTCTATGCCGTGACCTGGCTGGGCGAGCGGGTGGTGGCCGATATCCGCAAGGCCGTCTTCGGCAATGTCCTGGGCCTCAGTCCGCAATTCTTCGAGGTGACGCGCACCGGCGAGGTGCTGTCGCGCATGACCGCCGACACCACCCTGATCCAGACGGTGGTGGGATCCAGCGCCTCGCTGGCGGCGCGCAACCTGGTGACGCTGACCGGCGGACTGACGCTGATGTTCGTCACCAGCTTCCACCTGGCGCTGCTGGTGGTGGGGGCGGTGGTGGTGGTGATGCTGCCCATGCTGCTGTTCGGGCGCTGGGTCAGGAAATTGTCGCGCGCCAGCCAGGATTCGCTGGCCGACACCGCCGCGCGCGGCGCCGAGACGCTGAACGCCGTGCCCACGGTGCAGGCCTTCACCCAGGAAAATTACGAGCGCCGCGCCTTCGCCGTCACGGTGGAACGGGCCTTCGATTTCGCCAGACGCCGCACCCTGGCCCGCGCCGTGCTGACAGCGGTGGCGATCTTCACCGCCTTTGCCAGCCTGGCCACGGTGGGGCTGGTGGGGTTGCACGACATGATCGCTGGACGCCTGAGCGGCGGCGATCTGGTGGCCTTCATCATCTATGGCTTTCTGACCGGCGGCGGGGTCGGCGCGCTCAGCGAGACCTGGGGCGACCTGCAGCGCGCCGCCGGTGCCACCGAGCGGCTGATGGAATTGCTGCACGAGGTTCCCGCGGTCCGCCCGCCCGCCCATCCCTTGGCCATGCCCGACAAGCCCGGCGGCGCGGTGTCGTTCGACAATGTCACTTTCCATTATCCCACGCGGCCCGACTTCAAGGCGCTGAACGGCTTCTCGCTGCGGGTCGAAAGCGGCGAAGCGGTGGCGCTGGTGGGCCCCAGCGGCGCGGGCAAGTCCACCGTGTTCCAGCTGATGCTGCGCTTCTTCGATGCCCAGCAGGGCGTGATCACCTTCGACGGACTGGACATCACCCAGCTCGATCCCGTGGCGCTGCGCGGCAAGATCGCGGTGGTGTCGCAGGAGCCGGTGATATTTTCCGGCTCCATCACCGCCAATATCCGCTATGGCCGCGAGGATGCGACCCTCCAGCAGGTCAGGGCCGCCGCCGCCGCGGCGGCCGCCAGTGAATTCATCGAAAAGCTGCCCCAGGGTTTCGACACCCTGGTGGGCGAGCGCGGCGTGACCCTGTCCGGCGGCCAGCGCCAGCGCCTGGCGATTGCCCGCGCCATCCTGCGCGATGCGCCCCTGCTGCTGCTGGACGAAGCCACCAGCGCGCTGGATGCGGAGAATGAACGTCTGGTGCAGACGGCGCTGGCCAACCTGATGGTGGGCCGCACCACCCTCGTCATCGCCCACCGTTTCTCCACCATCCAGCGCCTCAAGCGCATCGTGGTGGTGGAAGAGGGCCGGGTGGTGGCCGAAGGCGGCCATGGCGAACTGGTGGCGGGCGGCGGGCTTTATGCCCGGCTGGCCAGCCTGCAATTCGGGGACAGCGCGCCATGAGATTCGCGCGCCCCCGCCGCCCCCTGCGCGCTTTGGCGGTGCTGCTGGTGGTGGCGGTCATCAGCGTGACGGTGCGCGGGTTGTGGGCCAATGGCGTATTTTCCTCCGTCACGCCGGGCTTTTACGGCCAGTGCAAGCTGGTGGCGCGCCTGCCGGTGCAGGACATCGAAGTCTCCCATGGCATGGCGTTCCTGTCGGTGGCCGCGCCTATGCCCACATCCAAGGCCATGGACGGCATCTATGCCCTGCCGCTGGCGGGGCGCGCGGCGAAGAAGCTGGCGGGCGCGCCCAGGGACTTTCACCCGCGCGGCATCGGGCTGTGGCAATCGCCTGACGGCAAGGGCCTGTTCCTGTTCGCCGTCAACCGCAGCAGCAAGGGCCGTTTCAGCATCGACAGTTTCGAGGTGGTCGATCCCGCCTCCGATCCCAGGCTGGTGGCCCAGGGCACCATCGAAGGCGGGTTGCTCAACGATCCGCAGGATGTCGCGGCGGCCGGTCCCGACAACTTCTATGTCGCCAACGGCGCGGCAGGCAAGAACCCGCTGCTGCAGCTTCCCCGGACATACGGCATCATTTCCGGCGGCGATATTCTCTATTTCAACGGCATGTCGTTTCGCGAAGCGGCCGGTGGGCTGTACGGCACCCGCAGCCTGGTGCTGACGGCGGACGGATCGCACCTGATCGCGGATGGCCTGCTTAGCCGCTCGCTGACCAGCTACACGCGCGAAAGCATCACCGGCAACCTGACCGAGGACAAGGTGATGGTGGTGCCGACGGGGCCGGAGCGGCTGGCGCTGGACGGGCAGGGGCAGTTGTGGCTGGCGGGCCATGCCAATCTCGTCTCCTGGCGGGCGATGGCGAAGGTGTCTGGCGCCAAGGCCAGTTCCCAGGTGCTGCGCGTCAACCTGGCGAACGGCGCGCCGCAATCCTCCGAGACCGTCTATGCCAATGCCGGCGGCGAGATCGCCGGCGCGGGCGCGGTGGCGGTGGCCGGCAGGCGGGTGCTGATCGGCTCGGCGCCGGATTCCAAGCTGCTGGATTGCACCGGGCAATAGCGCAGGGCGCAGCGGCCCAGATACAAAAAAAGGCGCGACCGAAGCCGCGCCCTTTCGTCTACCCGCCCCGCGCTTACGCGACCTGAACGATCTCTTCGCCATTGGGATCGCGCAGCACATAGCCGCGGCCCCAGACGGTCTCGATGTAATTGGCGCCTTCGGTGGCGGCCGCCAGCTTCTTGCGCAGCTTGCAGATGAAGACGTCGATGATCTTCAGCTCCGGCTCGTCCATGCCGCCATAGAGATGGTTGAGGAACATTTCCTTGGTCAGGGTGGTGCCCTTGCGCAGCGAAAGCAGCTCCAGCATCTGGTATTCCTTGCCGGTCAGGTGCACGCGCTGGCCGTCGACTTCCACCGTCTTGGCGTCCAGGTTCACGGTCAGCTTGCCGGTGGTGATCACCGACTGGCTGTGGCCCTTGGAGCGTCGCACCACCGCCTGGATGCGGGCGACCAGCTCGTCCTTGTGGAAGGGCTTGGTCATATAGTCGTCGGCGCCGAAGCCCAGCGCCTTGACCTTGGCTTCGACGATGGCGTTGCCCGACAGGATCAGGACGGGAGTCTGCACCTTGGCGACCCGAAGCGCCTTCAGGACCTCGAAGCCCGACATGTCGGGAAGCTGCAGGTCCAGTACGATGATGTCGTAGTCATAGAGCTTGCCGAGGTCGATGCCTTCCTCGCCCAGATCGGTGGTGTAGACGTTCAGGCCTTCGCTTCTCAGCATCAGCTCGATGCTGCGCGCCATGGCGCTGTCGTCTTCAATCAGCAATACGCGCATGTCAGGCCCCTCTATTCAGTGGCGGCAGCCGCCGCCGGTCTCAACGCCCGGCTGTGCCCGAATGGGTCAGACACGGTTAATCACTTTCCGGACGGTAAGCGCAAATAGTTAACAGTCGCTTTAACTTCCGGCCCCTGCTTCAGCCCTTCCTCACCCCGGATTAAGCCCGGGAAAGAAGTTGGACCCCGCTAAGGGGTTTGATTCGATTTGTTAAGTTTACCGCCATTTAAATGGTTGGCCCCAAGATGGAGGCCGAAAAGGACCAAAATGCGCGCGCTGCTCCAGGAAATAGAAGCTGTCCCCACCCTGATTCGCTATGGCCGGGTCGCCCGCATCGAGGGGCTGGCGGTGGAAGTAACCGGCGCGCAAGGCGCCGTCAGCCTGGGCGGCCAATGCCGCATAACTATCGGAAAAAACAAGAAAATTCCCTGCGAAGTGATCGGCTTTCGCGATGGAAGGGCGTTGGTCATGCCGCTGGGGCCGCTGGACGGAATCACCCTGGGGGCCCGCGCCGATTTCGAGGACCGCGCGGCTGCGATCTATCCCTCGATCGGCTGGCTGGGGCGGGTGATCGACGGTTTTGGCGCCCCGATGGACGAAAAAGGCCCGTTGCCGATGGGCTTCAAGGCCTATCCGCTCAAGGCCGCGCCGCCTGCCTCAATCCGCCGCGGCCGGGTCGGCAAGAAGCTCGACCTGGGCATCCGCGCCATGAACGCCTTCACCACCTGCTGCGCCGGCCAGCGCATGGGCATCTTCGCCGGCTCCGGCGTGGGCAAGTCCACCCTGCTGTCGATGCTGGCGCGGAATTCCGACGCCGATGCCATCGTCATCGGCCTGGTCGGCGAGCGCGGCCGCGAGGTCAAGGAATTCATCGAGGACGATCTGGGCCCCGAAGGTCTGGCGCGCTCCGTGGTGGTCGCCGCCACATCCGATGAAGCGCCGCTGGTGCGCCGCCAGGCCGCCTATGTCGCCATGACGGTGGCCGAACAGCTGCGCGACCAGGGCCTGAATGTTCTGCTGCTGATGGATTCGGTCACCCGCTTCGCCATGGCCCAGCGCGAGATCGGACTTTCCGCGGGCGAGCCCCCGGCCTCCAAGGGCTATACTCCCACCGTCTTTGCCGAACTGCCGCGCCTGCTCGAGCGGGCCGGGCCGGGTGTCGAAGGCCCCAATGGCAGGACCGGCTCGATCACCGGCCTCTTCACCGTGCTGGTGGAAGGCGACGACCATAACGAGCCGGTGGCCGATGCGGTGCGCGGCATCCTGGACGGCCATATCGTTTTGGAACGTGCCATTGCGGAACGGGGGCGCTTTCCGGCCATCAACATCCTTAAGAGCGTCAGCCGCGCCATGCCCGCCTGCAACAGTGAAGACGAGCAAAAGCTGGTTCTGGAAGCCCGCAAGCCCCTCACCGTTTACGAAGACATGGCCGAGCTGATCCGGCTGGGCGCCTACAAGGCTGGCACGAATCCTGAAGTGGATAACGCCGTAAGGCTCTATCCCGCCCTTGAGGCCTTCCTGGCCCAGTCCAGGACCGAGCGGGCGGATTTGAGCGAAGGTTACGAGGCGCTGTCCGCCATCATGGCTTCAGCGCAAGGGAGTGCGCGATGAACCGGACCGATACGCTGCTGCGCCTCAAGCGCTTCCGCGTCGATGAAATGAAGCGCCGCATTGCCGCCATCGACGCCATGAAGGTCGATCTGGAACGCAAGCTGGCCGACCTGGACGACAATGTCGCCCGCGAGAAGCAGCGCGCCGGCGACAGCGACATCGGCCGGCTGGCCTTTCCGTCTTTCCTGCGCAGCATTGAATCGCGACGGGAAAATCTGCGCACCACGCTGAAGGAAATCGAGCGCGAACACGCCGCCGCCCAGATGGATCTCTCCAACGCCTTCCAGGACCTGAAGTCGCTGGAAGTCGCCACCGAGCAGCAGGCCAAGCGGTTGGCGGAAATGCAGGCCCGCCGCCAGCAGGCGCGGCTGGACGAAATGGCCCTGGTACGCCATTTGCGCAAGCACACGCTGCGGTCCGCTTAAAAGAACACGCGGCCTTTTTGCCCGCTGAGTGCGTCGTCCATGCTCACATACGCCGGGTACGATCCGCGCGGCCTCCTGCTCATCGGACAAAAATCCTCGCGTGGGATATGTTGGTATTGTTTTAGATGACGAACGCCAGAAAGGCGCTGGCGAACACCACCATGCCGACAGTGCGCATGATCAGCGTGCTCCAGGGCGTCAACGGCCGTACCCGGCCTTCCCACTCCATGCCGCGCAGCGCCTGTGACTGCTGGCGCTCGAAGCACAGATGCCCATGCCGGACATCGGCAAAGGCGGACGGGGCAAATGCTTTTCCGCGCGGTGCGGACAATCCAATGGCTGACATTTTTCTACCTAGACCTTCAAAGGTCCCTTCGCTCGCATTAACGCCGCTTGCGATTCCGCCGTTCCCTGCTTCTCACGCGCCGCCGCCGGCTGTGGCAAAAAGGCCGCGAAACTCGCGAATTTGGGGCTAAAAACCTCAATTTCGCCATCTAGTTGAACAGCGGTTCAGCGCGCGTACCATGCGGGGGACTGAGTCGGGACTCACAGCCATGTCATTTTCAGAAACAATCTCGCCCTTCTTCGGGCGCTGCATCCTGGTCTGGTTCTACCTGGCAAGCGCCATGGACATCATGGGCAACTGGCGCCATGTCGCCGAGACCATGGCGGCCAAGCATGTGCCGCTGCCGCTGCTGGTCCTGCTGGTGGTGCTGATTTTCATCCTGCTGGGCTGCATATCACTGCTGCTGGGCTGGCACACGCGGCACGGCGCGGTGATGCTGTTCGGGCTGACGATCGTCGCGGCGGTGACCCTGCATGACTTCTGGCATTATGCCGACGCCCAGGCGCGGGCGGTGGAGTTCGGCATCTTCGCGCGCGATGTCGCCATCTGCGGCGGATTGCTGTTGATGGTGGGAATGGGTCCCGGCCCCTTTGCCATCGACAATCGCAGCCAGGGCGGCGGCAGGCGCCGCTAGTGCGCGTGGATATCGAGTAGCAGCGCCGCCAGCGCGCCCGGCGCCAGGATTTCCAGCGCGTCTTCAGGACGCGGGCCATGGGTGACATGGGCCAGCCTTGCGCCGCCCGTGGCGGCGGCCAGCAACGCCCCCAGCCGGCGCGTGCGATCCATATGGGTGACAATGACGCGGCGGAAGCGGAAGGCCGCAACGATGTCGGCCACGTCCTCGGCGTCATTCAGTGCCGACACCACGCCGATGGTTTCCACCCCCTCGATGTCGCCCAGCGCCGAGAAGGCGCTGGCCGCGCGCGCATTGAGCGGATTGAAGCCGTCGGCTTCCATCACGGTCAGAAGGTCGGGCGGATTGGAATTGGTGCGAAACAGCGCCAGCCCGCCATCGGCGCGCAGCAGTTCGGTGCGGCGTCCGGCCAGGGTGGCGGCATGGATGATCTTGGCGGCGACGGCGCTTTTGCCGGCGCCCGCTGGTCCCACCAACAGGATGCCATGCGCCTTGTCGAAGTCGATCGGCTGGGACGCCATGCGCTGATCCAGCGCCAAGGCCAGCGCCGCATCGGCGGCGATGTCGGAAAACTTGGCGGCGTCGCGCACCAGCTGGGCCGCCAGGCTTTCGGGCAGGCGATGGCGCCTAAGGGCATTGCCCAGCAGCGCGCGCAGGTCGGCGCGGGGAAAAGCGACGATCGCGGCGGTGGAAGCGGGCAGGGCCATTACACTAGACCTGACCCAGCGTGCGCAGCCGGACGGAGGCGTGGATTTCGTTCTGGCTCATCACCACCGTGGCGGGCCGGAAGCGCTCGACGATGGAGCGCACAAAGGGACGGATCTGCGGGCTGGTCAGCAGCACCGGCACTTCATTCTTGCCCGAAGCCTCGTCAAAGGCTTCGCGCACCGCCTGGATGAACTGCTGCAGCTGCGACGGCGCCATGGCGAGCTGGCGTTCCTCGCCGGTGCCGATAATGGATTCGGCGAAGGCCTGCTCCCAGCCCGGCGACAAGGCGATCAGCGGCAGATAGCCGCCCGGCGACAGGTTGGCATGGCAGAGCTGGCGGGCCAGGCGCGCCCGCACATGCTCGGTGATATAGAGCGCGTTCTTGGTGTGGCCCACCGCTTCGGCGATGCCTTCCAGGATGGCGGGCAGGTCGCGGATCGAGACGCGTTCGCCCAAGAGTGTCTGCAACACGCGCTGGACGCCGGTGACGGAAATCTGCGAGGGGATGATTTCCTCCACCAGCTTCTTGTTCTCCGGCGGCAGGTCGTCCAGCAGCTTCTTGGTCTCGGCATAGGAGAGCAGCTCGGCCATGTGGTTCTTCAGCACTTCGGTCAGGTGCGTGGTCAAGACGGTGCCGGGATCCACCACGGTGAAGCCCCGGAAGCTGGCTTCCTCCTTCAGCGCGCCGGTGACCCAGGTGGCGGGCAGGCCGAAGGCGGGCTCGGTGGTGTGGGTGCCGGGCAGATCGATGGGCAGGCCCTTGGGATCCATGATCAGGAAGGAGCCGGGGAACAGCTCGCCCTTGCCGGAATCGAATTCCTTGATGCGGATGCGGTATTCGTTGGCGCCCAGCTGCATATTGTCCAGGATGCGCACGGCGGGCATGACAAAGCCCATCTCCTGCGCCAGCTGGCGGCGCAGCGCCTTGATCTGGTCGGTGATGCGGTGGCCCTGCACATCGTTGATCAGCGGCAACAGGCCATAGCCCAGTTCGACGCGCAGAAGATCGAGCGCCAGGGCGGTGGAGATCGGCTCTTCCTTGGGCGGGCCTTCGGCCTGCGCCACCTCGGCGGCGGCCAGGGCGCTGCGGGCATCCTTCTTCTTGTAGGCATAATAAGCCAGCGCGCCGGTGCCGGCCGACAGGCCGCCAAAGGCGAATAGCGGCATGCCCGGCAGCACCGCGACAACGCCCATCACCGCGGCGGCCATGCCCAGCGCCTGGGGATAGAAGGACAGCTGGCTCATCAGCGCCTTGTCGGTGGCGCCTTCAACGCCGGCCTTGGAGACCATCAGGCCCGCGGCGGTGGAGACGATCAGGGCCGGCATCTGCGACACCAGGCCGTCGCCGACCGTCAGCAGGGTGAAAGTCTGGCTGGCGTCGCCAAAGCTCATGCCCTTCTGGGCCACGCCGATGATGATGCCGCCCACCACATTGATCGCGACAATCAACAGGCCGGCAATGGCGTCGCCGCGCACGAATTTGGAGGCGCCGTCCATGGCGCCGAAGAAGTTCGATTCCGCCTCGATGGTCTTGCGGCGAAGCTTGGCTTCCTGCTCATTGATAAGTCCGGCCGACAGGTCGGCGTCGATCGCCATCTGCTTGCCGGGCATGGCGTCCAGGCTGAAGCGCGCCGCCACTTCGGCGATGCGGCCCGAGCCCTTGGTGATGACCACGAAGTTCACCACGATCAGGATGGCAAAAACGATCAGCCCGATGACGAAATTGCCCTGCATGATCAGGGTGCCGAAGGCCTGGATGACATAGCCTGATGCGGCGGTGCCTTCATTGCCATGGCCCAGGATCAGCCGGGTCGAGGCCAGGTTCAGCGCCAGCCGCATCATGGTGGTGATCAGCAGGATGGTGGGGAAGGAGGAAAATTCCAGCGGCTTTCGGATGAATACCGCCGTCATCAGGATCAGGATCGAAAAGCTGAGCGAGAAGGCCAGGCAAACGTCCAGCAGCCAGGTCGGCAGCGGCAGGATCAGGACCACCAGGATGGCCATGATGCCGATGGCCAGCCCCAGTTCGCCCTTCTTGAAGATGTCCCACGCCTTGCCGGCGGAGAAGCCGGACGCCAGGGAGGCCGTGGTGCTGATGTCACTCATACTTCGATCACTCTTCACTTCGTTTCGGCCGGCGTCTTCGCTCGGCCGTTCGCTTTGGCTCACGGCGTTCGGCGCTCAAATCGGTCCACTGTACCGATTTGACCGGCTACGCCGGTCGCGCCTCACCCCGCCATCTTCTGTTCGAAGGGGCGCTGTTCGCCATGCTGGGGAATGCTGAGGCCGGAGCCGGAATATTCGCGCAGCTTGTTGCGCAGGGTGCGGATCGAGATGCCCAGGATGTTGGCGGCATGGGTGCGGTTGCCCAGGCAATGGTCCAGCGTGTCCAGGATCAGATCGCGCTCCACATCGGCGACGGTGCGGCCGACCAGGTTGCGGGTCGCCACCGTGGCGGAGGTCACCGCGTCGCGGACGGAGGAATCGAGCGGCGTTGGCGCCTGGTGCCCGACCTGGGTGCCGTCGGGCAGGCGGATGGCTTCGGGCGCGATCTCCGGGCCCTGGGCCAGCAGCACGGCGCGGTGAATGGTGTTCTCCAGTTCGCGGACATTGCCGCGCCAGGGATGGGCCAGCAGCAGCCTCTCGGTCGCCCCCGCCAGCGGCCGGAACGCCACGCCATTGGCCTCGGCATATTTGCGGGCGAAATGCTGCGACAGGGCGCGGATGTCCTTGGGCCGCTCGCGCAAGGCCGGCAGGCGCAGATTGACCACGTTCAGGCGATAGAGAAGATCCTCGCGGAAGGTGCCGTGCTTGACGGCGTCGGCCAGGTCGCGGTTGGAGGTGGCGATGATGCGGATATCGACCTTGA
>DASZQW010000028.1:0-2020 GCA_035549455.1 Rhizomicrobium sp. | reverse complement strand
GGCGATGCAGGCAGAAGCCATCAAGCTGGACCAGGTCGCCAACAGCCGCAATCTGGACGCACTGAGGACCGAAGCTGTCACCATGGGCAAGGCCTGCAAGGCCTGCCACGATGACTACCGCTCCAAGGACTATGAAAAAGACCAGGAGGATGAGTGACGTCACGCCAGGGATGGCGCGCGCACTTCTTTTCTGACGAGAACAGGTGGGAAAAAATGAAATTCGGTGTCTATCTCGGCCTTTGTCTAGCGGCCCTTGCAGGCCCCGCCGGCTTCGCGGCGGAGCCGGCCAGCGCGCCCGCGCCGGCCCAATCGGCCGACGCGCTACCGATGGTGCCAGCGGCCGGGCCCGGCATCTTTGTGGCGCAGAAGAAAGGCGCTGCCGGATACAGGCTGACGGTGACGGGGCACAAGTTCACCTCGCGCGACGAGATCGAGAAATATCTCGCCTATCGTGCCGCCGAATTGACCACGGCGCAGAAAGCCAACTGGTTCACCTTCACCGAGACGCGCGCCAAGGGTGACACCGTGGCGGTGCCCAAGCGCGATCTGGCCGGCAAGCGTTACAGTTTCCGCATGGAATATTGGCGGCCGATGTGGCGCTACAAGCTGGCAGGCGACACCGCCTGGAAGAACTGGAGCCCCTTCTCGGGCGCCGCTTTCTTCGCCGATGGCAAGGATCCCAAGACCATTGCCGCCTTCGAGGCGACAGCCGAGGTGACATTGCGCAACGGTCCGATGGACGATGCCAATCCCCTGGCCTTTGAGGCGGGGGCGGTGTCGGATCTGCTGGTGAATCAGGTTTCGCCGCCGGTCTGAAGGCGATGGAGAGAACAATGACCTGCCGCAAACATCTGATGACTTGTGTGGCCACCATCGCCCTGACCGGGATGGCGGCAGATCCCGTGGCGGCCGCACCCTGGGTGAAAGGCTTTGTGGTGGGCCAGTATGAATACGCGTTCCATTATGGCGGCCGCGCTGATTTCACCCGTGGCGCCGAGATCGAACCCGGCGTGGACTGCCCGCACGGCAACACCATTCATTTCGCCAATGATACTCAGACCAGGATCGCCGTGGCGCGGCAGAAATTCCGCAGCCAGCAGGAGATCGACTGGATCGCCAAGCCGCCGGGGCTGGACAATGTGCGCGCGCCCGTTCTTACCCGCTTCCATATCTGGAACAGGGCGCTGGCCTATCGTGCCTACAAGCGCGGCCTCGAGACGTATGTGAATCCCTGGGCGGCGGATGATCCGGGCCAGCCACAGGTCACCGGCAAGATCGGCGACGGCTTCAATCTGGACGGTAAGATCAAGAAGGCCGACTTCGTCAGCCCCGATGGCGAGAAGGGGATCGACAACAATCTCTATCGGGCCTGGGGCTGTGACGCGCCCTGGCGCGGCAACGGCAATGCCACTCTGGACCTGCGCGCCAACGACAAGATGCAGGACGGTCTCTATACGATGGTTATCCGCGTCTCGGGCAACCAGGACCCGATGAACGACAGCGATGCGACGGTGGAGATCGGCTATTCACCGGACAAGATCGTCAAGGACGCCCGCGGCAGCATCGCGGTGGATTATTCCTATCGCATCCTGAAATCGGCGCAGTACACCAAGCTCAAGGCCAAGATCGTCAACGGCGTGGTTGAGACCGAACAGGTGGCGCACATGCATGCGCCGCGCATCGCCTGGTTCTATGACCAGACCGGCGATGCCGACTTCAACCAGGGCAAGCTGCGCCTGAAGATCAATGCGGACGGTCTTGCCGCGACGGGGCTTTTGGGCGGCTATCGCAACTGGCGCGATCTCTACACCGAAAACACGTTCGCCCAGGACGGTGGCCAGCAGGGCATCCGCGAGCATGAGGATCACGTCTCGCTCTATTATGCCCTGCGCCGCAATGCCGACGGCATGTACAACGAAAAGACCGGCGTCTATGACGGCATCTCCACCGCTTATCGCATCAAGCTGGCGTCGGCCTATGTGGTGGATCCCGACAAGCCGATGGATATCCCGAAGCTGGC
>DASZQW010000027.1:0-37595 GCA_035549455.1 Rhizomicrobium sp. | reverse complement strand
CAAGATCGAGAACGCCTTCTGCCGCCTCAAGGACTTCCGGCGTATCGCCACCCGCTACGACAGATTGGCAAGAAACTTCCTCGCCTCCATCTGCCTCGTCGCTGCTATCGTGTGGTGGACTTTATGAGTCTGGACCCTAGTTCCGGCATGAAGTGGAAATTCATCCCCCAGATTCCGGCGAACAGCACGGGCGGAATGCCCACCACCGACCAGATGGTCATGATCTTGAACAGGTCGTTCTGCTCGGTCGAGATGAAGCCCAGATCGGCGTCCAGCAGGAACTGCAGCTTGTCAGTCAGGTGGACCTCATATTCGTTCAGCGACTGGACGTCGGCGCCCGCCATCTTCAGCCGCGCCTTGATCAGGTCGTCCATCCAACCCTCGCCATGCTCGGTGACGAAAGGTACCGCCCGCTGCAGCACCAGCAACGTGTCGCGGACATAGGAAATGCGCTCGCCCAAGTCGCCGATCTCAACCAGCGTGTTGCGCAGCATCGCGCTGGCCTGGGAGACATTGTCTCTCAGCATCTCCTGCATTTTCTTGTGGAAGATGCGCTGCGAGATTTTCAGCGCCTCGGCGCGCATTTCCTCCAGCCGGTCGGCGCTATAATCGATCATCGCCTCGATGATCACCATGAAGACATCGGGGGCGTCGCGCTGCCGCCGGTCCACCCGCTTGATGATGGCGGGAATGGTATGCAGGTGCGCGAAGCGAACCGTCACGAGCAGGTCCTTGGTGAGTACAAAGCCGATGGGCGTGGTGTGGTCCTCGCCTTCGCCGGGCTTGTTGTGGGGCGTCACCGGCACCGAGATGGTGAAGGTGTCGTCCTCATATTGCAGGCGGCTGGAGAACTCGATCTCCTCCAGCTGCTCGCGCGGCGGGATGTCGAGCCGGTAATCGGTGCAGGCCCGGGTGATCTCTTCGTTGGTGGGTTTGAACAGGTCGACCCACACCGTCTTGCCGCCGGATTTATGCTCTGTCAGCACGCGCCAATCTCCCTTCGGGCCAATAACGCGCGAAACGACGCAAGGTGCAACCGGCGAGGGGCCGCAGTTAAGCCAGCGCGCCGTGACAGTGCTTGTATTTCCGGCCAGAGCCGCACGGGCAGGGGGCGTTGCGCTGGGTTCGGTCCCAGGTCCTGGGATTGTTGGGATCGACCGCCTGCTCGTCCCGCCAGCGGCCCGCCTGTTCGACCTCATTCTCGCCCGTCAGCGGGTTGAGATGGGTCGCCTGCATGGCGGGCAGGGGGGTCTGCTCCAGCGGCGGCGGCGGCGCGGTGGAAATCTGCACATGCATCAGCTGGCGCACCACATCGGTGCGCAGGGTCGCCAGCAACGCCTGAAACAGTTCGAACGCCTCGCTCTTATACTCATTGAGCGGGTCGCGCTGGCCATAACCGCGCAGGCCCACATACTGGCGCAGATGATCCAGGTTGACGATATGCTCGCGCCAATTGTGGTCCAGGGTCTGGAGCAGGACGGCCTTTTCGACATAACGGGTGACCTCGACGCCGAAATCGGCCGTGCGGGCGGCGGCACGTTCCTCCACCGCCTTCAGGATGCGCATCCGCACTTCCTCGTCGGCGATGCCTTCTTCCTTGGTCCAGTCCAGCACGGGCAGGTCCAGCCCGAAGATGGTGTTCACTTCCTCCTGCAGCCCCGCCGCGTCCCACTGTTCGGCATAGGCCTTTTCGGGGATGTGGCGCTCGACCAGCATCTCCACCACTTCCTCGCGGAAGTCGGCGATCTGGTCGGAGACATCGTCCGACGACATGATCTCCTTGCGCTGATCGAAGATCACCTTGCGCTGGTCGTTCAGCACGTCGTCGTATTTCAGGATATTCTTGCGGATCTCGAAGTTGCGCGCCTCGACCTTCTGCTGCGCTTTTTCCAGCGCCTTGTTCACCCAGGGATGGGTGATGGCCTCGCCGGGCTCCAGGCCCAGGCGGGTGAGGATGGCGTCCATGCGCTCGCTGCCGAAGATGCGCATCAGGTCGTCCTGCAGCGACAGAAAGAATTTCGACGCGCCGGGATCGCCCTGGCGGCCCGAACGGCCGCGCAGCTGGTTGTCGATGCGGCGGCTTTCGTGGCGCTCGGTACCGATCATGTAGAGGCCCCCGGCGGCCAGCGCGACCTGCTTGTGGGCCGCCACCTCGGCGCGGATGGCGGCGGTGCGCGCGTCCCGCTCGGCTTCGTCGGCGATGGTCGCCAACTCGGCCTTGATGCGCATGTCGGCGTTGCCGCCCAGCTGGATGTCGGTGCCGCGCCCCGCCATGTTGGTGGCGATGGTGACGGCGCCCGGCACGCCGGCCTGGGCGACGATGAAGGCTTCCTGTTCGTGGTAGCGCGCGTTCAGGACATGGTGCTGGATCTTGCGGGCTTTGAGGATATCCGAAAGCTGCTCGGACTTTTCGATCGAAGTGGTGCCGACCAGCACCGGCTGGCCCTTTTCGCGGCATTCCGCGATCAGCTTGATGATGGCCTCATGCTTCTCGGCCTCGGTGCGATAGACCTCATCATCGGCGTCGATGCGCGCCACCGCCACATTGGTGGGAATTTCCAGGACATCCAGCTTGTAGATGTCCATGAACTCGGCCGCTTCGGTCATGGCCGTACCGGTCATGCCCGCCAGCTTTTCATAGAGGCGGAAATAATTCTGGAAGGTGATCGAGGCCAGGGTGACGTTTTCCGGCTGGACGGTGACGCCTTCCTTGGCTTCCAGCGCCTGGTGCAGGCCTTCCGAATAGCGGCGGCCCTCCATCATGCGGCCGGTGAACTCGTCGATGATCACGACCTGATCGTTCTTGACGATATAGTCCTTGTCCTTCTGGAACAGCATGTGCGCTTTCAGCGCCTGGTTCACATGATGGACGACCGCGATATTCTCGGTGTCGTAAAGGTCGCCATGTTCCAGCAGGCCAACACCCTTAAGCAACTCGGACATGTGCTCATTGCCAATCTCGGTCAGCGATACCTGGCGCTGCTTTTCGTCCAGGTCGTAATCTTCCCGGACCAGCCGGTTCATCACCGCATCGACATTGCGATACATCTCGGTCTGGTCCTCGGTGGGACCGGAAATAATCAGCGGCGTCCGCGCCTCGTCGATCAGGATGGAGTCGACCTCGTCGACAATGGCATAGGCGTGTCCGCGCTGGGCCATGGTGTCCAGCGAGTATTTCATGTTGTCGCGCAGGTAATCGAAGCCGAATTCATTGTTGGTGCCGTAGGTGATGTCGGCGCCATAGGCGGCCTTGCGCTCGGCATCGTCCAGGCCGTGTACGATGACGCCCACCGTCATGCCCAGAAAGCGGTAGACCTGGCCCATCCATTCGCTGTCGCGCTGGGCGAGATAGTCATTGACCGTCACCACATGCACCCCATCGCCGGCCAGGGCGTTGAGATAGGTAGGCAGTGTGGCGACCAGGGTCTTGCCTTCGCCGGTCTTCATTTCCGAGATGGCGCCATTGTGCATCACCATGCCGCCCACCAGCTGGACGTCGAAGTGGCGCTGGCCCAGGGTGCGCTTGGCCGCCTCGCGCACCACCGCGAAGGCTTCCGGCAGCAGGTCGTCCAGCGTCTCGCCTGCCGCAAGACGCTCGCGCAAGGCCGGTGTCATGGCGCGCAATTCCTCGTCCGACATGGGCGCGAAGCGGGGCTCCAGGGCGTTGATCTTCGCCACGGTGGCCCAAAGGGGCCTGACCTTGCGTTCGTTGGCCGAGCCGAAAAATGACTTGGCGAGCGTGCCGAAACCCAGCATGAAATCCTCTGTACGGGCCGAAGCGAGGGGTGGAAGACCGCCAAATCCGCATGGCGGCCGCGCGGGAGACATAAGAACGCGCTAGTCTCTTGTCAAACCGGGGGATTTTCCGAATATCCCGGCCCAAACCGGGGAGAATATGGCCAAGAAACCGACTCAGAAGGCCTCCGGGGGCCACAGCGTCTCCCCTTTGGCCCCCAAAAGCTTCCCCAGGCTGCCGCCGCTGGCCGGAGTCCGGCTGGCCACCGCCCAGGCGGGGGTGCGCTACAAGGGCCGCACGGACGTGCTTATGGCGCTTTTCGCCCCCGGCACCCAGGTGGCGGGGGTGTTCACCAAGTCCCGGACGGCCAGCGCCCCGGTGCTGTGGTGCCGCGACAGGCTGAAGGGCGCCAGAAACGGCGAAACCAGCGCGCGCGTCCTGGTGGTAAACAGTGGCAACGCCAACGCCTTTACCGGAAAGGCCGGGCTGGACGGGGTGCGTGAGATTGCCGCCGAAGCCGCCCAGGTGGCCGGCTGCCATGCCGGGGAGGTCTT
Source organism: Rhizomicrobium sp. (assembly GCA_035549455.1). Lineage (GTDB taxonomy): Bacteria > Pseudomonadota > Alphaproteobacteria > Micropepsales > Micropepsaceae > Rhizomicrobium. The sequence goes on along the minus strand of DASZQW010000027.1, from coordinate 33,305 downwards.
CATGGCCTCGACCGGGGTGATCGGCGAGCCGCTGCCCGCCGGTAAGATCACCGCCGTGCTGTCCGATCTGGCGCGCCAGGCCGCGGCCGGCGCCTGGCGGGAGGCCGCCGACGCCATCATGACCACCGACACCTATCCCAAGGGCGCTACCGCCACGGCGATGATCGACGGTGTCAAAGTGACCATCAACGGCATCGCCAAGGGCTCGGGCATGATCGCGCCGGATATGGCGACGATGCTGAGCTTTGTCTTCACCGATGCCAGCCTGCCGGCGTCGGTGTTGCAGGACTGTCTGAGCGCGGGAGTGGGACCGAGTTTCAATTCCATCACGGTCGACAGTGACACCTCGACCAGCGACACGCTCATCCTGTTCGCCACCGGCAAGGGCGGCAAGCATGCCGCCGTCGCCAAGGCGTCGGACAAGCGGTTGACCGATTTTCGCCGCAGCCTGGACGCCGTGCTGCTCGACCTGGCGCTGCAGGTGGTCAAGGACGGCGAGGGGGCCCAGAAGCTGATCCGGGTCGATGTCACGGGGGCCGAAAATGACGGGGCGGCCAAACGCAACGCGCTCAGCATCGCCAACTCGCCCCTGGTCAAGACGGCCATCGCCGGCAATGACGCCAACTGGGGCCGCATCGTGATGGCGGTGGGCAAGGCGGGCGAGGCCGCCGACCGCGACAGGCTGAAAATCAGCTTCGGCGGCCATGTCGTGGCCGAGAACGGCATGCGCGCGGCAAAATACAACGAGAAGACCGCAACCAGGGCGGTGGCGGGGCGCGAGGTGCAGATCGCCGTGGAGCTGGGGCTGGGCAATGGCGCGGCGCGGGTTTGGACCTGTGACCTGACCCACGGCTATATCGACATCAACGGCAGCTATCGCAGCTGACGCGCACCCGGACCTTGCGGGGGCGGACGAGTCGGATCACAACGGGCTCTTCGCGCTGCAGGCATTCGTTACGCAATGGACATTTATCTGCCCATCGCCCAACTCTCGGTGAACTGGACCGTGATCCTGGCAATGGGGACGGCGGCCGGTTTCCTGTCCGGCATGCTGGGCGTCAGCGGTGGCTTCATCATGACGCCGCTGCTGATCTTCTACGGCATCCCCTCCGGCGTCGCGGTCGCCACCCAGGCCAGTCCGATCTCGGCGGCCGCATTGGTCGGCGCCCTGGCCAAGAGCGCCCGCGGCAGCGTGGACTTCAAGATGGGCTTCATCCTGCTGCTGGGCGGCGTCGCCGGCTCCTTTGTCGGCGTGCATATTTTCATATACCTGCAGCGGCTGGGGCAGATCGACCTGGTGGTCGAACTCAGTTATGTCCTTCTGCTGGGCTCGGTTGGCGTCATCATGCTGGCGGAAAGCGCCCAGGCCTACTTAGCCGCCAAGCGGGGAGCGCCGCCCGCAGGTCATACCGCAGGCCAGCACAACTGGATCCACAACCTGCCGTTCAAGATGCGCTTCCGGGCCTCGCGCATCTATGTCAGCGCCATTCCCATCGTGGTTCTGGGCTTCCTGGTGGGGGTGATGACCGCGATCCTGGGAACAGGCGGCGCTTTCCTGCTGATCCCGGCAAAGATCTACCTGCTCAGGATGCGCACCACCCTGGCGGTCGGCACCTCGCAGTTCCAGATGTGCATCGTCGCCTTCATGACGACCTTCATCCATGCCGCGACCGACCACACGGTGGACATCGTGCTGGGCGTCATCCTCATCCTGGGCGGGGTGGCGGGCGCGCAGATGGGGGTGCGGCTTGGCGCAAAGATGCGCAGCGAGCAGTTGCGCATCGTTTTCGCGCTCCTGACCCTGGCCATCGCCGCCCAGCTTGTCGTCACCCTGGTCCGCAAACCGCCGGACGTTTATACTTTGGCGATGCACGGAGCCACGTCAGAGTAACGTCGCATCCAGGCTGATCTCGGCCTTCAGCAGCTTGGACACCGGACAGCCCTTTTCGGCCATGCCCGTCAGTTCCTTGAACTTGTCTTGCGTGATGCCGGGAATCTTCGCCTTCAGCGTCAGATGCGACTTGGTGATGGCAAAGCCGTCATCCTGCTTGACCAGCGTAATCTCGGCGCTGGTGTTCATCTCGTCGGCGGTGAAACCGGCTTCCCCCAGGATCAGCGACAGCGCCATGGTGAAGCAGCCGGCATGGGCCGCCCCGATCAGTTCCTCCGGATTGGTGCCGGGCTTGCCCTCAAAGCGGCTGGCAAAGCCATAGGGAGCGTCCTTCAACACGCCGCTCTTGGTCGAGATCGCGCCCTTGCCGTCTTTCAAGCCGCCTTGCCAGCGGGCAGTGCCGTATGTGGTCATGGTTTCTCTCCGGTTTGGCGATATTTGGGGACAGAAGTTAAGCCGTGCTAACCATCAGCCTTAACTCCAGTTTAGCCTCGTGACGCCATGATGAACACACCGCAATCCATAATGCTGGTCGTTGCGGTCGCGTTGGTGGATGCCGATGGACGCGTGCTGATCGCACAGCGGCCGGAAGGCAAAATGATGGCGGGGTTATGGGAGTTTCCGGGCGGAAAGGTCGAGGCGGGCGAACGTCCCGAACAGGCGCTGATCCGCGAGCTGAGCGAAGAGCTCGGCATCGCGGTGAAGAAGGCCTGTCTCGCGCCGTTCACCTTTGCTTCGCATACCTACGCCGCATTTCACCTTTTGATGCCGCTTTATGTCTGCCGCCGCTGGGACGGAATGCCCCAGCCGCGCCATCACGCGGCCCTGAAATGGGTGCGACCCAGGGACCTCATGCGCGACATGACGGCCTATCCCATGCCCGCAGCCGACTTGCCGCTTATTCCCATGCTGCGCGATCTCTTGTGAAGGACTTCGCCGCCAGCACCCTGGGCGCGACCTCGATCGAATATGCCCTGATCGCCAGCCTGATCTCGATCCTGATCATCACCGGCGTCGCGGGCATCGGCACCAGGTTGTCAGGCTTCTTCACCCAGGTGTCTTCGAACCTGAAATAACGACCTCGTCGGCGCCCAGCGCCTCTGCCAGCCGCGCTTTGGCGCTGCCGGGCGTCAGCGGCTGCTGCTGGCTTTCATGCGGCGACCAGCCGGTCAAATAGACGGTCTCGAAACGCGCCCGCAACCTGCCGTCATCGTCGCTGTGCTGCCCGGCATAACAGGCCAGCAGGGCGGCGAGGGTGTCGCGGCGCAGAAAGGCAGGGCTGCGTTCTGCCAGGATGTTGGTGAAGCCATGGGCGCGCAGGTCGCGCACCAGGGCGAAAAAATCCCCATAGCGTACCGTCAGCCGCTCGACATCGGCCACCGGCAACGCAAATCCCGCGCGTTGCAGCAGCCCGCCCAGGTCGCGCACATCGGCGAAGGGCGAAACGCGCGGGCTGACACCGCCGCGCGTCTGGATTTCGGCATGGGCGAAGGCGCCGCGCAGTTCCGTCAGCGTGTTGCCGCCCAGCAGCGCCGCCACGAACAGGCCGTCCGGCCTGAGCGCCCGGCGCACCTGCACCAGCGCGCCGGGCAGGTCATTGAGCGTCTGCAGGGAGAACAGGCTGACGGCGAGATCGAACCCGCCTTTCGCCTGCAGCCCCTCGTCGGCACCGAATTCCGCTCGCACCCACTCGGCGGCGAAGGGCGCGATTTGCGGCGGCGGCACCGGCTTGTCTGATGGCTCGCTTCCGCTCGCGGGGACGATCCAAAGTCCGCGCGCGAATTTGCGCGTCACCGCCCCCAGCCGGTCGGCCAGGCCGTCCGCCGCGGCCTTGTCAAGGAAGCGGTCGCCGGCCAGCTTCAGGGCGCGGCGGCGGGCATGGGCGCTTGCGGTCGGATCAAAAAGGGGCGGGCGTGCGTCATGCATCCATGGCAGGATAGCCGCGATGCGTGCGCTCTTCAAAACGGCGGCCAAAACCGCGTTGGATATTCTGTTCCCGCCGCAATGCATGGCCTGCCGCGCGCCGGTCGGCGAGGCGGGATTCTGCGCCCCGTGCTGGAGTGCGGTGACCTTCCTGGATGGTCCCGGCTGTGCCTGTTGCGGCCTGCCATTCCCGGTGGCGCTGGAGGGGGAAAATCTCTGCGCTGCCTGCCTGGCCAATCCGCCTGCCTTCGACACCGCCCGCGCCGTTCTGGCCTATGACGAACATGGCCGCGGCGCGATCCTGGCGCTGAAACATGCCGACCGGCTGGATCTGGTGCCGGGCTTTTCGCGCTGGCTGGCACGGACCGGCCGCGCCGCGCTGGCCGACAGCGACCTGGTGGTGCCGGTGCCGCTGCATCCCTGGCGGCTCTGGCGGCGGCGCTACAACCAGGCGGCAGAACTGGCGCGGCGGCTGGCCGGGGCTACCGGGCTTGCCGTCGATACCGCCGCCCTGATCCGCAGCCGCCCCACTCCCAGCCAGGGCGCGATGGCATCCGCCAGGGCGCGGCGGCGCAATGTCCAGCGCGCCTTCACGGTTCCCGATGCCGCACGGGTCGCGGGCAAGCGCGTCCTGCTGCTGGACGATGTTCTGACCACCGGGGCAACCGCCCAGGCCTGCGCCAGGGCCCTGAAGCGGGCGGGCGCGGCGCGGGTCCATGTCCTGGTCCTGGCCCGCGTTGTGAAGGCGTCGGACATGCTTATATAGGTTTCTGTCACCGGTCCTGAGTCCCGCCATGAAACCCGTCCGCATCTACACCACGCCGATCTGCCCTTATTGCGCGCGCGCCAAGGCGCTGTTGACGAAGAAGGGCGCGGAGGTTGAAGAGATCGACGTCTTCATGAGCGACGAGGCGCGGGCGCAGATGCAGCAAAACAGCGGCGGCGCCCGCACCGTGCCGCAGATCTTCGTCGGCGACATCCATGTCGGCGGCTGCGACGAGCTCTATGCCCTGGACCAGGCGGGCAAGCTGGACGCGCTGCTGGCCTGACAAGCCGGTCGGGCCGGTCGGGCCAGTCGGGCTGGCCGGCTGGACAAGTCTCGCTGCCCGCCGGAATATGCCGCGCCTAAACCAGGAAAAGGGAAAACGACCATGAGGAAGCCACTGACGCTCGCGCTGCTTTTGCCCATTTGTGTGTGCGGGCCCGCCTTTGCCCAGATGAACCCCGCGCCGACCATCGCGGCCTCACCGACCGCCGACGAAATGAAGATGCCGCGTCCGGCCCGCGCCCGGGGCATTCCGGTTGCGCTGGCCATTGAAGGCGCGGTTGCCGCCAATGCCCAGTGCCTCGCCAATACCTACAAGACCACCGCCTTGATCACCGATAGCGCCGGCGTGCCGATCGTGATGATCTCCAATGACGGCGCCGCCGCCATCACCCAGCGCATCGCCATGAGCAAGGTGCAGGCGGTTCTCAAATACAAGATGACCAGCGGTGAAGTGGCCGACAAGGCCAAGACTGACCCGGCGCTCGCCGCCGAAATCAAGGCCAACCCCATGATCGAAACCGCTCGCCAGGGCGCGGTGCCGCTGATGGCCGGGGATGAAATGATCGGCGTCTTCGCGGCGTCCGGCGCGCCGGGCGGCGACAAGGACGAAGTCTGTGTCCACGCCGGCATCGCCAAGATCGCGGACCGCATCAAGTAGCATGAGCGCGTTTCGGGCCGCCTGCGTCCAGCTGCGCTCCGGCGACGATGTGGCGGAAAATATCCGCGACACCGTCCGCCTGGTGCGGGAGGCGGCGGCCCGGGGCGCGACCTTCATCGCCACGCCGGAAAACACCACGCTGATGGCGCCCGATGGCGGCGCCAAGCTGGCATCGAGTTTCGACGAGGCGCATGACCCGGCGCTGCCGGCATTCACCGTCCTGGCGCGCGAACTCAAGGTCTGGCTGCTGGTCGGCAGCATCGCCATCAAGGTGTCGGACACCTACACCGCCAACCGCAGCTTCCTGATCACGCCTGACGGGCAGGTGACGGCGCGCTATTCCAAGATCCACCTGTTCGATGTCGAACTGGCGTCAGGGGAGGTCTATCGCGAATCCAACACCGTCGCCGGCGGCGACCAGGCGGTTGTTGCCACCACCAGCTTCGGCCCGGTCGGCATGACCATCTGCTACGATGTGCGATTTCCGCAGCTCTATCGCAGGCTGGCGCAGAAGGGTGCATTCCTGTTCACCGTGCCGTCCGCCTTCACGGTTCCCACCGGCGAGGCGCACTGGCATGTCCTGCTCAGGGCCCGCGCCATCGAGAATGGCGCCTTTGTTGTCGCGCCGGCGCAGGGCGGCCTGCATGCCAATGGCCGCAAGACCTATGGCCACAGCCTGATCGTGGCGCCCTGGGGCGAAATCCTGGCCGAGGCGGGAACCGATCCCTGCGTGATTGTCGCCGATATCGATCCGGAACTTTCACGCAGCGTCCGCGCCAGGATACCGAACCTGAAACATGACCGGGAATTCTCCGGCCCGTGATAACCCCGCCATGACTGCGGTCTTGCGAATCGTCCGGTCCCGGACCATTCTTGAGGCTTGAGCTTGGGGGCAGGCTGGTGGGAGCGTTCCAGTGATTGCATATGCGCTGCGGTGCCATCGTGGGCATGAATTCGAAGGCTGGTTCCGCGACAGCGACGCCTTCGACCAACAGGCGGTAAGCGGGCATCTGTCCTGCCCGTCCTGCAAATCGGTGCGGGTGGAAAAATCCATCATGGCGCCTGCCGTCAGTGGTACCAAGAAGAGCGCGCGCGCCAAGGTCGCCGAGGCCCGCCAGATGCGCCAGTTCGCCACCGGCCTGCGCAAGTATGTGCAGGAGAATGCCGACTATGTCGGCCCGAACTTCGCCGAGGAAGCGCGCAGGATCCATTATGGCGAGATGCCCGACCGGCACATCTATGGCGAGGCCACGCCCAGCGAAGCCCAGGAGCTGGTGGAGGAGGGCGTTGATGTCGCCCCCTTGCCGCCGGACCTGGAAGGCGCGAACTAGCCGGGCCTCCGCCGCGCTGCTCCGGCTACATCTTTTCCTTCAGTCCGGATTTCAGCAGCCACCCATTCACTGGATAGCTGACCGCAAAGCCCGCCAGCATCGCCGCCTGCATGGCGAACCAGAATTCCACGCTGTTCGATTCCAGCCGGGCGACGCCAAGCTGTACCGCCGCCATCATCCCCGATCATGCCGGCTTGCCAGGCCAACAGCGACAAGGTGTCGGCCTTGACCGCCGCGATGATGCCGGCGCGAAGCCCCAGGCCCCGCATCGGCGCGATGGAAAAATACTGAAAAACGATGCCCAGCCCGAAGGCGACCACGGTGTCGATGGTCCAGACTGCCCCCAGGCCCAAGGTGATGCCGCCCAGCAGCAGCCCGCCTTCGGACAGAAAGCCACACCGCCAGCGGCCCGCCCGGCAGCCCCACCAGCGGCCAGACCCAATTCATGACGCCCATCTTCTCGGGATGTCGCCGGACAGACCAAGCCAGGAACAGCGACGATAGAATGCCCGCCGAGACGGCGAGCCAGGCGAGCGCGTGGCACATGCCGATATAACGCCTAACGCCGCGCCACGATCATGTAGTTGACGTCCACATCAGATGATAGGCGCCAGTCCCAGGCCAGCGGATCAAAGGAAACACCCTGTGTTTTCAATATGGTTAGGCCGCTCTTTTCAAGTGCTGACGCAAGCGTCTTGGGCGGGATGAAGCGGTTCCAGTCATGGGTGCCTTTGGGCAGCCAGCCCAGGACATATTCCGCCCCGATCTTGGCCAGGGCCAGGCTTTTGAGGGTCTTGTTCAGGGTGGCGACGAAGGTCAGCCCGCCCGGACTCACCAACCCGGTGCAGGCGTTGAGATAGGCGGTCACATCCGCCACATGCTCGACCACCTCCATGTTCAGCACCACATCGAAGCCTTGGCCCTCGGCCATCAGCGTCTCGGCGGTGGCGGCGCGATAGTCGATATCCAGCCCCGATTGGGCGGCATGGGCGCGCGCCGTGCCGATATTGCGCTGCGAAGCGTCCGCCCCGGTGACGGCGAAGCCCAGCCGGGCCATCGGCTCGCTCAAAAGCCCCCCGCCGCAGCCAATGTCCAGCAACGTCAGGCCCTCGAATTGGCGCAGGGCGCGAGCGTCCCGCCCGAAATGCGCCGCGACCTCGCCCCGGATAAAGCCCAGCCGGATCGGATTGAATTTGTGCAGGGGGGCGAATTTGCCCGCAGGGTCCCACCATTCCGCCGCAATGGCGGAGAATTTGGCGACTTCTGCGGGGTCCAGAGAGGCGGAATCTGCCATGCCGTTTCGAGGGTTGAGCGGGAACCAGTCCCCGTCTACATAGGCCGCCGATTTGGAGAGGGCAAATGGCGACCATAGCCATGAAATTCGGCGGCACGTCGGTGGCCGACATTGGCCGCATCCGCCATGTCGCGACCCTGGTGAAGCGCGAGGTCGAGCGCGGCAACAAGGTCGCCGTGGTGGTGTCGGCCATGGCGGGGGAGACCAACAAGCTGGTCGCCTGGACCAGCGAGGCGGCGGAGCTGCCGGAGGGCGCCGCCAAGCCAGGCAGCGTCGTGACCATTCCCGACCAGCGCGAATACGATGTCGTGGTGGCGGCGGGCGAGCAGGTCACTGCCGGCCTGTTGTCGATCACCCTCAACGCCATGGGCATCAAGGCGCGGTCCTGGATGGGCTGGCAGGTGCCGATCAACACCAGCGCCGTGCATGGCTCGGCCCGGATCGAGGGCGTGCCCGCCAGCGACATGAAATCGGCCATCGAAAATGGCGAAGTCGCCGTGGTCGCTGGCTTCCAGGGCGTGGCTCCGGGCACCCGCATCTCCACCCTGGGCCGGGGCGGCTCGGACACCTCCGCCGTGGCGGTGGCGGCTGGCATCGGGGCGGCGCGCTGCGACATCTACACCGACGTGGACGGGGTCTACACCACCGATCCGCGCATCGTCCCCAAGGCGCGGCGGCTGGAAAAGATCACCTATGAGGAAATGCTGGAAATGGCGTCCCTGGGCGCCAAGGTCCTGCAGACTCGCTCGGTGGAAATCGCCATGCTGCACCGGGTACCGGTGCGCGTGCTTTCGACTTTCACGCCCGAAGTGGGCGGCACACTGCTTTGCGACGAGGAAGACATTGTGGAAAAAAAGCCTGTCACCGGCATCGCCTATAGCCGCGACGAAGCCAAGATCACCCTGGTGCGTGTCCCCGACCGCCCCGGCATTGCCTCGGCCATCTTTGGGCCGCTGGCCGATGGCGGCGTCAATGTCGACATGATCGTGCAGAATGTGTCGGAGGATGGGGCGACCACGGACCTCACCTTCACCTGCACCCGCGGCGAGCTGCCCCGGGCGCTGGCGGCGATCCAGACCCATGCCGCCGACATCAAGTACCAGGCCCTGATCCAGGACGCCGCCGTCGCAAAAGTGTCGATCATCGGCATCGGCATGCGCGCCCATCCCGGCGTGGCCTCGACCATGTTCCGCACCTTGTCGGAGAAGGGCATCAACATCCAGGTCATCTCGACCAGTGAGATCAAGGTCAGCGTCCTGATCGCCGAGGAATATGTCGAACTGGCGGTGCGGGCGCTCCATTCCGCTTACGAGCTGGATGCGGCATAGTCTGGGCCCGTCGCGCGAAGCGCGTGAGCAGGTCCGGTGGACCTGCGAGAGGGGACAGACGCTGCGAGCTTGGGCGAGCAGCCACGCCTATGGAAGGGTAGTCTGATGTCACCCGGTGGCGGTCCACGCCTGCTGTTGCGCCGCCTGCGCGAGATCATGGCGGAGCAGACCAGTGCGCAAATGCGGCTGGACAAGCTGGTCACCACCATCGCCTCCAACATGGTGGCCGAGGTCTGCTCCATCTATCTGCGCCGGGCCGGCAAGATGCTGGAACTGTTCGCCACCGAGGGCCTGCGCCCCGACGCCGTCCACAAGACCCGGATGAAGGAAGGCGAGGGTCTGGTCGGCCTGGTGTGCGAAACCGCCGAAGCCGTGAACCTGTCGGACGCGCCGTCCGACCCCCATTTCAGCTATCGTCCGGAAACCGGCGAAGACCCGTTCAAATCCTTCCTGGGCGTGCCAATCGTGCGCGGCGGCCAGGTGTTCGGCGTGTTGACGGTGCAGAACAAGGCCGAGCGCATCTATGCCGAGGAGGAAGTCGAGGCGCTGCAGACCGTCGCCATGGTGCTGGCCGAGGTCGTGGCCCAGGGAGGCTTCTTCAATGTCGCCGAACTGGACGAGCCGGAACTGCGTATCGACCGGCCGCGCAAATTCGCCGGTGAAGGGCTGAGCGGAGGCGTGGCGGTGGGCCGGGTGGCGCTGCACGAGCCGCGCGTCAAGGTCGACAAGATGATCGCCGACAATGCGGTTGACGAGCTCAAGCGGCTGGAAGAGGCCATCGCCTCCTTGCGCGAATCCGTGGACCAGATGCTGTCCTCCAGCGAACTCGATCTGACAGGCGAGGGCCGCGAGGTGATCGAGGCCTATCGCCTGTTCGCCTATGACCAGGGCTGGCGCCAGCGCATGCGCGACGCGGTGCGCACCGGCCTGACCGCCGAAGCCGCCGTCGAGCGCGTGCAGGACGAGACCCGGCTCAGGGTTCAGCGCCTGGGCGATCCCATCCTGCGCGAGCGGGCGCACGACTTCGACGATCTGGCGCGGCGGCTGCTGCGCCACCTGACCGGCGAGGAGGCCGGCGACCGCGCCTTGCCGCCCAATGCGGTGCTGGTGGCGCGCAACATGGGGCCAGCCGAGTTGCTGGATTATGGCCGCGACAAGCTGGTGGCGCTGGTGATCGAGGATGCCGCCTCCACCAGTCATGTCGCCATCGTGGCGCGCTCCATGGGGCTGCCGATGGTCGCCTCGCTGGAGGGCATCGCCGACAATGCCCGCGGCGGGGATTTCATCGCCGTGGACGGCGAGATGGGCGAAGTGCATCTGCGCCCCGCCGGCGAAATCATCAAGGCGTTCGAGCAAAAGCGCGCCTTGCATGCCCAGGCCGTCGCCCGCTTCGCGGCGGTGCGCGACCTGCCCGCCGTCACCCGCGACGGCGTTGCCATCAAGCTGATGATGAATGCCGGGCTGGAATTCGACATGCCGCAGCTTGCCCAGTCGGGGGCGGATGGCATCGGGCTGTTCCGCACCGAGCTCCAGTTCATGATCGGCGAAACCATGCCGCGCCTGGCCGACCAGGCGGCCTTCTACAAGAAGATCCTGGATGCGGCGGGCGACAAGCCGGTGGTGTTCCGTACCCTCGACCTGGGCGGCGACAAGGTGCTGCCCTATGCCCGCTGGGAGCGGGAGGAAAATCCCGCTTTGGGCTGGCGCGCCATCCGCATCGCGCTCGATCGCCCGGCGCTGCTGCGCTACCAGGTCCGCGCCATGCTGACCGCCAGCGCCGGCCGCACCCTGCGCATCCTGCTGCCGATGGTCAGCGATGTGGACGAGTTCAACCGCGCCCGCGCCCTGATCGACCGCGAACTGGAGCGTGCCCGGCTGCTGGACCTGGTGCGGCCCACCCAGGTGCTGGTCGGCGCCATGCTGGAAGTCCCGGCGCTGGCCTTCATGCTGCCCCAGCTGATGCGCTCGGCCGATTTCGTCTCCATCGGCTCAAATGACCTTCTGTCACTCGCCTTCGCAGTGGACCGCACCAATCCGCGCGTCTCGCGCCGCTATGACAATCTCAATCCCGCCTCGCTGACTCTGATCCGGCTGATCGTGCAGAGCGCGGCGGAAAACAGCGGCGATCTCAGCCTGTGCGGCGAGATGGCGGGCCGTCCGCTGGACGCCATGGCCTTGCTGGGCCTGGGGCTTCGCACTTTGTCCATGCAGCCGGGCCAGATCGGCCCCATCAAGATGATGATTCGCTCCATGCATCTGGGCGAGGTGTCAGCCTTTGTGGACCGGTTGTGCGGCCGGGTGGACCATTCCCTGCGCACCCGGCTGTCGGCCTTTGCGGCGGAACGGGGAATTGTCCTGAAATAAGCCCGGGTTGCCTCCCGGAACCGGGCTTTTTTGCGGTGCAGCGGTTGTTTGCCCGGCCCTTGTTCGGATAAGGTAAGCCCCACAAATGTTTAGCGGTACTTCCTTGCGGGGGCGCAAGAAGGCGCGGCACATAACCCATGACCAAATTGAATCAGATGTCCCTGGAAAATGACGGCGGCGCGGAAAAGGACGGCGTGAAGCCATGCCGCATCCACTTGCGCGAAATTTCCGGTGACAGCGAAAGCCCGCTGGAGACGGTGGGCCAGGATTTGCGCGCCGCTCGCCTGCGCCGGGGCGACGAAATCGCCTCGGTTTCCCGCGCCCTCAAGATCCGCAAGGATTATCTGGAGGCGCTGGAAAATGACCGGCTTGAAGACCTGCCGGGCAAGACCTACGCCATCGGCTTTGTGCGCTCCTATTCGCGTCATCTCGGCCTGGACAGCGCCGCCTTTGTCGAGCGCTTTAAGCAGGATATTTCGGGCCGCGCCGAAGAACAGGCGCAGGAGCCGGCGCCGATCCACCAGGAAGAGGGCCGCCGCCTGCCGCAGGGTTGGCGCATCATTGCCGGTGTCGTGCTGGTGCTGTTCTGCTATGGCGTGTGGCACCTGTTCTCGCCCAGCGGAGAAAGCAGCCAGACCGTGCCGCCGGCCCCGATGCTGAGCGCGCCCAAGCCCAAGCCCGTCCCGCCGCCACAGCCGATGGTGTTCCCCGCCCAGACCGCGATGCCGTCGCCCGCCGCCGACAATTCTGCGCCCGGCGCACCGGCCGCCCAGGTGGCGACCGCAACGCCGTCACCCGCCACCGGCCCCCAGTCGCCCGCTACCCGCATCAGTGCACCTGCCCAGAACGCTGCGATACCCGCCGTGCCGGGCGGTCAGGTCGCCACCGGTCAGACCTATGGCCCCCAGAATGTCCGTCCGCGCGTGGTGCTGCGCGCCCGCGGCGATGTGCGCCTGACGGTGAAGGGCAGCGATGGCCAGCTTTACCTGAACCGCGACCTCAAGCCCGGTGATGTCTACCAGGTGCCCAACATAGCGGGCCTGTCTTTCGCCACCAGCAATGGCGGCGTGGTGGAAGTCGATCTCGATGGCATCGCGCTGGGCCGCGCCAGCCAGCCGGGCCAGGTGCTTGGAAAAGTCTCCCTCGATCCCGCCTCTCTGGTGGATCGCTTCAATTCACGCTGAGGATTTTGGAATAGGAAGTTGGCAATGAGCGTTCGTGCCTATCGCGACATTCACCGGCGCAAGTCGCGCCAGATCATGGTCGGCAAGGTGCCGGTGGGCGGTGACGCGCCCATCACGGTCCAGACCATGACCAACACCATCACCGGCGACGCCCGCGCGACGATTGAGCAGATCCGCAAAATCGAGGAAGCCGGGGCCGACATCGTGCGCGTTTCATGCCCCGATGAAGACGCCACCAGGGCAATGAAGGCCATCACCACGGCCAGCGCCATCCCGGTCGTGGCCGACATCCATTTCCACTACAAGCGCGCCATCGAGGCGGCCATCAACGGCGCCGCCTGCCTGCGCATCAATCCCGGCAATATCGGCAGCCCGGCGCGGGTGCGCGAAGTGGTGCAGGCGGCCAAGGACCATGGCTGCTCCATGCGCATCGGCGTCAATGCCGGCTCGCTGGAATCCGACCTGCTGGAGAAATACGGCGAGCCATGCCCCGAGGCGATGGTCGAAAGCGCGCTGAACCATGCCAAGATTCTGGATGACCTGGATTTTCACGAATACAAGATTTCGGTAAAGGCCTCCGACCCCTTCCTGGCCGTCGCCGCCTATCAGGCGCTGAGCGAGGCCATCGACTGCCCGTTGCATGTCGGCATCACCGAGGCCGGCGGCATGATTTCCGGCACCGTCAAATCCTCCATCGGCATGGGCATGCTGTTGTGGAGCGGCATCGGCGACACCATCCGCGTTTCGCTCTCCGCCGATCCGGTGGAAGAGGTGCGCGTCGGTTTTGACATCCTGAAGTCGCTGAACCTGCGCCATCGCGGCGTCAACATTGTGAGCTGCCCGTCCTGCGCCCGCCAGGGCTTCAATGTCATTGATACGGTCAGGACGCTGGAAGAACGCCTCAAGCACATCGCCACCCCCATGTCGCTGTCGATCATCGGCTGCGTCGTCAACGGCCCGGGCGAAGCCAAGGAAACCGACCTCGCCTTCACCGGCGGCGGCGCCGGCAAGGGGCATGGCATGATCTATCTGAACGGCAAGCCCGCCTACAAGCTCGACAATGACGGCCTGGTCGATCACGTGGTCGAGCTTTGCGAGAAGAAGGCCGCCGAGATTGAAGCGACGCGCGGCGAAAGCCAGCCGCTCGAAGCCGCGCAGTAGCGGCGCACAGGACAGTGGGCAGCCGCGAGCCATCGCGGCTGCCTTTTTGTTTGGGACCAACGCATGATACCTGCCGCCAAACTGGATCGGTTGCTGGACCGCTTCGCCGCCCTGGAAGCCGAAATGGCTTCGGGCGCGGGCGGGGCGGCGTTCGTCAAGCTTTCCCGCGAGCATTCCGCGCTGGCGCCGGTGATCGAGACAGTGCGCGCCTATCGCATTGTCTCGCAGGGGTTGGGCGAGGCCGAGACCCTGTTCAACGACCCCGCCACCGACAGCGAGATGCGCGGCATGGCGGAACAGGAGCGCGCCGACCTCAAGGTAAAACTGGAAGCGCTTGACCATGATCTGCGCATCGCTCTGCTGCCGCGCGACGCCGCCGATGATTCCAGCGCCATCCTGGAAATCCGCGCCGGTACCGGCGGCGACGAAGCAGCCCTGTTCGCGGGCGACCTGCTGGGCATGTACCAGCGCTATTGCCAGCTTCAGGGCTGGAAGACCGAGATCCTGTCGCTGTCGGACAGCGATCTGGGCGGCTTCAAGGACGCCACGCTGGAGGTGGAAGGCCGCGGCGTCTATGCCAGGCTGAAATTCGAAAGCGGCGTCCACCGGGTGCAGCGCGTCCCCGCCACCGAGACCCAGGGCCGCATCCACACCAGCGCCGCCACGGTCGCGGTGCTGCCGGAAGCCGAAGACGTCGATATCGTGATCAACGAGAAAGACCTTCGTATCGACACCTATCGCGCCCAGGGCGCGGGCGGCCAGCATGTCAACAAGACCGACAGCGCCGTTCGCATCACCCATATCCCCACCAACACCGTGGTGGCGATGCAGGAAGAAAAGTCCCAGCACAAGAACAAGGCCAAGGCGATGACGATGCTGCGGGCCAAGATCTACGACGCCGAACGCAAGCGGGTGGATTGCGAGCGCGCCAGCGAGCGCAAGTCGCTGGTGGGATCGGGCGACCGCAGCGAACGCATCCGCACCTATAATTTCCCGCAAGGCCGCGTCACCGACCACCGCATCAACCTGACGCTCTACAACCTGTCGCGTATCATGGACGGCGACGGGCTGGGCGAAATCATCGACGCGCTGGTGGCCCAGGACCAAGCCGACCGCCTGGCGGATTACGAGGCATCCGACCTATGAACAGGAACATGGGGTGACGCTCGATGAGGCGACACGGCGGCTCGCTGCGGCGAATGTCGAAAATCCCCGCGCCGAAGCCCGTCTGCTGCTGGCCCATGTCCTGGGCGTCAGCCGCGAGGCGACCTTGGCCGCCACGCCGACGCCGGACCAGGCGGCCAAATTCGATGCGGCGGTGGCCCGCCGCGCCGCCCGTGAACCCTTCGCCTATATCACCGGCCGCAAGCAATTCTGGTCGCTGGATTTTGCGGTCGGCCCCGGCGTGCTGGTGCCGCGCCCCGACACCGAGACCCTGATCGGGGAAGCGCTGCGGGTGGTGCCCGACCGGGCCGCGCGGCTCACCATCGCCGATCTGGGCACCGGCTCAGGCGCGATCCTTGTGGCGGCGCTCAGGGAGTTTCCAAACGCCAGCGGCATCGGGTTCGAATCGTCTCCCCAGGCCCATGGCGTCGCCGCCGCCAATGCCGCCCGCCATGTGCCGGGCCGCGCAGAGATAAGGCTGGCCGACTGGAATACCGCTGCCGGTCCCTACGACCTGGTCTTCTCCAACCCGCCCTACATCCCCTCCGCCGACATCGAATCACTGGCCCCGGATGTGTCGGATTTCGAGCCCCGCGCCGCCCTGGATGGCGGTCCGGACGGGCTGGACGCCTATCGGGCGCTGGCGGCGCTGCTGCCCCGGATTCTGGCGCCGGCGGGTTTTGCCCTGCTGGAAATCGGGGCAGGACAGGCTTTGACGGCGGGAAACCTGTTCCAGAAGCTGCAAATGATACGGATTGTTCCCGATCTGGGGGGAATTCCCCGCTGCCTGTTGCTGCAAAACCGCCAGGAATTTCTTGAAAAAACCGGGTCCGGCGACTAAGTTGAGGGGGTCGGGATCCGGGGAGGTCTCGCTCGCAGCCATAAGTGGCGCGGGGCTGGCTGCGGAATACGCGGCCGGGCAGGGGGCTCAAAGCGAACCAAACCGGTGTGGAGGCGCAATTGGCGCGGTCCATCAGCCGAGGAAGGGCATTTACCAGTGAAACGTTCTCGCAGAGGCGGCCGCAGGCCGCAGCACAACAATGCTGGCGGCGGCGGCGGCAACAATGGCGGCGGGGGCTTCAATCCCAACCGCACCTACGATTCCAGCGGCCCGGAAATCAAGATCCGCGGCTCGGCCAGCCATGTCTATGAAAAGTATCTCCAGCTCGCCCGCGACGCCAATTCCGCTGGTGACCGGGTGATGGCCGAGAATTATCTTCAGCATGCGGAGCATTATTACCGCATCATGGCGGCGGCGGCGGCCCAGCAGGCCCAGCACGCCGCCCAGCAGGCGGCGCAAAATCCGCGCCCCGCAGGCGCCGACGGCCAGCCCCAGCAGCCCCAGAATGGCGGCAGCACGCCGTCTTTTTCCCTGACCGAAGGCGGCGAGGAAGAAGGCGACGAGGCAGAGGCGTCCTAGCCTCTGCCTGAAGCGTCCTAGCTTCCGCTTGAAGCGTCCTAGCCTCTGCCTGAAGCGTCCTGGCTTTTGCTTGAGGCGGATTGCGCTGCCTCAAGGCCCGGCGTTAACCGCCCATGCTATCAGGGTCTTGCAGCCCCGGTTCCCGCTTCCCATATCCGCACTGGAACGGTGCCTGCAATGGGCCGACCGGGAGAGAGCATGGATATCGAGAAATTCACCGAGCGGGCGCGCGGCTTCATTCAGTCCGCCCAGAGCCTGGCGCTTCGCGAGGGCAACCAGCAATTCACCCCCGACCATCTGCTCAAGGTTCTGATCGATGACGAGGAAGGCCTCGCCGCCCGCCTGATCCAGGCCGCCGGCGGCGACGACAAAAGCGTGCGCACCGGGGTCGAGGCCGCGCTGAAGAAGCTGCCCCGGGTGCAGGGCGGTTCGGGCCAGGTCTATCTGGCCCAGGATACCGCCAAGCTTCTCGACAATGCGGAACAGGTGGCCAAGAAGGCCGGCGACAGTTTTGTCACCGCAGAATATCTTCTCTTGGCGCTTGTTCTGTCCAGCGGCAGCGACGCCGCCCGTATCCTCAAGGACGCGGGCGTGACCGCGCAGGGCCTGAACAAGGTCATCGCGGACCTGCGCAAGGGCCGCACCGCCGACAGTGCCACGGCGGAGAACGCCTATGACGCGCTCAAGAAATATGCCCGCGACCTGACCGAGATCGCCCGCAGCGGCAAGCTGGACCCGGTGATCGGCCGGGATGAGGAAATCCGCCGCACCATCCAGGTGCTGGCGCGGCGCACCAAGAACAATCCCGTGCTGATCGGCGAACCCGGCGTCGGCAAGACCGCCATCGCCGAAGGCCTGGCGCTGCGCATCGTCAATGGCGACGTGCCGGAATCCCTGCGCGACCGCAAGCTGATGGCGCTGGACATGGGCGCGCTGATCGCGGGCGCCAAGTTCCGCGGCGACTTCGAGGAACGGCTGAAGGCCGTGCTGAACGAGGTCACCGGCGCCCAGGGCGAGATCATCCTCTTCATCGACGAGATGCACACATTGGTCGGGGCCGGCAAAGCCGACGGCGCCATGGACGCGTCCAACCTGATCAAGCCGGCGCTGGCGCGCGGCGAGCTGCATTGCATCGGCGCCACCACACTGGATGAATACCGCAAATATGTGGAAAGGGACGCGGCGCTGGCGCGGCGCTTCCAGGCCGTCTTTGTCGGCGAACCCACGGTGGAAGACACCATCTCCATCCTGCGCGGCCTGAAGGAGAAATACGAACTCCATCACGGCGTGCGTATCACAGACTCGGCCATCGTGGCGGCGGCAACCCTCTCCAACCGCTACATCACCGACCGCTTCCTGCCCGACAAGGCTATCGACCTGATGGACGAAGCGGGTTCGCGCCTGCGCATGCAGATCGATTCCAAGCC
Organism: Rhizomicrobium sp.; assembly: GCA_035549455.1. Classification (GTDB taxonomy): domain Bacteria; phylum Pseudomonadota; class Alphaproteobacteria; order Micropepsales; family Micropepsaceae; genus Rhizomicrobium. Next base: position 15,112 of record DASZQW010000027.1, on the reverse strand, counting down.
CGAGAAGCTGGATGAGCTGGACCGCCGCATCATCCAGCTCAAGATCGAGCGCGAGGCCCTGAAAAAGGAAACCGACAAAGCCTCCAAGGAACGGCTGACCGCGCTGGAAAGCGAGTTGGCCGATCTGGAGGCCGAATCCGACGGCATGACCGCCAAGTGGCAGGAAGAGAAGAAGGAAGTCGCCGACGTCCAGTCGATCAAGGAAAAGCTCGACCAGGCGCGCAGCGACGTGGAAGTGGCGCAGCGCAAGGGCGACTTCGCCCGCGCCGGCGAGCTGACCTATGGCGTGATCCCCGATCTGGAGCGCAAGCTGAAGGCCATCGACGAGCGCAAGGACGATGTGCTGGCGTCCGAAGTGGTCACCGCCGAGAACATCGCCCAGGTGGTGTCGCGCTGGACCGGAATCCCGGTCGACAAGATGCTGGAAGGCGAGCGCGAAAAGCTGCTGCACATGGAGGACGATCTGGGTCGCCGTGTGGTGGGCCAGGACCAGGCGGTGAAGGCCATCGCCAATGCCGTGCGCCGGGCGCGCGCCGGCCTGCAGGATCCCAACCGCCCCATCGGCAGCTTCCTGTTCCTGGGGCCGACCGGCGTGGGCAAGACCGAGCTGACCAAGTCGCTGGCGGCGTTCCTGTTCGACGACGATTCCGCCCTGGTGCGGATCGACATGAGCGAATTCATGGAAAAGCATGCCGTGGCGCGGCTGATCGGCGCGCCGCCGGGCTATGTCGGCTATGAGGAAGGCGGCGTCCTTACCGAGGCGGTGCGCCGCCGCCCCTATCAGGTGATCCTGTTCGACGAGGTCGAGAAGGCCCATGCCGATGTGTTCAATGTGCTGCTGCAGGTGCTGGATGATGGCCGGTTGACCGATGGCCAGGGTCGCACGGTGGATTTCAAGAACACCGTCATCATCCTGACCTCCAATCTCGGCACCGAGTTCATGGCGGTGGAAGGCAGCGACGAAACCCGGGCCCGGGCCCAGGTGATGGCCGCGGTGCGCGCGCATTTTCGCCCGGAATTCCTCAACCGGCTGGACGAGATCATCCTGTTCCACCGCCTGACCCGCGCCAATATGGACAAGATCGTCGACATCCAGATCGGCCGGCTCGACACGCTGCTGGCCGACCGCAAGATCACCATCGCGCTGAATGACAAAGCCCGGCACTGGCTGGGCAATGCCGGCTACGACCCCGTCTATGGCGCCCGCCCCCTCAAGCGGGTGATCCAGCGCCGCCTGCAGGACCCGCTGGCGCAACTGATCCTGGAAGGTCGCATCACCGATGGCAGCCATGTCACGGTGGGCGCCTCCAAGACCGGGCTGGTCATCGACGGCCAGGAATTCGCCGCCGGCAGTGACGAATTGATCGATGTGCCGCCGACGGGCGCGACATTAAACTGACGTGACGGCGGACGGCCGTTCTAGGGCGTCAATTCCCGGGTGATGATGTCGAAGCGCTTGAGTTCGGCATTGCCGAAGGCTGTGCTGATGGCCGCATCCGTGGCGTAGCGGCCCCGCGCCATCAGCAGCCGGCCGATGCGCGGCTGGTTGTGGCGCGCATCCATGGTGTGCCACCTGCCGTCCAGGAAGACCTCGAACCAGGCGCTGAAATCCATCGGCGCGGGATCGAGCGGCACGCCGATATCGCCCAGATAGCCGGTGCAGTAGCGCGCGGGAATATTCATGCAGCGGCACAGCGTGATCGCCAGATGCGCATAGTCGCGGCACACCCCGACCCGCTCGGCATGGCCTTCGGAGGCGGTGCGGTCGGCGCGGGCATGGCCATAGCTGAACTTGATGCGGTCATGGACGTAATCCAGGATCGCCTGAACGCGCGCATAGCCTGCCGGGACGTCGCGAAATTTCTTCCACGCCAGGGTCGCCAGCATGTCAGTGTCGCAATAGCGGCTGCCCAGCAGGTAAAGAAGCACATCGTCGGGAAGATCGTCGACCTCAGCCTGGCGCGCACCCCAGGGCATGGATTCCTGCACGCCGCTGTCGCGGATGACAAAGCGGTTGGACAGGGTCAGCGTCCCCACCGGGGCCACCAGGCGGGTGCAGCGGTTGCCGAAATCGTCGGTATAAGTGCGGTATGGCACCGCCGGCATCAGCCGAAAGGATTCCGGCGCCTCCAACCGTCCCCGCAACTCCGGGTGCAGATGCACCTGCAGGAGGAGGGGGGTGGTGGCCTTGAAACTGAATGCAATATCGTAGCCGCCTTCTATACGCACACCCAGTTCCTCGTTGGAAGGAACACAATGTCAGACAAAGGCGAAAGTTCCTACTTTGCCTTGGCTTGGCGCAAATCCGTGGCGTTGTCGGCGACCTTGGCCTCCAGCGCGGTGCTGGCCACCAGATTGTCGATTTCCATGCGTCGTTCCAGGAACTGGTGCAGCAACCGTCCCGCCAGCTGGCGGCCCTGCGCTATCTTCAGCGTGAGGGGATTGACCTGGACGCCATGCACGAAGGTCTCGTAATGCAGGTGCGGTCCCGTCGCCATGCCGGTCATGCCGCTATAGGCGAAAACCTGGCCCTGGCGCACGCGCGCGCCGCGCCGCATGCCGGGCGCGAAACGCGACAGGTGGCCATAGCCGGTGGCATAGCCGTTGCCATGGTCGATCTTGACGAAGTTGCCATAGCCATTGCTCCAGCCCATGAACAGCACGGTCCCGGCGCCCGCCGCCATCACCGGCGTGCCGATAGGCACCGCGAAGTCCACGCCCTTGTGCATGCGGGTATAGCCCAGGATGGGATGGAAGCGTGATCCAAAACCGCTGCTGATGCGCGCCCCGTCCACCGGCGTCTTCATCAGCATGCCGCGGGCGCTCTGGCCCCTCTGGTCGAAATATTCCGCCGGCTCGTTGGGATCGGGCTGAAAACGGTACATTGGGATCTGCTTGCCGCCCAGGGTCATCATCGCATAGCTGATGGCGCCGTACTTCGCGGGCTGGCCTTCGGGCGTGTAGTAATAGTCGTAATAGACTTCGAAACTGTCGCCGGGATGCAGGTCGCGCTGGAAATCGACCTTGTAGGAAAACATGTGGATCATGTCGACCACGACATCGGCGGGAATGCCCGCCTGCATCGCCGACAGATAAAGGCTGCCGTCGATGGTGCCGCCGGCGCGGTGGCGGTGCACCTCAAGCTGCTTTTTCTCAATCTGGGCCGTGTAGCCGCCTTCGGTGGTGCGGGTGACGGTGATGTCCTGTTCGACGGAAGGCGAAAAATGCAGCGACAACAGGCGCGTGATGGGCTGGCTGTCTTCCTCGCGGTCGCCGGTATCGGCTTCCACCGGCACCACCACAGGCTTGTGATTGACCATCACGGTGGTGGTCTTCGGCGCTGCGGGCTTGGACGCGTCCCCGCTGGCATCGATCGTTGCCACCGAATAGGTCAAGTCGAAGGACTGGCCCGCCTGCAGGGCATGGGCGTTGAAATCCTTGCCCATAGCCGCGACCACGGCATTGGCGTCTTGCGCCGAGATGCCGACATCCTCCAGCATGCCCGCCAGCGTATCGCCGGAATCCAGGGTCACGGTGCGGGTCTCGACGCCGGGATTTGGATTGCCCTGGTCGGCATTGGAATCCTGCGCCGATTGCGGTTCGCTGGCGCGCACCAGCTTCATGAACAGCGCATAAGGCAGGGAGGAGCGGCCGGGCGCGGTCATGGGGTGGCCCACCGGCATCATGCCCACCGCCAGCCAGGCGACAGCGCCCGCCACCAGCGCACCCAGCGTGGATTGGACCACCGCCCAGCGGCCGTCCGGCGTCGCCATCACGGCGGTGGCGCCGTTCAGGCGGCGCAGCAGCATCGTCATCGAGGGATGGCCCGCCGGTTCCGGCACGAATTTCCTGGTGCTGAATCGCGCGCGTTTCGGCTCGCGGTTATTCTGGTCCACGTCGGTTTCCTATGTCGTTGGAAAGAAGCCGGCTTGGGGTCCCCCGACCGTTCGCCTGCCTATTCCCAGCCCATCGGCCCGCAGCCCATCCCCGGCGCGACCATCGCCATCTAAAGGCGGCATGGCGAAATGGTCAACCTTTAATCGCCTGTTCCCATTGGCCTTTGGAGATTTTTCACGTCTCATACCATCATGCGATTCCTGCTGGCGCTGCTCTTGCTGGTCACGCCCGGTCCTGCCCTGGCCTGGGGCGCGGAGGGCCATGAGATCGTGGCCAGCATCGCGCTGGGCGAATTGACGCCGCAGGCCCGCGCCCAGGTGGCCGGGCTGCTGGGCTCGCCCGCGCTCTTGGTCCATGAGTCCAACTGGGCCGACGAGATTCGCGAGCAGCGGCCCGAGACCGCCAGCTGGCACTATGTCGACATCCCGCTGGCCGCGCCCGGCTATGACGCGCGCCGGGACTGCGCCTGGGACGACTGCGTGGTGGCGCAGATCGACAATGACCGCCGCATCCTGGCCGAGCGCGGCGCGCCATCGGCCTTGCGCGCCCAGGCGCTGCGGTTCCTGATTCATCTGGTGGCCGACATCCATCAGCCGCTGCATGTCGAGGACAATGGCGACAAGGGCGGCAATGGCGTGCGGGTCATGCTGAACGCCCAACGCACCAACCTGCATCATGTCTGGGACGTGAGCGTGGTGGAACCGCTGGGCTTCGATGCCGCCGCCGCGGCGCGCCGGATCGAAGCGGCGATCACGCCGGGGCAGCGCCGCGACTGGGCAGCGGGTACGGCCGCCGACTGGGCCAATGAGGCCCATGCCATCGCCCGCGACCAGATATATCCTGCGCTGCGCGGGCGGCGCAGCTTGCGGCTGGCGGGCGATTATGACGAACGCGAAGCGCCGGTTGCGCGGCTCCAGCTGGCGCGAGCCGGGGTCCGTCTGGCCTGGCTGCTCAACACGGCCCTGAAATAGTCAGTCCGACGACATGATCGTGCTGCGCACCATCGGATAGATCTGTGTTGCCCAGCGCGTGCCGCTGAAGACGCCATAATGGCCCACGCCCGCCTGGACATAGTGTTTCTTGCGGAACGGCTTGACGCCGGTCACCAGGTCCTGCGCCGCCATGGTCTGGCCCAATCCGCAAATATCGTCGCGCTCGCCTTCCACCGTCAGCAGCGAAGTCTTGCGCAGGGCGGCGGGATTGACCACCCGGTTGCGCCAGGTGTAGCGGCCCCTGGCGAGATGCTGCTCCTGAAACACCTTCCGCACGGTCTCCAGATAGAATTCGGCGGGCAGGTCGGCGATGGAGAAATACTCGTCATAGAATTTCCGGTTGGCATCGGCCTTGGCCAGCTCGCCCTTCAGGATATGGCCGAACAGGTCCATATGGGCGTGCACATGGCGCGACAGGTTCATGGTGACAAAAGCCGACAACTGGATGAAGCCGGGATAGACATGGCGAAAGGCGCCGGGATAGCGGCGCGGCACCGCGGTGATCAGATTGTCCTCGAACCAGCCGATGGGATGTTCGTTGGCCAGAATGTTGACCTTGGTGGGATTGATCGAGGTATCCACCGGCCCGGCCATCAGGATCAGACTGGCAGGCGTGGCGGCGTCGCCATCTTCGGCCATCAGCGCGGCGGCCGCCAGCATCGAGGGACAGGGCTGGCACACCGCCATGCCGTGCGCGCCGGGCCCGATATGATGGAAAAATGCCATCAGATGGTCGATATATTCGTCGGTGCCGAAGCGCCCCTCCGACAGCGGCACATCGCGTCCCGACTTCCAGTCGGTGATGTAGACGTCATGGTCGGCCAGCATGGTCTGGGCGGTGTGGCGCAGCAAAGTGGGAAAATGCCCCGCCATCGGCGCTGCCAGCAGCACGCGCGGCTGGCCGCTGACGCCCTCCTTGCGGAAATGCACCAGATTGCCGAACGGCATCTCCAGGGCGATTTCCTCCGTCACGGGCACGCCCGCGACCTGGTGAATGCCATAGGGCGGCCGGTCATGGATCATCTGGGCGCGCGAGAAGATTTCCGCGCCGGCCGAGGCAAAGCGCAGCCAGTAGTTGGCCGACGGCCCCATCTGTGTGTCGCCGAACGCCGTCTTGAAAAGATCGGCCCCCGCGCGAAACGGCGCGAGCACATCCTGTTGGGCCTGATAGGCTTCGTACAACATCCCGCTCTCGGCCAGTCCCAGCACAAATGGCGGGACTTGGCGGTCAAACCGCACCCCGTTACCCATGCTGCAGTGCAAAATAACGCTTGTCAACGCACCAAATCCGGCGAAAACTGCAAACATGAGCGGTGCCGTCCTCACTATTTCCAGCAAGAACTACTCCTCCTGGTCGTTGCGCGGCTGGCTGCTTTGCCGGATGGCCGGGCTGGACTTCACCGAAGAGCTGCTGTCCGCCGACGACGCCGATGCCCGGGCCGAGCTGCTGCTGCTGTCGCCGTCTTTCCTGGTGCCGCGCCTGACCCATAACGGCATCAAGGTATGGGACACGCTGGCCATCGCCGAATATCTCAACGAGACTTTCCCGCAGGCCGGCTTGCTGCCCAAGGAGCGGGCCGCGCGTACCCATTGCCGCGCCGTGTCGGGCGAGATGCATTCGGGCTTCTCCAACCTGCGCTCGGCGCTGCCGATGAACCTCAAGGCGCATTACAAGAGCTTCAAGATCTGGGCGGCGGCGCAGGCCGACATAGAACGGGTCGGCGCCATCTGGCGCGAATGTCTGGGCAAGTATGGCGGGCCCTATCTGTTCGGCGAGACGCCCACCCTGGCCGACGCGATGTACGCGCCGGTGGCGACGCGCTTTGCGACCTACGACGTCAAGCTCGACCGCCAGTGCGCCGATTACTGCGAGACCATGCTGGCGCTGCCGGACATGATCGAATGGACCGAGGCCGCGCGCACCGAGAAAGCCGACATCGAGGAACTGGAAGCGGAGTTCTAGCTGGCGCCGCTTTCGTTGGGCTCGGTCTGAAGCTGCACGAAATTCGTGATTCCCAGATTCAGGTCGGGCAGGGCCACTAGGTCGAACCGGCCTCGGCCAGCTTCTGCACGGCGACATAGTCGATCTTGCCGGTAGCCAAAACCGGGATCGCCGGCGCCAGCAGCACCCGGCGCGGAACGCTCAGCTCCGAGACGCCATGATTCTGCGCCCAACCGATCAACTCAATGCGGCTGGCCTCGGGCGTATCCGTCACCAGCACGATCTGCTCGCCCTTGCGGGCATCGGGCATCGCCACCGCGGCATGGGCGTTGTCGGGCCACAGCGCGGCGGCGATATTCTCCACCACCGCAAGGGAAATCGTCTCGCCGCCGATCTTGGCGAAACGCTTGAGGCGGCCGCGGATGGAGATGAAGCCGTCCGCGTCGATGGAGACGATATCGCCGGTATTGTACCAGCCGGCCCTGGGCGGAATGACCTGGCCCGGCGCGTCGGGCTTGATATAGCCCATCATCACATTGGGGCCTTTGACATGCAGCTCGCCCGCGCCGGGGATGCCCGGCACAGGCTCCAGCCGCGCCTGCATGCCCGGCATCATGCGGCCGACAGTGCCGGGATGGTTGGCCTCGATCTGGTTGGCCGCGATCACCGGCGAGGCTTCCGTGACGCCATAGCCTTCCAGCAGGTGGATGCCGCATTTGCGGCGCACAAAGGCGCGGGTCTCGTCGCGCAGCCGCTCCGCCCCGCAGACCGCCAGGCGCAGCGAGTGAAGCTCCTCGCCTTCGGCGACGCGGGCATACTGGGTGATGAAGGTGTCGGTGGACAGAAGGATGGTGGCGCCATGGTTTCGGATACGGCGCACGATCTCCTTGGGCTGGAGCGGGGTGGGATGGCAGACAAGCTTCACGCCCGCCACCAGCGGCAGGATGGTGCCGACCGTCAGCCCGAAGCAGTGAAACACGGGCAGGGGATTGAACAGCACATCGTCCGCATAGAGGTCGATATGGGCGCGCACCTGGGCGATGTTGGACAGGATGTTGGCATGGCTCAGCGCCACGCCCTTGGGTTCGCCCTCGGTGCCGGAGGTAAAGAGGATCACTGCGGGTGCGGCCGGGTCGGGCCGGGCCGCCAGCACGCCCGGCATCAGCTTGCCCGCCAGCGCCGTCAGCTTGTCGCGCGGGGTCAGCGATCTGCGCAGGTCTTCCAGATAGACGATCTCGATCCCGCCCAGACCGGCGATCAATTCCTCAAGACAGGCCATCTCGACCAGCCTTCGGGCCGTGACGATGCGTTTCACCCGCGCCGTGCACAGCGCGCTTTTCACGCCCGCCAGCCCGCTGGTGAAATTCAGCATGGTGGGAATGCGCCCCATGGCCGACAAAGCGAAGAAGGTCAGCGCCGACGCCGCCCCGGTGGGCAGCATCACGCCGACGCAATCGCCCGCATGGCTGCCGCGCTTCAGGGCCGATCCCAGGGCGAAGCTGGCGCGGATGATCGCGTCATAGGTCAGCGCCCGCTCGTCGCCATCGATCAGCGCGACCGCATCGCCGCCCTGCGCCTGGCGCGCCTCGACCAGGGCGTGGAAGATGGAATGATGCTGGGCGGCGGGATCGAAGGGGATACGCGTCTTTTCTCCCACTGTGTGCGACATGCGGCCTTCCGTGGATTCCCGGAAGCGACCTTCTACATCATGTCGCGTGGAAATGCCCGATCCAGCTTTGCAGGCTTTTCACCAGCTTCGCGCGCCCCGAGACCGGCGCCGACTCGAACAGACCCGCGATCTGCTCGCGCAGCGGCTGGGCCTGGGCCCACAGCCTGTCGGCCTGGGGTTCGATGGCGCCCCGCAACGGTTTGATGACATCGCGCTCGATGCGCTTGGGGCCCACAAGGGCGACGGCCAGCGCCGCCAGCCCCACGGCGCCGATGGTGACATAGGCGGCGCGGGCCGGGCGGCTGAGCGCCAGGCGGGTCAGGGTGACGCCCAGGCTGGAACGGCCTGCGCCGTGATGGACCTTTTCGACCGCGCGCACGGCGCGGCGACGGGACTTGATATCGGCGCGTGTGACCATGGGCATTTGCTCCGGGAAGGGTTCCCTTCGCCAACGCGGCAAGCGCCGGACAGTTCATTCCCCGCGCCAACTTAGGATGACATTCCCAAAAAAGCAGGCCAGCCGCGACGCTCCGCAGGGTGATTTTCAAGGGCGAGGCCGCTATATCTCGTCCATGACCGTAGTCATCAACAATCTCGACAAGTCCCCGCGCCATCCGGAAAAGGCCCACCGGCCGGACAATGACATTCAGCGCAAGCCCGACTGGATTCGCGTCAAGGCGCCGGTTTCGAGGGAATATGTGAAGACCCGCGAGATCGTGCGCGCCAACCACCTGCACACGGTCTGCGAGGAGGCGGCCTGTCCCAACATCGGCGAGTGCTGGACCAAGCGCCACGCCACCATGATGATCATGGGCGACACCTGCACCCGCGCCTGCGCCTTCTGCAACGTCAAGACCGGCTTGCCGGGGCCGCTGGATGCCCAGGAACCCGCCAATGTCGCCCGCGCCGTCAAGACCCTGGGTCTGGCCCATGTGGTCATCACCTCGGTGGACCGCGACGACCTGGTCGATGGCGGCGCCGAACACTTCGCGCGCGTCATCAATGCCATCCATGCAGAGAGCTCCGGCACCAGCGTCGAGGTACTCACCCCCGACTTTCTGCGCAAGGAAGGCGCGATCGAAACCGTGATGGTGGCCAGGCCCGAGGTCTTCAACCACAATCTGGAAACCGTGCCGCGCCTGTATCTGAAGATCCGGCCCGGGGCGCGCTACTTCACCTCGCTGCGGCTTCTGGAACAGGCCAAGGACCTGATGCCCTCCGGTTTCACCAAGTCGGGGCTGATGGTTGGCCTTGGCGAAACGCGCGAGGAAATCATGCAGGTGATGGACGATTTGCGCGCCGCCCGCGTCGATTTCCTCACCATCGGCCAGTATCTCCAGCCTACCAGGAAGCATGCCAGGCTGGAACGCTTCTGGACGCCGGAGGAATTTGCTTCCCTGGAAGCCATCGCCCGCGCCAAGGGCTTCCTGATGGTGTCGGCGTCGCCGCTCACCCGCTCCTCCTACCACGCCGACAGCGACTTTGCGGAACTGCAAAAGGCGCGCGCCGCCAAGGCATGATCGCCCATCGCGAAACCCGCAGCGTGCCGTACCCGGCAGACCTGATGTATGCGGTGGTGTCGCAGGTCGAGCGCTATCCCGAATTTCTGCCCTGGGTGGTGGCGCTGCGCATTCTGTCGCGCCGCGAAAACCACATCACGGCCGAGATGGCGGTTGGCTATGGTGCGCTGCGCGAGCGCTATACCAGCGACATCCTTCTGACCCCCAAGATACACCGTATCGACGTGGCCCAGACCAAGGGACCCTTCAGGACCTTGGAGAATCATTGGCAGTTCACCCCCAACGGGCGGGGCTGCGACATCACCTTCTCGATCCTGTTCGAATTCAACAGCCGGTTGCTGCAGGGCGTCGCCGGCGCCAAGTTCGAGAAAGCCATGCTGAAAATGTCCGACGCCTTCGAGGCGCGGGCCAAACAGATACAAGAGGGCAAAGCGTCATGCGGAAATTCCTGATCGCGGCATTGCTGAGGCTGCCGCTGGCGGCGTCACACTAGCGACGCCAGCATCTCCAACGCGGTTTCCACCGACTTCAGCCGCACCGCATCGCGCCCGATATCGCCGAAGCGGCACGCGCGCACCAGGGTCGCTTCGCCCGCGCGCGCGGCTGCGACAAATACCAGTCCCACAGGCTTTTCGTCGCTGCCGCCGCCGGGACCGGCAATGCCCGTCACCGCAACGGCAAGCTGGGCGGTCGAATTGCGGATCGCGCCATCGGCCATCGCCTTGGCCACTGCGTCCGACACCGCGCCATGCTGTCGGATCAGCGCCGCAGGCACGCCCAGCATCTGCTCCTTGGCCTCGTTGGAATAGGTGACAAAGCCGCGCTCCACCACATCGGAAGAGCCAGCAATTTCCGTCAGCAGGGCGCTGATCAGCCCGCCGGTGCAGCTCTCGGCGATGGCGAGCTTCAGCCCCTTGCCGCGCGCCGCCGCCAGCAGGCTTGCGGCGCGGTCGCGCAGGGCAGCGGAAAACATTACAGGTGCAGGAAGATTCGGGCCAGCACCACCAGGATGCCCGCCATCAGCCCCGCCACCATGTCGTCCAGCATCACGCCGACGCCGCCGGAAAGCTTTTCCGCCGCCGATACCGGCCATGGCTTCCAGATGTCGAACAGGCGGAACAGCATGAAGGCCAGCGCGAAGGTGACCAGCATGTAGCGCGGCGCCGGCACCAGCCCGCCAAAAGTCAGGGCCGCAAAGGCGCAGGCCAGCCATTGGCCGGCCAGTTCGTCGATGACGCATTCGGAAGGATCGTCGCTGCGGCCGGTCTGGCGCATATGGTCGGCGCAGGCATAGACGCCAATGGTGAAGGCGATCAGGCTGGCGCCAACAATGCTCATGGCGCCTGCGCGTATGGCGATGATCAGCGCCAGCGGCGTGGCGATGGCGCTCATGATGGTGCCGGGCGCGACATCGAAATAGCCGATTCCGAACACGCTGGCGACGATGGTGGAGGCGCGCATCTTCATTCTCACAATCTCACAATCTCACAGTGGCAATGGCCTGGGCGGCGATGCCTTCGCGGCGGCCGGTAAAGCCCAGGCCTTCGGTGGTGGTGGCTTTCACGCTGACGCGGCTTTCCTCGATCTTCAGGATCTGGGCGATCCTGGCCCGCATGGCGTCGCGGTGGGGGCCGATCTTGGGGCGCTCGCAGATGATGGTCAGGTCAACATGCGAAATCACGCCGCCCTTGCCGCGCACCAGCGATGCGGCATGGTCGAGGAATTGCCAGCTCGCGGCGCCCTTCCAGCGGTCGTCCGTGGGCGGAAAATGTTGTCCAATATCGCCTGCGCCGATGGTCCCCAGCAGGGCGTCGGTAATGGCATGCAATCCCACATCGGCGTCGCTATGGCCTTCCAGGCCGTGATCATGGTCGAGTTTGACGCCGCAGAGCATGATGTGGTCGCCGGCGGTGAAGGTGTGAACGTCATAGCCGCTGGCGGTGCGCCAGTCGCCCGCCTTGGACGTGCCCAGCAACGCCTCGGCCAGCGCAAAGTCCTCCTTGCGCGTCACTTTGATGTTCTTCTCTTCGCCCTCGACCATCTCGACCTTCATGCCAGCCAGCTCGGCCAGCGCCACATCGTCCGTGACGTCGCGGCCGGCATGCGCCTGGTGCGCCGCCGCGATCTTCTTATAGACAAAACCCTGCGGTGTCTGCGCCCGGTAGAGGCCGTCGCGCGCCACCAAGGTCCAGCCCGCATCGCCGCGCCGCCGCAGCGTGTCGGTGGCCGCGATCGTGGGCAGCACGCCGTCGGCGCCCTTTTCCAGCGCCGCCACCACATCACAGATCACCTTGCGCGACACCAGCGGCCGGGCGGCATCATGGATCAGAACGAAATCGGGCGGTTCGTCCGCCAGCGCCGCAAGCCCCAGTCGCACCGAATCCTGACGGGTGGCGCCGCCATGGACGGGCGCGCCAACGCCCAGGCCCTGCAGCGCCTGGGCGGCGAGTTCCTCCTGGCCCGGCCCGATCACAACCGTCACGGAAAAGCCGTGAAAAGCCTCCACCGTCCGGCGCAGCATCGACTGACCGCCCAGCTTTTCATATTGTTTGGGCCGCTCGGTTCCGGCCCGTTCGCCCTTGCCGGCGGCGACGATCAGGACAGCAAGGCGGGGCATTCGAGGCTCCAGCAGGAATTGGCGGCCTGCCTAACATTTGCGGCAGCAATTCGCGATATATGTTGCTTCGCAGCGCCCTGCCTATATTATGAACTCATCACACAATTGCTCAAACAATAGGCACACCTTGGTCGGAGTTCTACAAAAATTGCGCATGGCCCCGTCCGAGCCTGCCGGCTCCGGCACGATCGCCAATGCGCTGCCCATGCCGATCATGCTGCTCGGTCCCAAGACCGAGGTGCTCTACGCCAATCCCGCCGCCGAACAGTTTTTCGATACCGGCCTGACCTTGTTGCGCAAGCTGACTTTGGCCGACCTGATCGCGCCCCATTCGCCGCTGTTCCAGCTTGTCATCCAGGCGGCGGAGCGCAACGCCAGCGCCGCCGAGCGGGATATCGACCTGTCGACGCCGCGCCACGGCGAACGGGTGGCGGATGTGACGGTGACGCCGGTGCCGGAGCCCGGGGGCGCCATGCTGCTCACCTTTCAGGAACGCGGCCTGGCCCAGCGCATGGACCGCCAGCTGATGGCGCGGGGCGCGGTGCGCTCGATGCACGGCATGGCGGCGGTGCTGGCGCATGAGATCAAGAATCCGCTGGCCGGCATCCGCGGCGCGGCGCAGCTGATCGAGGAACAGCTCGCGCCCGCCGATCGCGAGATGACCCAGCTGATCGTGGCCGAAAGCGACCGCATCCGTACCTTGATCGATCGCATGGAAAGTTTCGGCGATACCCGTGCCTTTACCCGCCATCCCGTCAATATCCACCAGGTGCTGGACCGGGTGCGCAAGGTCTCGGAGTCCGGCTTCGCGCGCGGCGTCACCATTGTCGAGAATTTCGATCCCTCGCTGCCGTCCGTGTCGGGCGACCAGGACCAGCTGATCCAAGTATTCCTGAATCTGGTGCGCAACGCCGCCGATGCGCTGCCGGAGACGGGCGGCGAGATCACCCTCACCACCGGCTACCGCCCCGGCGTGAAGTTCGGCGCCGGGGTGGCTGGTGAGCGCGTCTCGCTGCCGCTGGAAGTGACGGTGCGCGACAATGGCGCGGGGGTGCCGGCCGACCTGCTGCCCTATATTTTCGATCCCTTCGTCACCACCAAGCTGCGCGGCTCGGGCCTGGGACTGGCGCTGGTCGCCAAGATCGTGGGTGATCATGGCGGCGTGATTGAGTGCGACTCCGTCCCGGGCCGCACCATTTTCCGTGTGTTGCTTCCCAAAGCCCGGGTCGAGGACGTCTGATGGCAGCCACCATTCTTGTTTGCGACGACGACAGCGCCATCCGCACCGTGCTGAACCAGGCGCTGGGCCGGGCCGGATACGATGTGCGCACCACCGCCACCGCCGCCGGGCTGTGGCGCTGGGTGTCGGCGGGCGAGGGCAATCTGATCATCACCGATGTGGTGCTGCCCGACGAATCCGGCTTTGACCTGATCCCGCGCATCAAGCGCATGCGGCCCGATCTGCCGATCCTGGTGATGAGCGCCCAGAACACGCTGCTGACCGCGATCACCGCGGCCGAACGCGGCGCCTTCGAGTATCTGCCCAAACCCTTCGACCTGAAGGAACTGACCAGCGTGGTGATGCGCGCCCTGCAAAGCCCGCAGAGCCGCCGCGACACCGGCGTCGAGGCGTCGGAAGACCGGCTGCCGCTGATCGGCCGCTCGCCCGCAATGCAGGAAATCTACCGCGTCATCGCGCGCCTGACCCAGACCGACCTCACCGTGATGATCATGGGCGAAAGCGGCACCGGCAAGGAGCTGGTGGCCCGCGCCCTGCACGATTACGGCAAACGCCGCCATGGTGCCTTCGTCGCCGTCAACATGGCGGCGATCCCCAAGGAGCTGGTGGAAAGCGAATTGTTCGGCCATGAGCGCGGCGCTTTCACCGGCGCCACCAACCGCGGCGTCGGCCGCTTTGAACAGGCCGAAGGCGGCACGCTGTTCCTGGACGAGATCGGCGACATGCCGCTGGAGGCCCAGACCCGCCTGCTGCGGGTGCTGCAACAGGGCGAATACACCACCGTGGGTGGGCGCACGCCGATCAAGACCGATGTGCGCATCATCGCCGCCACCAACCGCGACCTACGCCAGCTGATCAGTCAGGGCCTGTTCCGCGAAGACCTGTATTACCGGCTCAATGTCGTCCCCCTGCGCCTGCCGCCCTTGCGCGAGCGGGTCGAGGATATTCCCGACCTGGTGCGCCATTTCCTGCGCAAGGCCGAAGATGAGGGCCTGCCGCACAAGACCGTCGACAATGAGTCGCTGGACATGCTGCGGCGTCATCGCTGGCCGGGCAATGTGCGCGAACTGGAAAACCTGATCCGGCGGCTGGCCGTGCTGCAGCCGGGCGATACGATCAGCGCCGCCTCCGTCAGCGCCGAACTGAAAGAACCCGTGCGGAGCTTCGCCGCCGATTCCGGCGAGGGACCCCTGTCTCTGGCCCAGTCGGTGGAGCAGTATCTGACACGGTATTTC
>DASZQW010000026.1:0-5435 GCA_035549455.1 Rhizomicrobium sp. | reverse complement strand
TCCTTCGCTCCAAGCCCCGCCTGGTGCTGCTTCAATATCCCGATGATCTGTTCTTCGGTGTATCGGCTGCTTCTCATCGTCCGTCTCCTTCAAGGAACGGACTCTACCTCAAATCGAGGGCAATTTCGGGGAGCAGGTCATGCCCAGTGCGCGGGGCCAAGTTCATGCTGACCCTGTCGTAGGCCCACAGATACACCTCTTCGTATTTGATGGTGCGCCACAGTCGTTCGACGAAGACAGTGTCGCGCCAGGAGCCCTTGCCATCCATGCTGATGGCGATGTCGGCGCCGATCAACGCGCCCGTGAACGCCTGGCTGGTGAACCCTGTTCCGCCATTTAACGTCTAACGTCGTCCAGCGACGTCTGGCGGTGAGTCAAAATAGCCCAATAAAACCAGGCATTAAGCGCTAGTTGGTCTCGACAGCGCTTTTGACGTCCAGCACAATCTGACCCTCAAAGTGGTAAGCGAAGTGGTAAGCGCGGAGGGTTCAGATTGTGAACAAGCTGTCCAAATACGCTTACCTCGTTATTGGCCAAATGGGCCGTTGCCAAAATTGAGACAGCTGAGGGCGTAGATTAAGGGAGGTTTGGCCTCATCTGGTGGTTGATGTTAAGCGGCGATATTTTGATGAAGCGAGCGTCTTTGAGTGATGGTGTTTCGTTTTATGCTGGCGCGCCTGATCGTTATGTGCGTTTGGGCATAACGGTAGCGGCCCTTTCTGCCTTCCGACCGGCTTGAAGACCAGGATGAAACAGGTCAGACTTCGCGTCCCAGAAATCAGGAGGCACGCTTGCTTCACCTCACTGTCAACGGGCAAGATCGCACCGTCGCAGACGATGTCGACCCTGCCACCCCGCTTCTCTGGGTGCTGCGCGACACGCTCGCCCTGGAAGGCACGAAATATGGCTGCGGCGGCGGCTATTGCGGCGCCTGCACGGTGCAGCTTGACGGTGTGGCCGTGCGGTCCTGCCAGATTCCGGTGCAATCGGTCGGCGCAAAGTCGATCACCACCATCGAGGGTCTTGCAGGGGCAGACGGCACGCTTCATCCGTTGCAGGAAGCCTGGATCGATTACGATGTGCCGCAATGCGGCTACTGCCAGGCGGGACAATTGATGACCGCCGCGTCGCTGCTCAAGCAGTATCCCGCGCCGACCGACGCCCAGATCGACCAGGCGATGAATGGCAATTTCTGCCGCTGCGGTTGCTACAACCGCATCAAGGCCGCGATTCATACTGCGGCGGGCAAAGCGCCGACGGTCGAACCGGCGCTTCGCAGCGCGATGGAGGGAGAGCCTCATGTCGGTGGTTGATACGAACACAATCGAAAGCGCTGCTTCTTCCGGAATCGCGCTTGCCGACATACTGCGCAAGGCGGCGGACCTCGCGCCCGAGGCAGGCATGGCGCGCCGCAGCTTCTTCAAGCTGAGCCTGGGAACCGGCGCCGGACTGGTGCTGGGCTTTTATCTGCCGGGCGGGGACGCGGCCCGGGCGGCGAATGCGTCAATGCCCGCCGTGCTCAACGCCTTTGTGCGGATCGCGCCCGATAATATTGTGACGCTCTATTCCATCAGCCCGGAAATCGGCCAGGGCATCAAGACCACTTTCGGCCTCATGATTGCCGAAGATCTGGATGCGGAGTGGAAGTCCGTCCGGGTCGAGCAGGCCCGCATCAGCCCCCTGATCTATGGCGATCAGCAGCGGGCGGGGGGGTCGACATCGGTTCGGCGCAACTGGAATTCGCTGCGCCAGGCGGGCGCGTCGGCGCGCGCCATGCTGGTGGCGGCGGCGGCCCGTGAGTGGACAGTGCCGGTCAGCGAGATTACCACGCAGAATTCCACGGTGATGCACAAGGCGAGCGGCAAGACCATCACCTATGGCGCGCTTGCCGAAAAGGCAGCGCTGATGCCGGTTCCCGATCCCGCCACAGTCAAGCTCAAGGACCGCAAGAACTGGCGCCTGCTCGGCAAGCGCTATACCGGGGTCGACAATAAAAAAATCGTCACCGGCCAACGCCTGTTCGGCATCGATGTTCGGCTGCCGGGCATGCTCTATGCCAATTACACCAAATGTCCCGCCCCGAACGGCAAGGTCAAAAGCGCCAATCTCGAAGAGATAAAGGCGCTGCCCGGCGTCAAGGACGCCTTTATCCTGGAAGGCTCGGGCTTTCCCGCCCAGGCCGGCGATGTCATGCCCGGCGTCGCCATCATCGCGACCTCGACCTGGGCGGCCTTCAGCGCCAAGAAGGCGCTCAAGATCGAATGGGATGAAAGCAGCGCCGCCAAGGACAGCACCACACAGGCGGGTGTCCAGGCCCGGCAGCTCAAGGCGGGTCCGCTGCCCAAGCCCTATACAAATATTGGCGATGTCGATGCGGCTTTCGCCTCCGCGGCAAAGACAGTTGAGGCGGATTACGAATACGCCGTTGTCGCGCACGCCAATCTCGAACCGATGAACGCCACCGCCTGGTGGCATGACGGCGTGATGGAAATGTGGCTGCCGACCCAGGAACCAAACCGTGGCATGCCCCAGATCGCGCGCATTGCCGGGGTTCCCCAGGACAGCGTGCTGATAAACCAGACCCGCGCTGGCGGCGGTTTCGGCCGCAGGCAGGTCAATGATTTTTCCTGTGAAGCGGCGGCCATCGCCCTGCGCGTGAACGCGCCGGTCAAGCTGCAATGGACGCGCGAGGACGATTTCGCGCATGATTTCTTCCGTCCCGGCGGCTTTCACAGGGTCAAGGGCGCCATCGGCAAGGACGGCAAGATTGATGCCTGGCAGAACCACATCATTTCCTTCTCGCAGGACGGAAAGGAAGAAGTGCATGCCGGGGGCATGTCCGGGAATTTTTTCCCGGTCGGGCATGTCCCCAATGTCCGCTTCGCGCGCAGCCTGATTTCTCCCTATTTGACTCCGACCGGTTCGATGCGGGCGCCGACCTATAATGTGCTCATCTTCGTCCAGCAGGGTTTCCTGCATGAGCTTTCGGTGGCCGCGGGCCGCGATCATCTGGAGATGCTGCTGGAAACCCTGAACCGCAGCGATGTCGCGCCGGCCCCGAACGATGCGCCGCGTCCCGGGTCTCCGCCGCCCGTCATCTACAGCGCCAGTCGCGCGACCGATGTCGTCAGGCTGGTGGCCGAAAAGTCGGGCTATGGCAGAAAGCGGCCCAAGGGCAGCGGTCTTGGTCTTGCCTTCAGCTTCGGACTGGGCGGCCATGTGGCCACCGCGGTTGATCTGAGCGTCGATGACAAGAAACACATTACGGTTCACAAGATTACGGTGGCGCTGGACGTCGGCCCGATTGTGAATATGAGCGGCGCCGAAAACCAGGCGCAGGGCGCCTCCCTGGACGGGCTTTCCACCACTATGGGCTGGGCGATCGATATCGAGAATGGCCGCGTGCAGCAGGCGAACTTCAATTCCTATCCCCTGATGCGTGCCCGCAGCGCGCCGCCGGTCGATGCCTTTTTCGTCCAGTCCGACAACATGCCGTCGGGCATGGGTGAACCCGCCTATCCCGGGGTTTCCCCGGCGCTGGCCAATGCGATCTTCAACGCCACGGGTGAGCGCCTGCGCCAGATGCCGTTCAGCAAGTTGGGCTATACGATCTAGATAAGATTGTCATTGATGGTCTGGCGATAATTACCGCCGGAAAGCTTGCTCCACATGTTGGCGCCGCCGCCCCCATTGCTGCGATGTCCGAGCGGCGGATGGAAAGCCCAGTTGGCAGCCGCTTGAGCCTCTTGCATCGCTGGGATATCAGCCGCCGCCAGCAGCAGAGGCAATCTGCTGGTTGTCGAATCAGTCCGCCAGCAGGGCGCTAGCGCAAACCCCGTCACTAAACTAACATCGCAACTGGACTACTCAGTTGGGGGCCGGTCAATCTGTACCGCTCTTCCAGATTCGTGGCGTCGCGAAACCATGAATATTTTTTTGGTCAAACGCCAAGAGCGATTATTCAGCATCGAGTGGAGGTCGTTATTTCAAGAACATATTGTCCTGATCGGCGCGAGGCCCTGGCTTCAGGTCTTGCCCTAACCGTGCTGGCCGTAGCGCCGGCGACGCCTGTCACGGCCGCCAGCCTCAGCGAAATCAAATTATTCGATGGGCATCTGCATCTGGTTTCAGAGGACTTGCAACGCTATCCCAGGGCATCGGGACCACCGCCCGACGGCGCGGCACCGCCTGGGTCAAGCCCGGCACCAGGTTCAAGCATTGAGGTCGGCAAACCCCGCTTGATGTCCCCTGTCGAGCAGGTGCTCGGCTGGATGGACGAAGCAAGTGTCGATACGGCCGCTGCCATTCAGCGAGTCAGCAGTTATGGTCTCGACAACAGTTATGTTCTGGATTCCGCGGCTGCCCATCCGGATCGCTTTTGCTCTGTGGTGGTGCTCAATGCACGTGATGCAGCGACGCCAAGTCGCATCGGCGAACTGGCCAAGGCCCACAAAATAGCGGGCCTGAGGCTGACTGGCGGCAAGGACGCAAGCGGCAGGTATCCGTGGATGGAATCGGACGAGGCACTCAAGACCTGGGAGGCCCTGGACGCGAATGGCCTTGTCATGGATCTGGGTTTCTCGCCGCAAATCTTTACGCTCGAAGCGCTGGAGGCCACCCTGCGGATGGCACGAATGTTCCCGCGCGTGAATATCGTGCTGGACCATATGGGGCGGCCCAAGACCGAAGGGGCGCCGGGATATGGTTTTTCTGACTATCCGGCGGGGCTATCCAGCCAGCGCAACGTCTTTTTCAAATTTACGACCCAAAACCTGTACGTTTTGGAGGAAGCGAATATCCCAGCCACCGATTTCGTTCACAATATCGTGCACCGGTTCGGGGCCGGCCGTATCCTCTGGGGCTCGAATATGGGCACGTCCGCCGGCACTTATGCGGAGATGGCGCAGCGCGCGCGCCTAGCCACGGCTTCCCTGACCGTCGCTCAACAGCGGCTGGTCCTTCGTGAAACCGGCCGCGCGGTCTTCATGCGAGCGGCGCATCCCACGTAGATCATGGAATCTCCAGAGGACCCGGTTTGTCGCCTGTGTGAGTCATGGACTGCTGCGGTTGTCGGGGGGGCAGATGCCTGGGACGGAGCATGTTTTTGTGAACGCTTCATCATTTGGGTCTGCGTCTCACATTTCAATAACGCTTGTGAAGAGGTATGGCATGGGCAGTTTGTCGTGCGGGCGCGGTACCTGGTGTATCGTTTTGGCGTCAATCACAGGTCTGGCGATCGCGCTCTACGATTACGTCACGCCTGAGACTGGTATCGACCAATCCGGTGGCGTGTTGCTAGGGCCAAAACTCAATAAAGTCATTGTCGGATGAATCGGTTGGTGATTCCGTTGCTTCGTGATTCGGAGGCATTGGGATGCGGAATAACCTGTTTTGGCTGAACGATGAACAATGGCGTCAGATTGAGCCGCATTTGC
>DASZQW010000025.1:0-14975 GCA_035549455.1 Rhizomicrobium sp. | reverse complement strand
CAATCCCCCGGCGCGCTTCTTCCTGGGGCTGGCGCGTGTCCAGCGCGGCGACCGCCCCGGCGCCATCGCCCTGTGGAAGAGCCTGCTGGCCGATGTGCCCGAGGCGACGCCGCTGCACCAGATGTTGGTGGACCGGCTGGCGCAACTGACTGGCCAGGCCGGCGGCATGCCGGCGGGCGGGCCGCGCGCCATGGTCGCCATGCTGGCGGCGCGGCTGAAGGCCGATCCCAACGACGCGCTGGGCTGGGTGCAGCTGATCCACGCCTATACGGTGCTGGGCGAAACAGGCCAGGCGCGCGCCGCCCTGGCCCAGGCGCGCGCCGCCTTCAAGGGCAACAAGGACGCCCAGACCGCATTCTCGACCGTCGCCAAGGACATCAAATAGTCCCAAGCCAAGCCGATCACAGTCGCGCAAATTCCGCACCCAGATCGCGCAGCATCGCCGCCAGCGCCGCCGCCGCCTGTTCCACCGCCTTGGGGTCGCGGCCACGAATCACAAGCTGGGCGCCGAATGGCTGGCCGCCGCCTTCGCGCATGAAGGGATAGGAGCCGATGGCGACGTCCGGGTGCGCCCTGGCGACCTCAGCCAAGCCCGGCGCCAGCGTGCCTTCGGGCATGTTCGCCTCCAGCGTGACGGCGGTGACGGGCGCGGCGCGCGGCAGTTCGGGTTCGATCGCCTCCAGCATGGCGCGCATCACCGCCGGCACCCCCGCCATCACATAGACATTGCCGATGTGAAAGCCCGGCGCGCCGGAGACGGCGTTTGCAACCAGCGTTGCGCCATGGGGGATGCGGGCCATGCGCTGTCGCATGGTGTTGAACGCACCCGGCGGGTGGCGCTTTTCCAGCAGGGCGAAGGCGTCCGGGTGCAGGCTGATCTCGACGTTGAAAGCCCGCGCCACCGCGTCGGCGGTGATGTCGTCATGGGTGGGGCCGATGCCGCCTGTGGTGAAGACCATGTCCCAGCGGGTCCTGAGGGCGTTGAGGGCGGCGACAATCTCACCTTCCACATCGCCCACCACCCGCGCTTCGCGAAGGTCGATGCCCAGGGCGCCCAGAAAACGGGCGATATAGTTGGTGTTGGTGTCCTGGGTGCGGCCCGACAATATCTCGTCGCCGATCACCAGAATAGCCGCGGTGGGGATCATAAGTTCCTGTTTGGTTTTGCGCCGTCGGACCTTTATATTGGTTCCAATGACCATTGTCCCCCAGACCGAGATTTTCGAGGCGGCCCGCAAGGCGCATTTCACCGTCGCCCTGCACAAGCCGGAGGATTTCGAGGGCATGCGCAAGGCCGGAAGGCTGGCGGCCGAGGTGCTGGATCTTCTCGTGCCGCTCGTCGCCCCGGGGGTCACGACGGCGGCGCTGGACAAGATCGCCTATGACTACATCATCGCCCATGGCGCCATTCCCGCCTGCCTGGGCTATCGCGGCTATCGCCACACGGTCTGCACCTCGATCAACCATGTCGTGTGCCATGGCATTCCCGAAAACAAGGCGCTGCGCGACGGCGACATCGTGAACATCGACGTCACCGTCATCCTGGACGGCTGGCACGGCGACACGTCGCGCATGTATCCGGTGGGCGATGTGAAACGCAAGGCCCGGCGGCTGATCGAGATCACCTATGAGGCCATGATGCGCGGCATCGCGGCGGTCAAGCCCGGCGCCACCACCGGCGATATCGGCCATGCGATTCAAAGCTTCGCCGAAGGCCAGGAGAAATGCGCCGTGGTGCGCGATTTCTGCGGCCACGGCTTGGGCAAGGTTTTCCACGCCCTGCCCAACATCGTGCATTACGGCAAGCCGGGCCATGGCATCGCGCTGAAGCCCGGCATGTTCTTCACCATCGAGCCCATGATCAACCTGGGCGGCTATGGCGTGAAGGTGCTGAACGATGGCTGGACCGCGGTGACGCGCGACCGCTCGCTGTCGGCCCAGTTCGAGCACAGCGTGGGCGTGACCGAGGAGGGCTGCGAGATTTTCACTTTGTCGCCCCGGGGGCTTCACAAGCCCCCGTATATTTAAGGGGCTTCACAAGCCCCCGTATATTTAAGGGGCTGCATAAGCCCACGTATATTTAAGGGCCGCCCGTTTCTCAGTGTGTTGCGTAACGACCGTTCATCGCCAAGACACATTCGGGATTGCGTCACCAGGTGGGCAAGCAGCCGCAAAAGCGCGAACTGGACGATGCGGGCGCCTTGTTCGCCGGCGGGCCGCGCGATGCCGCAGGGGCCGGACACCGCGCCCGCCTGCGCCACCGCTTCCGTGACGGCGGCGCCGACGCCATGCCCGATTACGAGCTTCTGGAGCTGACCCTGTTCGCCGTCCTGCCGCGGCGCGACACCAAGCCCATGGCCAAGGCGCTGCTGGCGCGGTTCGGCAGTTTCGCCGACGTCATCGCCGCGCCCCGCGCCCGGCTGCTGGAGGTCAAGGGCGTGGGCGAAGCGGTGGCCAATCATCTGAAGATCATCGAGGCGGCGGCGCACCGGCTTGCCAAGACGAATGTGATCGGGCGGGCGGCGCTGTCATCCTGGGCGGCGCTGGTCGACTATTGCACCGCCGCCATGGCGCGCGAACAGGCCGAGCAGTTCCGGGTGCTGTTCCTGGATCGCAAGAATATCCTGATCGCCGACGAGGTGCAGGCCAAGGGCACCATCGACCATACCCCGGTCTATCCGCGCGAGATCGTCAAGCGGGCGCTGGAGCTGGGCGCGTCCTCCATCATCCTGGTCCACAACCATCCATCGGGCGATCCCACGCCGAGCCGCGCCGACATCGAGATGACGCGCGACATCGCCTCGGCGGCCAAGGCGCTGGGCATCGGTCTGCATGACCATCTGGTGATCGGCCGAAGCGGGCATGCCAGCTTCAAGTCCTTGGGATTGCTTTGAGATTCCAAGCCTTTCGCCCGTCACAGCGACGCGCTAGAAGCACCTGTAAACCCACAGGTGCCCGATGATCCCCCGCTATGCCCGCGATCCGATGGTTCAGGTCTGGTCGCCCGAAACCAAGTTCCGCATCTGGTTCGAGATCGAGGCCCATGCCACCGACGCGCTGGCGGCGCTGGGCGTGGTGCCGCTGGAGGCCGCAAAGGCCATCTGGGAAAAAGGCAAGGACGCCAAGTTCGACGTGGCGCGGATCGACGAGATCGAGCGCGAGGTCAAGCATGACGTCATCGCCTTCCTGACCCATCTGTCCGAGATTGTCGGGCCGCAAGCGCGCTTCGTGCATCAGGGCATGACGTCTTCGGATGTGCTGGACACCTGCCTGAACGTCCAGCTGATGCGCGCCGCCGACATTCTGATCGCCGATGTCGAAGACCTGCTGAATGCCCTGAAGATACGCGCCCTGGAATACAAGATGACGCCCACCATCGGGCGCAGCCACGGCATCCATGCCGAGCCGACCACCTTCGGCGTCAAGCTGGCCACCTATTATGCCGAGTTCAGCCGCGCCCGCGCCCGCCTGCTGGCGGCCAAGGACGAAATCTCCACCTGCGCCATTTCGGGCGCCATCGGCAGCTTTGCCAATATCGACCCGCGCGTCGAAGAGCATGTCGCCGCCAGGATGGGGCTTCGGGTGGAGCCGGTTTCAACCCAGGTGATCCCGCGCGACCGCCATGCCGCCTATTTCGCGGCCCTGGCGGTGGTGGCGTCGTCGCTGGAACGGCTGGCGGTGGAAATCCGCCATCTGCAAAGAACAGAAGTGCTGGAGGCCGAGGAATATTTCTCCCCCGGCCAGAAAGGCTCCTCGGCCATGCCGCACAAGCGCAATCCCGTCCTGACCGAGAATGTCACGGGCCTGGCCCGCATGGTGCGCAGCGCCGTGATCCCGGCGCTGGAGAATGTGGCGCTGTGGCATGAACGCGATATTTCGCACTCCTCGGTCGAGCGCTATATCGGCCCCGACGCCACCATCACGCTCGACTTCGCGCTGGCCCGCATGACCCAAGTGATCGAGAAGCTGCTGGTCTATCCCGAGCGGATGCAGAAGAATCTGGACGCCACCCGCGGGTTGGTCCACAGCCAGCGGGTGCTGCTGGCGCTGACCCAGGCGGGACTGGCGCGCGAGGACAGCTATCGGCTGGTGCAGAAGAATGCGATGCGCGCCTGGAACGGCGAAGGCGACCTGCTGGACCTGCTCAAGGCGGACCCGGAAGTGTCCAAGGTCCTGCCCGAGGCCCAGCTCGAAGCCATGTTCGACCTGGGCTATCACCTGAAACAGGTGGACACGATCTTCACCCGCGTCTTCGGGTAAGGAGCGGTGCGCGAAGCGCATGAGTGGGTTGCCTAGCGGCAGCGTAGGCAACGTGGACCTGCGAAAGCGACGAACGGCCCATAGCGACAGCGTATGGGCGCGGCCGGCATCCCGATTTTAGGAAATTCCTATTTCTCCAGCGACGCCACAGCGGCGTCCAGGCATTCGGCCATCTTGGCGCGGATCACGGCGTCGCTGACCGAAACGTCCAGCTCGCTGCGCAGCTTGTGGAAGACATCCTCGTCGCCTTTTTCCTCGAAATCGGCGGCAATCACGGCGTCGGCCAGGTCTTCGGCGGCCTGTCCGTCCAGCCCCTTGAGGGCGGCGGCCCACAGGCCCAGCGCCCGGTTGCGGCGCGCTTCGACCTTGAAGCGGGTTTCCGCGTCATGGGCCCACTTGTTCTCGAACGCCTTGCCGCGTTCATCCATCCCGTTCGCCATCGTCAACCACCTGTCACAAAAGGATATTCCGCCATATTGGCACGGCATCTTGTCAAGATTGCGCCATGATCCGATATGGATGTGGGTATGCACTTGGCCACATTGCCGCGCGACCGCGCAATCCGGTAAGTTTCAAGCCCACGGGGCCGCGGGCGGAGCCGCCCCTTTTCGAGGACAAATGCCATGAAGCGCCGCCGCGTCATCTATGAAGGCAAAGCCAAAATCCTGTACGAAGGCACCGAGCCGGGCACCGTCATCCAGTATTTCAAGGACGACGCCACCGCCGGCAATGGCGCCAAGAAGGACACGATCGAGGGCAAGGGCGTCCTCAACAACCGCATCAGCGAATATCTGATGACCCAGTTGGCCGGGATCGGGGTGCCGACCCATTTCGTGCGCCGCCTGAACATGCGCGAACAACTGATCAAGGAAGTCGAAATCATTCCCCTGGAAGTGGTGGTGCGCAACATCGCCGCCGGCTCGATGTCCAAGCGGCTGGGGATCGAGGAAGGCACCGCCTTGCCCCGCTCGATCATCGAATATTACTACAAGAATGACGGGCTGAACGATCCCTGGGTCAGCGAAGAGCATATCACCGCCTTCGGCTGGGCTTCGCCGCAGGACCTGGACGACATCGTCAACCTGACCATCCGGGTCAACGACTTCCTGTCGGGGCTGTTTTTGGGCGCCGGCATCAAGCTGGTGGACTTCAAGCTGGAGTTCGGCCGGCTGTGGGAAAACGACTATATGCGCATCGTGCTGGCCGACGAGATCAGCCCGGACAATTGCCGGTTGTGGGACGCCGCCACCGGCGACAAGATGGACAAGGACCGTTTCCGCCGCGACATGGGCGGGGTGATCGAAGCCTATAGCGAAGTCGCGAAACGGCTGGGAATCATGCCCGAATCGGTGCAAGGCGAGAATAAAGGTCCCGTTCTCGTACAGTGAGTTTGCCCGTGAAAGCCCGCGTCTTCATCACCCTGAAAAACGGCGTTCTGGACCCGCAAGGCAAGGCCATCGGCCATGCGCTGAACGGGCTGGGCTTCGCTAGCGTCGGCGAGGTGCGCCAGGGCAAGGTGATCGACCTGGAGCTGGCGGGCAGCGATGCCGAAGCCGCGAAAGCCGACCTCAAGGCGATGTGCGAAAAGCTGCTCGCCAATACCGTGATCGAGAAATACGAGATCGAGTTGAAGTCATGACCCCCGACATGGCCGCAGGCCATGGAGCAATTAAATGAAAAGTGCGGTGATTGTCTTTCCGGCCTCCAACTGCGACCGCGATGCCAAGACGGCGCTGGAGCAGATGACGGGAAAGACACCGCACATGGTGTGGCACCAGGACAGCACCCTGCCCGATGTCGATCTGGTGGTGCTGCCGGGCGGCTTCTCTTATGGCGATTATCTGCGCTGCGGCGCCATGGCCAGCCAGTCCAGTGTGATGAAGGCCGTCAAGGCCCATGCCGACAAGGGCGGCATGGTGCTGGGCATCTGCAACGGCTTTCAGGTTCTGACCGAAACCCACATGCTGCCCGGTGCGCTGATGAGGAATGCCGGGCTGAACTTCGTCTGCAAGCCGGTAGGGCTGGAAGTGGATGAGACCCAGTCGGGCTTCACCCGCAAATACGCCAAAGGCCAGCGCGTCACCTTTCCGGTGGCGCATGGCGAGGGCAGCTATTTCGCCGACGAGGACACGCTGGACCGGCTGGAAGGCGAGAACCGCGTCGCGTTTCGCTATGCCAAAGGCGAGAACCCCAACGGCAGCGCGCGGCACATCGCCGGAATCCTGTCCGAGAAACGCAACGTGCTGGGCCTGATGCCGCACCCTGAAAGAGTCGTGGACGATGTGCTGGGCGGCACCGATGGCCGCGGCTTGTTTGAAAGCCTGATTGAAGCACTCTCTTGATTTGAAGTGGGCATGACCAAAATCACTCCTGAACTGGTCCGCGAGCATGGGCTTTCGGATGCCGAGTATGCGAAGATTCTCGGCCTGATGGGCCGCGAGCCCAGCATGGTGGAGCTGGGCATCTTCAGCGTGATGTGGTCGGAGCACTGCTCCTACAAATCCACCCGGGCGCATCTGAAAACCCTGCCGACCAAGGCGCCGTGGGTCATTCAAGGCCCGGGGGAGAATGCCGGGGTGATTGATATCGGCGATGGCGATGCCTGCATCTTCAAGATGGAGTCGCACAACCACCCGTCTTACATCGAACCCTATCAGGGCGCGGCGACCGGGGTGGGCGGCATCATGCGCGATGTCTTCACCATGGGGGCGCGGCCCATCGCCATGATGAACGCGCTGCGCTTCGGCGAGCCGGGCCATCCCAAGACGCGACACCTGGTCAATGGCGTGGTGCATGGCATCGGCGGCTATGGCAACTGCATGGGGGTGCCGACCGTGGGCGGCGAGGTCAATTTCCACAAAAGCTACAATGGTAATATTTTGGTCAACGCCATGTGCGTCGGGCTGGCGAAGCAGGACAAGATTTTCCTGTCGGCCGCCAAGGGCGCGGGCAATCCGGTGGTCTATATCGGCTCCAAGACCGGGCGCGACGGCATTCATGGCGCCACCATGGCCAGCGCCGAGTTCGACGACGCGTCGGAGGAAAAGCGCCCCACCGTGCAGGTCGGCGATCCCTTCACCGAAAAGCTGCTGCTGGAAGCCTGCCTGGAACTGATGGCGACCGACGCCATCATCGCGATTCAGGACATGGGCGCGGCGGGGCTGACGTCTTCGTCCGCCGAGATGGGCGACAAGGGCGGCAGCGGCATCGAGCTGGATCTGGATAAAGTGCCCCAGCGCGAAACGGGCATGACCGCCTATGAGATGATGCTGTCGGAAAGCCAGGAGCGCATGCTGGCGGTGCTGAAGCCCGGGCGCGAGGCCCAGGCCGAAGCGATCTTCAAGAAATGGGAGCTGGATTTCGCCGTGATCGGCATCACCACCGACACCAGCCGCCTCGTTGTTAAGCACCAGGGCAAGACCGTCGCGGACATGCCGATCACCGCTTTGTCGGACGAAGCCCCGGTCTATCAGCGCCCCTTTACAAAAAGGGCGCCGGTCACCGGCGCGCCCGCCTACGACACGTCAAAGCCCGTGCTGGCCTCGCTGGCGACCATTCTGGCCTCGCCCGACATGGCCTCGCGCCGCTGGGTGTGGGAGCAGTATGACCATAGCGTGATGGCCGACACGGTGCAGGCGCCGGGCGGCGACGCCGCCGTGGTGCGGGTGCATGGCTCCAAGAAGGCCCTGGCCATCACCACCGACGTGACGCCGCGCTATTGCCGCCCCGACCCGTTCGAGGGCGGCAAGCAGGCGGTCGCCGAAGCCTGGCGCAACATCACCGCCGTCGGCGCGCTGCCGCTGGCCGTCACCGACAATCTCAATTACGGCAATCCGCAAAAGCCCGAGATCATGTGGGAGATCGTGGCCGGGATCGAGGGCATCGGGGCGGCCTGCCGGGCGCTGGATTTTCCGGTGATCGGCGGCAACTGCTCGCTGTATAACGAGACCAATGGCGAAGGCATTTTGCCCACGCCTGCGATCGGCGCGGTGGGGCTGATGGCCGACGTCTCCAAAATGGCGACGGTGGCGTTCAAGCGCGCGGGCGATGTGGTGATCGTGATCGGCGAAACGCGCGGGCATATGGGCCAGTCCATCTATCTGCGCGAGATCGAGGGGCGGGAAGAAGGCGCAGCCCCGCCGGTCGACCTGGCGGTGGAACGAAAGAATGGCGATTTCGTGCGCGGGCTGATCGAAGCGGGCCGCGTCGATACCGTGCATGACTGTTCCGACGGCGGGCTGCTGGTGGCGATTGCCGAGATGGCCCTGCCGCGCGGCATTGGCGCGTCGGTCGGTATCGCGGGATTGCCGGACGCGGTTCCCTTCTGGTTCGGCGAGGACCAGGCGCGCTATGTGATTGCCGCGCCGTTCGCCGAGGCCGAAAAGATCGTGGCCGAAGCGCGCGAACAGTTCATCACCATCGCCGAACTGGGCAAGACCGGCGGGGACGCGATCAGCATCGGCGGCGACAGCGTGACGGTTGCGGCGCTCAAGGCCAGCTTCGAGGGCTGGTTCCCTCGCTACATGGCGGGGGAAGAAATCCCGCTGACAAATTAGGTGATTCAATGGGCATGAAGGGCAGCGAGATCGAAGGCTTTATCAAGGCGGCCTTCCCCGATGCGGATATCGAGATGAAAGACCTGGCGGGCGACGACAATCACTGGGCCGCGACCGTCACCTCGTCGGCCTTCAAGGGCAAGAGCCGCGTCGCCCAGCACCAGATGGTCTATGCCGCACTGAAGGGCAATATGGGCGGGGTGCTGCATGCCCTTCAGCTCACCACCATCGTGAAGGACTGACCGATGAAAGACTGGTTTCTGCCCGGCCTGGATGCCGACAGGATCAGTGCTTTCTATCGCGGCGCACCCGGCAACGAGTTCGATAGCGGCAAGTTCGGCAATCCCGATTCTTCCGCCGCCTTGGTCGCCAACGCTTTTGGGTATTTTCTGGCGAAGCCGCAGAACCTGCCGCCGCTGCCCGGCGTCGCGGCCGCGAGCTGGTCGCCCCAGACAATCACATTGGAAACGATCCTGCGCTTTCCCTGGCGAGGCGGTCATCATCCCTGCCTGGATGTAGTGGTGGGTGGTGGCGGTCTGCTGACAGGGATCGAATCCAAGCGGCATGAGCCCTTCCGAGACAAACACGCCCCGGACTTCTCGGACGCCTATTGGCGGCCCGTCTGGGGCCAAAAGATGCGCGGCTTCGAGGCCGTGCGGGATGCGCTTCATGACGGAAGTCTGCGCTACCGGCATCTGGGCGCTGGCCAGCTTGTCAAGCATGCCTTCGGGTTGCGCAGCGAGATGGCGCGCAGGCACGATGTGATTACGCGCGCGATCCTGTTCTACCTCTATGCCGAAGCGCCATCGCGTGCCGACGGCACGGCGCATGCGGCCGACGACCACGTGCGCCATCGCAGGGAGATTGCCGACTTCGCCGGTCGCGTGGCGGACGACGAAGTGGCGTTTCTGTCCTGCAGCTACGAAAACCTGCTAGCCGTGTGGCGGACACACGGGCCGGAAACCGCCGCGCATGCGGATGCGCTTGCGGCTCGGTTCGTCATAAGCCCCGCCTAAAACAAATCGCCCCAACCCAGTTTTCGCGCCCGGCGATAGTCATCCTTGTCGCGGCTGGCGACAAACTGCGCGCGCAAACCATCGGCATCGCACAGTTTGAAGGTGAGGCGCGGCTTGGCCTGCAGCGGCGGCGCCAAAATCCGCGCGCCGTGGCTGACCTTTTCGCGCGTCACCACGACATAGCTGTAGCGTTCATCCTCGAACGGCACGGTGCCGCTCTTCAGCGCCATGTGATCGCGCGAACGCGCCAGGCGCTGCGAGAAATGGCACCAGTCGGGATCGCCAAGGGGGCACCCATTGTCATGGGTGCAGGGGGCGGCGACATGCGCCCCCGCCGCGATCAGGGCGGCGCGGGCGGCGCGGATGCGGGCAAAGCCGGCAGGGGTGCCGGGCTCGACCAGCACCAGCACCTGCCCCGCCGCTTCCCACAGGTCGGCGGCGATGGCGGCGATCCTGTCCAGGGGCAGTTCCGCCAGGACATAGCTTGCCACCACCAGATCGGCCTTGCCCGGCACGGCATGGATGTCGCCCGCCAAGACCTGGGCGTTCAGCCCGCCCGCCTGCGCCAGCGCCTGGGCCAGTTCGCGCAAGCTGGCATTGGCGTCCAGCATGGTGATGGCAAGGCCGGGCCAGCGCGCCTGGGCCGCCCAACTGGCCGCGCCGGTGCCGGCGCCCGCATCCAGCAGGGTGGCGGGCGCAAAGTCCGGCATGACCTGGGCCAGGCGCGTCAGCACGGCGGCATTGGCCGCAAAGCTGGCAGGCCCCCGCGCCAAGGCATAGGCCAGCGCGTCAGCCCGGCCGGTGATGCCGTGCGAGGCGGCGCCCGCGCGATAGCCCGCCGACAGGGCCCTCGCCCGCGCCGCCAGGTCGCTGCGCGCCACGCCTTCCAGCAGGGCGTCCAGGGCGGCAGTCAGGCGCGGCGGCAGTTGCATGAATATCCAGCACAATCGGCGTTCGTCTTGACCCGTCACCGCCCCATGCTTAGATCATAGCGGAATTACCAGGGAAGTTCCGCCATGTCCGATGTCCAGGCCCGCATCGCCGAAGATGTGAAATCCAACGACGTGCTGCTCTACATGAAGGGCACGCCCGCCTTTCCGCAATGCGGCTTCTCGGCCGTGACGGTGCAGATTCTGGATCATGTCGGCGCGCCGTTCAAAGCCGTCAATGTGCTGGAAGACCCCGAAGTGCGCGACGGCATCAAGGCCTTTTCCAACTGGCCGACCATCCCCCAACTGTATGTGAAGGGCGAGTTTGTGGGCGGCGCCGATATCGTGCGCGAGATGTTCGAGCAGGAAGAGCTGGTGGCGTTCCTGGAGCAGCATGGCGTGGCGCTGGAGCCTGCCGGCTAGTTTCGCAAAATAATGGCTCGTGCGACCGAGTGCCGTGATGCAAAAAAAAGCCCGCTGGCGACAGCGGGCTTTTTTGCAATCGATTTTCGGGCCGCTCGCTTAGGCTCGCGGCGTTCGCCGCCTCTCGCGTCCGTACGCTGTCGCTACGGACCCACCGGACATGCTCGCGCGCAATGCGCGCCGGCGTCTCACTAGCGCGAGTAGAATTCCCCCTCGCGCGTCAGCGCGAGTAGAATTCAACGATCAGATGCGGCTCCATCTGGACGGCATAGGGCACGTCGGCCAGCTTGGGGGTGCGCAGCAGCT
Organism: Rhizomicrobium sp.; assembly: GCA_035549455.1. GTDB lineage: Bacteria > Pseudomonadota > Alphaproteobacteria > Micropepsales > Micropepsaceae > Rhizomicrobium. The sequence goes on along the minus strand of DASZQW010000025.1, from coordinate 3,485 downwards.
TGGCCGACTTGGCTTCCGCCACTTCGATATAGTCGGGGGTGTCACGCTCGGCGCTCTTGCCGGCTTCCAGCACCAGCGCCATATCGCGCGCCTTGGGCGACAGTTCCAGCGTGTCGCCTTCCTTGACGTGATACGAGGCGATGGTGACGCGGCGGCCATTGACCTTGACATGGCCGTGGCTGACCAGCTGGCGGGCGGCGAACGGGGTCGGCACGAATTTGGAGCGGTACACGACCGTGTCCAGACGGGTCTCCAGCAGGCCGATCATGTTCTCGCCGGTGTCGCCGGGGCGGCGGGCGGCGTCGGTATAGTATTTGCGGAACTGGCGCTCGGTGATGTTGCCGTAATAGCCCTTGAGTTTCTGCTTGGCCTGGAGCTGGGTGCCATAGTCCGACAGCTTCTTGGCGCGGCGCTGGCCGTGCTGGCCCGGACCATAGGAGCGCTTGTTGACCGGGCTCTTGGGACGGCCCCACAGATTTTCGCCAACGCGGCGGTCCAGCTTGTACTTGGAATTTTGGCGCTTGCTCATCAGTCCTGCTTTGTGAATTTTGGTCCGGCCCCATCTTCTGGCGCTGCGGGCGCCAAGACTTGCCGGAAAGGCGCGCACTTATACGGATGGTTTTTGCCCTGTCAAACCTGTGCAACTTCAGGTTTAGTCGTAGATTCCTTGCATAGACAAATCAATGGCTTATGTCCTTGCGTGCCGCCGCTTGGCACTGGTGCAGTTTGAAAAATATCCGAGATTGATGGGGAATGGGGACCGACATACGGTTGGACCATGGATTTCACGTTTCAGATGTATTGGGAACCTCCGGGCAAACCGTTGGAGCCGTTTCTATCGCCGCTGACGCTAGATTTGGCCTCTATCGAGATCGCTAGGGAGTTGATTAGACCCGTAGCCGAACATAGGGATGTCCCTGTTCATTCTCTAACCATCACCTCTGCGGACGGCAAAATCGCGGAACGGTGGTTTCAGCTAAACGGCACTTGGAGGCGCAAAGATGCCTAAAACCCCTCAACGCCCCAAGAGGAAGCCGCCCAAGCCTCCCAAATCCACCAAGCTGCCCCGCAAGCTGCCAGACGATCCCATAGCGCGGGGCGTCGCCATTATGCGGGAAGCAACAGAAAAGACCGCCAAGTCCGCTAACGGCCCGAAAAAGTAATCCGCCTTACCTTTTCGATTTCGACGCAGATTCCTTTGCGCGCTTTGCGAGGAGCGCGCGCCGACCGCCAGGAAAATTGTTGTAGATAGTGCCCGCAGAGATACCGCCAAGTTCGGCACAAATTTCAGCGACGGACTTCTCGCCAGCAACCAGCCATTCCTCAACTTGCTTTAGCTGCCTCTCGCTAAGCATGGGCGCGCGGCCAATAGGGCGCCCCGTCTTGTTATGCCCCCCTCCTACCTTGCGTTGACGCTTCGGCTTTGGCGCACTCAAAGCGCCAGCAGGCAGCGGCTCGTCGGCAAGCCAGTACCCCAGCTTTGGCATATGAACTAGGACGCCGCGCGTCTTGGCGCTCCAAAGACGATTCCATGCCTGCTTGGTTTCATTAGCCCCACCGATTGCATGACCGCGCGTGCGAAACTCGTCCACAACTTCCCCGCTTTGGAGCGGGCGCTGTACGTCTCGCAAAACCATGCGCAGCAAGTTTTCAAAGGTTTCCTGTGCATGACCCCACCCGGTCGTGGTTCCGAGGCTCTTGGCCACCTCGACATCTCCACTACCCTCCTCACCTGAAGTAGTAAATTGCCTGTGCAATTTCAGGAATAGTTCAACCTGTTCAAGGTCTTGCATATTCTTTTGGATAGCTTCTTGCAGCACTTTGCGACGCTGCAAAGCGTTTGTTATTGCACTGTTCTTGGTTGTTTCGTTGCTCACTGAACCAGACAATTTTGTTAACCTCAGCGATATTGAGTGACATACCTAAAGCCAAAAAGCAACCTCTATATTTAAGGCCCTTTTTATAGATTATGGCTTGCACGTGTTCTTTGCGCGGAGTAATAAGGGTGCAGCCGATTCCGTGGTGGAAAATCGGCTCCTTAAAGAGGTTGAAATGAAGAAGTCACCTAGATGCTTTCCGGGGGTTCTGCGGCCTACCCCGGAAAGAAGAAAGCCCGGCGCTTGAACGCCGGGCTTTCCTAGGACCGCGACTAACTTGGCTCCCGGTCGGGAGGTCAGGTCAATGCGAGCCGACACAAACTAAGATTCGCATTTGATCGCCGTGACTTCAAGACCGGGGGCCTCTTTGACTGAGGGGCCTCGGCGGCGGGTCTAAGTCGTCAGTAGCCTTTAGAAACGCTGCTGCGCCCCCTTCCTCCAGTGCCCGCCTGATTGCTGCGAGGTTGTTGGAGATTGGGGATCGGCTCTCGCCCTCAAAATCACGCAGCGTTGACAGGCCAATTCCGGCCTTTCCGGCTAATTGGCTTTGCGTCCAGCCAAGCCAGCCCCTGCCAGCGCGGCTCTGTGATGGTTTTAACGACATTGGCCAAATCTAGCGATATTAGCTATTTAAGTCAACATCACTGTTTTTAGTTGACATGACCCTAAATCACCACATATAACTTACATCAACGAATATCGTTGAGGTACCAGATGAACCGCCTGCCTTCCGAGAAGCGCCGCCAAATCATCCATCTCATGGTGGAAGGGAACACCGTAAACGGCATAGAGCGCCTGACTGGTGCCTCCAAGCACACGATCCTGCGGCTGCTGGAACTGGCCGGACGGGCCTGCATGGCTCATCACGACCGCGCTGTGCGCGGCGTGAAGGCCAGCCGGGTTGAGTGCGACGAAATCTGGTCGTTCAACTACTGCAAGCGCGCCGCCCTCAAGACCGCGAAGGCTGCTCCCGCCGATGCTGGTGATGTCTGGACCTGGACGGCAATAGACGCCGACTCGAAGCTGCTTGTGTCCTATCTTCTCGGCGGGCGTGACGCGGACGCCGCCCAAGACTTCATGCATGACGTTGCCGACAGGCTGGCGAACCGGGTCCAGCTAACCACGGACGGCCACGGAGCCTATCTGAGCGCCGTCATTGGGGCGTTCGGGATTGATGTGGATTACGCCCAACTTGTGAAGCATTACGGCGAAAGCGGCAACGCCGCCGGTCCTGAGCGTAAGTATAGCCCCGGTATCTGCACCGGCATTAGCAAGCGCCGCTTGGTCGGGCGCCCCCTTAAAGCCTTTGTTTCCACGTCTTATGTGGAAAAGCACAATCAGACCATGCGCCTGCATATGAAGCGGTATGCGCGTTTGACTGCTGCCCATTCCAAGAAGTTGGAAAACCTCGTTCACTCGATGGCGCTTTATGCGACTTGGTACAACTTCGCCCGCGTTAACAGCGCGGTTGACCTGCTCCCCGTAATGCCCCCGTTTATGGGGAGAGTCTGTTCTGGTTATGCCCCTGGCTGGGGCGTGCTGCAAACTCTGTCGGCGTGAGCCCGTCCAGGCTCGTGTGCGGTCTGAGTGTGTTGTAGTCGATCCTCC
>DASZQW010000024.1:0-131570 GCA_035549455.1 Rhizomicrobium sp. | reverse complement strand
GCAAATGCGGCTCAATCTGACGCCATTGTTCATCGTTCAGCCAAAACAGGTTATTCCGCATCCCAATGCCTCCGAATCACGAAGCAACGGAATCACCAACCGATTCATCCGACAATGACTTTATTGAGTTTTGGCCCTAGTACCTTCATCGGTCGCCGCCCGCGGACGCAACGCGCCGCGGCGGGCATCGCGCGGAACGCTCCAACCGATGGGCGAATCCTTGAATTGAAATTGAAATGCCGGCCACGCCACAAACTGCCGACGTGGGGGAACTGTTCAGTGCATACGCTGCGCCAGCTGCCGGTTCAACGCCAACGCGCCTAATGTCCCAGCAACGCCGGACAGGAGATATAGCCCGACGGACCACAGTCCGAAACGCGAGGCCAAGAACAAGGCAACCAGAGGCGCGAAGCCGGCGCCAAAAAACCAGGCGGAGTTCGCCACGATTGCTGCGCCTGTGTAGCGATAATGCGGTGTGAACGTATTGTTCACTACGCCAGAAGATTGCCCGAACGCCAAGCCGAGCAGAGCGAAGCCGGCGAACATGTAAATGGCCTCACCAAATAAGCCAGATCCAAGTAGCTGGGGTGCAAAGCCGCTATAAGCTCCGATAAGTGCCGCCGAAACACCGAGCACAGCTCGGCGTCCCACTCTGTCCGCCAACAGCCCCGACGCCATAATGGCCAGTACGCCAACGATCGTGGCTAACATTTCGATGGTAAGAAACCGGATCGGTTTGGGTTCGGAATGCAATGTCACCCACGACAAGGGAAAGACTGTGACGAGGTGAAACAGCGCAAAGCTTGCCAAGGGCGCGAACGCACCAAGTATGATCGTGCGCCACTCATGGAACAGCGTTTGGAACGGCGGGGAGGGCTGCAGATCACGCGTTTCGAAGAGGCGCTGGAATTCCGGGGTGGCGACCAAGCGCAACCGCGCAAAAAGCGCCACGACGTTTACCGCCAGGACGACAAAGAAGGGGTAACGCCAACCCCAGGACAGAAAGTCCTCCGGGGTCAGCAATAGCAGAAAATATGTGAAGAGCGCGCTTGCAATGAGCAACCCCAGCGGAGCGCCCAGTTGGGGGATCATGGAATACCATCCCCGCCGGTTATTGGGCGCATTCAACGCCAAAAGCGACGGAAGTCCGTCCCAGGCGCCGCCGAGCGCCACGCCCTGCCCGATTCGGAAAAGGGCCAGCAGCCATCCGGACAAGGCTCCGACTTGGTCGTATCCCGGCAACAGGGCGATCGCCATTGTCGATCCGCCCAGCAGGAACATGGCGATGGTCAATTTGACCCCACGTCCGTAATTCCGATCAATCGCGATAAAGATCAACGTCCCGATTGGCCGGGCCGCGAAGGCGAGCGAAAACAAGGCAAATGAATACAGGGTTGCCGTCAGGGGGTCGGCGAAAGGAAAGACGAGTCCCGGAAAAACCAACACGGAAGCCAATGCATAAACGAAAAAGTCGAAGAATTCGCTGGTGCGCCCGATAATGACGCCGATGGCGATGTCGCCGGGACGTAAACTATGGTCGGCCCGCGCGTTGATAATGCTCGCGTCCCGCTCAAGGGGGGCGGAGTTTGGGGTCGCTGGTGCCGTCATGACGAGCCCTTTTTCGCTATTGCTTGCCAATTTGACAGAATCCATACTTGCTGCAATCGGGCAAAATGTCCAATGGCTTCAGGACGAAAAAAGGCCGAGGGTGCCGCCTATGACGCACAGGTTCTCGCGCCTCCGGCGCGCATCGCAGGCCGCGTTTCCCGCACTTCTTTTGGTGCTTGCAGGCTGTAGCGGCCCCGTCCTTGACCCCGCCGGGGATATCGCCCGCGAGCAGCGCGATATCATTCTGTTTTCCACCGCGCTGATGCTTCTCATCATTGTCCCGGTAATCATCCTGATCGTTTTGTTTGCATGGCGGTACCGCAAGGGACGTGGGGGCACCTACGATCCGACTTTCGATCACTCCACGCCCTTGGAACTGGCGATCTGGTCGGCACCATTGATAATCATTATCGCATTGGGGGCGCTCACCTGGTCCAGCACGCATTTGCTGGATCCCTTCCGTCCCCTTTCCGCAAAAGCACAAACCGGTGCGCAAGCAGCGGCCGCAGCGGGCCAACCCGCGCAGAAACCACTTGTGGTGCAGGTCGTGTCGCTGGATTGGAAGTGGTTGTTTATCTATCCGGAACAGGGGGTCGCGACCGTCAACGAACTCGTATTGCCAATCAACCGGCCAGTGCGCTTCGACATCACCTCCAGCAATATGATGAATGCCTTTTACGCGCCCACTTTGGCAGGCATGATTTATGCCATGCCAGGCATGCAGAGCAGGATGAACGCTATCCTGCGGCGGACCGGTGATTTCGACGGTTATTCCGCCAACTACAGTGGCGCCGGTTTTTCTGACATGCACTTCCGTCTCAAGGGTGTAGACGCAACGGGCTTTGCGCGCTGGCTTGCGGACGTCAAAGCCAGCAGCCGCGGTCTCGGATTGGAGGACTATCGCGCTTTGCTCAAGCCGTCGGAGCGCGTCCCCGTCCTGCACTACTCTCGCGCCGATACAGGGCTCTATCGCCGTATTCTGGAGCGCTGCGTGGAACCTGGCACCGCCTGCTCCAGCCAGGTCATGATGCAAGACGCCATGCCTGGGCACAGAATGATGCCATCCCGGGATGGTGCGGAAGCGCCAAAACCCCAAGGAGCAATCTTCAAAGAGAATAGCAGAAGCACCGGTTCGAGCCTGGCGCCCAAAACGCCAGCCGAACATTCCCCGGATCACCAATGACGGCAATGACCCATTACGGAGCGCCAAGCTGTGAGTGATACGCTAGCCAAGGCAATCTTCGGCCGTCTTTCTTGGGAATCCATTCCCCTCCATGAGCCCATTTTGCTCGGCACCTTTGCCGTGGTGGCGCTTCTCGGTGCCGTTATTCTAGGTGCGGTGACGTACTTCCGCCTCTGGGGTTGGCTTTGGCGCGAATGGTTGACCTCCGTCGATCACAAGAAGATCGGTATCATGTATATCATCCTCGGCATCGTCATGCTGCTGCGCGGTTTTTCCGACGCCCTGATGATGCGCCTTCAGCAAGCTTTGGCATTTGGGGCCGACCAGGGGTATCTGACAGCCCACCACTACGACCAGATTTTCACGGCGCATGGGACCATCATGATTTTCTTTGTCGCGATCCCTCTGATCGTCGGCATCGTGAACTTTGTCATGCCGCTTCAGATCGGTGCCCGCGACGTGGCGTTTCCCTTTCTCAATAGCCTAAGTCTATGGCTGACCGTAGCGGGCGCCCTTCTGGTTATGGCGTCATTGTTCGTGGGCGAATTCAGCCGCGCCGGCTGGCTTAACTATGTCCCAGTGGCAAATCTGGCCAATAGTCCGGACACGGGACCAGACTATTATCTATGGGCGCTCGAAATAGCGGGCGTGGGGACGACCTTGTCCTCAATCAACATGGTCACGACAATTCTCAAGTTGCGCGCTCCCGGCATGACCTTGATGAAGATGCCGGTATTCACCTGGACGGCCCTCTGCAGCAACGTATTGGCGATTGCAATTTTTCCCGCCTTGACCGGCGCCTTCGCGCTGCTGCTGCTGGATCGCTATGTCGGCACCAATTTCTTTACCAACGACTTCGGTGGTAATCCGATGTTGTACTGGAACTTCGTCTGGCTATGGGGGCATCCGGAAGTTTATGTCCTCATCCTCCCCGTCTTTGGCATCTATTCCGAAGTGACTTCGACCTTCTGCGGCAAGCGACTCTTTGGCTATTCATCCATGGTCTATGCCAGCGTCGTGATCACCATTCTGTCCTACCTCGTGTGGCTGCACCATTTTTTCACCATGGGTTCCGGCGCCAGCGTGAATAGCTTTTTCGGCATCGCCACAATGGTAATTTCGATCCCGACGGGTGCGAAAATCTTCAACTGGCTTTTCACGATGTATCGGGGCGAAATTCGCTTTGAGCTTCCCATGATGTGGGTTGTCGCATTCATGCTGACCTTCGTCGTGGGTGGCATGACCGGTGTTTTGCTCGCGGTACCGCCGGCGGATTTTGTCCTGCACAATTCGCTGTTTTTGGTCGCGCACTTTCACAATGTCATTATCGGCGGCGTGGTCTTCGGCTTGTTCGCCGGCATGTACTATTGGTTCCCCAAGGCCTTCGGCTTCCGCCTGGACCCCTTCTGGGGAAAAGTTACGTTTTGGGGCTGGGTGGTGGGGTATTGGGTCGCTTGGACCCCGATTTACATCGTGGGTCTAATGGGTACGACCCGGCGTGTCCGTCATTTCGACGACCCCTCGCTCCAGATATGGTTCGTAATCGCTGGGATCGGTGCACTGATTATCCTGGTCGGAATCCTCGCCTTTGTTATCCAGATTGCGGTGAGCATTATCAATCGCGAGAAATTGCGCGACACCACTGGGGACCCATGGAACGGCCGTACCCTGGAATGGGCGATGCCGTCACCGCCGCCCTTCTACAATTTTGCCTTCACGCCCGTCGTTCATGATCATGATGCCTGGTACGATATGAAAGCTCGGGGTGCGAGGGCGCCGACCACCGGGTATCTGCCCATCCACATGCCACGCAACACGGGCGCGGGCCTGATTATATCCGCGCTGGCCATGGTCCTCGGTTTTGCGATGATCTGGTACATGTGGTGGCTCGCAATGGCGGCGTTCGTCGCGCTGTTGGTCGTGTCGATAGCTCATACGTTCAACTACAATCGGGATTATTTTGTGACACCTGACGAAGTGTCCCGCGCCGAGCGCTTAGGGGCAGGGGTGTAACGATGGAAAACGACAGCGTCGCTGCCGGGGTTCAGCCCGTTTTTTACCAGACTGCCGACGAGGGCCCCGCCCATGCGGGGGGAGGAACCTTGCTGGGGTTCTGGATTTATCTCATGAGCGACGCACTCATCTTCGCAACACTGTTCGCGACATTCGGCGTCCTGAGTACCAGCTTCGCCGGCGGGCCCCAGCCCAGAGACCTGTTCGATCTTAGGCTTGTGGGCTTCAACACGGCCGTGCTGCTTGTTTCAGCCCTGACCTGCGGCCTAGCCATGATCGCGATGCAGCAGGGACGGCTTGGAGCGCTGCGTTTCTGGCTCATTGTCACCGCGTTGCTGGGAATGACATTCGTCGGCGTCGAACTTTCGGAATTTGCGCACATGATTTCCGAAGGCGCTACGCCGCAACGCAGTGGATATCTATCAGCTTTCTTCACTCTGGTTAGTACACATGGATTGCATGTGACATTCGGTGTCATTTGGATCGCGTGTATGCTGGTCCAGCTTGGTCAGCGGGGTCTACAAGCGGATAATCGACGTCGGCTCCTCTGCCTCAGCATGTTTTGGCACTTTCTTGACGTGGTATGGATCGGCGTCTTCACCTTTGTCTATCTGCTGGGAGCCTTGTGATGCACCAGGAAGACCATGTCAGTGACGGCCTGATGCACGACGATTTTCAGGACCAAACGCATTTTACGCTTAAAGGATATCTTGCCGGTTTCGCGCTTGCGGCTGTCCTGACGATTATTCCCTTTTGGCTGGTGTTGGGCCATGTCATTTCCAATGCGGTCGTCGCAGCTTCGCTCATCGTCGCCTTCGCGGTAGCCCAGATCCTCGTGCATACGTTCGCATTCTTGCACGTCAACGCGCGCGCCCAGCATGGCTGGACCCTCGTGGCCTATGTTTTCACCGGCGTGCTCCTGTTGATCACCATCGGCGGTTCGCTCTGGATCATGGACCATCTCAATCTCAATATGATGCCCGGCATGTCGGGCGACATGTCCGATCGCGGCATGTAGTCGGCAACGGTGAAGCGCTGGTCGCTGTTTTTTCTGTGCCTTTTGTCCGCGTCGCTATTTTTTGCGCTGGGCGTTTGGCAGTTGGAGCGCCGCGTATGGAAGCTGGCGCTGATTGACCGGGTCGAAACGCGGATACATGCCCCGCCCAGTTTACTCCCGCCGTCGCGAGACTGGACAACTGTCAACCCGGAGCAGGATGAATATCGCCGGGTTAAGCTGCGCGGCCGCTATCTGTATTCGGGTGAAACGCTGGTGGATGCGCTTACGGTCCGTGGCCACGGCGCTTGGGTGCTGACGCCGCTTGCGACTTCAACGGGACTCGTACTCGTCAACCGCGGCTTTGTCCCAAGCGATGCTGTTGAAAAAGAGAACCGTCCTTCGGGAGACGTTACTGTGGTCGGCCTTTTGAGAATCTCTGAGCCGGAAGGCCGCTTTTTGCGGCCGAACCAACCACTCCTTGGAAAATGGTTTTCTCGCGACGTTGCCGCGATAGCTGCAGCCCGGCATCTTGGAATCGTTGCGCCCTTTTTTGTCGATGCTGAGGCGTCGGGCACGCAAGGTTACCCCGTCGGCGGTCTGACCGTTGTGCAATTTCGCAACATGCATTTGTTCTATGCTGTTACCTGGTTTGCCCTTGCGGTTATGTCCGGGTGCGGCGCCTGGCTAGTGGCGCGCCCTGGCAGAAACGCCTGAGTATTGGAGGCTGCCATATTTCGCGACCAGGGAAATGGACCGTCGAGCCCGAATCGCCGCCACACGCGCCGATAGCGAGGGTTTGGGTCTATGGCGGTCCACTAGGCGTGTGAATGCCGCCGTACTGCCAGTCCGATCAAAGTGCGCCTGGTCGCTGTCACCTGATCGTAGCTATGTCGGGCTTAGCTACGCCGATCGCGCGCGGCGGCGAAGTTTGGCTAGATAATCCCAACACATGATAAGCCCGCCCGCTGAGAATACAACGTCCCCGGGCAGTCGCATCCACTGCCAGAACAGATATTGATCGTAAAATTGCTGGCTGCGGGCCCAGGCATAGCCATGCTCGAAGACCGCGTTGAGTTGAGGCCAACCGATTGGGAAGAAGTGGAGGAATATCCACATCACCAAACCGATATTGTAGCACCAGAAGGCGATGTACCCCGGTCGTTCGTCGAATTTCGCACCAGGCCCGGCGCGGTAACGAAGACAGAAGTAGATAAGTCCCAGCGCCAAAAGCCCGAACGCGCCGAACAGAGATGTGTGGGCATGGTTCAACGTTAGAAAAGTGCCATGCTCGTAATAATTCACCAACGGCGCATTGAGTGTGCCGCCCCCGAACACGCCTGCGCCAACGAAGTTCCAGAAGGCCGACCCCAGGATATATGTGTAGGCCAGCCCATAGTCGAAAGCCGCAGCGCCCTTTATCAGTCGATGCTGCGAGATAGCCTCCAGGATCAAAAGCACGAGCGGCAGCACTTCGATGAAGGAGAACATCGTGCCCAGCGGCACCCACATGCTGGGCCCGCCCGCCCAATAGAGGTGATGACCGGTACCGAGTACCCCGCCCAAGAAGATCAGAATGAGCTCAAGATAGACCGACCGCTCGGCGAGCTTTCGAGAAACGAGGCCGAGCGACATCAGCAGATAGGCGCTCATCGCGACGGCGAAGAACTCGAATGACTGTTCGACCCAGAGGTGGACCACCCACCAGCGCCAAAAATCCGTGATGGTAAAGGACTTCTCGACGCCTGTGAGCGGGATCATTCCGAATGCATAAAGCAGCGCAACATTGACAGTCGCTGCCCAAATCAGATGTTCCAGGCGTATCCGGCCGCTCCAAAACTGTTTGGTTGCCTCGATCACCACGTCGCGTGCCGGCCACAGCGCACGGAACATCAATCCGCTCCAACTAAGCAGCGCTACAAAAAAGCCTATTTGCCAGAATCGTCCGAGCTGGATGTAGGAAAGCCCCTGGTTTCCGAACCAGAACCAGCCATCGTCGATCACGCCCTGAATGCCGAGGTAATTGCCCAGGAGGGCGGCCCCGACCACGAAGAGTGCCACCCAGAACAGAATATCGACGAGCAGCCCCTGGCCCTTGGCCTCGCGACCTCCGGCGATCGCAGGCGCGAGAAAAAGGCCACTCGCGATCCAGCCCAGTCCGATCCAGATAATAGGGGCTTGGGTGTGGAAACTTCGGAGGAAATTGAAGGGGAGGATATAGTTGAGTTGTATTCCGTAAAATAATTCGCGGTCGTAGTAGGAGTGCGCCATGATCGCACCCGCGCCTTGCGACGCCAGGAAGACGAGCGCGACGACCACGAAATATTTTCCGGTTTTCAGCTGGCTGGGCGTCAGGCCGCGGTATTCGGCAAGGCTTCGTTCCATCGGAGCATCATCAGGATGATCGAGATAGGCGCGGTAGAGCCACAGTACGAAGCCCATAGCGAAAAACGTGAAGCAGAAGCTGATCCACGTCCACATAAAAGTATTGGTCGTTGGGGTGTTGCCGACCGAAGGCTCAAACGGCCAATTTTCTGTCCATGAGGTCGTGGTACCAGGACGCCTCGCCACCGTCGTAAGCGCGGAATAAATGATGAAGTCTGCGGTTTGCTTTCGTAGGGCCGGGTCTAGGCTCTTCGCAGGAACCCAGCCTGCGGAGAGCTTGACGGTGTTGAGCTTTGCCATTAGCTCGGCTTGCACGCCACGAACAGCCTGCGCGACAGCATCCGGCAGAATGACTGTGGGTTGCGTGAGATCAATGCCTTGCAGTTGCTTCTGCATTACCGCCGTGACGGCTGCATCGTCCAGTGCAGCGGCTGGCGACACCGGTGCAGGGGTCGTGGGTTTTGGCGGCGCGCCAGCGGGCCCAGTTGTGGCGAGCGATTGGTTAGCCGGTGACTGAGTGTTCGGAGGGGTGGCGCTTGAGTTGGCAAGACTCTGCTTGGTCAGAACACCGAGGCGCACGAGCGCGGAGGCGGTATAATCCTCACCGAATTCCGACCCCATTCCATAGATGCTGCCGTAATCCATCAGGTCGGCTTTCTGGAAACCGGCCTTGCCAGAAATTATATCTGCGCCTGTCATAACGGCCACGCCGTTCTGATCAACGAAGACATCGGGATGCGGTGGCGCTGCGCGATAGGTCAGTACGCTAGCCCAGATCATGAGCGCGAAGCAGACTACTGCAACCGCAAGCAGAACCCATTTCAATATGTCGCTGACAGGATCGGTAGACGGTTTCGTCAATGCCTGTTCAGCCATACGAAGCCCCCCTAGGAACGCTTATTCGCTCAATACGCCCCTGGGCTGTTGTTTGCAACTTCCAAGGCTGACCGTGATTCTGGACTGGGCCGCTGAGCGCTGCTCGCTTGCGGCCGGATATCCCCCTCTTTGAAGGTCCATTGACAATTACTATGGGCGTCCATCGGCTCGCGCACCAAGAAGCTTTGGCCCATAGCTGAGCAAAAAAAGTAAGAAGGCACCGGCCCAAAGGGATCCGGCTAGCTCGATCAGCCGCATATAATCCCATGGCAGTCTGGGTGCGCTGACACGAACTAGAGCCCCGGCCGTGACGAGCACATAGATTATAGTCGTCCAGGAGTCGGAGCGAAGCTCACGCCCGGTGTGCCCAAGTGTTGCGCGTGTCATCACAGCCAGAGTCATTGTTGCCATTGCACCCGCTGCAAGAGCATGAAGGCCCATCGTCGGAGGAATTTCCGGTGTGAAATGCGAAATGCCGAGCAACAACAGGCCGATCGGCAGCCACGCATATCCAACATGCAGTATGAAGACGAGCGGGTCCCGCATTGCACGAAACCCGGACCATCTGCCGAGACGAATCGCTTGCGCCAATCCCGCCAGCAGCAACGGCCATCCCGCCCATGCTGCATCGGGCACGGCACACCACGCCAGCAGTGCGAGCGCTGTCAATGCGATGGTTATCTTATCGTAGTTGCGCGGCTGTTCGGGAAGACCGTGTTGAAAGCCCCGCTTCGTCAGCCAATTGCGCGTAAACGAGGGGATAATCCGGCCACCGATCAGGCTGATCAGTATCAGGACTAATGCAAAACCGGCGCGCCAGCCCAGTCCATCAGGGAGGGCCACGCCGATCGATGGGCCGTAATCACACGCATCGGCGATAGCAAAGAGCAGCAAAACAAGAATGATCGGCAAGTTGCGATTCTTGGCCGCGAAAACTTCGCGAGCGCAAACCCCCGCCAAAATCACAAGGAAACCTACATCGAGCATTGCGGCAAACACCGTTCCCGTGACCGACGAGAACAAAACCGCAAGCCGAGCGGCGAGCCAAAGACCGGCCAGTCCCGCCAACGGTGCTCCTGCCAAAGGCAACCGGCCGGTCCAATTGGGTATTGCCGTCATTAGAAATCCGGCGATCACGGCCCCAAGATACCCAAACAACATCTCGTGCCGGTGCCATGTAAGCGGGTCCAAGCCTGTAGGCAGTGTAAGTTCACCGGCGAGTGAAAACACCCACAACACCACCACCGTCAATGCCCAAAATGGGCCCGCAAGGAAGAATGGCCGAAACCCCGCTCGCAAAAGTGGCGGCAGGCTCAAAAGATTGGGATGTGGTATGCGCGGCATTGCCATGGCATGTCCCAGTTCGATCTGTTGGCTACCCCGCACCAGATCCGGAGTAACTTAGTCTAAGCCCTAGCGCGTTATCGGGGAACCCCTGGGTTGCGTGCCGTCTAGGCGCTCTGGCGAAAGACCCGGTGTGCGATGCTTGCGAAAGCACTTTAAAACAAAGCTAGTTTGCCACCGGGCACCGAACCCGCACGGCGAAGATACCGCCGGCGGGCAAGAGAGCCGGTGTTGTCGCGGTAAAAATTTGTGCCATGATGCCCGCTCGCAAGATCATCATGCCGGAAGCAATAAAGGGCCGCCCATGGCACAACCGCACGCCACGCCTGGAAACGTCGTCGATTTAGGACCGCTGGGATCGCAGCTTCGCAACGCGAAGACAACCGCGCTGGTCAAAGAAAAGCATTTTGAAGCGATTCGGCTTATTGTTCACGAGGGCGCGAAGATTGCGCCCCACGCTGTGGCCGGCAACATCATGCTCCACTGTCTCGAAGGCCAAGTCATTCTCGGATTGGCGTCCGGCGAAATAGTCTTGGAAGGCGGCGACTGGATATATCTATCGGAGGCAGAATCGCATTCGTTGCGGGGAATTGTGGATTCTTCGTTATTACTCACAATCCTCCTACCCAAATAGGCGGGCTCGGATAAGCTGGGCACGGAAGCCAGTGCTATCGCCAAGAGCGGAATTTCAATGCTGCAAGCTCTGCTGCGATAGCCTCTTGCTGAACCAGGGGTGGCACCAACATCCGTGGGCATTCGGTTCGAGCGACGTGACCGCCCATCACGATGGCGTTGCGGTCCAGAAGCTGCGTTGAATCGAGAAGGCGCACATTCGCGAAAATGGTGGACATGCACTCGGCGATCCTATCGACCTGGCGATCAAAGGCGTGCGCAAGGTGTACGTTGACGAAGATCGCCCCGCTTAGCGACAGGCGATCTCGCACCAGGCTATAGAACGCCAAGGATCGCAGGTGCGCGGGTATCCTTGCGCCTTGGTAGGCGTCGATAACTATCGCGTCATAGATGCCAACATTCTCTCGTAGGAAGGCCTTGCCATCCGCCACTTCGCAACGCACCTGCTCGGGGAGAGCGAAATATTGCCTCGCGATGCTGAACGAGGCGGGATTGATATCTATGACCGTGACCTGATATCCGCCGTGGATGAGCAGGGTCGCTAGGGTGCCTCCACCGCACCCGATGAGTAGGATTTTTCGGCCCGCCGCCTGCTGTATGAGGCCATAGATCGCGTGGATATAGGCGGCCAGGCTGACGCCGCGGCTATCTGCTTCGCTTTGGCAGCATCCGTCCTGCTCGTAAGAAATGGCGCCGGTGCTGCGCTTCCTAAAAACATGAATCGGACCGAACTCTGTTTCTACTGTGGCTAGCGTAATCATTTCAAAAATCGATCTTCTAATAAATTCCTTGGATCAAGTTTTTAGACGAACGCCACGACCTCCCTTGGCGCTGACGCTGCCTTCGCCAAGCAGTTCGATCCCGAGTGCCTCTAACGCGGCGATCAGCTTCATCAGCGAATCCACATTGCCGCGTATCACGTCGTCACTGGCTTCCATGCGCTGGATGGTCGGCAAAGACAGCCCTGCTTTTTGAGCAAGCTCTCGTTGGTCCAGGCCAGCCAGCGCTCGGGCGGCCCGCATTTGAGGAGCGGTCAGCATGTTACTTGGCTTTCTATCTTAGAACCATTATATCTGCTATATAGTATAGCCATAAAGATGTCTAGAACATCAATTATGATGTTAAAACATCCTCCGCCCACGCGCGCTTGGCTTGCATGAGGATCGCAATGCCCAACGGCGCCGGCACAGCAAACCTTTATCGCCCGAAGCTCGTCACCATTCTGGGGGAAGGCTACCGGTCCAAGGACTTCCGCAGCGATCTACTGGCAGCTCTCACAGTAGCCGTGGTGGCACTTCCACTGTCCATGGCGATTGCCGTGGCATCCGGCGTCTCGCCTGAGCGTGGGCTCTACACGGCCATCGTGGGTGGTTTTCTGGTGTCGGCACTAGGGGGAAGCCGCTTTCAGATTGGCGGGCCGGCCGGCGCTTTCATTGTTTTGGTTGCTGCTACCGTTGGCAGGTTTGGCGTGGAAGCCTTATTTCTGACCGTTCTTTTGTCGGGACTGATGCTGATTTTCGCTGGCCTGACGCGGCTCGGCTCGTTGATCCGGCATATCCCCCATGCCGTCACGGTCGGTTTTACAGCTGGAATTGCTGTCACCATCCTGGCCAGCCAGTTGAAAGATTTTGGCGGTCTTAAACTAAGCGTCCCTGAGCCTGGTCTGCTGGTTCCCAAGCTCCTTGTGCTTGGCGGGGCGCTCTCAACGCTCAATGGTGCCGCAGTTGGCATCGGCGTGGGGTCAGCAGCGATCATCTTTCTGCTGCGCCGGCTCTTACCCACTTGGCCCGGAATGCTCATTGCAGTTGCGATTGCCTCCGTCGTGACACTGCTGGGCCACCTCCCGGTCGAAACCATCGGCAGCCGCTTTGGCCAGTTGCCCCATGGGCTGCCGGCACCTCATCTGCCCCCGCTTTCTTTTGAACTAATACGCCAAATGCTACCTTCAGCCCTGTCTTTCACTTTGCTGGGGGGCATCGAGAGTCTGCTGTCCGCCAAAGTCGCCGACAGTATGTCGGGCCGCGTCCATCGTTCAAACATGGAGTTGGTCGCGCAGGGGACCGCCAATGTCGCCTCAGCTTTCTTTGGCGGGATCAGCGTGACCGGGACTATTGCACGCACCGCAACCAACATTCGAGCGGGAGCCCGCAGTCCATTTTCAGGCATAATGCACTCGTTGTTCGTTCTGGCCTTCTTGGTCGCCGCCGCGTCGCTGGCCAGCTTCATCCCGCTAGCGGCGTTATCGGGTGTTCTACTCGTCGTCTGCTGGAATATGGCTGACAAGGAAGAGTTCTGGGATTTACTGCACAAATGGCCGAGCGCCGCGGTTTTGCTCGCAACCTTTGGTCTGACCCTGTTGCGGGACTTGACCACCGGGATCATCGTAGGTTGCCTGATCGCTGCGGCGTTGGCATGCATCCGCCGGGCCGTTCCCGAAGAAGGCGTGTAACTATGGCCCGGCTTCACGTTCGCTTGATACCGCGCGGAGGTAAAGATCAGCTCGAAGGCTGGGAGACGGACGGGCTCGGACGAACTGTACTAAAGGCGCGCGTGGCGTCTATACCGAGTGAAGGCCAGGCGAACGCCAGCCTGATTACGCTGGTGGCCTCCTCCTTGGGCGTTGCAACTTCCAAGGTGCGGATTGCCAAAGGCCGGCGTTCCAGACTTAAGACGCTAGAAATCGAAGGTTTGGTTGAGGCAAGTATCCGCAGCCGGCTGAAGTTCTAGAGTTCTATGGCTGCTCTAGACCACGACTGATCAAAACGTTCTTAGATCGGTCGCAGGAAACGATTGGGGCAAAGCTAATTTGGTTGCTGGCAGTTTGGCCCGGTATATCTAACATAGGCCGCCCTGCCGTCAGGTGTACCCACCTAAGAGTCCGGGTTTACGGTGAACAGTCGTATTTGAATCAGCAGCCAATTCTCGAGATCGTCCTGCATAAGTCTGCGATCGCCACTTAGTACAGAGAACATGATCCAAATGGAACCACTGGCGGGCGGCCTGACTTTCACCTGCCCAATGCATCCGCAGATACGCGAAAAGGGGCCTGGAAACTGCCCTATCTGCGGCATGGCCCTCGAACCCGACAAGCCAAAGGCCGAGATCGGTGGCAACGCCGAACTTGGCGATATGACGCACAGGTTCTGGATATCGCTCGTCCTGGCCATGCCGGTGGTCGCGCTGGAGATGGGAGGCCACGTCATGTCTTTGCCGGTCAGCGAGGCCTTGTCGGTTTGGATTCAGATGGCTTTCGCCACGCCGGTTGTGCTTTGGGGCGGATGGCCGTTTTTTCGGCGGGGCTGGCAGTCGATCCTGAACCGCAGCTTGAACATGTTCACATTGATCGCTTTGGGCATGGGAGCAGCCTGGCTGTATAGCGTCGTCGCAACGGTGGCGCCGCAGATATTCCCCATGGCATTCCGCATGGGCGATGCGGTCGCCGTGTATTTCGAGGCGGCATCAGTCATTACCGTGCTTGTTCTGCTAGGGCAGGTTCTGGAATTGCGCGCGCGTGAACATACGTCTGGCGCGATTCGCGCCCTTCTCAATCTTGCGCCCAAAACGGCCCGACGAATCAAGGCCGATGGGTCAGAAGAGGAAGCAGCCATTGATACCATCACCGTCGGCGACAGCCTGCGGGTACGCCCTGGCGAGAAGGTGCCGGTGGACGGGGATTTGACGGAGGGCCGGTCCTCGCTTGATGAATCGATGGTCACGGGGGAATCAATGCCCGTCAGCAAGGCGCGCGGCGCAAAACTCCTCGCTGGTACGGTCAACCAGACCGGGAGTTTTATCATGCGGGCCAGTAAAGTCGGCGAAGACACTTTGCTGGCCCAAATTGTCCAGATGGTCGCCAAGGCCCAACGTTCACGCGCCCCCATTCAGCGCCTGGCCGATCATGTGGCGGGCTGGTTTGTTCCGGTTGTTATATTGATTGCGCTGGGGGCATTCGCGGCCTGGACGGCTTTGGGTCCTGAGCCACGCTTTGCATACGGATTCATCGCAGCTGTCACCGTGCTCATCATTGCTTGCCCATGCGCACTAGGGCTGGCCACTCCCATGGCGATTATGGTGGGAGTAGGGCGGGGTGCCGGGATGGGCGTCCTTATCAAAAATGCCGAAGCCCTGGAGCGCTTGGAGAAGGTCAATACCCTGATTTTGGACAAGACGGGAACCTTGACGGAAGGCAAACCGAAGGTTGTCGCGGTCATACCCGTCCCGGGGATTGCGGAAGGCGAAGTCGTCCGGATAGCCGCCAGTTTGGAAAATGCCAGCGAGCATCCTCTTGCCCGTGCCATCGTGGCGGCGGCGATTGAGCGCAAGCTGCTTCTTGCGCCTGCCACCGACTTTGATTCGCCCACGGGCAAGGGTGTCATTGGTCAAGTCGAGGGCCGGCAAGTAGCTTTGGGAAATTCCGCTTTCCTGGGCGAGTTTGGAATTGCAACCGAGGCCGTTGACCAAGACGCGGAAAACCTGCGCAAGGAAGGTGCGACCGCGATTTATATTGCCATAGGGGGCCGTGTCTCCGGCGTAATCGCCATTGCGGACCCGATAAAGGACTCGGCCAAGCCTGCCTTGAAAGCGCTGAGGGCAGAAGGCGTTCGCATCGTTATGCTGACGGGCGACAACAGGACAACCGCGCTCGCCGTGGCCCGGCGGCTCGGTATCGAAGACGTTGAGGCAGAGGTGTTACCCGGCCGAAAGAGCGCGGTAATTGAGAAGCTGCGAAGTCTGGGGCGAGTGGTGGCAATGGCTGGGGATGGCGTGAATGACGCCCCCGCGTTGGCTGCCGCCGATGTTGGCATCGCCATGGGAACAGGTACCGACATCGCCATTGAAAGCGCCTCGATCACCCTACTCAAGGGCGATCTTAGCGGCATAGTACGGGCGATGCACCTGTCTAAGGCCACCATGAACAACATCCGCCAGAACCTGTTCTTTGCGTTTGTCTATAACGCTGCAGGGGTTCCGATTGCGGCAGGCCTGCTGTACCCAACCTTTGGCCTGTTCTTGTCGCCGATATTTGCCGCTGCCGCGATGGCGCTCAGTTCAGTTTCCGTCATCGCCAACGCACTGCGATTAAGATTCATTCGAGTCTGAGTGTCGGACGTTCCAAAACTGTGCAACTCACCATTTCCGATATCCGCCTTGCAAAAAAAGGCAGACGTAGGTCAGCGCTACAGTTTTCTAGTTAGGCCGGATGGCAAGCGAGCGATTTTACGAAGGCTAGCGTGTTGTTGGACGTTTCGCCCGATATTTCATCCACCATGTCTGCCCAGACCTGCATCATGACGCGGCGCTCGTCCATATAGGTTGCTCGGTTATAGCTGGCGCGAACTTTGTTGCGCTCTTGGTGTGCCAACTGCTTTTCGATCACGTCAGATCTAAAACCCGATTCATTCAACATTGTGGAAGCGGTGGCCCGGAAACCATGAGCGGAAAACCCAATCGAACCTTGTCCCAAAAAGCCCATTCGCTCTAAAGCACGGTTCAAGGTCGTGGCAGTGATATAGCGTTTAGGATCTCGGCGGTTTGGAAACAGATATTCCCGATGACCATTAATTACATAGAGAGCCCGCAGAATCGCCACTGCCTGGCGGGAAAGGGGGATGACATGCTCTTCGCGCATTTTCATGCGCTCGGCCGGTACACGCCATTCCGCCTTCTTGAAGTCAAACTCTTCCCATTTGGCAGCGCGCAGCTCGATAGTGCGGGCGAATGTCAGCAATATGAGTTGAAGCGCGAACAGGGTACCAGGCTCGCCGCCGTAGGTATGAAGGGCGTTCAAAAGCTCTTTTAGCTCGTCGCGAGAAAGGGCCCTGCAGTGCTTTGTTTTGTTGCGAATGATGGCGCCCTGAAGGGGTGCGGCTGGGTCGCCGTCGGCACGGAGGGTCGCGATAGCAAACCGGAAAACGGCCGAAATCCACTGCCTGATAAGATGCGCGAACGTATTGGCGCCCCGTTCATTTACCGAATTGAGAATTTTAAGGATATCCGGGGGCGTAACAGCAGTGATGGGAAGTGACCCTATGCTGGGATATACATCCGTCTTAAAGACGTGGACGATTTGATCCTTGGTCTTCGGCACCCAGTTGGGGGATTTCCTGCTAATCCACTCCTCCGCGATAGCTTTGAATGTGTTCCCGTTGCTCCGGACCTGATCTCGTACTTTGGCTTGTCGATGGTGTGACGGATGAATGCCCTTTCGGACCAGTTCCCTTGCTTCGTCCCGGGTGCGGCGCGCTGCTTCCAGGGAGATATGGGCTGGGTGTTTACCATTGCAGAACTCGCCAATGGCAAACACGTTCTCTTTGCCACCGATCCGGTAGCGATACCGCCACAGCTTCACTCCGCTTGGGCGCACTTCCAGCCATAAACCGTTGCCGTCGGAAAGTTTGTAGGGCTTCCCTGATGGCTTCGCATTTTGGATTGCTGTGTTTGTGAGCGGCATCGCGATCTCGCAAATCAATACCCGCTTATTCAAAAACGTATTGGCTAGAATGCCAAGACGGAAAACGCATTTAATCGTTATGTTATCGACGTTTTGCACGCCCATGGACGCCAGTGGATGTTCCTCCAATGATTATTGTTTTTTGGAACTTTTTGCCGTGACTTTCGCGGTCGCTATCGCGTCAGGAGCAAAGGACCCTGATCGGTTCTTACGGATAGCCTCATTCGAGATGCCCACCTCGGTAGCCGCGCGGTGGATTCGCCAGGCCACCGTGAGTTAGGCTGATCTATCCAGCCGGTCGCGCGTATATTGTCCCCGTTCTACTGATGTTTATGGGTGATACCCGCTTTTTCACATACCCGCTTCGATACCCACTTTCCCTTTGGCTGCGGGCTGTCATGGATGTGCGAGGGTGGACTCTGGAAGACAGGGAGTCGGCAGAAGGATTGGTCAGGGTGTCAGTCGCAGACGTCGGTTTACGTACAGCCTACTGTTCGATCAGTAGGATCATAACACTAAACCATTGATTTCGTTATATGTCGGATATTCGTTCCAACCGGTCGCCGCCCATTTTACACGGCTTGGGGCCAGCTGGTGCGAACTTTCGCGCCCCATCACGATCTGGAATTTTTGAAGGATCGAAGGGAAAGGCAAAGCGCCATCGGCGCTGACAATTTCGCTCAATACCGGCGGATGGCCGCCAAAATTGCGCGCTTCAGGGCGTCAGGCCGCCGATATTGCCTGATTTGGCCCGCCATGCGCCTGCTCGGGGACTGGACGCCTGACCTCCACGCCCTTGGGCAGGGACGCGCCGGGGGAAGGGGTGGCCGCTGTGATTGCCGGGGTAAAGACGGCGTGCGTAATCGAGACCTGCATGCCGCTCGCGCCGCTCTTGATCTCGACCTGCGCGCTCAACTGATGCGCCAGCGCGGCGACCAGGCTGGTTCCCAGTCCGCCCTTGCTTGACGTCGCGCCGGTTTCGGCTTTGCCCACGCCATTGTCCGAGACCGACAGCTTCCAGTCAGGGCCGCTTGTTTCGTAGCGCACCGTCACCAAAGCGCCATCTTTTTTGTCGGGAAATGCGTATTTCAGGGCATTGATGACGAGTTCGGTGACAATGAGGCCGATGCTGACGGCATTGGCGGAGACGACAGTGCCGCGCTCGCATTCGACCTGCAGCTTGATGTTGCTGGTCTCGCCAATCATGGACGAGGCAAGCGAGGCGCAGAGTTTGGTCAAGTAAGGGCCCAGCTCCACCGTGTCCTGGCCGACCGCATTGTGCAGGTATTTCTGGACCTCGGCGACAGACATGACCCGGCGATGCGCATCCTGCAGATGGCCCCGCGTCTCTTCCGATGTCACGCTGCGGGCCTTCAGCATCAAAATGCTGGCGATAATTTGAAGGCTGTTGACGATTCGGTGCTGCATCTCCTCGAGCAGCATATGTTCTTTTTTCAGAAGCTGGTCGGATTGCGTCTGCAGCCGTTGCTTTTCCGCCTCAATCGCCCGCCTGTCGGTTATATCCTCAAATCCTATCAGGATGGTGGTGCGATCGCGCTCGTCATATTTGACGCGCCGGATATGAAGCAAAAAGTTCCGCAATCCGATACGGGGAAACGCGTGGGTGAATTCGACATCCTCAATGGGCTCGCTTTCCGCGAGCGCTCGTCCCAATAGCTGGCGCAGCGCAGGAATGTTCCAGGCGCCGTCTTCCAGGGTAAAAAAGGCACGATGAAATGTCTGACTTGGCGCGATCCGGAATGATTTGTGGAACGAATCGCTGGCCGCCACGATATGCAAGTCTTCGTCGAGCACCAGCAACGGTTCGCGAACCGTTTCCACAATAACCTGCGCCAGGGAACGTACGCCAACCTTGTCCAGGGATTCCATTGTTCGCCTCGCCACAGCGATTTGCTGCGCCAGCGAGTATACAGCGATTTGCTGCGCCAGCGAGTATATAGACGGAACGCCCCGGGGCGGGGTGGTCAAAACAGACCAGTTTGGCGGTCGGCCCCGGCGATTGCGGCTGAATGGGCGGTGATTTTCCTGCGCCAGGCTTGAAGCGCCGGTGTTGGCTTTCACCATGGCATTTGTTGAGCCGAAAGAATGGGATGCGCCCGAAGCGCAAGCGGTAACATCTCGTAAACACTTGAACGGCATAGCAAAACGGAACCCTCGGCGTCTCCATGTCTTATCACCGGATGGAAATTTCTGAAATTCGGCACACCGTGCTGGTCGTGGAAGACGAACTCCTCATTCGCATGTGCTCGGTCGCGACGCTTCAGGATGCGGGGTATCATGTCATCGAGGCGGGCAGCAGCACCGAGGCCCTGGCAATTCTGGCGCGGCCAAACGCCATCGGCATCCTGATAACGGATGTGCGCATGCCGGGACAGATGGACGGCCTGGCCCTCGTGGCAAAGGTCCGGGCCGATCGGCCCGAGATTCGTTCCGTCGTGGTGTCCGCCAATGTCAGCGCGGAAGAAGCCGGCAACGCCGGCGCCGTGGGAATGGTTGTCAAGCCCTTCACGGCCGAAACCCTGGTCCGCGCCATACGCGATACCGGCACCCGCGATCTGGTTGCTTGATCGCCAGGGCATTTTCACGTCTGAATATGGAATGCATACGCGTTCGCCCGGATGAGCGCCGCACAAAGGATCAGTCGATATGCAACAGATCCCTTCGGGAGAAGACAGGACACATCTTTTTTACGTCTCGATTGATCACGCGCAAACCCT
The DNA here is from genome assembly GCA_035549455.1 of Rhizomicrobium sp. Classification (GTDB taxonomy): domain Bacteria; phylum Pseudomonadota; class Alphaproteobacteria; order Micropepsales; family Micropepsaceae; genus Rhizomicrobium. The sequence continues at coordinate 111,345 of DASZQW010000024.1, read as the reverse complement.
CGTTTTTCGAGGTCGCCGAAAATGAAAATGATGGGCCGGACACCGGATCGAGGAACGGACGCAAGGGGAGAAATTCTTGCCTTCGCGCGAAAATTCCTCGACGGCAGAGTCCTCATGACGCCGCAGATCCGGTGCGTGACATTGATGTGTGACCAGCCATGAACGCCATACCGGGCGTTGAGCCGTGTCCGGCGGGTCCGCTTTCGCCGGATATGCTGGAACGGATGCAGGCCTATTGGCGGGCTGCCAACTACCTGTCGGTAGGGCAGATATATCTGAAGGACAATGCGCTCCTGGAGGAGCCGCTGAAGCTTGAGCACATCAAGCCGCGCCTGATAGGCCATTGGGGCACGACGCCTGGCCTGAACTTTCTCTATGTACACCTCAACCGGCTGATCAAAGAGAATGACCTGAACATGATGTATGTCATCGGGCCGGGCCATGGCGCGCCGGGCATCGTGGCGAATACATATCTGGAAGGGTCCTACACCGAGCGCTACCCCACGGTGGAGCGCAGCAAGAACGGATTGCAGCGCTTGTTTCGCCAGTTCTCCTGGCCTTACGGTATTCCCAGCCATGTCTCGCCGAAGACGCCCGGTTCCATCCATGAAGGCGGCGAGTTGGGCTATTCGCTGCTGCATGCCTATGGCGCGGCTTTCGACAATCCCGAGCTGATTGTCGCCTGCGTGGTCGGCGACGGGGAGGCGGAAACCGGCGCCCTGGCCGCGAGCTGGCACTCCAACAAGTTCCTCAACCCGGCGCGGGATGGCGCCGTGCTGCCCATCCTGCATCTCAACGGATACAAGATCGCCAATCCCACCATCCTGGCCCGTATCAGCCGCGAAGAACTGACCGATCTGCTCAGGGGCTATGGCTATGAGCCGCACTTTGTCGAAGGGACCGATCCCGCGACGGTGCATCAGGCGCTTGCCGGCACGCTGGATACGATCCTGGCGGACATCCGCGCGATACAGTCCCATGCCAGGGCTTGCAAAGCATCGCAGGCCGTCATGCGCCCCCGCTGGCCCATGATTGTGTTTCGTACCCTGAAAGGCTGGACGGGCCCGAAATTCGTCGACGGCCTGCCGGTCGAAGGCACCTGGCGCGCCCATCAGGTGCCGATCGCCAACCTCAAGAAGCCCGAACACCTGAAACAGCTGGAAGACTGGATGCGAAGTTACCGGCCACAGGAACTGTTCGACGCCTGCGGCAAGTTCCGCGAGGAATTCGCGGCACTGGCGCCGACCGGCCATCGCCGCATGGGTTACAACCCGCACGCCAATGGCGGTGAATTACTGCGGCCTCTTTCGATGCCGCACTTCCACGCCTATGCCGTGCCGGTCGCCAAACCCGGCAGCGTCCGCGCGGAAGCGACGCGGGTCCTGGGGACCTTCCTGCGCGATGTGATGAAGTTCAATCTGGAAAGCCGCAACTTCCGCCTGTTCGGGCCGGACGAGACCGCGTCCAACCGGCTTGACGCCGTCTATGCCGTGTCCGGCAAGGAATGGATGGAGGACACCGTTCCGAACGACACCGATCTCAGCCAGACGGGCCGGGTCATGGAAGTGTTGAGCGAGCATCTGTGCGAAGGCTGGCTGGAAGGCTATCTGCTGACCGGCCGCCACGGCTTCTTTTCCTGTTACGAAGCCTTCATCCACGTCATCGATTCAATGTTCAACCAGCACGCCAAGTTTCTGAAGGAGAGCAAGGCGGTTGAGTGGCGCAAGTCTGTCGCGTCGCTTAATTATCTCCTGACCTCTCATGTCTGGCGTCAGGATCACAACGGCTTTTCCCACCAGGACCCTGGTTTCATCGACCATGTCGCCAACAAGAAGGCGGATATTGTACGCATCTATCTGCCACCGGACGCGAACTGCCTGCTTTCGGTGGCTGATCATTGCCTGCGAAGCCGCAACTACGTCAACCTGATCATCGCCGGCAAACAGCCGGAGTGGCAGTGGCTGGACATGGACTCGGCGGCGCGCCATTGCGCGGCGGGTGCCGGGATCTGGGAATGGGCCGGCAGCGAGGACGGCGATCCGGATGTGGTGATGGCCTGCGCCGGCGATGTGCCGACGCTGGAGACGCTGGCTGCGGTGACATTGCTGCGCCAATACGTCCCGGACATCCGCATCAGGGTCGTCAATGTGGTGGACCTGATGGTGCTGCAGCCCCCATCCGAACATCCCCACGGGATGGAGGACCGCGATTTCGACGCATTGTTCACCACGCACACGCCCGTGGTCTTTGCCTTCCATGGCTATCCGGCGATGATTCACAAGCTCACCTACCGCCGCCACAATCACGACAATATCCATGTCCGGGGTTACAAGGAGGAGGGTACCACCACGACACCCTTCGACATGGTGGTGCTCAATAATCTGGACCGCTACCAGCTCGCGCTCGACGCCATCAAGCGGATTCCGCGTTTCAGCGATCAGGTCGAGAAAGAATCGGCGCGTTACTGGACGTCCATGGAACGCCATAAACTATATGTCGCCGAGCATGGCGAGGATATGCCGGAGGTCCGCGACTGGCAGTGGCCGCAATGACAGATGGCGACGATACCCGCACAATACTGGCCCTGAACAGCGGTTCGTCCTCGTTGAAATATGGCCTGTATCGGGTTGGACCTTCCAGGACTGAGATGCTGGTATCGGGCGAAGCGGAAGCGATCGGTGAGGCAGGCGCCAAATTTCATGCCACGGATGCGTCGGGCGCGGTTCTTCTTTCGGAATCGGCGTCCATCGCCAGCCAGGAGGAAGCCGTTGCTCGAATCGGGACGTTTCTGGCCGATGGTGAATATCCCATGGCCGCCGCGGTCGGGCATCGTATCGTTCATGGCGGCCCCGGGCTTTTGCGGCACTGCCTTATCGATGACGCGGTTCTGGCCCAGTTGAATGGCGCAATTGCCTTCGCGCCGCTGCACATGCCCGCGGCTTTGGCGGCTATTCGCTTTGCGCGTACCAACTTTCCCAACCGGCCGCAGGTGGCATGCTTCGATACGAGTTTTCATGCCGACATGCCGGACGTCGCAAGCACGCTGGCCATACCCAAGGGGCTGCGGTCAGAGGGAATAAGGCGCTATGGATTTCACGGTCTTTCCTGCGAATCCATCGTGCACCAGCTGGCCGCCAATCTGCCCGCCCGCCTGATTGTCGCCCATCTCGGCAATGGCGCCAGCATCACCGCCATCCGCGACGGCAAGTCCATTGACACCAGCATGGGTATGACTCCGAATGGCGGCGTGATCATGGGCACCCGGACCGGAGACTTGGATCCCGGCATCCTGGTGTATCTGACGCGGGAGAAGGGATACGACGCGGCGCGGCTGGAAGTGCTGGTCGACCGCCAATCCGGCCTGCTGGGCATTTCCGGCCTGGATAGCGACATGCGTCGATTGCACAAAGCGGCATCCTCCAGCGACGATGCGCGTCTTGCCATCGAGATGTTCTGTTATTCCGTGCGCAAGCAGATTGCGGCGATGATCGCGGCATTGGGGGGTGTGGACATGCTCGTCTTTACCGGCGGTATCGGCGAGAATGACGAAGTGACGCGCGCCATGATCTGCGAGGGTCTGTCATGGGCGGGAATAGGGCAGCCGGAAAGGCTGAGCTGGACCGTGCGCCAGACCGGCAACCCTGTGCGTGTCCTGCCGTCACAGGAAGACGACCAGATCGCCCGTCATTCCTGGTCTTTGGTTTCACCCCGCTGCGAGTCGGGGCCATGATAACGCAGAAGTGTACAAGTCGGGTCCAACAATAACGTTTTCTAATGTGAGCAATTATGCTCATTGCGCCCACTGCCGGCTGCCTAGGATGCAATCGAGTCCAGCGGCGGCAATGCCGAACCAGCAGACACAATCCGGCATTATTGGAGGTCGTAATGACAATCGACAAGCAGAATAATCCCGCAACGCCTGATCTCAGGCATGGCGTGAAGGGTAGTGTCCTGGTCGAGGATACCGACGAGAATTTCGCGGGCAAATCGCCCAGGACTGTCGTTTCCGGCTCAGAGCCGGTCGGTCCTGGTATCGGCGTACCTGCCGCGGGCCAAACGACCCATGAGTAGCGCGGGCTTGCCGTCCAACGCTGAAATGCCGCGCGTCAGTCACGCCATGGAGGCCGCATGAACCATCTTGCCGCAAACGACTGGTTTTTTGGGTGGGGCTGGATCCTGTGGATCGGCTTTCTGTTTCTGATGTTCTCGAGCTTCGGGAACTGGGGCTACACCTATCGGGCGCACCGCAAATACAATGAGCGCCTGCGCAATCCGGCGCTCGATATTCTCGATGAACGGTACGCCCGTGGGGAGGTTACCCGTGAGCAGTACAGCGTCCTGAAGTCCGATATTTCGAGCACGTCAAAGTAATGCGGACCGGGCGACCCTGTCATGCTTTCCCGTGTGCGGCGTCCCATGCACAAGCATATTGAAACCGGAGTTGCGGCCGTGCGTGCTGTTCGCCGGCGCGATTGGCGGCACATCCACCACTCGCCGATCTTCTGGTTCGGCTTCTGCCTGTTTCTCGTGGCTATTACCATCTATGTCCTGTCGCAGGATCTTTCGTGGCACCCACGGATGCACCCCTCTCTGGCGCCCCATTGACGCGCCCAACCTCGATTTCCCAAATTCGATGTGAGTATGACGCATTCCTGTACGCGTCGGTGGAAGAGCAAAGCGGCCAGCAGATGCTCAGTGTCCTTTCGGCGTTAGCGCGTTTGGATATCGACCCCTGGCAGGAAGCGGCGAAATTATCGTGCATGGCGCGGGATAAGGCGGCCTGGAGACTGGCGTCGTTGATCGAGACGCTGCCAGGCGAGCAGTCCGGACACAGGAACATGAGGGCCGCGGCCACGCGCTTGATCGCGCTGCTGCCGCGGCAGGTCGCACTGAATGTTCCCTCGCCAGAGCCACTGCCGTCTGCCGGCATCCCGGCCAATGTTCGGTCCGTCATGACTCCCATCTTGCTGAGCATGCTTTTTGCGGCGTTCTTTCTCGTCCGCCAGCATGCCGAGGCAAGCCGCCCACCGACACCACAGGCCATGCATGCGCAATCGCCGGCAATCAACGGCGTCAAACCCCCTGGTCCCTCGCTGCCCTCGGGCAAATGACGATTCGCGGAAGTCATGTCCGATTTGTAAGCAAGCGCACGCTTATCGCCTCGACAAGTCCGGAACGTTCCGATCACGCACTCGTTACGCTTGCACAAGACAACAGCTATATCGGCGCGATCAGACATCGTCTTTCGCGATGCGCCCATTGCGCCGTTGGCGCTTCACCGGAAAGGTGACAAATCGATGACAGTTTCAACATTGCAGAAGCCGGGGGCACGCGCCGCAAAGCCCACGGCCACAATGATGAAGGCCCTGGTTTATCAGGACATCGGCAAGAAGGCGCTGGTGGATCATGCCAAGCCGGAAATCTCCGCACCGGATGACGCCATCGTCAGGATAACCCGAACGACGATCTGCGGCACGGACCTTCATATTCTCAAGGGCGACCTGCCAAGCTGCCAGCCGGGACGAATCCTGGGTCATGAAGGCGTCGGCATCGTCGAGCAGGTCGGGCCTGCCGTCACGGTGTTCAAGCCGGGCGATCATGTTCTGATTTCCTGCGTCAGCGCCTGCGGAAAATGCGTCTATTGCCGCAAACAGATGTATTCCCATTGCACCACCGGCGGCTGGATCCTGGGCAACACCATTGACGGAACCCAGGCGGAGTTCGTGCGCATCCCGCATGCTGACATGAGCCTGTATCCCATTCCCGATGGCGCCGACGAAGAGGCACTGGTGATGCTGAGCGATATTCTGCCGACCAGCTTTGAGTGCGGCGTGCTGAATGGCAAGGTCGAGCCAGGCAGCACCGTGGCGATCATCGGGTCGGGCCCAATAGGTCTTTCGGCGCTTCTGACCGCGCAGTTCTATTCTCCGGCCGAGATCATCATGGTCGATCTGGACGACAATCGCCTGGAGGTCGCCAAGCGCTTTGGCGCCACCTCGACCATCAACAGCAGCGACGGCAAGGCAGCCGAAGCCATCATGGCGATGACCGGAAAGCGAGGCGTCGATACGGCGATTGAGGCGGTCGGCATCCCCGCTACCTTTGAGATGTGTGAGAAGATCGTCACTGCCGGCGGGCACATCGCCAATATCGGCGTGCACGGCAAGAAGGTTGATCTGCATCTGGAAAAGCTGTGGGACAGGAACATCTCCATCACCACCCGACTGGTCGATACCGCCACCATACCGATGCTGTTCAAGACTGTTGCGTCCGGCAAGGTCGATCCCAAGCGCCTGATCACGCATCGCTTCAAGCTCGACAAGATCATGGATGCCTATGAGACCTTCGGCGATGCCGCCAAGACGAAGGCCCTCAAGGTCATCATCGAGGCCTGAATTGATCCGCATCAAGGCGCCCATCGCGAATACCATCGATAGATTGATCAGGCTGATGGCGGCGTTTTGTATTCCCGTATCATACCCCCAACAGGACAAAGCACATGAACATCCAGCACGTTAAGGCAGCCGAGTATCAAAGCATAAATCCCGCGACCGGCAAGGTCGTGAAGAAGTTCGAGAGTCTGACGGACAAGGAGCTTGAGACCAGGATCGCAACAGCCGCGAAGTGTTATGAGACCTGGCGGCACAAGACCTATGCCGAGCGCTCGGTCATCATGGCCAAGGCGGCCCAGCTTCTGCACGAAAAGGCCGATGCATTCGCGCAGATCATGACCATCGAGATGGGCAAGCGCATCAGCGAAGCCCGCGGAGAGGTCGAGTTCAGCTCGAACATTCTGGCCTATTATGCCAAGAACGCCGAACGCTTTCTGGCGCCGGTAAAGCTTCACCCGTCGCTGGGCGAAGGCCATATGGAGAGCAGCCCGATCGGCCTGGTCTTCTGCGTCGAGCCGTGGAATTTTCCCTGTTACCAGCTGGCGCGCGTCGCCGGTCCGCATTTGATGGCGGGCAATGTGCTGCTGGTGAAGCATGCGGGCATCGTGCCGCAATGCGCCATCGCCTTCGAGAAACTGCTGCTGGATGCGGGCGCGCCGGCCGGGTTGTACACAAACCTGCTGATCTCGCACGACCAGTCCGACGCTGTGGTCGACGATCCGCGGGTCAAGGGCGTCGCGCTGACCGGTAGCGTCGCGGCCGGTAGAAGCATCGCGGCTCGGGCGGGAAAGAATCTCAAGCCGTCTTCCATGGAACTGGGTGGCAGCGACGCCTTCATCGTCCTGGAAGACGCCGATATGGAGCACACCATCAAATGGGCGGTGTGGGGACGGATGTACAATACCGGGCAGACCTGCTGCGCCGCCAAGCGGTTTGTCGTGGTTGAAAAGCTCGCCGATAAGTTTCTGGAGAAGTTCCAGGCCGCGCTTGCGGCTCTCAAGCCGGGCGATCCGCTGGACGAAAAGACGACGCTGGGGCCTTTGTCCTCGGAGCAGGCGCTGGTCGATCTTTTGAAGCAGGTTGATGGCGCGGTTTCCAAGGGCGCGAAATTGATCATGGGCGGTAAGCGCATTGATCGTCCGGGCTCCTACATGCAGCCCACCATCCTGACGGACATCAAGCCTGAGAATCCCGCTTTTCGCGAGGAATTCTTTGGCCCGGTGGCGCTGTTCTTCCGGGTCAAGGACGAAGACGCGGCTGTCGCCCTCGCCAACGACTCCGATTTCGGATTGGGCGGCTCGGTCTTCACCAAGGATCTAGCCCGCGGCAAACGCGTGGCAAGCCGCGTCGAAACGGGCATGATGTTCATCAACAACATCTCCTGGTCCGATGCCGAATTGCCCTTCGGCGGCATCAAGGATTCCGGTTACGGCCGCGAACTGGGCGACATGGGCATCCAGGAATTCGTGAACAAGAAACTGGTTCGCTATGTGGCCGCCGAGGCGCCGGTCTAGGGCGGACGCCTTCTGAAAGCCGGAACCTCATGTATGTCAATGTCGCTATTCTGAAGGAAACACAGCCGCACGAACATCGTGTGGCGCTGGTGCCCTCGGTTGCCGCCAAGCTGATCAAGCTGGGTGCCAGGCTGCACATGCAGTCGGGCGCCGGGGACGCCGTTAATCTGGGTGACGGCGCCTTCAAGGATGTGGCCTTTACGGATGACCGCCACACGCTGGTGGCGGATGCGGATGTTGTTCTGTCGGTGCAGCCGCCATCGCTGGCGGTTGTCGATGCGATGAAGCCCGGCGCGATCCTGGTCTGCTTCGTCTATGCGGCGAAGGAGGCCGAGCTGGTCAAGCACCTTCTGGACCGCAAGATCACCTGCTTCGCCATGGAGCGGATTCCGCGCATTTCGCGCGCGCAAGGCATGGACGCCCTTTCCAGCCAATCGGCTCTGGCCGGCTACTATGCCGTCGCGCTCGGCATGACCCATATGGGCGGCGTCCTGCCCAAGATAACCTCGGCCGCCGGCGTGATCGGACCGGCCAAGGTCCTGGTGATGGGTCTGGGGGTCGCCGGGCTTGAGGCGATTGCGACAGCGCAGCGCCTCGGTGCGGTTGTCGAAGGCTATGACGTTCGTCCGGAAACCAAGGAACAGGCCCTGTCCCTTGGCGCGACCTTTGTGGATACAGGCATCGACGCCACCGGCAAAGGTGGTTACGCCCGCGCGCTGACGGCCGAGGAAAAGACCAAGGTCGATGCCGCGCTGACCAAACACATCCAGGCCTCAGACCTGATCATCACGACGGCCGCCATTCCCGGCAAGGCGTCGCCAAAATTGATCAGCAAGAAGCAGGTTGCGGGCATGAAGCCCGGCGCCGTGATCGTCGATCTTTCGGCGGAAGGCGGCGGCAATTGCGAAGATACCGAGGCCGGCAAGACCATCCAGGTCGGCAGGGTCACCATCGTTGCGCCCCTGAACGTGCCTTCGCTGCTGGGCGCGGACGCCAGCACCCTCTATGCCAAGAACCAATACAACCTTCTCGCCCTGATGATGAAGGACAATATCATCACCATCGACTGGACAGATGAGGTTCTCGCCAAGACGGCGCTGACCCATGACGGCAAGCTTTGCGACGCCCACCATCCGGGGAAGGGCCCAGGCGATGCCGGCAACGCAGATCCCGCCACGAAGGCCGACAAATCGGCCGCGGCCGCGGCTTGAAACCGCTCAGGAGAAGATGATGCATTTCGATATCACAATGGGCGGGTTCATTGCTCTCTACATCTTCATGCTTGCGGGCTTCGCGGGCTGGGTGATCATCGGAAACGTGCCGGCAATCCTGCACACGCCCCTGATGTCGGGGTCCAATTTCGTCCATGGCATCGTCGTGGTCGGGGGCATCTTTGCCCTGCTCAACGCCAACACCATTCAGGAACAGGCCATCGGCTTTTTCGCCGTGCTGCTGGGCGCCGGCAACGCCGCTGGGGGCTACGCCGTCACCGACCGCATGCTGGCGATGTTCAAGACCAGTCATGCCAAGCCGCATCACGGCCATGGCAAAGTCCATCACCTGAAGAAGAGCTGAGGGCAGCGTCATGGTCATTGCAATTTCGACACTGATCATCGGTCTGGCCAACCTTCTGGCGGCCTTTCTTTTCCTTTACGGCCTCAAGCGCATGTCCTCGCCGGTGAGCGCGCCGTCCGGCATCCGTATCGCCGGTATCGGCATGGTCGCCGCCGTCCTTGCCAGCTTTCTCTATGTCTTCAATGTCGATGCCTCCGCCCAGTCGCATCTGCTGGTCAATGTCGCCCTCGCTTTGGTTGCCCTGGCCGTGGGCGGCGTGGGGGCCTGGTTTGTCGGCCGCAAGGTCGCCATGACCGCGATGCCGCAGATGGTGGCGATCTATAACGGGATGGGCGGCGCCGCCGCCGGCGGTATCGCCGCTGTCGAGTTGTTTGGCAGCCGCACCCATGGCGTCGCCCAGCTTGTGGTGACCCTGCTGGGCGGCCTGATCGGCGCCTTGTCGATGTCCGGTTCGGTCATCGCCTGGGCCAAGCTCGACGGGGTGCTCAAGAAGCCGCTTCGGTTCAAGGGCCAGCAGATTGCCAATGGCATCGTGTTCCTGGCGGGCGTTGCGGTTGGCGGCTGGATTGTTTTTTCTTCCGTCAGCGGCGCGGCGATGATCCTGCCGCTGTCAACCTGGATCACCATCTTTTTCGGCCTGACTCTGCTGTTCGGAATCATGATGACTCTGCCGATCGGCGGCGCCGACATGCCGGTGGTGATTTCGATCTACAATGCCTTTACCGGCCTGGCCGTGGGGCTTGACGGCTTCGTGCTGCAGAACCCGGCCCTGATGATCGCCGGCATGGTGGTCGGCGCCGCCGGTCTGCTGCTGACCTTGCTGATGGCCAAGGCGATGAACCGGTCGGTGACCAATGTGATATTCTCCAACTTCGGCACTGTCGCCAAGACCCATCACGGCAAGATCAAGGGCAGCGAACGGCCGGTGGAAGCCTCCGACGCCGGCATCAAGATGCGCTATGCGTCAAGCGTCATTATCGTTCCGGGATATGGTCTGGCCGCCGCCCAGGGGCAGCAGAAGCTGTACGAATTCGTCAAGCTGCTGCTGGCCGCCAAGGTCTCGGTGAAGTTTGCCATCCACCCGGTGGCGGGGCGCATGCCCGGCCAGATGGATGTCCTGCTGGCCGAGGCCGGTGTGCCCTATGACATGATCTTCCAGCTCGATGACATAAACGCTGACTTCGCCACGACAGACGTTGCGCTGGTCATCGGCGCGAATGACGTGGTCAATCCGGCGGCGCGCACCGACAAATCATCGCCGATCTTCGGCATGCCGATCCTGAACGCCGACAAGGCCAAGCAGGTCTATGTGATCAAGCGCGGCCAGGGCAAAGGCTATTCCGGCATCGTCAATGCCCTGTTCTACGAGCCCAACTGCAACATGGTCTTTGGCGATGCCCAGGCCGTGTTGATCAAGATGATCGAAGCGGTCCGGGGCCTCGGCTCCGCGGCCGCATAGCCTTGTTCGCCCGCGCCACGAAAAGGAACGCAGCATGACCCGCAAGATGCACGCCGCCGTCAAGCCCGTGTCAAAAATTATCCCCGCCTAAGGCCGCTTGAAAGGAATCAGACCATGAAAATCGGTGTTGTTGGACTTGGAAAAATGGGCGGCAACATGTCCCGCCGCCTGATGAAAGCGGGACACAAATGCGTCGTCTATGCCCGGACGGCCAAAAGTCGCGAGGCGTTGGTGAAGGACGGCGCCCTGGAAGCCGTGTCGCTTGCCGACCTTGTGAACATGCTGACGCACAAGCCTCGCGTCGTCTGGCTCATGCTGCCGGCGGGCCAGGTCACCGATGACACGGTTGCCGAACTCGGTACGTTGCTGGAAGCAGGCGACATCATCATTGATGGCGGCAATGCCTTTTACAAGGATGATATCCGCCGCGCCAAGGCGCTGTCAGAAAAGGGTATCCGTTATGTCGATTGCGGAACATCCGGCGGCGTCTGGGGCATGGCGCGCGGCTATTGCATGATGATCGGTGGGCCGAAGGAGGCCGTCGATTGTCTGGATCCGATTTTCGCTGCCCTTGCACCGGGGTTGGGTTCGATAGCGCGCACACCCGGCCGCGACAGCGATGTCTCGCGGGCCGAGCGCGGCTATATTCATGCCGGCCCCACCGGTGCCGGGCATTTCGTCAAGATGGTGCATAACGGCATTGAATATGGCGTGATGCAGGCCTATGCCGAGGGCTTTGACATCCTGCGCCACAAGGATTCGGCGGATCTGGCCGAGGGTGAACGCTTCACGCTGGATCTTCCCGATATCGCGGAAGTCTGGCGGCGCGGCAGCGTGATTTCCTCCTGGCTGCTCGATCTCAGCGCCGCAGCTCTGGTCAAGGATCCGCAGCTTTCGAAATTCTCCGGCTTCGTGCAGGATTCGGGCGAAGGCCGCTGGACCGTCGAAGCCGCCCTCGAGGAAGCAGTACCGGCCGATGTCATCACGACCGCGCTCTATGCCCGCTTCCGCTCGCGCCAGGAGCATAGCTTCGGCGACAAGATGCTTTCGGCCATGCGCTTCGGCTTCGGCGGACATATCGAAGGGATGGAACCCATCGACCCCAAGCCGCCACAACAGGATGCGCGACCTGCAAACCCGGTCAGGGATGCTGCGGAATAGCTGCCGGTTGACCGACGGGCGCGCCGCGAATGCTTCAACGGAAAATTGCGCGAGACGCCATGTGATGGCGAGGATTTTCCTTGCCCGGCGCAGTCGAGCGGGTGGGGTGAAGTCGCATGACGTTTTACGTCCGGCGCAGTCTATTTCAGGAACGTATCAATAACGCGCAAAGCCGCGGGTCCGCCGACAATCAGGAAAATTGTCGGCATGATGAAAAGCATCATGGGCAGCGTCATCAGTGTCGGCAGGCGATTTGCCCGTTCCTCCATGGCGATGAGGGAGTCGTTTCGCATCTCGCTGGCGACCACCCGCATCGCCTGCACCAGCGGGGTACCGTAGCGCATGGACTGGGCCAGGGTCGTTACAACCGACCGGACACTGGGCAGGTCGATGCGGTCAGCCAACCGGAAAAGCGCCTGCTCACGGTTGGGAAGGATCTTGAGGTCCGCCGAGGTGAGGGCGAATTCGTCCGCCAGATCGGGATTGGAGTGGCGAAGTTCGATAACCATCCTGTCAATGCCATCCTCAAGCGCAAGGCCCGCCTCGACACAGACCACAAGCAGCTCAAGGGCATCGGGCAGACTGTTGGCGGCATTCCGGGCCCGTGACTTCGCCATCCGCGCGATGATCATGAGGGGAATGAACCACCCGATAATGGCAAACATCGCTGACGTCAGAACCAGCAGAACACCGCGGCCGGCGAAGAGTCGCAGTTGGGTTCCCAAGGCCAGAAAACCCAGTCCCAGAATGGCGACAAAGGCCAACCGGATGATCATAAGTGCAGCGGATATATGTTTTGTGGAAATGTGCAGCCTGGCAAGGCGGCGCGCCACCTCGCGCTGGTTGCGTTCAGACAGCGCGCTGGACGGCTGAAGCGCGAAGCGGGTTCCGTGGCCGGGCGCCTCGTCTTGCTCCCGCGGTGCCGGGCCGAACGCGTGTTGGGGATCGACCAGATCCACCCGCCGCGCCAGGCCGCTGTCCTTTATGCGGACGGAAAATCCCATTAGGGTTGTGCCCAACAGCAAAAGCATGATCGCGGCAGCCAGCACGACGGCGCCTTCCGGATCATGGACACTGGAAAGAATAAAGTCTGCCATATGCGCTAAAACCGCGTCGCGCTGCGCATCATCTGCCGCATGGTGCCGAAGCCCAATATCATCATCACGATTGCGGCGCCCACAATGGCGTTGCCGCGCGGATCAGTGATCAGGGGCGCCAGATAGGCGGGACTCATGATCAGCAGGCCGGTAATGACCACGAAAGGCAGGGATCCCAGCACATAGGCAGAAACCCGGACTTCACCTGTGGTCGCCTTTGCCTTCAGCCGAGCCAGCCGCCGCTTGCGCACAATGTCGGACAGTATTTCCAGGGTTGCCGCGATGTTGCCGCCCGTCGAATCCTGCAGCGAGATGGCGACGGCAAAAAAACGAAAATCAGGCATGCCGATCCTGTCGCCTGTCGCCGCAAGTGCGTCGGTGAAGACGATGCCGATTTCAACCTGGTCCGCCAGATAGGTGAAGATCTTGTTGATGGGCGGCGGCGCCTCGTTTCCAACCGCGCGGATTGCGCCCTTCATGGTCAGACCCGCCCGCACCATGCGCACGATCATGTCCAGCGACACCGGGAAAAGGTCCATAAACCGTTTTTCGGCCTTGTCCTGCTGCCGCTTCAGTATCTGCCGTGGCGCAAGCATACCGCCGATCAGGGAGGCCGGAACAATCAACCAGGCGGGAAAGTGGAGAAACGTATGAAACAGAGTCCATGACGCGGCCGCGCCGGCCAGTGCGAGTCCAAGGAGCAGTATGGCGCTCGCCTCCATCCCCCAGTGATACTTCAGGCCGAACGCGAAGAAATCGCGCGCACGTGTGTTGATGGGCTCCATTGCGCTGATACCGCGCTGCTCAACGGCCGGAATGCCGATACGGGCATCCGCAACCATGTCGCTGCGCCGATTCAGCCCGCGCTGTACAGCGCGCGTGCGACTCAGCGCCGTTGACAGGGCGGCCGCGCTCGCCAGGAGGAGCAGCAGAACCACAACAGCCTGGGTGATCGCGCTCAATGGACGGCCTCCTCGGGCCTGCTCCCCAGGGCATCCAGGAACGCCGCGGCCAGGCCGTAATACTCGATGCGTTTCATGAAGCGCGGGTGACCGCCGCGCCGCTCGAATGTGCCGCGCAGGCTGCCGTCGGACCTTTCGCTGATATACCGATAGGTGAAAAGTGCCCCCAGGGAAACGATGTCTTCTTCCATCCCGGCGACTTCCACCAGTTCTGTCACCCGGCGCACACCGTCGCGCATGCGCTCGGTATGCACAATCATGTCGAGGGCGCTTGCTATCTGAGATCGTATCGCCTGGATTGGCAGATTTACATTCGCCATCAGGATCATGTTCTCGATGCGGGAAATCGCGTCACGCGCGGAGTTGGAATGGATCGTGGACAGCGATCCGTTGTGGCCGGTATTCATCGCCTGCATCATGTCAAAAGCTTCCGGCCCACGAACCTCGCCCAGAATGATGCGATCCGGCCGCATGCGCAGCGCATTTCGCATCAGGTCGCGCTGCGTGACTTCACCGTTGCCCTCGATATTTGGCGGCCGGGTCTCCAATTGCAACACATGTGGCTGCTGCAACTGCAACTCGGCAATATCCTCGATGGATACAATGCGCTCGTCACGATCAATCTTCGAAGACATGGCATTGAGCAACGTCGTTTTGCCGGAGCCGGTGCCGCCCGAGATAATGACGTTGAGGCGGCAGCGGGCCGCAATGTCCAGGGCCTTGGCAAGCTCCGGGGAGACGGTACCAAGCTCCTCGAAGCGTGCGAACGACATCACCGAGCGGGAGAATTTCCGGATCGAAATACACGGCCCCTTGAGACTGAGGGGCGGAATGATGACGTTGACGCGGCTGCCGTCAACCAGTCTTGCGTCCAGCATGGGACTGGATTCGTCCACGCGTCGCCCCACGGAAGAGGCGATACGCTGCGCCACATGCATGACATGTGCATCGTTGCGAAAATGCAGGTTTGTCAGTTCGAGCTTGCCGTGCCTTTCGACGTAGATCTTCTGCGGGCCATTGATCATGATGTCCGAGACGCTATTGTCGCGCAGCAGCGGCTCCAACGGCCCCAGTCCGATCATGTCGTCCACGATATGGGCCGCTATCGCGTGCTGTTCGGATTCATTCAGCAGCAGACGGCGTTCGCCCGCGATCATTCCGACCAGCTCTTCCACCCGGCCTGTCAGAGCGTTCTCGCTCATGCGCACCGCCAGCGCCGGCTCGATCTGCATGAGAACCTGGTCCCGGATGAAATCTGTTGTTTTGCCTGCGCCGCCCAGGCTTGTCTGCATCGTGTTTGATAATGTCATTGTCGGCAGGGGTGGAAGCGCTTCCTGGACAGGGGCGGGGACTGCCTCGCCTTCCAGGGGTTTCTTGCCGAAGGAAAAGAGCGACATCAGCCGAATATCCGCGAGAGAAGCGTGCGCTCTGTTTCGACGGATTCCCCGGCGATGGCCTGCAGGGCGGGTGCCAGCGCGTGAAAGAAGCTATGGCACTTTTCCAGTTCCAGGATGCCGAGATTGGCAGCGGCGGCGGCGTCGCGGTCATACGCCACGTTGATATTCGGGGCGGCGCCGGCGGCCCGCACGAATTCGGCGATTGGAAGGGCGCCGGGCGCATTGCTCTTGTTCAGTATGTGGATGGTCATGCGTTCGGAGGTGTCCGGTCCCAAGAGGGCGCGCCATCGCGCAACGTCCCGCGCCGCCGTAAGGCTGGCGTCGCTGATCAGGAAGCAGATGCTGGGCAGATGAAGAAAGCGCGGCAGGGCCGCGGCGTGTTCCGTCTGCAGGTCCACAAAGACATAGCGATAGTTGCGCAGCAGGGTCGAAATCAGGGACAGGGCCGCGTCTTCGCCGTACTGGATGACGCTGTCGAGCGGTTCCATCGACGCAAAGAGGTTCAGCCGCTCCGTCACCCTTGTCACGCCGCGTTCCAGGAAAAGATCGTCCACGCGCTCTGGATGTTCCAGCGCCACCCGAAGCGAGTGCTGCGCCTTCACGTCCAGCAGCAGCGAAGCGTCGCCGGACGTCAGGTTGAAATCGATCAGCATCACGCGCCTTTTTCTCGCCTGAGACAGGTGCCATGCCAGGCGGGTTGCGATGGTGGTGGCGCCGGAGCCGCCGCGTACACCCAGCATCAAAACCAGTTTTCCGGTCTGCACGCTGCGCTTTCCCGATACGCCGGTCAGGATTGCGTTGCAGGCGCGGGTTACGACCGTGCTGACCAGGGGCTTGAAAAAATATTCCGCGATGCCTGCGTCCTTCATGGCCCGGTACAGGATGATGTCGTTGTCCGCGCCGACAACAATGACGCCGGTGCCGGGCTCGCAGACCTCGGACAGTTCGCGCAGAGCCGCGAGCGGTTCATCAATCCCGGAAATATCCACGATCAGCAGCGGCGGAGAGGTGCGCTTGGCCAGTTCAGAGATGGCGCCGCGGATTCCTCCCGTCCCGAAATAGGGTGTCAGGACCCCCAAACCGTTCAGGCACTGGCGAACAAGGCCTTCGGAATCCTTGTCATAAAGATACACCATGGCAGGCGGCACGCCGGAGGACTGGCTGACACGTTGCGGTACGGCCGGCAAATCGCTCACTGCGCATTTCCCTGCGGCGTCGTGGTGGGAATCAACAGGGCGCCGGGGGCGGCGGCGCCCGCGCCGGTTTCTTTGACCTTGCCGGCTTCATAGTTCTGGATGGCCATGCTTTCGCGTGCCGCATCGGCCGGGCCCAGCTCGCGGCCATGCTCCAGGTCATGGGGATCGTCCAGCATATGTTCCAGGTTTCGCCGGTTGGTGCATCCCAGCTCCGGCGTCTCGCTGTTGGCATGTCCGCCGTCACTGTTGACCCAGGGCCTGCAACCAGGCGCGGCCGGGGCCTGCTGGGCGATCGACAGGGAGCCCGAGCAGCCAATCCCGATGGCGGCCATCAAGCCCACAGATCGCGCCATTCGCCAGACAGTTGTCATGTGATCACTCCAGGATAAAGCCGGCTGCGCCGCTCAGATGAGGACGTTCGGCGGCTTGCGCGGCGGAAACGGCGGGTTCTCTTTGCGCGCCTGTCAGGCGGCCGAGCAGCAGCTGCTCAAGATCGCTGGCGAATACGATGCCTTCCGACGGGAGGTGAAGGTCGCCAGGTCCGGATGCCGGCTGGACGATATAAGGCGTGACGATGATCACCAGTTCGCTTTCGTGGCGCTGGAAATGCGTGGAACGGAACAGCGCCCCCAATACCGGCAGGTCCGCCAGCCATGGCATTTGCTGGACTTGGTTCTGCACATTGTTCTGAAACAGCCCTGCGATCGCGAAGCTTTGGCCGCTGGCGAGTTCGACCGTCGTCTGGGCCCGGCGCACCGTGAGGGCCGGGATGGTGATGTTGTTCAGGGTAACCGAACCGCTGGAAGACAGTTCGCTGACCTCCGGGCTGACCTTGACGCTGATCCGGTTGGCGTCCAGCACGGTGGGCGTGAACTCGACGCTGACGCCGAAGCGCTTCCATTCCACCGTCACCTGCTGAAGGCTTTGCGATATCGGTACCGGAAATTCGCCGCCTGCCAGAAAGCTGGCGGGCTCGCCCGAAGTGGTGGGCAGGTTTGGCTCCGAAAGAATGCTGACCAGACCCTCGGCCTGGAGCGCGTCAATCAGGGTGGAAATGTTCATCGAGCCGTTCTGGTAGCCGATACCCAGCGAATCGAGCTGGTTGGTCGACGGGTCGCGAACGAAATTTCCGAAGCTGGTGACAGGCGCACGCCCTGTGAGAAGGCCCACCGCCAGCTTGCCGTTGTTGAACAGCGCGTCCCAGTTGAACCCGAAGCGTTTTTCCACATCGCGAGACACTTCCGCAACGCGCACGCGCAAATTGACCTGGCTCGAGGACTGGACCCCGACATGCATGGCAATCTGGTCCTTGTCGTCAAGATGCTGGCCGATCACATTCTTCAGCCGGGCAGCATCCCGGGGCGTCTGGACATTGCCAGAAACGATCACGCCATGGGGCGTGCTGGTCACCTCGACGGCAGCGCCGGGAATGTCATGGTGAATCGCGTCTGTCATGCGGCCTGTTTGGCGGACGACGTCAACGACATAACGCTTGGCCGAGGAGTCCTTCGAGAAGACATATAAGCTGGTGGTGCCGAGTTTCTTGCCCATGACGATCAGGTTGGCGCTGTCGGGCGCTATCACATCCGCGATATTGGGGTTCGCCACGAACACGGTGGTTGCCGGCTGGTCGAGTGGAATGTTCAGGGCCTGGTCGACATCGACCAGGATTTTCACAGGGGACGGGAGATCGGCGGCCTGCGCCGGGAGCCACAGCGCAATACCCAACATTGCCGCCACACATGCTGCGGGCAGGTATCGCCGGGCCGGTCTGTGAAATTTCGCCATCCTGAACATACCTATTGTGTCGTGATCTTCGAGCCGCGAATGATCTGTACCGTTTGCCGCATCGCGCCCGGCAGACGCCTGGCGCTTGTGCCGCCATCACGGGCTGCGGGCGCGGCGTCGCCCCAGGCGGGAGTTGTGGCGGGGCGGGCATCGGCCCGGCCTTCCAAGGCACGCAGCACCAGGCTGACCCGCCCCAATTGCACGGCCCCAAGAAGCCGCCGGGCGTCCAGATCGGTAAGTTCCAGCGTGACCTCCTTGGGCATTTTGGGCGTGCCGGCGTCGGCAGGTGCGGCGGGTTTTTTCCTCGCCATGTTGAAAAGCTGGTCGACGGCAACGATCCGCACATTGCGCAGCACGGTTTGCCCCACCGAGGACGCTGCGACATTGCCCTGGCCTGCCGGGGCAAGAATGGCATCGACATAGTCGCCCGGTTGCACCAGCCCGGAGACGGACTGGGAATCGTCCACCGAAAGAGACACCGCCAGCATGCCGGGCGAAAGCACCGCCGCCAGGAACGTCCGCGAACTGGCCTGCACCAGATCGCTGTCTGTCAGGCGCTGTCCGGAGGCGATGGCATGGCGCACCACGGCGCCGTAATAGGCGGATACGAAGTCGCGGCCTTGCACCAGGTCGGTGGCACCGATCATGCCCGGTGCAACTGTCTTCCAGCGCACCTCTCCCGGCCGCAGGAGTGCTCCGGCCGGAATGTCGTTCACGGCAACGAGAATTGCGGCAGGTGCGGCAGCCGTCTGCGCGCGGGATGGCGCCGTTGACGGCATCTTGATCCACAGGACGGCAAGTGCCGCGGCTGCGATCAGGGTCAGTGTGCCCAGAATGAGCAGGAGGTTGCGAAAGAGCATTCAATCACCCGGTTCAGCAGCCAACAGAAAGTGCCGCCCAATATCGCGATGCCATAAGGCATCGATTTATGCGCCGCGATCCGCGCCAGCTCTCGCTGTACAATGCCGCCGCGGCCGGCGGGCAGGCACGACGCTGCCGCATAATAGCTCTGCGGCCTGTGCCGCACCGCCAGGCGCGCCAGCACATAGACGCAGCTCAACAGGCCCCCGGCGGAGACGATGCAAAACATCAGCAGGACAACGCCTTGGGGCGGCACCAGAAGACTGGCCGCAGCGATCATCTTGGCATCGCCCCAGCCCATATATTCGCGGTCCGCAAGCAGGTAGAGCAGTCCCGCGACGATGGCCGTCGCCACGAAGCTCAGGCCCGCCGCCGCAAACCCGCCATTGACGCGCAGCCCCACGGCCGCAAGCAAAACGATCAGGACAAGCAGGTTGGGGATCAGCCGGTGCTTCACATCCTGAAATGCCGCGACTGTCATGGCGGCCAGCGCGATCAGCCAGAAAACCGGATATGTCGCGTTCATGCTCGCGGCGCGCTTTCAACCGCATGCCGATTAACCCGGAGGGTTGACCTTGCCGGCGATGTAGGTAAACAGCAAATTCAAGTTGCCACCGACCAGGGTTACGCCGACGATGATGCCGATCGCGATCAGGGAGGCGATCAGACCATACTCGATGGCGGTGACGCCCGACTCGGAGGTTATCGACAGCCGGGTGGCAATCTTTCGAGAAATTTCCATTCTTTTCGACCTTTCGTGAATATGGTTTAGAGCGGCCGGCACGTGCAGCAAGGGAGTGTGGAGGCCGGCGTTCCGCTGGAGAAAAATGCGCGCTGAATAATCCCAGCTCAACGACAACGCGCCACGTCGACAACAACGCTGTCATGGTCCTGCAATTGTGGTCGGATGGGGCAACAGAAAATACCTAGGTAGCGATCGTGATAAAGGGTCGGATCGCTTCTCCGATGGCATAGCGATTGCGGCCGGCGGTCTTAGCCGCATACATGAGCTTGTCCGCCCGCGCCACCAGAGCCTCAAAATGCCCCCCGGCGTTGCCGTTGGTCTCCACCACGCCGATGCTGGCGGTCATCGGCGTGCCGTCCGGCTTGTTTCCGATGCCGCCCGATGCGAGCCGCTCGATGACTGCGGCGGCGCCTTGCGCGTCCGTATCCGACAGCAGGACAAGGAACTCCTCGCCGCCCCAGCGGATACCCGTGTCCTGGGAGCGCAGGATTCGGCGCAGGGACTGTGCGAAGGCGAGCAGTATCTTGTCGCCGGCCTCGTGGCCGAACGTGTCATTTACGGTCTTGAAGCAGTCAAGATCCAGAAAGAGAAGCGTATATTTCTTGCGCCGCCGCGCCGCCGAACGCAGGTGATCGCTGAGAAGCTCTTCGCCGAATTTACGATTGAGCAGGTCGGTCAGGCGGTCGTGCGCGGAATCCTCCGTCGCCTCCACAAAGCTGATAAGCTGCAGCGCGCTGGCGATCATGCCGATGGATCCGACCAGCGCCAGGCGCAGCGCGCTGGCGAACAGCGACATGAGTTCAAGCCGCGCGGGCCACAGATCGACGTTGATCACCAGGACGCCCATCAATATCGCGAGCAGGCTGGCGGATTCCAGCACGGTCAAGGGAAAGATCGCGACGCCGACCGCCAGGATGTTGATCTCGTTGAAATAGGCGCTCATGACGGTGGTCGTCGCGGCGCTGTCATGGCCCGCCAGGATGTAGCAGGAATAGATTTGCCACAGGCAGAGCAGCCCCAGCAGCGCTCCCAAAAGATTGCTGCCGCCCCGCTCGACATCGCCGCGATTGGGCCGCCAGCGTGACAGCAATGACAGGCACAGCGCAACAAATAGGCGGCCAACAGCGAAATGTGACCAGGCATGCGCATTCATGACGGTGTAGTCCGCACCGATCCAGATCACGGTCTGGATTGCTAGAAACCGGCATAGCCACCGCACCCGGTCTTCCACGGTCTGCAGGCGATAGTGGCGCACGACTTCGGAATGGTGTCGCCCCCAGATGCCGCGAGAGAAGTTCCTTGCTTCGTTTTCTCCCACCGCCCGCCGGAGTGCAATGCCGGCGCAGTAGGCAAGCCGGGGAAGCCCGAGCGATAATGCCAGGATATTGAGCAGCCTCTGTGTTGCGGTCTTTGGCATTTCGGCTTGCGGTCATTGCTCCTGTGCGTGGCGGGCGCGCTGTCTAGCAGTATCGGCGCCGGAATGTCGGACAAACCTTTGGCGTCATCCGTTTGCACGATGGACCAGGCACAGGTTGAGCAGACAGTAGCATCGAATGGGCGTGCAACCGCTCGCGGGTCCGAGCCGTTATGGTCGGGAACGCATATGACGGGTCTTCCGCCTCCCAGTACCCAAGAGATTTCTATCGATGCCACGTGCAGGCAATTAATTATGGATATCAATATCGACGCAAATGCCGCCAGAGGATTGCGCGCCGCCGCTGGTGCGCTGCCGATGGGCCGGGCGAGCGCGCGGGGTCCTGCATTCGACGCCGCCATCCTGGCGGCGGAGCATGAGGCATCTCCGGATGGCATTCTCGTCGTTGACGCGCTGGGCGAGATCATTTCATTCAACCACAAATTCATTGAGATGTGGCGTATTCCCGAGAACCTGGTTGCGACGCGGATCGACCATGATGTACTGGACGCGGTGATTTCCCGCGTCGTCGATGAAACAATCTTCTCGGCCCGCATCGCGCATCTTTACCGCAATCCGGATGAATATTCGGTCGATGTAATTCTGCTGAAGGACGGACGCACCTTCCAGCGCTATACCTCGCCGATGGCCGTGGATGACCGCTATGTCGGCAGAGTGTGGTTCTTCCAGGACATCACAGCCTTCAAGCAGGCAGAGCAGACGATCCGCGAGGACGAGACCCGGTTTCGCGCCATGGTGGATCAGGAGCTTGCCGGTGTCTTGATCCTGAGTGCCGAAGGCAATCTGCTATATGTGAATCCACGCTTTTGCGCGATGCTGGGCTATGCCAGCGAGGATGTGATCGGCCGTTCGGCGGCCGATTTCCTCACCGGCGACGGCGCGGCCAATGTCTTGGACCGCATCCGGGGCATCATGTCCGGTGCCGAGAAATCCGCACAGGTCGTCGCGTCGGTGCTGCGCAAGGACGGCACCATGATCCCGTTCCTGGGGCATGGCGCCAGGATCATCTACGAGGGCAAACCTGCCGCCATATGGGTCGCGCTCGACGTTTCGGAGCTCAAGCAAGCCCAGAATTCGCTGTTGCGGCTGAACCGGGTTCTCAAGACATTGAGCGCGGGAAACATGGCTCTGGTCCGCGCCACGACCGAGGACGATCTGCTCCACAATATGTGCAAGGCGGTGATTGATGTCGGGGGATACAGGCTTTGCTGGATCGGGTTCGCCGAGCGGGATAAGGGCAAGACCGTGCGGCCTGTTGCCTGGTCCGGCACGGATGGTGCCTACATCGAGTCCCTTGCGATCAACTGGGATGGTGATGCGCGGGGGCAGGGCCCGACCGGGGCGGCCATCCGAAACGGCGTACCGGAGATTGTCCAGAACATTGCGACTGACCCGGCGATGGCGCCGTGGCGCAAGGAGGCGCTGGCGCGGGGCATTGGCTCCAGTATCGCCCTGCCGCTCTTGGACGGAAGCAGGACGTTCGGATCGCTCACGATCCATGCCGCCGAACCGGACGCCTTCGACCCCGACGAGGTCAAGCTGCTGGTCGAACTGGCGGGCGACCTGTCGTATGGTGTCATCTCGTTGCGCGCCCGTACGGCCCAGGAGGAAAGCGCCGAGCGGCTGCGACGCAGCCTGCAGGCGACCGTTCTGGCCATTGCCAATACCCTTGAGCAGCGCGATCCCTATACGGCGGGGCATCAGCGTGAAGTCGCCCGTCTGGCCGTGGCGATGGCCGGGGAGATGGGAGTCCCGGAGGACGAAGTCGAGGGTATCTATCTTGCCGGGGTGGTTCATGACATCGGCAAGATCCAGGTCCCCGCGGAAATTCTCGCCAAACCGGGCAAGCTGAGCAAGCTGGAATACCAGATAGTGCAGGCGCACGCGCAGGCGGGTTACGACATCATCAAGGGCGTGGAGTTTCCCTGGCCCGTCGCCAGCATGATCCAGCAGCATCATGAGCGCATGGACGGTGCGGGCTATCCCCTCGGGCTTAAGGCCGACCAAATTCTGCTGGGGGCCAAGATTATAGCAGTCGCGGACGTTGTTCAGGCGATGACGGCGCACCGGCCCTATCGCGCGGCCCTCGGCCTGGACGCCGCGCTGGCGGAAATCGAGGCGGGCAGGGGCAGCCATTTCTATCCCCCGGCCGTGGATGCCTGCATCGCGCTCTTCCGTCTCAAGGGGTTCACGTTGAAAGAGAGCGCCGCGTCATGAGCCGCCGCGTCCTGGATGGGACGCAGGGCAGCGTCGCCATCCAGATCGCGATCATGATGGTGGCCATCATGGGCTTTGTCGCGCTCGCAGCCGAGGTCGGTCTTTTGCTGCTCAAGCATCGCGAGATGCAGTCGGCGGCGGACGGCGCCGCGGTTTCCGGCGCGACTGCCAGGACGCGCGGCTACCCCGGCGATTACACGGTGGAGGCCAGGGCGATAGCGGCCGGAAGCGGCTTCGCCAACGGCGTCTCCGGCGCCAGTGTGACCGTCACGTCTCCACCGGCGTCGGGCGCCTATGCCGGCGTTGCCAGTGCGGTACAGGTGGCGATCAGCCAGCCACAGCCCGTCTATCTGATGAGGCTGTTCGGCAAGAGCTCCGTCAGCGTCGGCGCGCGCGCGACTGCTGTGATCGGCAGCGGCTCCGGCTGTGCCCTGCAGCTCCTCGCCGGCGCCAGTCCCGGCGTCTCGATCAGCAATGGCGCCGTGGTCACCCTGGTCAGTTGCGGTCTGGGGGTGAACGCCACCAGTGCGACCGCCCTGACCATGACGGGCGGCGCAGTGCTCAATGCCCAGCTCGCATCGGTGGTGGGCAAGGCCTCCATCACCAACGGCGCCGCGATCAATCCGTCCAGCGCGCTGAAGATATCGCAGCCCGCCATGGCGGACCCCTATGCGGGGGTGGCGCTGCCGTCCTATTCCGGTTGCGGCAATGGGACCAACAAGTCCTACGGCCACAGCAATTCCGGCCTGCAGACACTGAACCCAGGCGTCTGGTGCAAGGGCGTGTCCTTCACCAATGACGCCCTGATCAAGCTCAACCCCGGCCTCTATGTCGTCGACCAGGGCGATTTCAATGTCGGCGGCGGGATCGTGATGACCGGAACCGGCGTCACCATCGTGCTGACCAGCAGCACGGGCGGCAATTATGCCACCGTCACTATCGGCAACGGCGCGAACGTGATCCTGAGCGCCCCCACGACGGGGGCGACGGCGGGCATGGTGTTCTATGGTGATCGCAGGGCGCCGGCGAGCAATTCCAATGACCTGGGCGGCGGCGCACTGCTCAATTTCACCGGGGCGATCTATCTTCCCAGCCAGAAGGTGATTTTTTCCAACGGCATCTCCAATCCGTCGGGCTGCACCCAGCTCATCGCCGGGACAATCCAGTTCAAGGGCGGAGCGCGGTTCCAGAACAATTGTGCCGGCACCGGCGCGCTGCCCATCGGCGGCGGCGCCAGCAAGCTGGTCGAATAGGAGGGCCATGCGGGCAAAATCCAGATTGGTGATTGCCTCGGTCAGCGGATCTGCGGCAATCGAATTCGGCCTGATCTTTCCGCTGCTGCTGGTTTTGCTCGCGGGCGTGGTCGAGGTCGGCTTTGCGATGCGCGAGGCGATGCAGGTGCAGGATGCGGCCGAGGTGGGCGCCGGCTATGCCATCAAGAATGGCTGGAATTCCGCCGCCATATCAGCTGCCGTGGTCAACGCCACCGGCGCGACCGGCGTGACCGCCGCACCGGCACCGACCCAGTATTGCGGTTGTCCGGGCGCCGCCGGGGTGACGGCGGTTCTGTGCACCGCAACCTGCGCGGCCGGCGTGGCGCCCGGCGTCTATGTACGCGTCAACGCTTCCAGGCCCCATGTCACCATCCTGAATAATCTGGGGCTGCCGATCCCGGCAACGATCACCGCCCACGCCATAGTGAGGCTGCAGTGAGGCGGCGTTCGGGCAGCGGCGGTTCTGTCGCCATCGAATATGCGTTGGTCCTGCCGGTATTGCTGGTGATGGTGCTGGGCCTCATCGATGTCAGCCGGCTGCTGTGGAACCAGACGACACTGGACCGCGCGGTCGAGGCGTCGGCACGCTGCGCCGCCATCAATGCGACCCTGTGCGGCACGTCGGTGCAGATCAAGGACTATGCGGTGACCCAGGCTTTCGGCCTCAAGGTGACGACAGCAATGTTTACGGTCAGCAAGCCGGCCTGCGGCCAGACCGTGCAGGCCAGTATGCCGTTTCAGCTGATCATTCCCTGGCTTGCCCGGACTTCCCTGACCCTGACGGCCACCAGCTGCTATCCGGCTTGATACGCAACTATTGCGAGCGCACCAGAGCGAAGAATTTCAGATTGTTGTCGGTGGTGCGATCATCCAGGTCCATGCGGCTGATACCGCGCGCCATGGCGATGTCGCCTTTCAGGCCATAGATCAGAGCGAGGGTCTGGCGCAGCCTGGGCGTTGCCGTCGGCGCACGGGCTATCGGGGTCATGATGGCGATGGCTTCACTGAAGCCGCCGGTTATGGCCAGCGACAGAGCGAGATCGCTGCGCGCCGGAATGTCCCGGGGATCAATTTGCAACAGGCCGCGATAGGAAGTTTGCGCCTCGGCATGGCGGCCCAGCAGGTCCAGCGCAACCCCACGCCCCACCAGCGCGGCCGTGCTGTGCGCATCGATCGCCACGGCCCTGTCGGCATAGGCGAGCGCCGTTGCGGGTTGGGACTGCATCAGGCTGGCGCGCGCCAGTCCAAGCTGGGCCTTGAGTTCGCTTTTGGATCCGGTTGGAACGGTCTGGAAGGTGGCGACGCCTTCCGCGATCTGTCCGGCCTCAAGCTGGGTCAATCCCAGTTCGACAACGGTGTCCGTGTCCGCGGGGTTCGCGGTGATGACCGACCTGTAGAGGTTTATGGCGGCCGGATAGTCGTGCACATCGCGGGCCGCCCGCGCCAGCCGCAGCGCCGCGCCGCCCTGCTCGGCGGCCGACAGCGCGGCCTGGGCCGAAAGCCTCGCCTGCTCGCCATTCGCGTCCATCACGCTGCAACCGGCCAGCAAGACCATCACGAAGGGCAGTAGGGGAGCGGTTCTCATTGCGGCCCGATCCGCTCTAGTCCCGCAATCCGTATGATATCGGCCAGGTTGTGCCCACCCATCTTCAGCATCACGGCGGCCCGGTAATGCTCCACCGTGCGCGTGCTGATCATCAGGCGGTGGGCTGTCTGCTTGTTGAGATGGCCTGCCAGCATATGGTCCAAAACCTGTTCCTCGCGCGGCGTCAGCCGGTAACTGGACGCCAGCGCGGCATGGCTGTCGGTGTCCGCACCCGGCGGTTCCTTTTCAAGCACCCTTTTTCTCCTGCGGGTTCGCCGCGCAAGGTTTGCGGCGAGCACGAGATTATATCCGCTGCGGCCAGCCGCCATGATGCAAACGCATGATCAGATGATCGCGTCGATCCTGCCGACCAGGGCGACCAGCTCGGCCTGGCGGTGGGTTCTGGTCCGTTCCATGATGGAGGCCAGCTGGCTGCGCAGGGTGTTGCGCTTCACACCGCGATCCCGCGCCACCTGGTTGATATCGGCTCCCCGCCACAGGGCGACGGCGACCTCCGCCTCGGCCGCGGACAGATTAAAAAGCTCGCGCAGGATATTGGGGAGCAGCTGCTTGATGCCGGTTTTGCCGCGCATCAGGACGAGGGCGCAGTTGCGTTCGCCCGTCAAGGGGACAATGACAGCCACCCCTGGCTCGGCTCCGGCTTCTCCGGTGACGATGGCGTGTTGGCCCTCATTCTCGCATGCATTCCCGATGGCCTGCCTGAGCCGGGCGATGTCCCTGTGATCCTGCACCGGCAGCGCATGTTCGGCCCTTGTCAGCGCCGCCGCGGCGCAGACGCGGGCAGTATCGTTGGCATAGAGGACGGCGCCCTTGGCATCGACCAGCATGATCGGGATGGACAGGTGGTCCAGGATTGCCGCCAGAACGCCGGCGCCGCATGCGGGCTGAAGGGACGCCGCACGCTGGCGAGGCTCCCTCATCGCATTTTCCACGACGGCTTGCGGGTCATTCATTCCCGGCTGTCCATTATGCAAATTGTCATCGGGCTGCATGCAAACCCCTTAGGCAAATCCTGAAAGTGCGATCCCGCAGGGGCCTGGTCATTTGTGAACACCATCAGAAGGATTTAATCAGGCTCAGCGTGCCTTGCTCGTAATTGTAGGTATAGCCGGCGCTGACCGGCATGTTGCTGTAGACAAACTCCGCCTTGAGATGCCAATCGCGCCCAATGGCCGGACTGATGACGGACATGTTGGCCAACGCTGCGCCCTGCCATCCGGTGCCGGAATCCTTGCGCAGGCCCCAGCCCAGCGCGACGCTGTATTGCCAACGCTGATAGAAGCGCCGCAGCTGCAGGGTGGGGATGGCTTCGAAATACCAGCGCGGCGAGAAGTAATCGAGCTCGCGCGGCACGCTGTTCCAGGAAGAGCGAGTTCGAAGCTGGGCGCTCAGGCCCCATTCGGGCTGCAGCGCATAGATGTAGCGCGCGCGCAGGTGAATCCGCTTGTTGGCGCCGGCGAAATCCTGCACCCCGACCAGTCCGGTAATGGTGTTGGCATCATCCAGCGGCATGTCATAGGAGGCGGCAACAAAGGTCGAATAGATGCCGCGGGCGATGCCCTTGGGGGTTTCCAGCAGGTCGCGGGACAGGGAATATTCCTGCCGAAAATCCTCATCAACATAGATGCTGCCGCTGCCCAGCACATTGTGTCCGTCGGTGCCGATCGTGCCGTTCCATTTCCAGCGCGCCCCGCTGTCGGCGAAATTGAAGTAGCCGCGCGTCTGCGTGGTGGAGGGCGCGCCCCTGGCGGAGAAGCGGAAGCTCTCCAGCCGCACCCCCTGATAATGCTCCAGGTCGGCATAAGCATAATCAAGCGTAAGGCCTGCCTTCACCACATTGGAATGATCGGCATCGCTGGAAACAAAGAGGTCGAAGCCGGCGGCGCGGCCCGCAAGATCCGTCTGTGCGGGCGCACCAAGCGCGGGAAGGGCGCAAAGGGTGCAAAGGGCAATCCCGGCGAGGCGATGTCGCTTTTTCACTTGGTACCCCAATCCTTTCGCAGGCCGAACAGTTCGGACAGGTATCCCCAGATGGAAACAGGCTGAAGCACGAGGCTGTAACAGAAGGCGTAGAAGAAGAAGCCCAGCAGATTCTGCCGGATCTTGAGTTTTTGCTGGCGGAACATGTTTTTCTGGATCGACAGCATGACGCCGTTGCTGATCATCGCCAGCGGCAGCAGCACCAGTGTCATGACTCCGGCGACGTAGTAATAGCCGAACAGCGCCAGGATCAGGCCGGGAATGAATCCGAAGGTGTAGGCGATGTCCATCGGCAGGAACAGGAGGTTCCACCAGATGAAAAGGGTGGAGAGGCGCGGCGCCCACAACAGATCGCTGTGACGGATGAAGGCTTCGACCAGGCCGCGCGCCCAGCGCTTGCGCTGGTTCGCGAACTGCCGGAAATTGTCCGGCACGTTGGTGAACATCAGGGCGTCTTCGCAATGGCCGATGCGATAGCCGGCCTTCAAGATGCCCCATGACAGCACGATGTCTTCGCCGACGCAGTTCGGCCAGCCTCCCATATCCCGCAGCATCGCCGTATCGTAAATGGAGAAGGCGCCCTGGGCGACGAGGGTGCCGTGATACATGCTCTGCATCCGCTTCACGGCGGCAATGCCGTGAAAATAGTCCCACTCCTGCACATGGGTGAGCCAATTCTTGCGCGAATTGCGTACCAGGATAGTACCGGCCACCGCGCGGGTATCGGGTGGGTCGCTGAGATAGCGTTCGACGATGCGCTGCAGGCCGTTTGGAAAAAGCCAGGAATCCGCATCCACTGTCACGGTGAGTTCGAAGCGTGCCATGGCCAGCCCCCGGTTCAGCACCGCGGCCTTGCCGGCATTCTTTCCATCGGTAACCACCTGGAACATCGCCCGCCGCTCGGGCGGCAATTGTTCTATCGCGACCTGGGCGATATCGACGGTCAGGTCGGTCGAGCCGTCGTCAATGACGAGAAATTCAACGTCCCCAAGATAGTTTTGGCGCGCCAGGCTGATGATGGTTTCGCCGACAGAGCTGGCCTCGTTGTAGCAGGGCACAAGTACCGTGATCCCCGGAAGATGCATCAGGCGTGCGCGCGGCGGACGCCTGTCAAGCAACAGGCTGGAGATAAGAAAGGCGTTCATGAATCCCGGGACATAGGCCACAAACGCGATCACAAACAGCGCCAGCGGCCGGCCCACCAGCTGTCCCAGATCATCAAGCCACCACAGAGACAACCAGATGCTGATACCCATCCAGGCGGAAGCGGCAAGCAGCGCCAGCGTGAATTTCATGGGTATCGGGATGTAGACCAGCCGGTTCGCGGCGCGCGTCATTATTGGCTGTCGCGCCGCGCCCCGTGGAAGCGAAGCAAACGCGTCGATCAACTTGACCAGCGCGACGTCCGCGTCTTGAAGCTGTTGCAGCCGGGCGTGCTGGCGTGCAATCAGGGTCGCGACCTGGTCGCGCAGCGCCGTCAGTCCGGAAACGGCGCCTCCGGATTTCCTGTGAAGCAGGCCCTGATCGTTCGCGGCTTCCATGCGCAGGTACATCGCCAGCTGCGCCAGGCTGTCGGCCAGTTGCGACCGCTGTGCCGAGACCAGAGCGTCGGACGGCCCAATGGCGCCCGAAGGTCGCGACAGCGAACGAGTCTGAACGTCCTTTGGGTCTTCCGGCATGCTTGATTTTTCTCGAGATGAACAGAGGCGAAAATATTCGCGCGATCCGGCGCACGGATTGAGGTGTTATCGCGGGCCGTGGCCGGTCGCAGCCATCTCGCACAACTGGGAGTGGTAAGAAAAATTTGAAGTGGTAATTATTCAAAAACAATCAACGCCGCAACATGGCGACCAATCACAACAAGTTCTGATCAATATTGATCACGCCGTTTTTATCAGAGGCTGCGCGTGATTTGTTATGGTCGACATGGATGATGGGGTGGCGCGGAAGCGCGGCAAAAAAATTCAACGAAGCCGCGGCTTTTCGTGATCGTGCAATTGAAAATCGATTGCGATTGGTGCGTTACAACCTGACGTCTGAATTGGGTTGTACCTAGGTATGCGTATTTACCATTCGGAACGAACATTCGTGCGCGGCGTATTTTAACATTCGTCTGGAGTCTTCCTCCCCGTCGGCGGCGCTCGTAGCGGCCTTCGGAGACATCCTTCGTCGATCCGATAGTGATCAAGAGTGATCGGGCGCCACGGCGGCCGTTGTTCGTCACACCATGTCTGGAATCGCCAGCTTCAACGCAGGTGGAACATGCCCATCAGGTTAAGTAAGAAGCATCTTGTATCAGGCGCGGCGGCAACCGCGGCCATAGCGATAGCGGCCTATGTGCTGGTTGCTCAGGCGCCGTCGCCGCAAAACTGCTATTTCGTCACGATGCCGCCCCGGCAATATGACCATCCCCCAACGCGCGCTTTCACCGATGAACGGGTACACCATGGCGTGCTCGACGCCGCCTGCCGCAGCGCCGCGGACTTTTCGTATCTGCGCATGCTCCTGCAATCGTGTGTCATAACCGCCGGCGATCACGTTACCCGCATCATTCCGGATGATCTGAGCCCGTCCTACACAATGTGTCTCATCGAGCACGAAAATGGACACATCAATGGCTGGGGACCCGACCATCCGAACGCCCGCCGGTATTCAGCCCCGATGACGTCCTGATTTTGATGGCGGCCCGTCCTGGCGGCCGCTATTTCGGCCTTGGCCGCTCACGCGGAGGCGTCTTGATGACGGGATGCTTGCTGCCGCCGTTTTTGATTTCCGGATAGTCCTGGAGCACGACGTTCAGCAGGGAGCTGTGAACTTCAATCGTCCCATTGTAGCTGATGAATCCCAGCTTTCGGAACTTGTTCATGAAAAAGCTCACGCGCGAACGCGTTGTTCCGATCATCTCGGCAAGCGTCTCCTGGCTGACTTTGGCGATGATCGGTTCGGGTTTACCCTCCTTGCCGAAATTGGCCAGAAGAAGCAGGGCCCTGGCCAGGCGCTTCTCACTCGAATTGAAGAGCTGGTCGACAAGATCGGCCTCTACCCGGATCGCCCGGGTCAGCAGATGGGCGACGAACATCTCCGCGAATGCCGGTTCGCGATGCAGGATCGCTATAATCGCGTCCTTTTCGATGCGCATGATTTCGCAATCGGTCAAGGCGGTTGCGGTGGTGATGCGAATCGACTGACCCGCCAGGCATCCCTCGCCGGTGAACTCGTCTTTTCCCAGGATCGCGATCACCGCTTCCTTGCCATGCACGGAAACGATGGTGACCTTGACCTTGCCCTTGTGGATATAGAAGACGGAATCGGCGGCCTCGCCTTGGGCATATAATCTCTCATTCTTGCGGTATTTGACCATCGTGCGACCGCCCCCGACCTTTGCCAGGAATTCGGTGGGATCGAAGATGGAGAGTGATAAGTTCAAATCAAAGAATCCCCGCAGCAACGCCAAGAGTGAAGTACTGTACCATTTCAGACAGACCTTGATACCGCAGATTTCGGCCAACAGGCACAACTCGGCGTCTCGAGTCGCGATTTCGGCCAGGTTTTTCCACGATGTTGCTTTGGACAGTGCTCCCGCGAGGCCTGGGTCAGCGGGTAGCGGGTTTTCCGGTTCGAAGTCTCAATCAAGAACAGGTGCGGGATTCTCCCGCCAATCTTCGGTCACAAGCATCGCGGCCCCCGGCTGAAGCCCGGTGAATGGCCAAAAAATGCTGCACTTGCACAAGCTTGGGCGCAAGCGGCCTCCATGCTAGAAATTTCCCCATAAGAATAAGGAATCCGGTGGGAGAATAATGCCTCGGATCGATGGGCTGGTTGTGGCTGTGGCGGGCTCCGCGCATCCCGCCCAGCGCCGTGATCACACCTGGAATGATCGACCACCGATGAGGAGGATCCGATGAAGCGCCATGATGCCACCGCCGCTGCTGCCGTGCTGGCCGCCCTGCTGGCCTGGGCCCCCTCCGCGCAGGCGGCACGGGCCTATATCGGCACCTATACGCCCGAAAGCGCCACCGTGACGTCCGACAATCACGGCGAAGGCATCTATCTGGTGGACATCGACAATTCCACCGGCGCGCCGTCGAATCCCAGGCTGGTGGCCAAAACCCTCTCGCCCAGCTGGATGGTGCTGTCGCCCGACCACAAATTTCTCTACGCCGTGAATGACGTGGCGAATTTCGGCCCCGACAAGAGCGGCTCGGTCACCGCCTATGCCGTGGATGCCGCCAGCGGCGCGCTGACGCAGATCAACACAGTGAGTTCGCAAGGCGCCGGCCCCGCCTATATCAGCATCCATCCGTCGGGCAAATTCGTGCTGGTCGCAAACTATTTCGGCGGCGGCTTCACCGTCATACGGGTCAAGCCTGATGGCAGCCTGGGAGAGGCCACCGATATTGTGAAGCCCAGCGGCCCGCTGAACCGGGCCACGGCGTCGGACAATCCGCCCGGACAATTGGCGGGCAGCGACCATCGCGGTTCGCGTGGCCACATGATCGCGCCGGACCGCAGCGGCCGATATGTGATCGGCGACGATGCCGGACGCGACCAGATTTTCGTGTGGAAGCTGAGTCTGGACACCGGCAAGCTGCAGGAAGTCTCGGTCACCAAGGCGCTGCCCGGTTCGGCGCCGCGTCATTTCGCGCTGTCGCCCGACGATCACACGCTCTACCAGTTGCAGGAACAGGATTCGCACCTGGCGGTCTATGATTTCGCGGCCGGCAAGCTGACCCGGAAGGGCCCCACCGTTTCGACCTTGCCCGCCGGTTATCAAGGCAGCAATACCGGCTCTGAATTGCTGATCTCCCGCGATGGCAGGCATCTTTATGCCGCCAACCGGACCCAGGATTCCATTGCGGTATTTGCGGCCGGCAAGGACGGGGTCATCAAGACCGCCAATGTCGCCACCGAGGCCGACCAGCCCCGCAGCCTGACCCTCGACCCCAGCGGACACTTCCTTTATTCGCTGAACCAGCGCGGCGACAATGTCACCACCTTCCGCATCGGCCCCAATGGCGTGCCCAGATTCACGGGCAACTATCTCGCGATCGGCTCGGCTGCGGTGATGGTGTTCCTGCCCTGAAGGACAACGTCATGGACAAGCGGCAACTTTCGGGATTCCCCGGGGCAGCATTTGCGCGTCAGCGGCCTGCCGGCGGGTTACCTTATTGGATCAATCTGATTTGACGCGGCGGCGAACTGGATTCGCAGGCCAACACAGGGGCAGGGAATGGCGCTGGACGCACTGAAGGGGTGGACCTCTTCGCAGAAACATGTCGTGACGGCGAGTTTTCTGGCCTGGACCTTTGACGCCTTCGACTTCTTCGTCCTGACCTTTGTGATGCCGGACGTCGCCCGGCAATTTGATGTCAAGCTGCCGGCCATCGCGCTGGCGGTGACGCTGACCCTGGCGGTCCGGCCGATGGGCGCTTTCCTGTTCGGGCGGCTGGCCGATGATTATGGCCGGCGGCGGGTTCTGATCTTCAATATCATCTGTTATTCGCTGTTCAGCTTCGCAACGGCCTTTTCCACCAGCCTCACCATGTTCCTGCTGATCCGCGCCCTGTTCGGCATCGCGATGGGCGGCGTCTGGGGCATCAGTGCCTCGCTGGCAATGGAAACCGTGCCGGCCAGGGCGCGCGGCTTTGTTTCCGGCCTGCTGCAATCGGGCTATCCGTCAGGTTATCTGGTGGCGTCGCTGGCGTTTGGCGCCCTCTATATGTCCTTTGGCTGGCGCGGCATGTTCATGGCCGGGCTGGTTCCGGGACTGGCCCTGGCGATTTACGTCTGGCGCAAGGTACCAGAATCGCCGGCCTGGGTGCGGCCCGCAAGGGTGCAGCCGGCGCGCCATCTGGCGCATCTGGCCGTGGTGGCGGCGGCGCTGGCGGCCGTTATGATGCTGCTGATAACTTACGGTCGCGACCAGGGCCTGCTTTATATCGTGGCGATCACAGTGCCGGTGCTTGTGGTGGCGGCAATCCTGACCCCGTTCATCCGCCAGCACTGGAAGCTGGCGGTCTATGCCATCCTGCTGATGACCGGGTTCAATTTCTTCAGTCACGGCACCCAGGACCTCTACCCCACCTTCCTGCGCGAGCAGCACCATTTCGGCACCGCCACCGTCACCATCATCACCGTGGTGCTGAATGTCGGCGCCATCCTGGGCGGACTGTTCTTCGCTTCGCTCAGCCAGTCCTTCGGGCGGCGCAAGACCGTGATCCTGGCGGCGCTGCTGGCGCTGCCGGTGATCTATTTCTGGGCCTATGCGCCGACCGCGATCACGCTGGCGGCGGGTGCCTTCCTGATGCAGATCTGCGTACAGGGCGCCTGGGGGGTGGTGCCGGTGCATCTCAACGAATTGTCGCCGCCCAAAGTGCGCGGCACCTTCGCGGGCACCGTCTATCAGCTGGGCAACCTGATCGCCTCGGTCAATGCGGTTTTCCAGGCGAAATTTGCGGAAAGCCAGGGCGGCAACTATTCCATTGCGCTGGCCGTGGTTGCGGGTTTCGCCGCGCTTCTGATCGCCACCATGATGTTCATCGGGCCGGAAGCGCACAATGTCGAGATGGGGCGCGCCGCCCCGGCGTCGGAATAGGACGCAGGAGAATCGCGGAAGACCGGCACTTCGCTTTAGCGCCGCCGCGCCGCAGCGCCAGTTGGCGATTGACGCGGCAGCCCGCTTGGCGCACAAATCCGTCTGACGTGCATGGTTTAGGGAACGCGGGCCAGATCCGCGGCTGCCCCCGCAACTGTAGCCGGTGAGCGACGCCCGACGATACCACTGAAACCCTTGCGGTTTCGGGAAGGTGGGCCAAGCGGTGAACCGGAAGCCAGGAAACCTGCCTTGCACTGTCGTCTTGTATCCGGCCGGGGTGCGCGGGATGCAGCGGGGTGAACCGCAGCGGCGACGAAGTTGGAGTCGTCGCGCGGGGGCAGCAATCCCTTTCGAAATTCGCCCGACGCCTCCTGAGCCAGGAGACGCAGATGTTGAAATTCATTCTTGGCAGTTCTGTCGCAATTGCCGCCTTGGCGGGCGTTGCCCGCGCCGATGTGGTCCCTGGCGAAGGCATAGTGGTCAGCGCCACCCGCATCGCCACGCCGGTGTCGCAGGTCGCCAGCAGCGTGACGGTGATCACAGCCGCCGATATCGAGGCGCGCCAGGATCGTTCGCTGCCCGATGTGCTGCGCGAGGTGCCGGGCCTTTCCATCACCCAGAGCGGTGGCGCCGGCGGCCAGAGCTCGCTGTTCATGCGCGGCACCAACGCCAACCAGGTGAAGCTGCTGCTGGACGGCATTGATCTCGGCGATCCGTCCACGCCCAGCGGCGCGGCAGATATTTCCAAGCTTCTGGCCGATGATTTTGCGCAGGTGGAGGTGCTGCGCGGGCCGGCTGGCGCGCTTTACGGGTCGGACGCCATCGGCGGCGTGGTCAATATCATCACAAAGGCGGGTGAGGGACCGATGAAGATCGTCGCGCGCGTGGAAGGCGGCTCGTTTGACAGTTTCAACCAGTCGGCTTCGGCCTCGGGCTCGCAGGGTGCGTTGCACTATGCCGCCACCATCCAGCATTTCCATGCCGGAGCAACGCCGGTGACTCCTTCCAACCTGCTGCAGCCGGGCGAGGCGGCGCATGACGACTTCTATGACAATGTCAGCGCCACCGCCAAGCTGGGCTATGATGTGGCGGAGAATTTCGACCTCGGGCTGGTGACGCGCTATGTCAACAGCCTGGGCAAGGTCACGGGCGACGCCTTCGACGCGATCACCTTCGCCAGCTTCCCGTCACCCATCCAGACCCGCATCTCGGCCATCCAGTATCAGACGCGCGGCACCGCACATCTGTCGCTGGGCCGTTTCGACCAGACGCTTGGCCTGGCCTATGGTTCAACCATCACCGCCACCCAGGATCCCGACAATGGCGACAGCCGCGCCATCGGCGACCGCCTCAAGCTGGATTGGCAGGGCCGTGTCGCGGTGATGGACGGCCAGACGCTGGTGCTGGGCGCGGAAACTTCCCGCGACGCGCTGCATCCCGGCCTGTCCTTCGGCTTTCCCTCCACCCTGTCACGCGGCATCACCACCCATGCGGGCTATGGCGAAATCCAGTCGGATTTTGGGAGCGGCTTCTACAACAGCGCCTCGATCCGCTATGACGACAACAGCCGCTTCGGCAGCAAACCGACCTGGCGGCTGGCCCCGGCCTGGGTGATCGAACGGACCGGCACCAAAGTGAAGGCAAGCGCCGGCACCGGCTTCAAGGCTCCCTCGCTGCAGCAGCTTTACGGCACCTTCGGCGGCAATGCGGCGCTGAAGCCGGAGACCAGCTTCGGCTATGACATCGGCCTGGAGCAGGCCTTCGGTCCGCTGACCGCAGGCGTCACCTGGTTCCACAACGACATCAAGAATCTGATCGTATCGGGCGGTGCGCCGCTGTTCCTGCTGGCCAATATTGGCCGGGCGCGCACCGACGGCATCGAGAGCTTCGTCACCTGGAAAGCCCTGGAAACGCTGCGTTTCACGGCGGCCTACACCTATACCGACGCGATTGATGCGGCGACCCGCCTGGCGCTGCTGCGGCGGCCGCGCCACAAGGCCAGTGTGAACACCGACTGGCAGGTGACGGATGCGCTGTCGCTGGACGCCACGCTTCTGTATGTGGGACCGCAGATTGACGGCAATCGCGATTTCTCGATCCCGCGCCTGAAGATGCCGGGTTACGCCAGCCTGGACATTGCCGCCAGCTACCGGCTGACCGACATGTGGACCCTGTTCGGCCGGATTGAGAACGCCACCGACACAAGCTATCAAAGCCCCGATGGCTTCCTGCGCCCCGGCATCGGCGCCACCGGCGGGATCAAGGTGACGCTGTAGATGGGCGCCGGCGTGAGCGACAAGACATGAAGTGGGCCATGGCCGCCATACTTGTGTTCGTGACACCTGCGGCGGCCGCGCCTCCTCAACACATCATGTCCCCTGCGCCCCCGGCGCGCATAATGTCATTGAAAATCTGCACCGATGGCCTGCTGCTCGACCTGGTCCCGGCGCAGCGCATCGCGTCGGTGACTTTTCTGGCGCGGGAGAAGGCCGCGCTGCGCTGGTGGCCGCAGGCGGCGCATATCCCGGTCAACCACAATACGGCCGAGGAAATCCTGGCTGCCAAACCCGATCTGATTCTCACCGACACATTCACCGCGCCCGCCTTGCGCCCGCTGCTGGCCAAGACCGGCGCCAGGGTGATTGAGGTCCCGCCCGCCGAGACCTTCGAGCAGATTCGCGCCGTCACCCGCATGGTGGCCAAGGCGGTTGGCGAAAAGGCGCGCGGCGAAGGATTGATCGCGCAAATGGATGCCGACCTGCGCCTGCTTGCCGCGCATCGTCCGGCCAGGCCGCTGACAGTGGCGGAATGGGGCGGCGGCGGCTATGTGCCGGGCCGCGGCGGGCTGTTCGACACCATCCTGACAGCGGTGGGCGCGCGCAATGTGGAGCAGGGCAGCTTCGGCTATTACGATGTCGAGACCCTGGTGGGGAAGAACCCGGATGCGCTGATCTATGGCGATGCCTATGCCGGGACCGCGTCCTTGCGCGACGACCAGAATCTGCACCCGGCGCTGCTCAAGCGTTACGCCAATCGCCGGGTCCGCTATGACCCGCTCTATGGCTGCGGCCTGCCGCAGACGACGAAGGTGGCGCTTCAGTTGCAGGCCGCGCTGGCGCGGGTGCCCAAATGAAGCTCAATCTGTCGCTGGTGGCGCTGATCGTGCTGGCCTTCGCCGCCTCGCTGCTGGCGGGACGGGTGTGGTTGCCGCCGGTCGATCTTCTGTCGCCGCATGACAGCCTGGCGGGGCTGATCCTGTACGACATCCGCCTGCCGCGCACGGTGCTGGCACTGATCGTCGGCATGGTGCTGGGCCTTTCCGGTGCGGTGCTGCAGGGCTTCACCCGCAATCCGCTGGCCGAACCGGCGCTGCTGGGCGTCTCGACCGGCGCGGCGCTGGGGGCGGTGATCGCGATCTATTTCGGACTGACGGCGCTGTCGCCGGTGACCGGCCCGTTGATGGGCATGGTGGGGGCGCTTGGGGCCTGCGCCCTGACCTTCGCCCTGGGCCGCAATGGCACGGTGGCGCTGGTGCTGGCGGGCGCGGCGGTTTCCAGCCTGACTGCGGCGGGCATCGCGCTCGCCTTGAACTTTGCGCCCAATCCCTATGCCGCCTACGAGATCATGAGTTGGCTGCTGGGTTCGCTGGCCGACAAGAGCTGGACACAGGTGCTGCTGGTCGCGCCATTCGTGGTGGCGGGCGCAGGCCTGCTGGCGCTGACGGGCCGGGCGCTGGACGCACTGGCGCTGGGCGAGGCGCAAGCCCGCAGCCTGGGGGTCAACCTGACAGGGCTGGCGGCGCTGGTGGTGGCGGGTACGGCGCTCAGCGTCGGCGCGGTGACATCGGTGGCCGGTGCCATCGGCTTTATCGGGCTGGTTGCGCCCCATCTGGTCAGGCCCTTCGTTGGTTACAGCCCGCGCCGGGTGCTGCTGCCTGCCGCACTGACCGGCGCGCTGCTGCTGCTTTGCGCCGACATCGCCGCGCGCCTGATCCATACCAATCCCGAACTGCGGCTGGGTGTGTTCACCAGCCTGCTGGGAACGCCCTTCTTCTTCTGGCTGGTGACCCGCATCCGCAAGGCGTCTCCATGAGGAAGATCGGGCCATGACCGTGCTGGCGGCGGAAAACATAGGCGTCAACCGGGGCGCAAAAGCCATCCTGCGCGAGGTCTCGTTCCAGGCCCATGCGGGAGAGTTCATCGCCGTGCTGGGCCCCAACGGCGCGGGCAAGTCCACCCTGCTGGCGGCGCTGGCGGGGCTGATCGCCCCGAACCAAGGCCGGGTGATGCTGGACGCCCGCCCGATCCTGAAGCTGCCGCTGACCCAGTTGGCGGTGCGGCGCGCTTACCTGCCGCAGAACCCGCATCTGGAATGGCCGATCAGCGCCCAGCGCCTGGTGGCGCTGGGGCTGACGCCGCGGCTGCCGGCCACCGGGGGTCTGCCGGAAAACTTCCAACCGGCCATCGCCCGCGCCCTGGAACAATGCGACCTGACCTGCAAACGCGACCAGCCCGCCACCACCCTGTCGGGCGGCGAATTCGCCCGCGCCATGCTGGCCCGCGCCATTGTGTCGGAACCACAGATATTGATCGTGGACGAGCCCATCACCGGGCTGGATCCGCGTCACGCCATGCATTCCATGGGGCTTTTGTCCCAAATCGCGCGCGGCGGAACCCTGGTGATCGCCGCGCTGCACGATCTGACGCTGGCGACCCGATACTGCTCGCGCGTCATTCTGCTTGTGGATGGCGGGGTGATCGGCGATGCCGAAACACTCACAGAGGAACTTGTCCACAGGGCCTTCGGGGTCCGCAGTCTGGTCACCGGACAGGGAGATTCGCGCTCATTCACCCTTCTGTCCCCAAGCGAAAAATGACGTCTGTGTGAAAGTATTTCGTCTTGACGGATTCCGCGAACAGGTCACTAGATGTAGTCGTTCGCGGTGCTTCGGATGCTCTAAGTAGGGGATTCAAGGGAACTCCGGGACGGTCTGGTGGGACCGCTATCCGGGGCAATACCCCCGAAAATTTGAAGGCAGAACCCGGCTAAGGACGGCCTTGCGCCAGACAGCCGCGGGGGAACTGCCGGCAGACCGATGCCGCTGGACACGGATTGAGACTTAGGGGCGGGGCGTCCCAGAGCCTGTCAGGCGTGCATTTTGCGCCGGCGGCTTTCGATTCCCCGCCGGGCAGTTAGGGGAAGCGCAGATGTCGGCACTTGGTAAATCCGTTCTCGAAGGCGATTTCGACACCAACGGCCAGGTGGTCATCCAGTCGCCGCCGGCCAGGAATGGTGAACGGGTTCTGGAGCGCTCGGTCGTCGTCACCCGCACCGTGGAAACCAAGGCCGCCCAGACGGCCCCGATCGAGGTCAAAGCTGAAGTCAGGCAGGGCCTGTTCGAAGACGCTTATCAGCAGAATGGGCCGCAGCCGCCGCTGCCCTATCCGCTGGCGCCGCGCCCCAAGCCGTCCGATCTCACACTCGACCGCGCGCGCGACGGCCTTCTTACCCCGTTTGGCAAGGCGACCCTGACCGACCGCTATTTGATGCCGGGCGAAAGCTTCCAGGACATGTTCGCGCGGGTCTCCTGCGTCTATGCCGACGACATCCAGCACGCCCAGCGCCTGTATGATTACATGAGCCGGCTGTGGTTCATGCCGGCCACGCCCATCCTCTCCAATGGCGGCACCAAGCGCGGCCTGCCGATCTCCTGCTTCCTGAACGATGTGTCGGATTCGCTGGACGGCATTGTCGGCACCTGGAACGAGAATGTGGCGCTGGCCAGCAATGGCGGCGGCATCGGCACCTATTGGGGCAAGGTCCGCTCCATCGGCGAGAAAGTGAAGACCGGCAAGACCAGCGGCATCATCCCCTTCATCCATGTGATGGACGGGCTGACCCTGGCGATTTCCCAGGGCTCGCTGCGGCGCGGCTCGGCGGCGGTCTATCTCGACATCGCCCATCCGGAGATCGAGGAATTCCTGGAGATTCGCAAGGCGTCGGGCGACTTCAACCGCAAGGGGTTGAACCTGCATCACGGCATCAACATCACCGACGAGTTCATGGACTGCGTCAAGGAAGGCAGGATGTTCGGCCTGCGCAGCCCCAAGGACCAACAGGTGCTGCGCGAGGTCAATGCCCGCGAATTGTGGCAGCGCATCCTGGAAACCCGGCTGCAGACCGGCGAGCCCTATATCCTCAACATTGACGCGGTGAACCGGGCGCTGCCCAAGCATCAGCGCGAGCTGGGGCTGAAGGTCAACACCTCCAACCTGTGTTCGGAAATCACGCTGCCGACCGGCGCCGACCATGACGGCAAGGAACGCACTGCGGTGTGCTGCCTGTCGTCCCTGAACATCGAGACCTGGGACCAGTGGGCCGAGGCCGAGGGCTTTGTCGAGGACGTGCTGCGCATGCTCGACAATGTTCTGACCAGCTTTATCGAGACCGCGCCTGACTCCATGCACCGCGCCAAATATTCGGCGCTGCGCGAGCGGTCC
Organism: Rhizomicrobium sp.; assembly: GCA_035549455.1. GTDB lineage: Bacteria > Pseudomonadota > Alphaproteobacteria > Micropepsales > Micropepsaceae > Rhizomicrobium. Next base: position 69,591 of record DASZQW010000024.1, on the reverse strand, counting down.
GTGGGCCTGGGCGTAATGGGGTTCCATTCCTTCCTGCAGCAGAAGAATATCCCGCTGGAAAGCGCGATGGCCAAGTCGTGGAATCTGCGCATTTTCAAGAAGATACGCCGCGAAGCTGATGCGGCGTCTTATCATCTGGCCGAGGAGCGCGGCGCCTGCCTGGACGCGCAGGAAAAGGGCATGAAGGCCCGCTTCAGCCACAAGATTGCCATCGCCCCAACCGCCAGCATCTCCATCATCTGCGGTGGCACATCGGCCTGCGTCGAGCCGATCCCGGCCAATGTCTACACCCACAAGACCCTGTCGGGCGCCTTCTCGGTTCGCAATCCCTATCTGCAGGCGCTGCTGGAGGCCAAGGGCGAGAACACCGAAGTCACCTGGCAGTCGATCGTGGAACAGGAAGGCTCGGTTGCCCACCTGGATTGCCTGAGCGACGAGGAGAAGGCGGTCTATCGCACCGCCTTCGAGATCGACCAGCGCTGGATCATCGAGCTGGCCGCCGACCGCACCCCCTATATCTGTCAGAGCCAGTCGCTGAACCTGTTCCTGCCGGCCGATATCGACAAATGGGACCTGCACATGCTGCACTGGACGGCATGGGAGCGTGGCATCAAGAGTCTCTATTACTGCCGCTCCAAGTCGATCAGCCGCGCCGGCTTTGCCGGCCAGCTTGAGAAGAAGGAAAAGGGCGCCATCGCCCTGGCCAAGACCGACTATGAAGAGTGCCTGGCATGCCAATGATTGATCTCACGAAAGTCGATCCGCGGACCCTGATCGGCAAGGGCACGGTCGGGCTGCTCAACGCCACCGGCACCTATGACATCACCCGCTATCCCTGGGCCTATGACTGCTGGAAACGCCAGCAGCAGACCCACTGGATGGGCGAAGAGGTGCCGCTGGGCTCGGACATCCGCGACTGGCAGTCCGGCCACATGACCGAGGCCGAGAAGGCGCTGCTGACCCAGATTTTCCGCTTCTTCACCCAGTCGGACGTGGAAGTGGGCGACAATTATCTCAAGCGCTACATCCCCATCTTCCAGCCGCTCGAAGTGCAGATGATGATGGCCGCCTTCACCAACATGGAGACGGTGCATATTGACGCCTATGCGCTGCTGCTCAAAACCCTGGGCATGCCGCAGGCCGAGTTCGAGGCGTTTCGTGATTATGCCGAGATGAAGGCCAAGGCCGACTATATGCACACCTTCGGGGTGGGCACCTGCGCCGATGTGGCGCGCACGCTGGCCATGTTCGGCGCCTTCACCGAAGGCATGTCGCTGTTCGCCAGCTTTGCCATGCTGATGAACTTCCCCCGCTTCAACAAGATGAACGGTATGGGCCAGATCGTCAGCTGGTCGGTGCGCGACGAAAGCCTGCACTGCGAAGGCATCACCAAGCTCTATCATGCCTGGAACGAGGAAACCGGCTGCGTCACCAAGGCGGTGCGCGAGGATATCCGCGAAGTCGCCAGCACCATGGTGGGACTGGAAGAGAATTTCGTCGACCTGGCCTTCGGCCTGGGCGAGATCCAGGGCATGACGCCCAAGGACATCAAGTCCTATGTTCGCTATATCGCCGACTGGCGCCTGACCCAGCTGCGGCTGGAGCCGGTGTTCGGCAATTTCGAAGCCACGGTCAGCGGCTACAAGCAGCTCCAGCAGCACCCACTGCCCTGGCTGGTCGATATCCTTAACGGGGTCGAGCATGCCAACTTCTTCGAGCAGCGCGCCACCGAATATTCCAAGGGCGCTTCCAGCGGCTCCTGGGACGGCGATGCCGGGGTGTGGTCGCAGTTTGACAAGCGCAACCAGATCGCCGCCGAGTAGGCGGAGCGCCTTTTACGCTGCACGGATAATCCGTACGCGGTCATGTCTGTCCGCGTACGGAGCTTTGGCTTGACATTAACCATTTTGCGACGGTATTAATACATTGTTAACCATGTGCCCGGTCATGAGCCGAGGCACAGCTAACCAGGTGAAGTGGGTCGTCGGAAGGAAGTGCAAACTCAACGAGAGGGTGCTGCCATGCTTTCTGTTTCGACCGTCAACGCCTTTCCCCAAAATCTTCGCCTCGTCGCCCTGATTGAGGAACATAACGATCTGGATGAGGCGATTGCCGCGATCCTTGCGTCCGTTGCCTGCGACGACCTGCTGGTCAGCCGGCTGAAGAAGCGCAAGCTCCACCTCAAGGACGAGATCGCCTTGCAGATGGCGCCAGCCGCCAACGCCCAGGATGCGGCACTGACCGGCTGATCGAAACCTCCTGGCGTTCCGCCTATCTGTCGCGCAGCAGGCTGCGGAATGCGCGGTCGTTCTTCAGGGCATATTCCCGCCGCATGGCGCCTTTGCGGGTGCGGTGCTTTTCGGCATAGACCAGCGCCCATTGTCGCCCGCGCGTGGTTTTCGCCCCGCTTGCGTTGCCATTATGCTCGGCCAGGCGGCGCTCCAGGTCCAGGGTCCAGCCGACATAAGTGACTGTCCGGCCCTCCGGATTGCGCGCGGCCAGGACATAGACGAACGAGGCCATTGCGCTTTGTGATGCGATTTGCGCAGGGCTGGCAAGCCGAAAATTCCGGCTTGCGGGGTGGGTGGTCCCCGGCTATATACTTGCCTTAGCAAGTATTGTTCGGGCAATTATTGTCCGCACGGGGATAATCGCCATGAAGCCCTATTACACGCCCGCCAATTACGCGATGCGAAATTCGGTCGGCTATCTGATGCGCATCTGCTCCAACCGGCTGCTGCCGCAGATGGAGGCGCTGTTCCAGGACCAGGAAATGACCTTCTCGCAATGGACGACGTTGGTGGCGCTGCATGACGGCCGCATCACCACCGCGTCCGACCTGGCGCACAATGTCTGTCATGACGCCGGCTCGATGACCCGGTTGATCGACCAGATGGTCGCGCGCGGTCTGGTCACCCGCCGCCGCGACGAGGCCGACCGCCGGGTGGTGCGGCTGGTGCTGACGTTGCGGGGCCGCAAGCTGGTCGAGGCGCTGGCCCCCAAGGTGATGAATTTCTGGAACGGGCTGCTGACCGGATTTTCCCATGCCGAGGTCGATACCCTGATCTCGCTCCTGACCCGGCTGGTCACCGCCACCGAAGCCAAGACCGGGCGCAAATTGCTGATTTCCCAGGAACCCATCGTGAAGAAGAAGTCCAAGACGTCATGAAAAAGCCCCTCGCTCTCGCCACGGCGCTGCTGCTCGGCGCCCCCGTCCTCAGTGGATGTGTCGCCACGCCGCCCACCACCCCGCAAGTGGCGGAAGTGAAAAGCGAAAGCCTCGGGCTGACAGGCGCCGCCGCGCCGCGAGTCCCCGCCCAATGGTGGAAGGCGTTCAACGATCCCCAAGTCGACCGCCTGGCCGATCAGGTGATGGCCAACAATCCCACCCTGGCCGGCGCCCTGGCGCGGATGCGCGCCGCCCAGGCCGAACTGGCCGTCAACAAGGCAGCGGGCCTGCCGCAGGTGATGCTGGACGGCAGCGAACAGCGCATGCTGTTCAGCAACAACTATATCATCCCGCCGCCCTATGCCGGAAATTACAGCTGGTACGGTTCGCTGGCCGCCAATCTCAGCTGGAATCTGGATTTCTGGGGCAAGCAGGCCGACCTGATCGCCAAGGCGCGGGCCACCGCCCAGAGCGCGGCGCTGGACGCCGAAGCCGCGCATCTGGCGCTGTCCGGCACCTTCGCCCAGACCTATATCAACCTGCTGCTCAACTACCAGAATGGCGATATCGCCGACCAGGAAGTGGCCGAGCGCACCGAAATCCTCAAGATCAGCCAGGGCCGCTTCGATGCGGGTCTGGAGAATGGCAGCGCCGTGGCCCAGGCCAGGGCGCTACTGGCGCAGGCCAAGTCCGACCAGCTGCGCTTTGCCGCGGCGCGCGAGATGGATGTGCATGCCATTGCCGCGCTGGCGGGAGAGGGGGCCGACGCTTATTCCACCATCACCCGGCCCAGGCCCGACTTGGACGTGGCGTTGCCGCTTCCGGACAGGCTTCCCGCCGACCTGTTGTCGCGCCGTCCCGACATACTGGCGGCCAGGGCGCGGGTGGAAGCGGCGGTGCAGGGGCGCGAAGCGGCGCATGCCGACTTTTTTCCGGACATCAATCTCGCGGCGCTGGCCGGTTTCCAGTCGCTGGGGCTGGCCAATCTGCTGACCGGCGGCTCCTTCACCATGGGCATCGGCCCGGCCATCCATTTGCCGATCTTCGACGCCGGCAAGCTGCGCGCCCGGTATGCCGGCGCCACGGCGCAGCTGGATGCAGCGGTGGCCGACTATAACGGCGCCGTGGTGAACGGCATCAAGCAGGCCGCCGACGCCATGACCCAGGTCAAAAGCCTCGCCGCCCAGCGCCAGCAGCAGCAGGTGGCGGCGGCCAATGCCGAAAAGGCCTTCCGCATCGGCCAGGACCGTTATCGCAGCGGACTGGATACCAAGCTTCCCATGCTGACTGCCGAAGCGACGCTGCTGCAGGCGCGTTCGGCGTTGGCAGCGGTTATCTCAGCCAATGCCCAGCAGCGCATCATCCTGCTGCTGACCGTGGGCGGCAGTTTTGAACCCGATCAAGCAGCGCTTTCCCTTCAGATTGCCAAGGACGTTTCCCATGACTGATGCAGCTTCGCATGCGGACCGCACGCCCCACGGCCAGCGCCGCTTCTGGTTCCTGGTTCTGGGCGGGGTGGTTCTCGCCGCCGCCATTATCTATGGCCTCTACTGGCTGTTCCATGCCCGCTATTTCGAGGGCACCGACGACGCCTATGTCGCCGGCAATGTCGTCACCATCACCTCCAAGGAAAACGCCACGGTGCTGGCGCTGCATGCCGACAATACGCAAACCGTAAAGCGCGGGCAGCTGCTGGTGGAGATGGACCCCTCCATCGCGCGGGTGAATTTGCAGGCGGCGCAGGCCAATCTGGCGCGGGCGGTGCGCAATGTGCGCGCCGATTTCTCAAAGTCCGGCTCGGGCGCGGCGCAATTGAACCAGGCGCGCGTGGCGCTGGCCCAGGCCGAGGATGATTACCGCCGCCGCCAGAAGGCATTCGCCACGGAATCGGTTTCGGGCGAGGAGCTGGCGCATGCGCGCGATGCCGTCGCCAGCGCGCAGGCGGCGGTGAATTCCGCCCAACAGGGCCTGGCCCAATCCAACGCCGCCATTGAAGGCACCGACCTTGCCCACAACCCGGACGTTCTGACCGCCGAAGCCCAGTTGCGCGCCGCCGCCATCGCCTATGGCCATATGCGGCTGGTCGCGCCCGTGACCGGCGTGATTGCGCAGCGCACGGTGCAGGCCGGGCAGCAGGTTGCGGCCGGCACGCCGCTGATGGCCGTGGTGCCGCTGTCGCATGTCTGGATCGACGCGAACTTCAAGGAAGGGCAGCTGGCCCGCATGCGGGTGGGCCAGCCGGTGACGGTGACGGCCGACATGTATGGCGGTGGCGTCACGTATCACGGCCATATCGAAGGCCTGGGCGCGGGCTCGGGCTCGGCTTTCGCCCTGCTGCCGCCGCAGAATGCCAGCGGCAACTGGATCAAGATCGTGCAACGCGTGCCGGTGCGCATCGCGCTGGACCCCAAGGATCTGCAGGATCATCCCTTGCGCGTCGGCCTCAGCGTCAGCGTGGAAGCCGATGTCGGCGACCAGAGCGGCTCCATGGTCACCAGCAGCGTAGGGGCCGGTACCACCACCGCCAATACCGGCGAGGATAGCGGCCCCGTCGCCGACGCGATGATCGCCAGGATCGTGCGCGAGAATAGCGGGGCGGGGCGGTGAGCCAGCCCGGCGCAGCCGAGACAAAGCCCGGCGCAGCCGAGACAAAGCCCGGCGGCGTCATGAAGCCGCTGGCGGGCGGCATCCTGGCCGTCACCGCCATTGCGCTGGCGATGGGCACCTTCATGCAGGTGCTGGATTCCACCATCGCCAATGTCTCGCTGCCCACCATTTCGGGCAATCTGGGGGTCTCGACCAGTCAGGGCACCTGGGTGATCACGGCCTTCGCCGTCGCCAACGGCATCGGCGTGCCGCTGACGGGCTGGTTGATGGGCCGTTATGGCGTGGTCAGGACCTTCGTGGTGTCGGTGCTTCTGTTCACCATCGCCTCCTTCCTGTGCGGCATTGCCTGGAGCCTGAGCTCGCTGATCTTCTTCCGCGTTCTGCAGGGCGGCGTCTCCGGGCCGATGATCCCGGGCAGCCAGGCGCTGCTGATCTCGATCTTCCCGCCGGACAAGCGCGGCACCGCACTGGGCATCTGGTCGATCACCACCCTGGTGGCGCCAATTTGCGGACCGATACTGGGCGGCTATATCGCCGACAATTACCATTGGGCCTGGATATTCCTGATCAACGTGCCGGTTGGCCTGGTCGTGACGTTTTTCAGCTGGCAGAATCTCAAGTCCCGCGAGACACCAACCCGCAAGCTGCCCATCGACACGGTGGGGCTGGCCTTGCTGGTGGTGTGGGTCGGCGCGCTACAGGTGATGCTGGATACCGGCAAGGAGCTGGACTGGTTCGCCTCGACCCAGATCGTGATCCTGGCGCTGGTGACGGGGATCGGATTCCTCGCCTGGCTGATCTGGGAGCTGACGGAAAAGCATCCCATTGTCGACCTGTCGCTGTTCAAGAACCGCAACTTCGCGCTGGGCACGCTGGCCTTCATGCTGGGCTATGCCGTGTTCTTCGCCTGCAACCTCTTGATGCCGCTATGGCTGCAGACCCAGGTCGGCTACACCGCCACCTGGGCGGGGCTGGTGGCGGCGCCGACCGGCGTGATCGCGGTGCTGCTGACGCCGCTGTCGGCCAAGATGATGAACAAGGTCGATTCCCGCATAATCGCCACCATCGCCTTCATCGCCTTTGGCGTGTCGTACCTGATGCGGGCGCGCTTCACCGCCGATGCCGGCTTCGTGGACTTCATGCTGCCGCTGCTGGTGCAGGGCATCGCCATGGCGACCTTCTTCCTGGCCATGATCACCATCCTGCTGGACGGGGTGCCGCCGCGGCGCATCCCGCTGGCGTCGGGCCTGTCAAACTTCGCCCGCATCACCGGCGGCGGCTTCGCGGCCTCCATCGTCACCACCTTGTGGGACCGGCGCGAGGCGCTGCACCAGTCGCGGCTGGCTGACAGCGCCACGATCTTCTCGCCGATCTTTCGCGGTGCGCTGGATCACCTGCACCGGCTGGGCCTGCCCGATCTTTCGGCCAAGGCCGCGCTGGCCCGCACCATGACCAGCCAGGCCTATCTGCTGGCGGCGGACGACATCTTCTGGGCCTCGGGCTGGATCTGCATCGCGCTGATCGCGATGGTCTGGCTCTGCCGGCGGGCGGTCAGCGGCGGCGGCGCTCCGGTTGCCGCTGACTAACCGCTATACTGCCGGGCGATGAACCGCGAATCCCTGATTCGGCGCTTGCCTGACCTTGCCTTCGCCGCGCTGCTGGGCGCGGGGCTGTGGGCGGGCGGCGGCGCGGCGTTGGCTGGGCTTCCGCGCTTTGTGGCGGCGGTGCTGCCCGGCATGGCGGCCGAGGCCAGGAACCAGCCCGGTGTGCATGTGGCGCGCGCCACATTGCCCGGCTTTGGTCCCAGCCCTTATGCGCCGCAGGTTCTTTATCCCGTCGCCTCAAACGGCTTTCCCGGCTGGCTGGACGCGGCGCTGCGCGAAGCGCGGGCAGGTCCGCCGCCCGCCTTGCGCGACATGCCGGCGACACCGCTGCCCTCGCGTCCCGTGATCGCCATCTGTATCGACGATCTGGGCGAGGATATTGCCGGCACCGACAAGGCAATGGCGCTGCCGCGCGCGGTGGCGCTGTCGTTCTTGCCTTACGCCGACACCACGCCCTTCCTGGCCGAGGCGGCAGCGAGAAAAGGCCACCTGATCCTGGCCCATGTGCCGATGCAGGCCCTGGGCGGGCGCGATCCCGGCGCAATGGCGCTGAAGCCGGGCATGACGGCGGATGAGATCACCCGCCGCCTGGCTTGGAACCTGGCGCGGGTGCCGCACCTGGCAGGGGTGAACAATCACGAAGGCAGCCTGTTCACCTCCAACGCCCACGCCCTGAAGCCGGTGATGATCCTGCTGAAGGCGCGGGGACTGTTCTTCCTGGACTCGCGCACGGTTGGCAGTTCGCTGGGCGAGGCCGTGGCGCGCGCCAATGGGGTGGAAACCGGCGGCCGCGACATTTTCCTGGATGACGATCCCAGCCCTGCGGCTGTCGCGGCGCAATTGGAAGCGCTGGTGCGAGAGGCCCGGCGTACCGGCTCCGCCATCGCCATCGGCCATCCCCATGACGTGACGCTGAGGGCGCTGGCGGTGTGGCTGGCGCAGGATCATGGCGTGACCCTGGTGCCGCTAGACGAGGCGATGCGGATCAAGCGCGAGCGGGCGCTGAGCGTGGCGGCGCGCTGATCAATTGATCGAGGATTTTTGTGGACGGCGTACCGATACCCATCGATTTGCAGGAGAATGACCTCGACCGTCGCGGCCTGCCCATTCCGTTTGTCGTCTATCGCGACACAAGGGGCGCGCCGCATTTCTCCATCAATGACGTCGGCGCCGTTGACGAAGTTCTGGCGAAGCATCTTTGCGGACTATGCGGCAAGCCGCTTAACCCGGGCCAGATATGGTTCATCGGCGGGCCCGGATCCTCGTTCCTAGAGGACGGCATGTATATAGATCCGTTCATGCATGAGGATTGCGGCCGCTACGCGATCCAGGTTTGCCCCTTTATCGCGGCGCGGAACTACAGACGCGTCGAAGGCAGGACCTTGAAGGCTGAAGACCTCCAGGAGGCGGCCCAAATCCATGACAACCAGATCGCTCCGCCGCGTCCGCTTTTCTTCGCCCTGACACAGACGTCAGGGTTCACGCTGATAGACCCGCAGGACGGCTCCGGCCAGAAATACATCCTGCCTGACCGACCGTGGAAAAAGATAGAGTTTTGGCAAAACGGTCTGAGGGTCACGCAACAGGAGGTGGAGACGATCGTCGCGGCGAGCGGACTTTTGCTGAGCGAATTTAGGTGGTGGCCGACTTAGGCGCAGATGGTTTGCCCGAAGCTACTGGCCCTTCCCGGCAGCGCTGGCGAAGCGCACCGCTTCTTCCGCCGCGGCGAACAGCGCGCGGGACTTGTTGATGGTCTCCTGATACTCGGCCTCCGGCTGGCTGTCGGCGACCACGCCGCCGCCGGCCTGGACATACATGGTGCCGTCCTTGACCAGCGCCGTGCGCAGCACGATGCAGGTGTCCATCGAGCCGTCGGCAGCAAAATAGCCGACAGCGCCCGCATAGGCCGCACCGCGCTTTTCCTTCTCGAATTCGTCAATGATCTCCATGGCGCGGATCTTCGGCGCCCCGGTCAGGGTGCCGGCCGGCAGCCCCGCCGCCAGCGCGTCCACCGCGTCCAGCCCGTCGCGGATTTCGCCCTCGACATTGGAGACCAGGTGCATGACATGGCTGTAGCGTTCGATGAAGAAGCTGTCAGTCACCTTCACGGCGCCGGTCTTGGCGACCCGGCCGACATCGTTGCGGCCCAGATCCACCAGCATCAGATGCTCGGCGCGCTCCTTGGGATCGGCCATCAGGTCTTCGCCCAGCGCCTTGTCTTCTTCCGGCGTCTTGCCGCGCCAGCGCGTACCCGCGATGGGGCGGATGGTCACCTTGTTGTCGCGCAGCCGCACCAGCACTTCGGGGCTGGAGCCGACGATCTGAAAGCCGGGCATCGCCAGGTAATAGAGATAAGGCGAAGGATTCAGCCGCCTGAGCGCCCGGTAGAGCGAAAAGGGCGGCAGCGCGAAGGGGCGGCGGAAGCGCTGGCTGGGCACCACCTGGAACACGTCCCCGGCGGCGATGTATTCCTTGGCGCGCCGAACGACATCGAAATACTCGTCCCTGGTCATGTTGGACTCGACCTTGGTGTCGAGCGCGAGGTCATGCGGGGCAGGGGCCGTGGGGCCCGGCGGCCCTTCCAGCGCCGCCACGGCCTCATCAAGCCGCGCGGTGGCGCGGGCATAGGCCGCCTTCGCATCCACCTTGGCATCGTGCCAGACCGGGGTGATGACGATGATCTCGTCCTTCACGCTGTCGAAAATGGCGGTGATGGTGGGGCGCAGCAGGATGGCGTCGGGCAGGCCCAGCGTGTCGGGCGGCGGATTGGGCAGATGCTCGACCTGGCGGGCCATGTCATAGCCCAGATAGCCGAACAGACCCGTCGCCATCGGCGGCAGGCCCTGCGGCACCGGCAGCCGGGTCTGGGCCGTCAGGGCGCGCAGGCTGTCGAGCGGCTTGGCTGTTTCCGCTGTGAAGTTGTCGCCGGTAAGGGCGCTGCGATTGATTTCCGCCTGGCCGTCCCGGCAGCGCCAGATCAAATCGGGCTTCAGCCCGATGATGGAATAGCGCCCGCGCGCCTCGCCGCCCTGTACACTTTCCAGCAGGAAGGCATTGTCCTGGCCCCCACTTCCCGCAACAAAGCCCAGCTTGAGAAAGGCCGAGACCGGCGTCTCCAGATCGGCGACCAGCCGCGTGTAAACGAGCTGGCCGCGGCCCTGGGCATAGGGGCGCGCGAATTCGTCGAAGCCGGGCTGGGTCATCAGCCCCCGCCGCCGACGACGGACTGCACCAGCTTCTGGTTGACCTTGACGCCTTGGCGGGCGCGCGCCGCATTGGCCAGCGCGATGGAGAAATCGCCTGCCACACCCTGCGAAAGCTGCGCCATGCCGCCGGCGAAATTGCGGTCATTGGGGTTGAGCGGCGGATGGGCGATGCCGGTGACCCGCGCAATGATGTAATTGCCGGACAGGCCCTGCGGTCCGCTGACGATACCGCCGGGGCCTGCGTCGAACAGCTTGGCGGTGACGGGGGCGCTGAACATGGTGTCGCTGGTCTGGCGGCTCAGGGCCGGGCTGTGCTGCACCGACACCTTCAAGGCCTTTGCGACGCCGTCCAGCGACTTTTCCTTTTCCGCCTGCGCCGTCAGCGCCGCGGCCTTGGCCGCCACCAGCTTGCTGCGCTGTTCCTGGGTCCAGCTGTTGGTGGCATCGGCGCGCACCAGATCCAGCGGCTTCAGCCTGGGCGGCGTCACCCCGTTCACCCGCAGGGCAAAATAGGTGCCCGCCTTGGTGGCGAAGGGATCGGAATCCTCGCCCACTTCCGCCTTGAACATCGCGGGCAGGAAGTCCGGATCGGCCGGGATTTGCGCCTTGGTGCCGTCCGGCGTCAGGCCTGCCCCGTCCACCGCCTTCACATGGCCGACATGCATGCCCGATTTCTTGGCGGCCTGGTCGAGATCGTCGCCGGTGGAGCGGGCGTCGGAAAAAGCGTTGGCGATATCCACCAGCTTGTTGGCCGCGAGCTCCTGCGTCAGGGTCTTGCGGATCTCCTCTTTCACCGCGTCCAGCGAACGGTTGACGCCGGGGGTGATTTTGGTCACCCGCGCCAGCGACCAGCCGCCAAAACCGGTCTTGATCGGCTGACTGACCTCGTTGACCGGCAGGGCGAAGATCGCCTTGGCGCGATCGGCGTCGGGCAGATCGGACTGGGCCAGCGTTCCCAGTGAAATATCCTTGTCGGTGAGCTTCATCGCGGCCGCCAGCCCTTCGAACGGCATGCCGGCCTGGATCTTGGCACGCGCGGCCTTGGCCTCGGCTTCCGTCTTGAACTCGATCTGCTGCACGTCGCGCTTTTCCGGCACCTGGTAGGTCGCCTTGGCGGCGTCATAGGCTTGGCTGATCTGCGCGTCGCTGACGGTGATGGACGGCAGCACATCGGCCAGCGCGACCGTGGCATAGTCGGCGCCGCGATATTCCGGCGTGGAGAAGCGCGCCGCATTCGCCTTCACATAGGCGGCCAGCACCGCGTCGCCGGGGGGACTGATTGCACCCGCGGCGTCAGGCGAAACGATCACATAATCGGCGGCGCGCCGTTCGTTGATGAACTGGAACAGCGCCTGGGCATAGGCGGGCGGAATGACGAAATTGACTTCCACCGCCTGGGTGAGCTGGTCGCGGGTCATGTCGCGACGCACCTCGCCCAGGAACTGGTCCTCGCGAGAGCCGGCATTGTTGAGCGCCTGCACGAAGGTGGGACGGTCGAACTGGCCCAGCGGCCCGCGGAACGCCGCCATGGCGCGCACGTTGCGCGCCACTTCGGCGTCCGGCGTGGTCAGGCCCAGCCGGCCGGCCTCATTGTCGAGCGCGGTGCGGCTGACGATCTGCTGCAGGGCGACCTGGCCCAGCCCCATGCGCTGCGCCATCTCCGGCGTGATGTCGCCGCCCATGCTCTGGCTCTGGTTGCGCAGGAAGTTGTGGTAGCTGCGCTGGAAGTCGTCCTGGCTGATTTCGGTCGAGCCCACGGTGGCGACGGCGGTGCCGCCCCCGCCAGTGAAGACGTCGGCGATGCCCCACACCAGGAAGCTCAGCGTCAGCCCGCCCATCAAAAGCGTGGCCATCCAGGACTTTGACAGGGAGTGCATCCATTGAATCATGACGGGAAATCCGTGGCTTAAAGGGCGTGGCGCGAAAAGGCGGCGGATGATAGGGAGGGGCAACCGTCCCGGCAACGCCCCCAACTTCGGGGGCGGTTTTGCCGGTGAAAGCCGCGAATATCAAGGGGTTGGCCATGCGTCCGCTGGTGGCAGGAAATTGGAAGATGAACGGGCTGGCCGCCAGCCTGGTCGAGCTTGCCGCGCTGAAGGAGGGGTTGGCGAAAAATCCCCCTGCCTGCGAGGTGCTGCTCTGCCCGCCCGCCACGCTGCTGGCCCAGGCGGCCCGATTGGTGGAAGAGGGGGCCGTCAAAGGCAGATTTGCGCTGGGGGGCCAGGATTGCCATGCCCAGGCCAGCGGCGCCTTCACCGGCGACATCTCGGCCGAGATGCTCAAGGATGCGGGCGCCTCCCATGTCATCCTCGGCCACTCCGAGCGGCGGCTGTATCATGGCGAAAGCGACGCGGATGTCGCGGCCAAGGCGCTGGCCGCCCGGCGCGCAGGCCTGAAAGCGATCATCTGCGTGGGCGAGACGGATGCCCAGCGCGACGCCGGCGCGCAGAACCATGTCTGCGGCAATCAGCTGGGCGGCAGCCTGCCGCCGGGGGCGACATCCGAAAACACCGCCATCGCCTATGAACCGATCTGGGCCATCGGCACCGGCAAGACCGCCGCCGCGTCCGACATCGCCGCGATGCACGCCCATCTGCGGACCTGCCTGACGGCGCAACTGGGCGAAGCGGGGCGCGCCATGCTGATCCTGTATGGCGGGTCGGTGAAACCTGACAATGCCGAGGAAATTCTTAACCTGCCGGAAGTGGGTGGCGCTCTTGTGGGCGGCGCGTCACTGAAAGCGGCAGATTTTCTCAGGATTATTGCGGGTATCAAGGCCAGGGCGTAGGCGAGAGCCTTAGCCGAAACAAACAAGTAACCAAGTCACCATACCCCTTCTTAACGCGCTGCAAGGCATTCTGGGCTCACCAAACAAGAATGTGTGCGGTGGGTGATGAGCAGGCTGTCATATGACAGTGTGGATGTTCTGATTTACGATCCGGTGCCGTCAAACCGCACCGCGACGCGGGCGACCCTGTATGCGCTGGGCTTTCGGCGCACCGAAACCGTTTCCAGCCTCGACCAGATGGTCGAGATGATCCAGAAATCGCCGCCCGATATCGTATTGTGCGAGGCGCAAGGCGCGGCCGAGGAATTGTGCGCCACCATCCAGCAGATGCGCCAGGGCGGGGCGGGCTACAATCCCTTCGTCGTCGTTATCGTCACCGCCTGGGAAAAGACCGCCAATCTGATCACCAAGGTGGTCTCCAGCGGCGCTGATGATCTGCTGCTGCGGCCTTTTTCGACGGCGCTGCTGGGCCAGAGGATCGAAACCCATATCGAGCGCCGCAAGGGCTTCGTCATCACCACCGATTATGTCGGCCCCGACCGCCGCAAGGACACGATGCGGGCGTCCAATGTCGAGCTGTTCGAGCCGCCAAATTCGCTGAAGATGAAGGCCAAGGACAAGCTGACCCCCGACGCCATCGCCAAGAAGCTTGATGCCGAACTGCGGGGCGCACGCGAAAAGTTGACCAGCGAAAAGCTGCGCCGCGATTCCTTCCAGGTTTGCATCCTGTGGCGGCTGATGCAGGAGCAGGTGATCCAGCCCGGCCAGATGCCGCCCGACCTCGCCAAGCTGCAGGCGCTGACCCAGTCCATCGCCGCGCGGTCCCGCGACACCGAGTTCCAGCCGGCGGTGGAATGGTGCGAGTCCGTGCTGGCGGCGGCCGAAGGACTGGCGATGGGCGTGGACCGCAACGCCTCCATGCATCTTTTGGGTCATGGCGCGCTGTCGCTGCACCAGACCTTCCACCCGGAAAAATCCGCCGCCGACCAGCTGTCGGAAATCGACGCCACCGTGGCCATTATCCGCGCTCGCACCCAGGCCGAAGCGCTGGCCTCCTAGCGCGGGTCTTTTGCCGTTCGTCGCTCGTCGCGCAGGGGCGAGTTGCCCGCATCACCCCTGCGGCGGCGGGGATAGTCCCCCAAATTTCCCAGTTGCCGCAATGAATTAGCCTCCATTGGGGTGGAACTTCCCAAAGCGGGGCGAATACTTTAAAGACCGGCTCGAAAATACGGGTTGTTTCCATGCAGACCATGTTGCTTGTTGCCGAGCTGTTCATCGCCGTGGCGCTGATCATCTTCGTCCTGTTGCAGCGTTCCGAAGGCGGCGCGCTGGGCATGGGCGGCGGCGGTTCGGGCATGGGCGGGCTGTTTTCGCCCCGCGGCGCCGCCGACACGCTGACGCGCACCACGGCCATCCTGGCCTTCCTGTTCTTCGTCACCTGCATTGGATTGAACCTGCTGGCGCTGAATGGCCGCGACGAGCACTCGATCCTTGATTCGGCGCCCGCGCCCACCACCGCCCCGGTCAAGCCCGTCCTTCCGGGCCCCGCGCCGGTCGGTCCGTCGGTTCCCAAGCCCCAGTAATCACCCACTTTCCGCATAACTGTTAGCAGCGCAAAATATTTGCGATTTCGCGCTGGACGCCATGTGGATTTTTCGACAGGTTGAACTCCCATGGCCCGGTTGATCTTCATCACCGGCGGCGTGGTCTCTTCCCTCGGAAAAGGTCTTGCGTCCGCCGCCCTTGGCGCGTTGCTTCAGGCGCGCGGCTACAAGGTTCGCCTGCGCAAACTGGATCCCTATCTCAATGTGGACCCCGGCACGATGTCGCCGTTCCAGCATGGCGAGGTTTATGTCACCGATGACGGGGCGGAGACCGACCTGGATCTGGGCCATTATGAGCGCTTCACCGGCGTGTCGGCGCGCAAGTCCGACAATATCACCTCGGGCCGCATCTATTCCCAGGTGATCGAAAAGGAGCGCAAGGGCGGCTATCTGGGCCGCACCGTGCAGGTGATCCCGCATGTCACCGACATGATCAAGGAGTTCGTGCTGGCCGATACCGACGGGCTGGACTTCCTTCTGGTGGAGATCGGCGGCACGGTGGGCGACATTGAGGGCCTGCCCTTCTTTGAGGCCATCCGCCAGTTGCACAATGACCTGGGCCGCGGCCAGACCGCCTTCATCCATTTGACCCTGGTGCCTTTCATCGAGGCCGCGGGAGAACTCAAGACCAAGCCCACCCAGCACAGCGTCAAGGAATTGCGCGCCATCGGCATCCAGCCCGACATATTGCTGTGCCGCGCCAGCCATCCGATCCCGGACGACGACCGCAAGAAGATCGGCCTGTTCTGCAATCTGTCGGCGGAGCGGGTGATTCCGGCGATGGACCTGGACACCATCTATCGGGTGCCGCTGGCCTATCACGAGGTCGGCCTGGACACGCAGTTGCTGAAAGTGTTCGGCATCGAGAACGCGCCGGAGCCCGACCTGTCGCGCTGGGAAGACGTGGTGCACAAGGTCAAGAACCCGGAAGGCGAAGTGCGCATCGCCGTGGTCGGCAAATACATGCAGGTCAAGGACAGCTACAAGTCGCTGTCCGAGGCGCTGACGCATGGCGGGTTGGCCAACAACGTCAAGGTGCATCTGGACTGGATCGACAGCGAAGTGTTCGAGCGCGACGATGCCGCCGCCTTCCTGGAGAATGTCGATGGCATCCTGGTGCCCGGCGGGTTCGGCGAGCGCGGCACCGAAGGCAAGATCGGCGCGGTGCGTTTCGCCCGCGAGCGAAAAGTACCGTTCTTCGGCATCTGCTATGGCCTGCACATGGCGGTGATCGAGGCCGCGCGCGACCTGGCGGGACTTGAGGGCGCAGGGACCACCGAGATCGGCCAGCCCAAGCATGCGGTGATCGGCCTGATGACCGAATGGGTCAAGGGCAACCAGATGGAGAGCCGCGCCGCCGATGGCGACATGGGCGGCACCATGCGGCTGGGGGCATATCCCGCGACCCTGACGCCGGGTTCGCGCGTGGCCGAGGTGTACGGCACGACGCAAATCAGCGAACGCCATCGCCACCGCTATGAGGTCAACACCAACTACGCCAAGGATCTGTCAAAGCATGGCATGACCGTGTCGGGCTGGTCGCCGGACGGCCGCCTGCCGGAAATCATGGAAATTTCCGACCATCCCTGGTTCATCGGGGTGCAGTTCCACCCCGAATTGAAATCGCGGCCGCTGGAGCCGCATCCGCTGTTCACCAGTTTCATCGCGGCGGCGGTGCGCAAAAGCCGGCTGGTCTAGGCCCGAGTTACGAAATACCTTGTGCGGCCAGGGGGTTTCCTCGCCTTAAGAAAGGCTTAACCGCATCCGTCAAAGCGATAGGAAATCGGTAAGGACGCGCCCTATAGGATCGCGCCATGGGCCGGTCCGTCTCTTTAACCCTTGTGCGCCTCACCGCCATGCTGATTTCCGGCATGCTGCTGTTCGCCGTGTTCGGCCATGCCCATGCCGAAAATCTCGACGGCTATGGACTGACAAGGCTCGATCCGGCGACCAACAACACACCCTATGGCCTCAAGCCCTTGCCCGACGATGCGCCCGCATCGCCGTCCACCGCCAACAACAGCTACAATGCCGCGCCGGTCGGCGGCGGCTACAATCCGCCTGCGCCCTATGGCTATGTCCCCGTGCCGGGATCGGCGCCGGCGGCAGGATTTGCGCCGGCCCCGCCGCAAGTCGCCGCCAACACCTATCAGCCCGCGCAATATCAGCCGGTGCCTTATCAGCCCGCCCCCGCTCAATCCGTCCAGGCGCTCTATGGCTACAAGCCGGAAGCCGGGCCGGTGACGCCGCCCACTCCGGCCTATCCCGCCTATCCCGTCGCCACGTCACAGCCGGTCGACGCCTATGCCTATTACCAGCCCCAGCAGGGTGAGGGCGGCACGCGCGCCAATCCCGACTATATGCTGGGCACCGGCGACAAGGTGAAACTGACCGTGTTCGGCGAGACCGACCTGTCCGGCGATTACACCATCGACGGCTCGGGCAATCTCAGCCTGCCCTTGATCGGACAGGTGCGCGCCGCGGGCTATACCGCGTCCCAGCTTGAAGGCGTCATCGGCAGCGCCTTTTCGCGTGGCTATCTGAAATCGCCGCGCGTCTCGGTCGAGGTCTCGACCTACCGGCCCTTCTACATCATCGGCGCGGTCAACCGCCCCGGCCAATATCCCTATGTCGATCACATGAACGCGCTCAACGCCGTCGCCCTGGCGGGCGGCTTCACCACCAGCGCGGTCGAGAGCGTGATCTTCGTGCGCCGCGAAGGCACCAACCAGGAAGTGGAATTGCCCACCGACCGTTCGACGGAAATTCGTCCCGGCGACGTCATCCGGGTGCACAACACCTTCTTCTCGGATGCGATGAACCTGTTCTCGCCCTTGACCGGGGTGGCCGGGACCGCGGCGCTCATAACCACCTTTCACTAGTTCCATGGGGGCGCCTCCGGTATAAGGGCGCCATGACTCCCAACAGCACCGTCACATTGGGCGACGTCGCGATCGGCAACGCCCGCAAACTCACCATCATCGCCGGTCCCTGCCAGCTGGAAAGCCGCAGCCATGCCTTCGACATGGCCGGCGCCCTGAAAGAGGCGTGCCAGAGACTGGGCGTGGGACTGGTCTACAAAACCAGCTTCGACAAGGCCAACCGCACCAGCGCGTCGACCGCGCGGGGTATCGGGCTGGAAAACGCCTTGCCCATCTTCGCTGATATTCGCCGGAAGTTCGGACTTCCGGTTCTGACCGATGTGCATGAGCGCGACCAGTGCGCGGCGGTGGCGCAGGCGGTGGACGTGCTTCAGATCCCCGCCTTCCTGTCGCGTCAGACCGACCTGCTGGTTGCCGCCGCCCATACCGGCAAGTGCGTGAATGTGAAGAAGGGCCAGTTCCTGTCGCCCTGGGACATGAAGAATGTGATCGCCAAGATCACCGGCGCGGGCAATCCCAATGTGCTGGTGACCGAACGCGGCGTGTCGTTCGGCTACAACACGCTGGTGTCGGACATGCGCGCATTGCCGATCATGGCGGGGTTCGGCGCGCCGGTGGTGTTCGACGCCACCCACAGCGTGCAGCAGCCGGGCGCAGCAGGCGACAAATCCGGCGGTGACCGCAATATGGTGCCTTACCTGGCGCGCGCCGCGGTGGCGGCGGGCGTGGCCTGCGTCTTCATGGAAGTGCATCAGGATCCGGACAACGCGCCCAGCGACGGCCCCAACATGGTCAAGCTCAAGGATTTCCCCGCGCTGCTGGAGCAGCTGGTTGAAATAGACGCGGTGGTTAAACGCTGACCGTCCAGGCGCTGAACAGGCCGATCGCGCCCAGGATCACCAGCGCCAGCACCGAAAAGATAGAGATCGCAAATCCGGCATGGCGGCGATTGGCGTCGGACATATAGCCAGCCGCGTAAACAATGCGGCCCAGGCACCAGATGGCGCCGATGATCGGCGGCACCCAGCCCTGGAAATACAGCGCCGCGACCCACAGCGCCGGCAGGAAAACGACAAAGCCCTCCACCGTGTTGCCCTGCACGCGCAGGGCGCGCTCCAGTCGGGGCTCGCCGCTCATCGCCGGCGGCTGGATGCCGGTGCTCCTGCGGGTGCGGGCGACCAGGATGGCGGTGCCGATGGCGATCAGGATCGCCACCAGGGTGACGGCGGCGGTGAGGATGATGGCGGGCGCGGACAGCAGCATATTTTTCCCCTGAAAAGGCGGGCGCTTGCCGGTTTGGGCGCGCTCGCCTAGAACCCCCGCAGCGTAAGGGAGTTCCGCCATGACCGCCATCCTCGACATTATCGGCCGCGAAATCCTGGATTCCCGGGGCAACCCGACCGTCGAGGTCGATGTGCGGCTGGAAGACGGTTCGTTCGGTCGCGCCGCCGTGCCGTCGGGGGCCTCGACCGGCGCCCATGAGGCGGTGGAGCTGCGCGACGGCGCCAAGCGCTATGGCGGCAAGGGCGTGCAAAAGGCCGTCGCTGCCGTGAATGGCGAGATTTTCGACGCCCTGGCCGGCCTGGACGCGCAGGACCAGATCAAGATCGACCGGGCCATGATCACGCTGGACGGTACCCCCAACAAGGCGCGGCTGGGCGCCAACGCCATTCTGGGCGTGTCGCTGGCCGTGGCCAAGGCGGCGGCGGCCGCGTCGGGCCTGCCGCTGTATCGCTATGTCGGCGGACCCAATGCCAATGTCCTGCCGGTGCCGATGATGAATGTGATCAATGGCGGCGTTCATGCCGACAATCCCATCGACTTCCAGGAATTCATGATCGCGCCGGTGGGCGCCCCCAGCTTCCGCGAAAGCCTGCGCATGGGGGCGGAGATCTTCCACACCCTCAAGAAGTCGCTGCACGATGCCGGGCTGAACACCAATGTCGGCGACGAGGGCGGCTTCGCGCCCAACCTGAAATCGCCGGACGAGGCGCTGGGCTATATCTCCAAGGCGGTGGAAAAGGCCGGCTACAGACTGGGCGAGGACATCTTCTTCGCGCTGGACCCGGCTTCGACCGAGTTCTTCAAGGACGGCAAGTATGTGCTGGAAGGCGAGGGCAAGACCCTGTCGCCGGACCAGATGGTCAAACTCTATGCCGATCTTGCCAAGCGCTATCCCATCTTCTCCATCGAGGACGGCATGGCGGAAGACGACTGGACCGGCTGGAAGGCCCTGACCGACAGCATCGGCAAGAGCGTCAACCTGGTGGGCGACGACCTCTTCGTCACCAATGTGACGCGCCTGAAGCAGGGCATCGAAAAACACACCGCCAACGCCATCCTGATCAAGGTCAACCAGATCGGCACCCTGACCGAGACGCTGGAGACGGTCGAGATGGCGCAAAGGAGCGCCTACAAGGCGGTGATGAGCCACCGCTCCGGCGAGACCGAGGATTCCACCATCGCCGATCTGGCGGTGGCGACCAATTGCGGGCAGATCAAGACCGGCAGCCTCGCCCGCTCCGACAGGCTGGCCAAGTACAACCAATTGCTGCGGATCGAGGAGCAGCTGGGCGATGCCGCGGTTTATGCCGGGCGCAGCGTCTTGCGGTGAGGCGCGACCGGCAGCGCTTAGCGACGGCTTGCGCGCGCGGCGGGTTTGTTCCTATTATGTTCTCATGTGACTCGCATGGAGGACATCGTGGAGAGCGGACATTTCAATATTGGCCTAGGCAGTCTGGTGGTCCAGAAATCCGGCGACGGGCCGGTGATGGTGGTGGCGGCGGCCACCGGCGACGACATGTTTTGCGTCTCGCTGGATCTGGCGTCACCACTGAAGCTGTGGTGCCACCGCGCCATGCTGAAACGGGCGGAACGGCCGGTGTCGCGGGCGGCGTGACCCGTTAACGCGCCTTGGTTTAAGTTCCCGGAATCCTTAACTGAATCCCTGTTGACAGCGCGAATCAGTATGTGATTCGTTGGCTGAATGCGAATCAAGCGTTCAGTCACCCGGTTTTTCTCTGTTCTGGTGGTTCCCGCCCTCACGGTTGCGGTGGTCGGCTACTTCGGCGCCTACGCCGTATGGGGCAATCGCGGCATCCTGGCGCTGGAGGACACCCAGGCCCGGCTGGGCATCCAGCAGGAGGCCCTGGCCCAGCTGCAGGACAACCGCGCCCGCCTTGAGCGTCGCATCGCGCTGATGGAAGACAAGGGCGCCGATCCCGATCTGGTGGAGGAACTGGCCCGCACCCAGCTCATGGATGGCGCGCCCAACCAGGTCGCCGTTTCGCGCGCGGGACACTGATCACATCGCTATTTGTAGGGCTTTGCAGCGCAGCCGGGACGCGCCGGTTTGTCGCCGCCGGTGGATAGGGCCGAACACTGTTCGCATTTGCGGCGCAATAAAATAACAATGTCCTTGCCAAGTCCCTCAGGGCTTGCAAAAACCCAATCCCCGGCCTTTTAGAAACAAAAAACGGCAACCCAAACGCCCATGCCCGACGCCACCAAAAGCAATTCGCAATCCCTCCAGAAACTCTATCACGACATGCTGCTGATCCGCCGGTTCGAGGAACGGGCCGGCCAGCTTTACGGCATGGGCCTGATCGGCGGTTTCTGTCATCTCTATATCGGCCAGGAAGCCGTGGTCGTCGGCCTGATGGGCGCGGCCAGGCAGGGCGACCAGCAGATCACCGCCTATCGCGACCATGGCCACATGCTGGCGCAAGGCGTTGACCCCAAGTCGGTGATGGCCGAACTGACCGGGCGCTCCACCGGTCTGTCGCGCGGCAAGGGCGGCTCGATGCACATGTTCTCGGCCGCGAAGAAATTCTATGGCGGCCACGGCATCGTCGGCGCCCAGGTGCCGATCGGCACCGGCTTGGCCTTCGCCAACAAGTATCGCGGCAATGACGCCGTTACGCTGACCTATTTCGGCGACGGCGCCGCCAACCAGGGCCAGGTCTACGAAGCCTTCAACATGGCCGAGCTGTGGAAGCTGCCGGTGGTCTATGTGATCGAGAACAACCAGTATGCCATGGGCACCAGCGTGGCGCGCTCCTCCGCCGTGGCGGATTTCTCCAAGCGCGGCGCCTCCTTCGGCATTCCCGGCGTGCAGGTCGACGGCATGGATGTCGAGGCGGTGCAAAAGGCCGGCGAGGACGCCTTCGCCCACTGCCGCGCCGGCAAGGGCCCCATCATTCTGGAAATGAAGACCTACCGCTATCGCGGCCATTCCATGTCCGACCCCGCCAAATACCGCAGCCGCGAGGAAGTGACGGAAGTGCGCGAGAAGCGCGATCCCATCGAGCATTTCGGCAAGAAGCTGATCGACCGCGGCGTGGTGAATGAGGGTGACCTCAAGCAGATGGACGCCGAGGTCAAGGCCCAGGTCGTGGCCGCCGCCGAATTCGCCACCGCAAGCCCCGAGCCGGGTCCGGAAGAACTCTACACGGACATTTACGCCTGATGAGCACCGAGATTTTGATGCCCGCGCTGTCGCCCACCATGGAAGAGGGCAAGCTGTCTAAGTGGCTGGTCAAGGAAGGCGACACCGTCAAGTCCGGCGACATCCTGGCCGAAATCGAGACCGACAAGGCGACGATGGAATTCGAGGCCGTGGACGAGGGCACCATCGGCCAGATCCTGGTCGCCGAAGGCACCGAGGGCGTGAAGGTCAATTCGCCCATCGCCACCCTGTTGGGCGAGGGTGAAGCCGCCGGCACCGCGCCGAAAAAGAAAGTGGCCAAGGCCGACGCGCCGAAAGAGACCAAAGCCGAAACGCCCGCCGAAAAAAGCGAAAAGGGTGAGGGGCATGCTGCCCCGAACGGGCATGCTGCCCCGAACGGGCATGCTGCCCCGAACGGGCATGCTGCCCCGAACGGGCATGCTGCCCCGAACGGGCATGCTGCCCCGAACGCGGCGCCGAAAGTGGCCGCCGCCAACGACCCCGAAGTTCCGGAAGGTACCGAATTTGTCACCCAGACGGTGCGCGACGCGTTGCGCGATGCGATGGCCGAGGAAATGCGCCGCGACGAACTGGTGTTCCTGATGGGCGAGGAGGTCGCCCAGTATCAGGGCGCCTACAAGATCAGCCAGGGCTTGCTGGACGAGTTCGGCGAGCGCCGCGTCATCGACACCCCGATCACCGAACATGGCTTTACCGGCCTTGGCGTCGGCGCGGCCTTTGACGGCCTGCGCCCCATTGTCGAATTCATGACCTGGAACTTCGCCATGCAGGCGATGGACCAGATCATCAACTCCGCCGCCAAGACCCGCTACATGTCGGGCGGCCAGATGAGCTGCCCCATCGTCTTCCGCGGTCCCAACGGCGCCGCCGCCCGCGTCGCCGCCCAGCACAGCCAGGATTATTCCGCCTGGTACGCCGCGGTGCCGGGGCTGACGGTGATCGCGCCCTATTTCGCCGCCGACGCCAAGGGCCTGCTCAAGGCCGCAATCCGCGATCCCAATCCGGTCATCTTCCTGGAAAATGAAATCGTCTATGGCCGCAGCTTTCCGGTGCCCAAGCTGGACGACTTCGTGCTGCCGATCGGCAAGGCGCGCATTGTGCGCCCCGGCAATGACGTCACCATCGTCGCCTATTCGATCACCGTCGGCCAGGCGCTGGAAGCCGCCGAGAAACTGGCGGAAGAGGGCATAGACGCCGAAGTGATAGACCTGCGCACCCTCAGACCCCTGGACATGGATACGGTGCTGGAAAGCGTCAAGAAGACCAACCGCATCGTCACCATGGAACAGGCCTGGCCGGTCTGTTCCATCGGTTCGGAAATCTGTTCGCGCGTGGCGCTGGAGGCGTTCGACTATCTCGACGCGCCGCCCACCAAGGTCTCGGGCAAGGATGTGCCGATGCCCTATGCCGCCAACCTGGAAAAGCTGGCGCTGCCGACGGTGGAAGATCTGATCGAGGCGGTCAAAACCGTCTGTTACAAGGCGTAAGTCATGGCGACCAACATTCTCATGCCCGCGCTGTCGCCCACCATGGAAGAGGGCAAGCTGGCCAAATGGCTGGTCAAGGAAGGCGACACCGTCAAGTCCGGCGACATCCTGGCCGAAATCGAGACCGACAAGGCGACGATGGAATTCGAGGCCGTGGATGAAGGCAAGATCGGCAAGATACTGGTGGCCGAAGGCACCGAGGGCGTGAAGGTCAACAGTCCCATCGCCGTTCTGCTGGTCGAGGGCGAGAGTGCTGACGCGGCTCCGAAAGCTGCCGCACCCAAACAGGACATTCCCGCTGCCATGAAGGACATTGGCGCAGCGGTGAAAGCCGAAGCTGCGCCCAAAGCAGAAGCGCCGAAAGCCGCCGCACCTGCCGCGAAGAGCGACGGCGGGCGCATCTTCGCCTCGCCGCTGGCGCGGCGCATTGCCGAACAGAAGGGCGTTGACCTGTCCGGCCTGTCGGGCAGCGGCCCGCGCGGCCGCATCGTCAAGTCCGATGTCGAGAATGCCAAACCCGGCGCAGCGAAACCTGCCCCCGCCGCGGCGTCCGCTCCCACCGGCGGCGGCATCCCGGGCGTCGCGCCGCTGCCGGACGCGCGGCTGCTCTATGCCAAGGACAGCTACGAGGAAATTCCGCACGACAATATGCGCAAGGCAATCGCCAAGCGCCTGACCAGCGCCAAGACGCTGATCCCGCATTACTACCTGACCATAGACTGCAATTTGAACTCGCTGATGGCGACGCGCGAGGCGATGAACAAGGGCGCGCCGAAAGGCAAGGACAAGGCGCCCGCCTACAAGCTGTCGGTCAATGATTTCGTGGTGAAGGCATCGGCGATGGCGCTGATCAAGCATCCGGATGTGAACGCCTCCTGGACCGACACCGCAATCCTGCGGCACAAAAACGCCGATGTCGGCATCGCCGTGGCGATCCCGTCGGGCCTGATCACCCCCATCGTGTTCAAGGCCGAGGCCAAGGGCCTGGTGGACATCTCCAACGAGGTGAAGGATCTGGCCGTCCGCGCCAGGGACAAGAAGCTCAAGCCCAACGAATATGAAGGCGGCGGATTCTCGGTCTCCAATCTGGGCATGTTCGGGATCAAGAGCTTCACCTCGATCATCAATCCGCCGCAAAGCTGCATCATCGCGGTGGGCGCGGGCGAGGAGCGCGCCATCGTGGTGGACGGCAAGATCGAGATCGCCACCATGATGACGGTGACCATGTCCGCCGATCATCGCGTGGTGGACGGCGCCACCGGCGCCAAGTTCCTGCAGACCCTGAAGCAGTTCATCGAAGAACCTGCTTCGATGCTGCTGTAGAGGTCATCATGGCTGACACCTATGACGTTGTGGTGGTGGGCGGCGGGCCGGGCGGCTATGTCTGCGCCATCCGCTGCGCCCAGCTGGGCCTGAAGACCGCAGTGGTCGAGCGCGACCGCATGGGCGGCATCTGCCTGAACTGGGGCTGCATCCCGACCAAGGCGCTGCTGCGCTCCAGCGAGATCTGGCATCTGATGCACCGGCTG
The DNA here is from genome assembly GCA_035549455.1 of Rhizomicrobium sp. Classification (GTDB taxonomy): domain Bacteria; phylum Pseudomonadota; class Alphaproteobacteria; order Micropepsales; family Micropepsaceae; genus Rhizomicrobium. The sequence continues at coordinate 44,247 of DASZQW010000024.1, read as the reverse complement.
AACGAATTCGGCTTCAGCGCCGACAATTTCAAGTTCGATATCGAGAAGATCGTGGCCCGCAGCCGCGCCGTGTCCAAGCAGTTGTCGGACGGCGTCAGCTTCCTGATGAAGAAGCACAAGATCACGGTCATCAGCGGCGAGGCCAAGCTGTCCGGCAAGGGCAAGCTGACAGTCACCAAGGACGGCAAGACCAGCGATGTCCTGGCCAGGAACATCGTGCTGGCGACCGGGGCGCGGGCGCGCACGCTGCCGGGCCTGGAGCCGGACGGCAAGCTGGTCTGGACCTACCGGGAAGCCATGGTGCCGCCGAGCTTCCCCAAATCGCTGCTGGTGGTCGGCTCCGGCGCCATCGGCATCGAGTTCGCCAGCTTCTATCGCACGCTGGGCGCCGAGGTGACCGTGGTCGAGGTGCTGGACCGCGTGCTGCCGGTGGAAGACGAAGAGATTTCAGCCATGGCGGCCAAGGCCTTCACCAAGCAGGGCATGAAGCTCAAGACCGGCACCACCGTCACCGCGCTGAAGAAGGGCGCCGACAACGTCACCTGCACCCTGAAGGCCAAGGACGGCAAGACCGAAGACGTCACGGTGGACCGCGTCATCCTGGCGATGGGCATTGTCGGCAATGTCGAGAATATCGGCCTGGAAGCCGCGGGCATCAAGGTCGAGAAGACCCACATCGTCGCCGGAAAATATGGCGAGACCGGCGTGGATGGCGTCTGGGCGATCGGCGACCTGGTGGGCGGCCCCTGGCTGGCGCACAAGGCGATGCATGAAGGCGTCATCGTGGCGGAGAAAATCGCGGGCGTGAAGGGTGTGCATCCGCTCAACACCGCCAATGTGGCGGGCTGCACCTATTGCTGGCCGCAGGTTGCGTCCGTCGGCATGACCGAAGCCAAGGCGAAAGAGACCGGCCGCAAGATCAAGGTGGGCAAGTTCCCCTTCATCGGCAATGGCAAGGCGATTGCGCTGGGCGAGGCGGAAGGCATGATCAAGACCGTGTTCGATGCCACCACCGGCGAGCTACTGGGCGCGCACATGATCGGCGCGGAAGTCACCGAACTGATTCAGGGCTATGTCATCGCCAAGACCGGCGAGCTGACCGACGAGGAACTGGCCCACACCATCTTCCCGCATCCGACGTTATCCGAAATGATGCATGAAGCGGTGCTGGCGGCGGATGGCGCGGCGTTGCACATCTAGTCGAGAAGGCGCTTCACGTCTTGCGCCATCGCCGCCGTGTCGCTGGTGTCGGTGGTGACCAGCCGCGCCCGGCCATTGCGGTCGAAGAAGAACACGGCATTGGAATGGGTCACCGCATAGGGCGGCCCTTTCGTCACCGTATAGGCGACGCGATAGGTGCGGGCCAGCGCCGCAAGCTGGTTGTCGGTGCCGCGCAGACCTATGATTTGTGGCGAAAACGCCTTGGCATAATCGGCCAGCACCGCATCGCTGTCGCGATCCGGGTCCACCGTCACGAACAGCACACGCACATCGGGGCTGTTCACCTTGCCCAGCATGTCGGTCAGGTTGGCCAGGGTGGTGGGACAGACATCGGGGCAGTGGGTGTAGCCGAAATAGAGCGCCACGACCTTGCCGCGGAATTGCTCGGCCTTGACGCCGCCCAGGTCAAAATCCAGCCGGGGCATGGACCCGGAAATATCGGTCATGTGCCAGCTCGGACGTGAACAGGCGGACAGGAACAGGGCCAGGACGAGGGCAATGGCGCGCATGACCGCGTCCTTATCACGCTTTGGCGCGCGCGGCCCAGCCTGTAAGTTCGCCCGCGATGAAAGGACGCTCACCCTGGCTGTGGTACGGCGCGGCGCTTCTCCCAGGCGCGGTGCTGTACACCATTTGCCGCCAGTATCCGGCGCAACTGCCGGTTTGGCTGCCCTGGGAATTCTCCTGGCCGGAATATCTCGCCACCGTCCTGACCCTGGGCTGGTTCGCGCGCGGACTTTACCGGTTGCCGCCACCGCAACACCCGCCGCTGTGGCGTTCCATCTGCTTTGTCGCGGGCATGGCCAGCTTCTGGATCGTGCTGCAGACCCGCATCGACTATTACGCCCAGCACATGTTCTTCGTGCATCGGGCGGCGCATTTTGTGCTGCACCATCTTGGCGCCTTCGCAATCGCGCTGGGCATGAGCGGCCCGGTCCTGTTTGCCGGGATGCCGGATTTTCTCAAACCCGTGATCGCGTCCCGGCCGGTGCAGGCAACGCTGGCCTTCCTGCAGCATCCGGTGGTGGCGCCCTTCCTGTTCGTGGGGCTGCTCTATTTCTGGCTGATCCCGCAGATTCACACCCGCGTCATGCTGGACGCCAATCTCTACGAACTGATGAACTGGACGATGGCCGTCAATGGCGTGATGTTCTGGTCGCTGATCCTGGACAGTCGCGCCAAGCCGCCGGCCCGCCTGTCCCACCTGATGCGGGGCCTGCTGATCCTGGTGATCGAACTGCCGCAGATGGTGTTGGGCGCGGTCCTGTCGCTCAGCGCGCACGACATCTATCCGGTTTACACCATCTGCGGGCGGGTGCTGGACATGACGGCGCTGAACGACCAGCATTATGGCGGCCTGATCATCTGGCTTCCCGGCACACTGACCAGTTTCGCCGCCATGATCGTGGTGCTGGTGACCATGCGCCTGAGCGAGGAGAAAGCCGAACGGGACGCTGCCGGCTAGGCGGGTCGCTTTGTTACCGCGATACCGCGTCCTCGGACTGCAACTGCGCGAAGCTGACATGACACGAGCCGCCATGCTTCTCAAAATAGCGCTGATGGTGGTCCTCGGCCTTCCAGAAGGTGGGGGCAGGCTCGATCTGGGTCACCACCGGGGTCTTCCATTTGCCGCCGGCGTCCACTTTGGCCCGCACCTCGGCGGCGATGCGCGCCTGTTCCGGGCCGTGGGTGAAGATCACGCTGCGATACTGGGTGCCGACATCCGGGCCCTGGCGGTTGCGGGTGGTGGGGTTGTGCATGCGGAAGAACAGGTCGACCAGCGTGCCATAGGCCACCTTGGCCGGGTCGAAGGTCACTTCCACCACCTCGGCATGATAGGTGTCGCTGTGGCAGACCTGCTGGTAGCTGGGATTGTCGGTGGTGCCGCCGGCATAACCGCTGACGGCGTCGATCACGCCGGGCACCTGGCGGAAGAAGTCCTCCACGCCCCAAAAGCAGCCCGCGCCGAACAATGCCTTTTCCATGATCCGCTCTCCAAATTCCGCAGAGCATAATACGCTCCACGGGCATGCCCGTTACAGGGGGATCGCCGGGTGCGCCCGCCAGCCCCAGCCGCTATAGAAGCGCCATGCCTTTTCCCATGCCCGAAACCCTGTTCGACCGGCTGGCGCCGCGCCTGGCGCTTGCGCCGCGCGGCTGGGCCGCCGCTGCCGGGGTGGCGCTGCTGGCGGGAACCGCCGCCCTGGCCGGCCACCATCCCTGGATCGGCGGCGTGCTGCTGCTGGCGGGGTTCCTGGCTGACGGATTGGCCCAGGCGGCAGCGCGGGCTGCGGGGCAGGCGGTAACGGCGCTGCTGCCGCTGGGCCTGCTGCTGGCGCCGTTCGGCTTTGCCCTGGCCGAGCCCAGCCGGGCGCTGGCGGCGATGTTCCTGCTGTTCGCGCTCGGTGTGCTGATGTGGGTGTCCGAGCGCCGGGTGCGGCTGATCCACTGGCTGGTGGCGCTGGGCCTGCTACTTGCCTGTTTGTTGCCGGATCACTTCAGCTTGCTGGCGTATCTTCTTGGAATCGCTTGCTTCGTGAAAGCGGGGCAGGTGGTGGCGAGGCCGGTATGAGGGCTGTCATTATCGGTGCCGGGGTGGCAGGACTGGCCACGGCGTGGCGGCTGCTGCAGGCCGGTGACAGCGTCACCATCCTTGAGCGCGCCCAGCCCGGCCATGGCGCGACCTGGGCCGCTGCCGGGATGCTGGCGGTTACCGCCGAACTGGAAGATGCGGTCGAGGCCGAGCGTCAGCTGGCGCTGGAGGCCGATGGCCTGTGGCCGGGTTTCGCCGCCGAACTGGAAGCCGCCGCTGACGCCAAGATCGGATATTGCCGGGACGGCACCCTGATGTTGGCCGCCGACGCAGCCGAACTGGAAGCCTTGCGACCCAGGGGCCGGCTGCTGGATGCGGCAGCGGTCGCGGCGCGGGTGCCGCTGCTGGCGCCCGTGGCGGGGGCGCTGTGGGTGCCGGGCGAAGCCCATGTCGACAGCCGCGCCCTGGGCGCGGCCCTGACCGTGGCGGTGCTGAAGGCGGGCGGGATCATTTTGCCCAATGAGGCGGTGGTGACCATCGACCGGCGGGATGACAGGGCCGTGGCGGTGCGCACCGGCTTTGGCCGCTATGAGGCCGACCGCTTTCTGCTGGCGGCCGGGGCGTGGAGCGGGCTGCTGGAAAACATCCCCGTCACTCCCGCCAAGGGGGAGATGATCGCGCTGGCCACGCCGCCCGGCTTCCAGGCGCCTGTCATCTGGGGCGGCGGCATCTACATGGTGCCGATGAAGGACCGCCTGCTGGTGGGTGCGACGGTGCAGGATGCCGGCTTCGACACCACACTGACCCGGGCCGCGCGCGATCACTTGCGCGGTCGCGCCGCGGCGCTGATCCCGGCGGTGCGGGACTGGCCGCTGCTGGAGCAATGGGCAGGGCTCAGGCCCAAAAGCCCGGACGGGCTGCCGCTGCTGGGACCATCGCATCTTTCCAATCTGTTTGTTGCCAGCGGCCAGTATCGCAACGGCATCCTGTTCGCCCCTGCCATTGCCGCCATGATGGCCCGGCTGATGCGCGGCGAGGGCGCCATCATCCCGGATTTTGATCCTCGACGCTTTATCGGGAGCGTTGCATGACCGGCTTCACCCTGGCCCCTGGGATTGCGGCCATGACGCACCAGCTGGCCGACTGGCCGCTATGCCGCCTCTTTCTCTACGACGACGCCCGCTATCATTGGGGGATTCTGGTGCCGCGCCGCCCCGGTGTGGTCGAGATGTGCGACCTGAATGCCGAGGATCAGAAGCAGTTGATGGCCGAGATCGTGAAGCTGTCGAAGCTGATCCGCCCGCTGCCCGGGGTGGAGAAGCTCAATGTCGGCAATCTGGGCAACATGGTGCCCCAGCTGCATGTCCATGTGATCGGCCGTTTCAAGGGCGATCCCGCCTGGCCCGGGCCCGTCTGGGGCCACAGTTCCAATAGTCCCTGGCCGGACCCGGCCCAGGCCCCGCTGAGCCGCGCGGTAAGCAATGGTTAACCATAAGCGCCGATCTTCGGGGCCATGCAGGCAGAAGCCGCACAGTCCGCCGGGATCAGTGCCGAACGCACCAGCGTCGTGGCCGCGCTGAAGAACGCCGCCGCCGCGACGGGATCGGATTTCCATTATCTGCTGGGCACCGCGATGCGGGAATCCAGCCTCAAGGCCAATGCCCAGTCGTCCACCTCGTCGGCGGCAGGGCTGTTCCAGTTCGTCGACCAGACCTGGCTTGGGCTGGTGAAGGAGCATGGCGCCCAGCACGGCCTGTCGGAATTCGCCGGCGCCATCACCAGGGACAGCGAGGGCCGCTACCACGCCGACATGGCTGCAAAACAGTCGATCCTGGCGCTGCGCAAGGACCCGCAACTGTCGGCGCTGATGGCGGGCGAATATGCCAAATCCACCGGCAATGTGCTGCGCGCCAGCCTGGGCCGCGAGGTCTGCGGCGGCGAACTCTATGCCGCGCATTTCCTCGGCCCCGACGCGGCCTGCCGGCTGATCAAGCTGGCCGAACACGACCCCTCCGTCAGCGCCGCGGCGCAATTCCCGCAGGCCGCATCCTCGAACCGCAGTGTGTTCTTCCATGCCGACGGCACCGCCAAGTCGGTGCGCGAAGTCTATGACTGGGCGCTGCGCCAGCCCGGCGATGCGGGGGCGGTGCGGATCGCATCGCTGCCCGACATCACGCCGGTCAATGCCCGCGCCACGGTCGCCACGGCGCAGGACGCCGAGATCCGGATGCTGCTGGCAAGCGTGATGAACTGGCAGCCGGGCGGGCACCAGAACAGTTTTGGGTCTATGTTTGGAAATCTGCTGGCCGGCACTGGCACTGGCACTGGCACTGGCACTGGCACGCTGCAAGGCTCGGCGCTGTCCTTCAGTCCGGGCCTGCTCGGACTCTTGTCCGACGCCCGCAGCGACGAGCAAACTTAGCGCCGCGCGACCGGAAAAAAAGCTCTACGTCTTCGGACCCTTCAGCGCCTCTTCCACCCGTGAATCCAGTTCGGCGCACAGGATCTGTGCCATCTTGTCGTCTGTGGTCTGGATATTCTGCTTGTGGATCACCAGCACGGCGTTGACATGCGCATCCACCAGCGTTGACGGCACGGTCTGGCCCGCCGGCAGTTCGCCGATCAGTTTTGACAGGGAACCGGCGACGCGGGCGATCAGCGGGAAGTTGAAGGTGGGGGCATTGCCCTTGATGTCGTGGGCAGCGCGCATCAGCGCGGCGCGGGTTTGCGCATCGGGCTTGCCGGCATAGCCGGTGCGCGCCCCCATCAGCGCCTTCACGTCATGCGCCATCCAGTCGGTGAATTCGCCCTTCAAAGTGTCCATCGCGGCCTCGGCGCGCTTCATCGCCGCCATGTCGGCGCCGCCAAGGCCGCCGCCGGCCTTGGCCTTGAGCATGTTTGGCGGCATGAAGAGTTCGATCGGTTGCTGGCGGGCCATGATTTACTCCGCTGCCTGCTGCTTGGATTCGGCGCGACGTTCCGGGCCGCGATATTCCTCGGCGCCGCGCCGCCTGCGGCAAGGGCCGAAATAGCCATTGGTCCGCACATAGGGGCGGGGATGCTCGATCACCGCCACCAGCCGCGACATCATGGTCTTGACCGATACCGGCTTGGCAATGAATTCGTTTACGCCGGCGTCGCGCGCCTGCATCACATGGTCTATCGAGGTGTGACCGGTCAGCATGATGACGGGCACGAAGGGATTTGGTGTCGCGGGATTGGTGCGGATCATCTGCACCAGTTCCAGCCCGCTCATGCCTTCCATCACCCAGTCCAGCACGATGATGTCGGGATTGGATTCGCGCAGCACCGCCCAGGCGCGCTGGCCGTTGTCGGCCTCATAAATCTGGACGACGCCGAAAGCCTGCAGGATGGCGGTGACAAGCTTGCGCATGTGGGCGTTGTCGTCCACCACAAGAATCTTCAGCCGGTCGAAACGGTAGCCGCTCATAGCCCATATTCCCGCGGCCTCGAAGGAGGCAGGCGCGTCATCCGAGGATAGCTTAATGGGCGTTAAGGCTTTGTGAAGTGCCTAATCCGAGAATTGCTCGGTCAGGATGCGTTCGTCCAGATTGTGTCCGGCATCGTACAGCATGGTCATGGCGATGGAGCGGTCTTCGGCCACGTCGACCGCGATCACGTCGCGCACCTCGAAATCGTCGGCCACGGCGCTGACCGGGCGCTTGGCGTTTTCCAGAATCTCGAATCGCACCTTGGCGCGGTGGGGCAGGAGAGCACCGCGCCAGCGGCGGGGGCGGAAGGCCGAGATGGGAGTCAGCGCCAGCAGCGCGGCATCGATCGGCAGGATGGGGCCATGGGCGGACAGGTTATAGGCCGTCGAGCCGACCGGCGTGGAGACAAGGACGCCGTCACAGATCAGTTCGCGGATGCGCGGCTTGCCGTCCACCATGATGCGTATCTTGGCCGCCTGCCGCGTCTCGCGCAGCAGCGAGACTTCGTTGAAGGCACGCGCGGCGGTGGGGCCGGCGGCGGTGTGTGCCTGCATCAGCAGGGGATGGATGCGGGCCTTTTCGGCCGCCGCCAGGCGCGCGGGCAGGTCTTCCGCGCGATATTCGTTCATCAGGAAGCCGACCGAGCCCAGGTTCATGCCATAGATCGGCTTTCCCAGCGCCGTGAAGGCGTGCAGCGTCTGCAGCATGAAGCCGTCGCCGCCCAGCGCCACGATAACGTCGGCCTTTTGGGGGCCGGCATCCTCGTAGCGGGCGCGCAGCGCCGCCAGCGTTTCGGCGGCGTCGGGCGCGGCGGTAAAGTGAAGCCTGGTCATGGGATCGAACCTAGCACAGCCGCGGCGGGGCGGGGCAGGCGGATTATCGCGGCAGGGTTGCGCGCAGCTTCTCGCCCGCCGTCTGGCGGGTGAAACCCGAGAAAATTTCGTCGGCCGCGGTCATGTCCGGGCCCGACAGCGTCACTGTCATGCCCCGCGCCTGGCGCGAAAGGTTGAAAACGGTGGGGAACACAGACCGGTCGATGCCGGCGGCGCGGCAGGACAGCGCCACGACCTGGATGCCGCCGTCATAGAAGCTCTTGCGGAACCGGGTGAGCTCGACATCGAGCAGGCGCGCAAAGGCCAGGTCGAACAGGTCCACCTGGCCCTGGCTCAGCACGCGCATCAGGAAGCCGGCCTTGAGCTGGCCCGACGCCGCCAGCTTCTCGATCAGCTTCTGGGCGCTGTCGGCCGGCGGTTCCTTGGGGCCGGGCGGTTCGCTGTTCAGCACCACCGTCGCCTGGGTGAGGGCGGCCTCGACGCTATTGGGCGCCATCTTGTAGTTGGTCTTGATATAGGTCTTGAGCGCGTCCGAAACCCATTCGCACATGTTGGAGGCGAGCTGTGGCGGCAGGTCGGGGCGCTTGATCAGCGGTTCCTGCAGGCCCGACAAAGCGCGGGACTTCTGAACCAGCGTTTCATAGGAATGTGAGGAAATCTTGGCGGTGGCGTTGCGCACCAGCGCCACCAGCACCGATTCATGTTCGGCCTTGACCAGTGCATCGGTGACAGGAATACCGATATGGGGACGACCTGCGACGGCTTCCTGATGGCCGATCCCGGCTTCGGCGATCAGCTTGAGAACATCGGCTTCGGTCAGCAGCGGAGAATTGATGATCAGCGGGCGGGCGACCTCGATGGCGTCGTCGACCAGCAGCAGGATCAGATCATGGGGCGCCGTGGAGTCGTCGGCCAGGCGCTGGGCCAGGGCGATGCGGATTGCCATTTCCACATCGCGGGTCAGCCGGCGCAGGATTTCTCGCATCAGCTCGCGCTCGCGGGCGTTCAGGCCGGAACCCTGGATGCGGTAAAGCGAAGCGACGGCGAGATAGATTTCCTCGCGGCTGGCGCCCGATTGCGGATTCATCGCCAGCTGGGCCAGCCGGCCCATATCGCTCATGTCGTGCGCAGTAAGCCCCACGGCAAATCCCCATGCATTCTGCAACGACCGTTCCCGGCCTTTTCTGCACTTTTTTTTAGCGCGGCGACCCTTAACAGCTGATTAAGTCTCTTGCCTTGGCGGAAGCAAAAAGTGAGGTTTTTCCCAGCATGACCCGCCACAAAAGTTTCATCCTGGCCATCGACCAGGGCACCACCTCGACCCGCGCTATCCTGTTCGATCCGAGCGGGCGGGCCTTGCGCAGCCATGCCGTGCCGCTGCGCCAGATCTATCCCGCCAATGGCTGGGTCGAGCATGACGCGACCGAAATCTGGCAGGCGGCGCTGGCCGCCGGCCGGGCGGTTCTGAAGGGGCTGGAAGCGTCGGGGGTGGCCGCCATCGGCATCACCAACCAGCGCGAGACCTCGCTGATCTGGGACAGGAAGACCGGCGCGCCACTGTACAACGCCATCGTCTGGCAGGATCGCCGGGGCGCCGCCCGCTGCGCCCAATTGAAGAAGCGGGGGCTTGAGAAAAGCATCACGGCCAAGACCGGCCTGCTGCTCGATCCCTATTTCTCGGCCACCAAGCTGGAATGGCTGCTGAAGAATGTGAAGGGGCTGAAGGGCAGGAGCGGAGGCGCGAGTCGGAGCGACCGATTGAAAGACATCGCGTTCGGCACCATCGACAGCTGGCTGATCTGGAATCTGACGCGCGGACAGGTCCATGCCACCGACGTCACCAACGCCTCGCGCACCATGCTGTGGAATCTGAAGGCGCGAGACTGGGACGCGGCGCTGCTCAAGCTGTTCGACGTCCCGCGCAGCGTGCTGCCGGATGTGCGCGAAAGCCGCGGCGATTTTGGCGTCAGCGATCCCATGCTGCTGGGCGCGCCGATTCCGATCCTGGGCGTGGCGGGCGACCAGCAGGCGGCCAGCTTTGGCCAGGCCTGCTTTTCTCCGGGCGACGTGAAATCCACCTACGGCACCGGCTGTTTTGTGCTGGTCAATACCGGCCGCAAGGTGCCGCGCTCCCATAACCGGCTGCTGGTGACGGCGCTGGCGCAAAGGCAGTACGCCATCGAGGGCAGCATCTTCATCGCCGGGGCGGTGGTGCAGTGGCTGCGCGACGAGCTGAGGGTGGTGGCCAGCGCGCGAGAAAGCGAAGCCCTGGCAAAGCAGGCCAGGCAAGCGGATGGACTGTATTTTGTGCCCGCCTTCACCGGATTGGGGGCGCCTTACTGGGATCCGGGGGCGCGCGGCGCCATTCTGGGCCTGACGCGCGACACCGGCCGCCCCGAAATCGTGCGGGCAGCGCTTGACGCGGTCTGCTATCAGACCCGCGACCTGCTGGAAGCCATGCGCGGCGACCTGCAGGCGGCGGGCCTGTCGCGGTTGCGCTCCCTGAAGGTCGATGGCGGCATGGTCGCCAATGACTGGTTCTGCCAGAGGCTCGCCGATTTGACCGGGCTTGCCGTCGAACGGCCCCGTGTCGCGGAAACGACAGCGCTGGGCGTCGCGTATCTGGCGGGACTGGGCGCCGCCCTCTTCGCCAGCGAGAAAGATATTGCGGCGCAATGGGCGCTGGACCGGCGTTTTGTTCCGGCGATGAAAAAACCGCGGCGCGACATGCTCTATCGCGGATGGAAACAGGCCGTAAAACGCATCGCAACGGCACAATAATCCGTCTGCGGATCAATAACCGCCGCCAACGCGATCCATGCGGGACGTTGCTGCCGTTGACAGTTTGTCCCAACGGGCGGAAAGATCAGCGCATGTCCGGTGACGTTATCACGCTCGACACTGCGTCGGTTTCGAATTCCGGCGGCGGCCGCAAACCGGAAAGCCTGGCGCGCCTGAAACAGGCCGCGCGCAAATTGTTTGTCGAGCGCGGCTATGATTCCACCCGGCCTCAGGACATTGCGCGCCAGGCAGGCCTCGGGTACGGCACCTTCTATCTGCACTATGCCGACAAGCGCGCCTGCTTCCTGGCCTTTGTGGAGGATGCGCGCGCTGAACTCGACAGCCATCTGCGCCGTCACCGCCCCGCCGGCCAGACTTTGCAGGAACGCATCAGCGCCACGCTGAACGCAATTTACGAGTATGCAGACAGCCATCCGGGCGTGCTGCGCGCCGCCATGGCCGACGAGAGGGTGATCGACGCTGAAGGCGTCGAAACCCGCCCCTTGATGATGCAGTGGGGTACCGAATGGGCGGACTTGATCCGCAAGGCGGCGGGCGAAGGCGCTGCCTGCAAATCCTTCGATGCCGACATTATCGGCCAGGCGATTGTTGGCGCGCTGCATCAGACCTGCCGCGATGCCCGGCGCGCCGGGCGTTCCCGCGCCGCCCTGGTGGAGAATCTCACCCGGTTCCTGACCAAGGCGCTGCGGCCGGATTGATCGGAGCCAGACCCAAACAATACAATCAAGGGTTGCATTGAATTGCGACCAAGCTGAAAACGCCGGTTGTGCGCTTTTCCAATATGCGCAAAAATTTCTGCACGAGTCCGCCACCGACCGCTGCGGGCCGGTGTGCTGCGTTCCTTCCAGCGTGATGTGTGTGACATGTGGCTCTGCCGCCGCGTGAACATTCTTGGCTTGCCGGGGGCTGAATGGGTGAGGGCATGTCGCCGGGAGGCGAAGACGAAGGCGCATGGTCCTTGCGGCTGGCGCGACTTTTTCTTCCCTATCAGGACGGCGTACTGACCGCCGACGGGTCGGCGGAGAACCGCGCCTGGCTGGCGGCACATCTGGGCCCGCGCCCGGTGCAGCTGGTCGGGCGCGACGAATTGCTTGAGCAGATCAAGTCCCGCCACGCGGTGGAACTGGCCGACCAGGCGGTTTTCGGACTTGCGCGCCGTTTCCCCGAATTGTCGGCACAAAGAGTAATCACCCGGGCGCAGGGCCGCGTGCTGTGTGTGCTGATCGCGGCGGCGCTGGTCGCGCTGGTCTGCGCTCCGCTGGTTGCCGCGCGCACCGCCGCGGCGTTGCTGTCGCTGGCCTTTGCCGCCAGCGGGGTCTTTCGCGTCGCCCTGGCGTTACTGGCCAGGCGCCGCCCCCCGGTCGCGCCAGCCACGCAGACGGGGCTTCCCAGCTATTCGATCCTGGTGCCGCTCTACCGCGAGGCAAGGGTTTTGCCCGGGCTGCTGGAAGGGTTGGCGGCGTTGGACTATCCGGCGCGGCTTTTGGACATCAAGCTGGTGCTGGAGGAGGACGATGCCCAGACCCTGGCCGCGGCGCGGGCCTTGTGCGGCCGGCCCGGCGCCGTGCCGTTCGAGGTCATCATCGTGCCGCCCGTCGGTCCACGCACCAAGCCCAAGGCGGCCAATTATGCGCTGGCCTTTGCGCGGGGCGAATATCTGGTGGTCTATGATGCCGAGGACCGGCCCGAGCCCGACCAATTGCGCAAGGCCGTGGCGGCCTTCCGCGCCGGCCCGCGCTCGACCGCCTGCCTTCAGGCGCGGCTGAATTTCTACAATGCCGACCACAACTGGCTGACGCGCGGTATTATGGCGCAAACGCCACCGGCCCCGGTTCTCTGAGTGATTAACTCAGGTGGATCGGATCGGCCGGACGGCGCGCGCGCCGCTTAATACCTCTGACGAGTCAGTCACTTGGCCCGGCACCTATGCCGGGGCGCGGACTCGTGGGAGGAATTGGGGATGGATAGGCGGGCAATTCTTGTCAGGGTGCGCCGTTATTTGGCGAGCTGGTTGCGGCTCGTGCGAGACGAGGCACGGGACGTTGCGGCAGACACTCTCGGCCTTACGCAGATTCTTACCGCCGCAGTGGCCTATTTTGCCCTTATTCGTTCGGGGGGCATAGAGAAAATGGCCGCCGATCTGCACAATCTTTGGCAGGCCATCCAGGCGTTGATTTATGCGCTCGCAACTTTCCTCCTGATCTGTGGAATCAAGGCCGCCTTCCGGGTCAAATCAGAAGAAAAAACCTTGGGGCAATGGCATGGAAACGGCTTTATATACAAAGCACCACGTCTCGTATTCATGACGGAAGTATCAGACGCGGACAATATGAAATGGATTCCATTTCGGGTGCCGGACGTAGAGGTAAATGGCAGCGCCGAACTACGGGTGGAACTTGACGGCCTGGAGACGAAGCGCATCAAAGTCGCAATCTTGCCCAAGATGATCGCAGAGACTGGCCTTGATGCTCCTTGGCCTTGGATAGGCGGCGGTGGAAGCTACAACATGCTTTTCGTCGATAAGTACAAATCATTCTACCTGCGCGTCGCTGCCGAGACCTGCAACAAGTCGATTGTCAGAATCTATCTCGTGAAATGGGGCATAGTTTAGCCAATCCGCAACTCCTTCACCCCCAGCGCCACCAAGCACTGGACCAAAAACATAGCCGAGAACGTCCCGCGATAGAGCTTGTTGCGGACGTTGGGTTCGGATTCCTTCACGCCCATCATTTTCAGCCGCTCGGCCAGTTCGCCATAGGTGACGTTCTGCCGTGTCAATTCGACCTTTAGGAGGGTTTTCACCCGGTCTTCCCAGTAAGTCTCTGATTGTTTTGGGGCTTTTGCCATATCGCATATCCGGTGTGATTATCACGTAAATGCGACATTAGCCCCTTGAATGAGACTCCGCAAGTCACATATTAGATGCAGAAGCATCGGATACGTGACAATGGCCCAACACTTCCTCCTTTCCAGCGCCGCAAAGACCCTGACCCTTGGTCACGTCTTCCGCATGAGCGATGAGGAAGCGGCCACGGCCTTCCGCAAGATCAGGTGGAGCGCTACTGAGGGCGAGCCGGTTTGCCCGGCCTGTGGCGGCTTGGAAGCCTACAGCACGACCCGCAAGAACGGTTCTACCCGCTACCGCTGCAAGGCGTGCAAGGGCGATTTCACCGTCACGTCCGGCACGCTGTTCGCCAGCCACAAGGCGAGCCTGCGGACCTATCTGGCGGCAATCGCGATCTTTGTGAATGAGGTCAAGGGCAAGTCCATGCTGGCCCTGAGCCGCGATCTTGGCCTCTCCTACAAGGCAGCCTTCGTGCTGGCCCACAAACTCCGGGAAGCCATGGCCGAGGAATTGAAGGGCCGCGTGATCGGCGGCGCTGGCAAGGTTGCGGAAACCGACGGCGCGTACTTCGGCGGCTATGTGAAGCCCGCCAACCTTCGCGAAGATCGGAAAGACCGCCGCCTCTACAAAAACAAATCCGGCAAGCGGCAATGCGTTGTCATCGTGCGCGAGCGTGACGACAAGAGCCTTCCCGCCGTGTTCCGTTCGGAAGGTTCGGCCTTGTCATGGATCAAGTCCCGCGTCGAGAAGGAAACGCTCTTGAACGCGGACGAAGCGCCGTCATGGAATGACCTGCACTCGCGCTTTGAAATGAAGCGGATCAATCACGAGGAAGCCTATTCGCAGGACGGCGCTTGCACGAATTGGGCGGAAAGCTATTTCAGCCGGTTGCGTCGTGCCGAAGCCGGTCACCATCACCATATCGCTGGTGCGTATCTGCTCCGCTACGCGCAAGAGGCGTCATGGCGCGAAGATAACCGCCGGATGGACAACGGCGCGCAAGTCCGGCAGGTCGCGGCGCTCGCTATGGGCAAGAAGGAAAGCCCGGACTTCACCGGGTATTGGCAACGGCACGTCAAGGCGGCTTAATCCCCCAAACGGGGCGCCAAAATGGAAGATTCGCCAAATGTATGGGCCGCAATTTCCGCGATCGCTGCAATCATCGCTGCCTATTCCGCCTTTCAGACTAGGCGGCAGGCGACCCGCATAGCGGCGGTATCAAACCCAATTGTCGAAGATGTGCGAGGACTAAGTGTGGCCGATGAATCCGGCGAAAGATTTCTGGAGTTTCGGGTTGCACTTTCCGATGGTGATAGGTGGTTCATTCAGCGCGTGTCGGCAACGCCAATGTGGAAGCCTCTAATTGCGCGCTCTGAAGTGAAGGGATTTGATGATCCTTATGGTGGCGGCATTTGGAAGCACACGCGTGTGGATAAATGGGCAAGGTGGATTTCTTACTGCCTTCCCATATCGGCGGGCGCGGTATTCATCAGGCCCGGATGGTCCGGCGTGCTGACGCTTTGCTTTGAGCTTTGCTTGCGTTCAAACTCCAGAGTGACAAGCAAATCAATACTACGCCTCAGCATCACGGACTGATATCCCACGCAAACAGTCGTGAAAATCATGCAGCCTGGAATGAATAGATCGCTGAATGCCATAGACAACGCGCCTTCCTTCGGTTAGATTGCGTTGTCGCCTCTAACCGGGGTGGCACGTGCCAAGGCATGATCGCGCGGTTTGCTTGGCCGCGTCGCGCGGATCGCCAAATCGGACTCTACCCGAAAGTGTCTCGCGAACCTAGTCCCTAGGTTCGATAAGCCGTGATTTTCTCGGCCGTAAAATTAATGCGATGGCGCCCATAATAACAAACCCGATTGCCCATTTGACCGCTATCTCAGCAAGCATGTTGGCATAGACGCCTTGAGGCGTGATTCCGAATGGGCTCGCTCCAGAACGGATGGCTTCAAGGGCCTCTGATCTGGCGGCGTCGAATGCCAGTTGATGCGCGTCAATTAATAGCATTGCGCAGTAGATGGACCACGCCACCGATGCCGCAATAAATAGCCAAAACAGGGTCTTTCTCATCGCATTAATCGCCTATAGTGGTGGTGCTCCACCATTACACCAACTATTTTCCCCGGGGCTATCTTTCAAACTGTACCACTACCAGGTCCCAAACCAAGGCTTTCCCGCGCCCGGCCTTGGCGATCTTCCCAGCCTTTTCGAGGTAGGCCAGATTTCCCCTCACGCGCGGGGCCAGCCCGGGCCGTGCAGACTCGCCATAGCCGCCCTCGGCCAGGAGCGCCGTCACGATCTGGTGAGTCCCTAGCGGCTTCCCTGCCCGGCGTAGGGCGTCCACGATCAGCCGCCCCAATTCGCCCTGCCGGAATAGCTTGACCCTCCGGGGCCGCTTCGCCCCGATCTTGGCCGTATCAAACCCCGGCTCGAATATCGTTAGGCAGGCGTCAACGTGGTCTAGCTGCTGGACGCGCCAGGCGAGCTGCTTCTTAAGGTCCGCGATCTCGCCTGCCAGCGTGGCCCGCTTATCCTTCAAGGCCGCTAGCGCGTATTTGTTGCCAAGCTCGTTCATCCCCCGAATTTAGGCAGCCAGGGGGGTTCTTTCTTGTGGCGTTTGCGCCATAATACCGCTGACGCGCATGTTCGCGCTGGATTACGCGCTGTGGTTCGATACCTTGCTGCCAGGACTGGACCGCATCGGGGTCCCCATGCCGCTGGGCGGCACCTCCAACCATTTCCGAACCGCCGTGCTGCGCGACATTGGCGGCTGGGACGCCTTCAACGTCACCGAAGACGCCGATATCGGCATCCGCCTGTCGCAGATGGGCTACCGCGTCTCCATGCTGGATTCCACGACCTTCGAGGAAGCGCCGATCACGCTGGGGGCGTGGCTGCGGCAGCGATCGCGCTGGCTCAAGGGATATATGCAGACCTGGCTGGTGCATATGCGCGACCCCCGGGCGCTGGCGCGCCGCACCGGCCTGTCCGGTTTCATCGCCTTCCAGCTTTTCATCGGCGGCGGCGTGGTCTTCGCGCTGGCCAATCCGCCCTTGTGGATCGCCTTGTTGGCGGCGCTGGCGCTGCATGGCGTGAACGGCGCGGAGGGACCCGGCGCGATGATCCCGGGCGCGGGGCTGCTGGCCACCAATATATTGCTCACCGGACTGGCGGTCATGGCTCCCAGGAAGCGCGGCTGGGACGAGCTGGCGCCCTATGGCCTCACTGTCATCGGCTATTGGGGGCTGGTGTCGGCGGCGGGCTATCGCGGCGCCTGGCAATTGGTGACGCGGCCCTTCTTTTGGGAAAAGACAACCCACGGCTTTTGGGAAAAGACCACCCACGGCGTGACGCCTGCCGTCCTGCCATGAAGCATCTTGTCGTGTGCCTGCTGTTGCTGCCGGGCGCGGCGCAGGCCGCCGCCTGGACGCAGAAGCAGGATAGCTGGCAGCTTATAGCGGGCGTGATTTACAGCAACGCGGACCACAGCTATGATGCGCATGGCCGCGCCAGCTGGCCAGAACTGTTCCAGCGCATGCTGCTGACCACCGACACCGAATATGGCTGGAATGACGACCTCACAGTGTTCGTGCGCAGCGAAACCGCCTATGTCCATCTGCGCGATGCCCGGACGCCCGCGACCAGCGCCTTCGACAACGCCTTTGAAGGCGGGGCGCGCTATCGTGCCGCCGGGGACCTGTTGGCGGATGGCGACGTGCTGTCTGTCGAGCTATCCGCCCGCCAGGCCGACGCCTTCAACTTCGCCTATTCCGCCGACGCCCATGCCGGAGGGCAGGATGGGGGCTTCCGTTTTCTGTATGGCAGCGGATTTGAATGGCGGGATCGCACCGGATTCTTCGATGTCGAGGCGGGATATCGCTTCCTGTCGCCGCCGCGTCCCGACCAGAGCGTCATGGATCTGACCGCGGGCCTGTGGCTGGATCAGGACTGGATGGTGATGGCGCAGAGCTTCAACCTGGTCAGCAGCGCCGCAACCGCGCCCTATCGCTTTTTCCGCATGCACAAGCTGGAACTTTCGGCGGTGTGGCGGATGACGCCCGGCCTGTCGCTGCAGGGCGGGGCCTTTTTTTGCCCTATGGGCGTGAATGCCCTGAACGAGCGCGGCCTGCAGCTCTCGCTGTGGGCCCAATTTTAGCCGGCCCAGGCCAATCTGTCGGGTTTTTCACCCCCCACCTCTGTACTTGAGAATTAATCGCATCTATAGAAGCGCCATGCGTTGCGGGCCTGCCCTTTTATGTGTCCTAGCCTTCGCCCTTCCGGCCCCCATTCCATCTTGGGCGGCCGTGATCGGCGGGCCGCTGCCGCGCGACGGGCTGGAAGTGGTGCCCAGCTACCGCACAGGCGTCACGCTCGACCGCATGGCCGCGCCCGCCGGCAGCATCCATCTGGAAGCCGATGTCCATGCCGGCGCCCACGAGCCCCACGGCTTTGCCCCGGGCGCCTGGATTCCCTATCTCAGCATCGCCTGGTCGCTGACCCGTGACGACAATCCCACCTTCAAGAAATCCGGAATTCTGTATCCGATGGTGTCGAAGAACGGGCCGCATTATGGCGGGGCCGCCCAGCTTGCGGGTCCGGGAACCTATCGGCTGACCTATATCATCTCGCCGCCAACCTCCCATGGCATGCTGCGCCACACCGAAAAGGCCCAAGCCGTGCCGGAGTGGTGGAAGCCCATTACCGCCAGCTGGACCTTCACTTATCCGATCGAAAACCAATGAGAAAAATCCTGACCGCGCTACTTCTTCTTTCCACACCGGCGCTGGCGCAAGGGCCGGTTACGCTGCATCTGAAGAATCATCGCTTCACGCCATCCACCGTCAAGGTGAAGGCAAACCAGCCCAGCATGATCATTCTCTACAATGACGACGATTCCGCCGACGAGTTCGATTCTTCCGCGCTGAAGGTGGAGAAGGTGGTGAGCGGTCATGCCAAGGGCAACATCCGTTTGCGGGCGCTGGCGCCGGGCAAATACAGCTTCATGGGCGAGTTTCACGCCGCGACGGCGCAAGGCGTGGTGATCGCAGAATGATTTCCGCGCTCATCATCGTCTTTCGCGAAATCATCGAGGCCGGGCTGATCGTCGGCATCGTGCTGGCCGCCACCACCGGCGTTCCCACCCGCGGCCGCTGGGTTGCGATCGGGATCGGCGCGGGCGTCGCGGGCGCCTGCCTGGTTGCGGCCTTTGCCGGTGAACTGGCCAATCTTTTCGAAGGGTCCGGCCAGGAATTCTTCAATGCCGCGATCCTGCTGCTCGCGGTGACGATGCTCGCCTGGCACAATGTCTGGATGGCCAGCCATGGCCGCGAAATGGCGCGCGAATTGAAGTCTGCCAGTCATCAAGTGGTGACCGGCGAGCGCACGCTGGCGGCGCTGGCGGTGGTGGTGGGCGTGGCGGTGCTGCGCGAGGGCTCGGAAGTCGTGCTGTTTCTCTATGGGATCTCCGCGCAAGGCGGCACCAGCGCCACGGCGATGGCAACCGGCAGTGCGTTGGGCCTGGTCGGCGGCGCGCTGGTTTCGGCGCTGATGTATTTTGGTCTCCTGAACATCCCGGCGGGCAAGCTGTTCCGGGTGACCAGCGGGTTGATCACCCTGCTGGCGGCGGGCATGGCGGCGCAAGCGGTGATCTTCCTGCAGAATGGCGGCTGGCTTCTCTATTTCACCGGCACGCTGTGGGATACGTCCTGGCTGATCAAGGATGACAGCATCACCGGCCGGCTGCTGCATACCCTGATCGGCTATAGCGAGGCGCCAAACGGCGCCCAGCTGATCGCCTATGTGGCGACCATCGGGGTGATCGTGGTGCTGACCAAGATGGTCAATACGCGCCACCAGGCAGCTCGCGTAAAGCACGCTTAAAATTCTCATCGAATTGATCGCCGCATGGAACCGCGCCGGTAAGGCGGCTGGCGCTAACCTCATGGCCGGCATAAGGGGCCATCATGGCGCAGACGGATCAGCCGCCGGACGAGCGGTCGAAGCTTTTGACAGCGGCGCGCGCGCGCCTGGCAAGCGGCGACGCCAAATTCTCCATAGCCGCGCTGTGCGCCGAGACCGGCGTGACGCGCGCGGAGTTTCGCGCCCATTTTACGGGCAAAGCGGCGCTGATGGCGGCGCTGGTCGCGCCGGTGGCGCCTCAGGAAGGACCGGACTCTAAGGCGGATGTCTCTCAGCCGGGCGTGACCGCACCCGACGCCTGGCTGGAGCGCCGCCTTAGAGTCTTTGAACGCGCCCTGACGGTGCTGGAAGCCAAGACCGACGCGGCGGCGCGCGCCCAGTCTCAGGCCATCACCAGGCTGGAGGAGCGCCTGGCGGTGCAGCCCGAGGCATATCCGGTCACAGAAGAGACCCCGCAAGCTCCAGCGCCGGCGGGCGAGGCCGAAGCGCCGCCGCGCCCCGCTGCGGACCTGCTGCCGGCGGAGCCCGTCATCATTGCCACTGTTTCCAGAGCGGAAATGACCGAAGTGCTGCAGGCGGCGCGCGGCAAGGCGGTGGCTGCGTCCGAGCCGGAAATTGACCGCAACCTGCGCCTGCGCTGGCTGACCATCGGGGCGCTGTCACTGGTCGCATTGCTTTTCTGCGTCGGGCTGACGCTGGGCGACACGGCGGGCGCCACTGTGCAAGGCCAGGGCGCCACACGCCGCCATGTCGCGGCCGATGGCCTGGCGCGCACCATGGCGCTGGCGGATTTCGGCGACGCCCGCGCCCAGGCGCAGTTGGCGCTGGCCTATCTGCGCGGCGGCGACGCCGCCAGCGCTGCGCGCTGGAGCGCCGCTGCGGCTGAGAGCGGCCAGCCGGTGGCGCAATATCTGCTGGCCTCGCTGACGCCGGACAAGGCGCGCGCCTTCGCGCTGCTGCGGGCGGCGGCGGCCCAGGGCAACCTCAAGGCGATGCACAATCTGGCAATCACCTATGCGCAGGGGCAGGGTACCGCCAGGGACGAAGCCCGGGCGGCGGAATGGTTCGCCCGCGCCGCCGAGCGCGGCTATGTCGACAGCGCATTTGACCTTGCCGTCCTGTATGAACGCGGGCTGGGTGTGCCCCAGGATCTTTGCCAGGCGTTGAAATGGTACGCCATCGCGGCCCTTGCGGGCGACGCATCGTCAAAGGCCCGGGCGGAATTTCTGCGCGGCCAGCTTTCGCCCTTGCAAGCGCGCCGCGCCATGGATGCCGCGCAGGTCTTTGCGCCGCTACCTGCCAGCGACTTCGCCAACCGTCTCTAGGGGATGGGGTTTCTGGCTGCCATAATGATTGGCCCAGACCTTGGTGAATTCCGCGCCCAGCAGGAAAATCTGGGCCGAATAATAGACCCAGATCAGCAGCACGATGATGCCGCCCGCCGCGCCATAGATGTTGGCCGAGATGAAATTGGCGAGATAATAGCCGATCACCGTCTGGCCGCCCTGGAACAGGATGGCGGTGCCGCTACTGGCCACCAGCACATCGCGCCATTCCAGCTTCCTGTTGGGCAGTACCTTGTAGATGGCGGCGAACATCAGCATGACGATGACATAGCTCAATCCCAGATTGACCGCGCCGATCACCACATCGGAAATATCCGTATAGCGGTCCAGCAGCCTGCCCAGTGTGCCGATGGCGGCGGCGACCAGCATCGAGAACAGCAGCAGGAAGCCCAGTCCGATCACCAGGACCAGGCTCATCACCCGTCCGCGCAGCAGCTGGTAGAAATAGGATTCCTTGCGCGGCGCCCGCCAAATGGCATTGAGCGAATCTTCAATCTCGGTGAAGAAGCCGCTGGCCGTGATGATCAGGGCGGTGACGCCGATCAGGCTTCCCGCCAGCGTGTGGTGGCCGCGGCGCACATGCAGGATGGCAAGCTGCACCATGTCGGCGGAATCCGAACTCATGATGCGTGACAACTGGTAATGCACCGCCCCGCTGGCCGCGTCCTGGCCCAGGCCGAGCGCGGCAATGGCGGTGGCGATGAACAGCACCGGGGCGATGGCGGTGACGGCATAAAAGGCGATGGCCGCCCCGCGCGACAGGGCGTTGTCCTCGATGAAGTCGGCAAATCCCTCGCTGACCAGTTTCCAGGCTGTGAGGTGTTTCACGGCGAATCTCGGGGGTTCCAGCAGCCCAACGTAGCAGGCCGGACGAAAGTTTCACTTTTGTTGGAAGCCCCAGGCGCTTTCGGGCGTTCCCCCATGGGGCCGCCCAACCTAAGTGATTGATTCGGCATGTCCGATACGCAGCAAAATACCGGGAATCCGCAGCCATGGAACCGTGTCCGAGAGCGCATTATCGCGGATTTCCGGGATTTCACCTTTACCTGGAAGGGATTCTGGACGTGGAGCGCAATCACGCTGCTGGCGCTGATCACCGGCGCCATCATCACGCTGTATTTTTTGGACTGGAACCAGATGCGCGGCCCCCTCGGCCGCTATTTGTCGCGGTCCACCGGGCGTGAGGTGCGCATCGATGGCAGCCTGGCGGTCAAGCTGTTCACCTGGCAGCCCAGCATCGACGCCAAGGGCGTCTATATCGGCAACCCCGCCTGGGTGGGACGGGCGCAGGCGGCGCAGGTCAAGGAATTGCGCGTCGAGGCGCGGCTTGTGCCGCTGATCTTCGGCGACCTGATCCTGCCCCTGGTCAAGATCGACGATGCCGACCTGCTGGTGGTGCGCGACGCCAATGGCCGCACCAACTGGGACAAGGGCGGCAAGAATCCCAATGAAGCCTTCAAGCTTCCTCCCATCCGGCGCTTTTTGATCCGCAACGGCCATGTGCGTATCGACGATGCGCTGCGCAAGCTGCATTTCACCGGCAGCGTCACATCCCAGGAAAATGCCGGCAAGGGCCGCAGCGCCTTCTCGCTGCTGGGCGACGGCACCCTGAACGACAAAAAGTTCCAGGCTGATGTGAAAGGCGGGCCGCTGCTGAATGTGGACGCGAGCAAACCCTACAATTTTACCGCCGATGTGAAGGCGGGCGACACCCATGCGGTGGTCAACGGCGCCATTACCCAGCCCTTCCACCTCGACCGCTTCAATGCCTCGGTGAAGGTCAGCGGCCCGACGCTTTCGCAGCTTTATTTCCTGACCGGCCTGGTGCTGCCCAACACCCCAAAATACACGCTGACGGTCCAGGTCGTGCGGGAGGGCAGCTTTTATCGGCTGAACGACATCAACGCGATGCTGGGATCGACCGACCTGGCGGGCAACCTGACCGTGGATGCATCCAACACTGTTCCGGCTCTGGCCGGCAGGGTGGCGTCGCGCGTGCTCAATTTCGCGGACCTGGGGCCGCTGGTGGGCGGCGGCAGGGTGCAGCCGGTCGCAAGCAAGTACCTGCTGCCGGACACGCCGCTGCACACCGAGCGGCTGAAGCAGACCAATGCCGAAGTCGATTACAGCGCCGCCGCCATCCGCTCGCGCGACTTTCCCCTTACCAGTCTGGACACGCATATCAGCGTGGAAGGGGGTGTGCTGAACCTCAAGCCCCTGGCATTCGGCTTTACCAACGGCAAGCTGTCAGGGTCGCTGAAGGTGGATGCCCGCAAACCGGTGGCGGTGACCAGTATCGATGCGCGCCTGACTGACATCAAGGCCGAGAACTTCATCAAGGGCAGCGACAAGCCGATACAGGGCATGCTGGAGGCGCGCGCCGTGCTGACCGGCAGCGGCTCCAGTGCCCACCGGGTGGCTTCGACCGCCGACGGCACCTTCACCGCCGTGGTGCCGAAAGGCGGTATGCGCCACTCCCTTGCCGAGTGGATGGGCATCGATGTGCTCACCGCGCTGAGCCTCAATCTCGGCGGCGACAATTCCAGCACCCGTCTGCGCTGCGCTGTGGCCCATTTTGGCGTCCGTGACGGACTGATGACGTCGCAGCGTTTCGTGATCGACACCGATCCGGTTCGGGTGGATGGCTCTGGCACCATCAATCTCAAGGACGAGACCATTGCCATGCGGCTGCAGGGCGCGCCCAAGAGCTTCCAGCTTTTGCGGGTGCGCGCGCCCCTGACCATCCATGGTTCGCTGGCGCATCCGGCGCTGGGAGTCGCGGCGGGCCAGGCCATCGGCCAGGCCGGACTGGCCGCCGCGCTGGGCCTGATCAATCCTGTGGCCGCGATTCTCGCCTTCGTCGATCCCGGCCTGGCCAAGGATGCCAATTGCGGGCCCCTGCTGGCGGAAGCCAGGGCCCATGGCGCGCCGGTCAAGCAGGCGGCGGTGAACAACGCGTCCGCACCCCGCAAGTAGGCCCGTAAGCCGGGGGCGACGGAAATCAAGACCGTATTCGCCAATTTATCCCTTGCGGTTGGCGCGCAAAGCCCCATCTTTCGGCGCGGGTGTTAGCCCCGAAGGGAGTGCCGATGAACATTTTGAAATTCTTGCCCAAGCTGGCGGTTGCGCTTGGTCTGGTGGTCGTGCTGGCCGGTTGCGGCGTCAATGCCATTCCCACCAAGGATCAGGCCGTGAAAGCTGCCTGGGCCAATGTGCAGGCCGCCTATCAGCGCCGCGCCGACCTGATTCCCAACCTGGCCAATACGGTGGCCGGCTTTGCCGCGCAGGAAAAATCCGTGCTGACGGCCGTGACCCAGGCGCGCGCCAGCGCGACCCAGCCCAAATTCGATGCCTCCACCATCACCGATCCGCAGAAATTCGCGCAATTCCAGGCGGCACAGGACAAATTGTCGGGCGTTCTGGGCCGCTTGATGATGATCACCGAAAATTATCCGGAGCTGAGATCCAACCAGAACTTCCTGGCGTTGCAGTCGCAGCTGGAAGGCACCGAGAACCGTATCGAGATTGCGCGCCGCGACTATAACGCGGCGGTGCAGGACTATAACACCGAGCTGGTGACCATTCCCGGCTCGCTCTGGGCCTCGACCTTCTACAAGCAGTACAAGCAGGCGGTCCCGTTCGCCGCCGCGGCGGGCGCCCAGACCGCGCCGGTGGTCAACTTCAACACCTCCACCGCACCTGCGCCCTCGCCTGCGGCAGCGCAGCCCGGCCCGCAGCCGACCAAGCCTTAGATGATGCGGCTGGCCGCGGCCTTTCTCGCGTTATTCTGTCTGCTGCCCGCCGGTCTGTGCCCGGCGGCTTTGGCGGCGCCGAAATTTCCGGCGCTAACCGGGCGGGTGGTGGATGACGCCCATATCCTGAGCGACGCGACGCGCGACAGCCTGAGCGGGAAACTGGCGGCGTTGGAAGCCAAGACTTCGCGCCAGTTGATCGTGGTCACGATTCCGTCCCTGGGCGGCTATGATATCAGCGACTATGGCTATCAGCTGGGCCGCGCCTGGGGCATCGGCCAGAAGAAGCTCAACAACGGCGTTCTGTTCATCGTCGCCCCGACCGAGCACAAGACCCGCATCGAGGTGGGCTATGGGCTGGAGCCCATCCTCACCGACGCGCTGTCCAGCGTCATCATCCAGACCCAGGTGCTGCCAAAATTCCGCAGCGGCGATTTCAATGGCGGGGTGGTCGCGGGCGCCGATGCGCTGATCCAGCAATTGTCGCTGGAAACGTCAGAGGCCGAAAAGCGCGCGGCGGCGGCCGAGCAGCAGCAATCCCAGGGCAATGACAGCGGCGGCGGCCTGGTCGGGTTTCTCATCATTCTGTTCATTTTCATCGCCATCGCGCGCGTATTCGGCGGCTGGGGCCTGTTGCCCTTCCTGTTCATGGGCGGCGGCGGGCGCGGCGGCGGCTTTGGGGGCGGCGGATTTGGTAGCGGCGGCGGCTTCGGCGGCGGGGGCGGGGGCTCCTTCGGCGGCGGCGGCGCATCGGGGGGCTGGTGATGCTGACGAAAACCGACCATGAACGGATAACCGCCGCCATCACCGCGGCGGAGAGCAAAACCGCCGGTGAAATATTCTGCGTCCTGACCCATGAAGTGTCGCGCTATCGCGAGATACCGCTGGCCTGGGCCACGGTGGCTGCTCTGGTGGCGCCGCCCTTGCTGGTGCTGTCGGGCCTGCACCGCCTGGCGCTGGCCAGCATCTTTTCCAGCTGGACCGAAGAATCCGCCCGCGCCATGGAAAACCTGATCCTGCGGGCGCTCACCACCTATTCGCTGGTGCAGGCGGGCGTTTTCCTGTCTGTGGCCCTGATCCTGGCGATCCCGTCGGTGCGGCGACTGGTGACGCCGCGCTTCTTGCGGCGCCGTCGCGTGCGCCAGGCGGCGCGTCATCACTTCGCCGCTGTCGGCGCGCGGCTGTCGCATGCCGAGCCTCATATCCTGATCTTTGCGTCCCTGCGCGACCGTCAGGTCGAGCTGGTGGCGCATGACGCCATCCACAAGGCGGTGGGCGATGGCCCCTGGAATGCGGCGGTGGCGGCGGTGACAGATGGCATGAAGGCCGGCAAGCCGGGCGACGGCTTCGTCACGGCCATCGCAATCTGCGGCGCGGCGCTGGCGGCGCATTTCCCGCCCCAGGGCGCACCGAAGAACCAATTGCCCAACACCATCTTCGAATCCTGAGCGTTCTGAAAACAGGCCGTGCGCCGCGGGCGCCGTGGTAACGCTGCCCCGGGCCGCCATCACCCAACAGGCTTGCGACAGGGTCAAAACGGGATTTTGCGGGCGATGGTGCCGGCTGCAGGATTTGAACCTGCGGCCACTTGATTACAAATCAAGTGCTCTACCAGACTGAGCTAAGCCGGCCACGCGGTGGAGTTAGCCACTAACCCCGTTAATGGCAAGTTCCTGGCCCGCCGTACAGGTGCAGGTGTAAGTCCAGCGGTTTTTTCGCGGTTTTTGCATCGTCATTATCCCCTCGCTTCCCCAACCGTCCCCTTGTATGAGGGACAGGCTTCACCTGACCCATGGCATGATGAAACGCATCCTGATCACCTCCGCCATCCCCTATGTCGCGGGCGTCAAGCATCTTGGAAACCTGGTCGGGTCCATGCTGCCCGCCGACATCTTCGCCCGCTATTGCCGTGCCCGCGGCTATGACACGCTCAGTATCTGCGCCACGGACGAACACGGCGCGCCGGTCGAGCTGGCGGCGCGGGAGGAAGGCATGCCGGTGGCGGCGTATGCCGCCAAGTGGCATGCCATACAGAAGGATCTGGGCGACCGTTTTGGCCTGTCATGGGACAATTTCGGCCGTTCTTCCTCGCCGCAGAACCATGAGCTGACGCTGCACTTCGCCCGCCAGCTGTGGAAGAACGGCTTCCTGGAGATCCGCGTCACCAAGCAGGCCTATTCCGCCACCGATGCGCGCTTCCTGCCCGATCGCTATGTGATCGGCACCTGTCCGCATTGCGGCTATGACCGCGCCCGCGGCGACCAGTGCGAGAACTGCACCCGCGTGCTGGACCCCATTGACCTGATCGCGCCGCGCTCGGCCATCAGCGGCGCGCAGGACATCGAGATCCGCGACTCCACCCATCTGTTCCTCAAACAGTCTTTGTTTGCGGACAAGTTGCGGGCCTGGATCGACAGCCACAAGAATGACTGGCCGCCGCTGGTGACGTCGATCGCCTACAAGTGGCTGGACGAGGGACTGCATGATCGCGGCATCACCCGCGACCTGGAATGGGGCATCCCGGTGCCCGACGACATTGCGGGCGGCCAGCTCAAGGGCAAGGTCTTCTATGTCTGGTTCGACGCCCCCATCGAATATATCGCCGCCACCAAGGAATGGGCCGACAAAAACGGCAAGGGCGATGCCTGGAAGGACTGGTGGTATGGCGACGAAGCCAAGTCCGTCACCTATTGGGAATTCATGGGCAAGGACAATGTGCCGTTCCACACGGTGGGCTTTCCCGTCACCATCATGGCCTCGGGCGAACCCTGGAAGCTGGTGGACCGGCTCAAGGGTTTCAACTGGCTGAACTATGACGGCGGCAAATTCTCCACCTCGCAGCAGCGCGGCATTTTCATGGACACCGCGCTGGACGTCGCGCCCGCCGATTACTGGCGCTATTACCTGATCGCCAACGCGCCGGAATCCAGCGACAGCAATTTCACCTGGGAACAGTTTGCCGGCATCATCAACAAGGACCTGGCCGATGTGCTGGGCAACTTCGTCAATCGTGTCACAAAATTCTGCGTCGCGCGCTTTGACGGGTTGGTGCCGGGCGAGGGCGACTATGGCGAGGAGGAAAAGGCGCTGATCGCCGAACTGGACGGCCGCGTCGCCCAGTATGCCGCCTTCCTGGAGAATGCGGAATTCCGCAAGGCGATGGGCGAGTTGCGCGCCATCTGGGTGGCGGGCAACGAATATATGACCCGCGCCGCGCCCTGGACCCATATCAAGACCGACCGGGCAAAAGCCGCGGTCGGCGTGCGCATGGGCCTGAACCTGATCCACCAGTTCGCGCATCTGGTCTGGCCGGTGATGCCGGACTTTGCCAGGACCATCCATGAATGTATCCAGCCGGTTGGCTATCAGGGCGGCGTGATCCCGTTCCCGGACGGGCCGATGGCCGAAGCGCTGGACGAACTGTCGCCCGGCCAGCCGATCAAGGCGCCGGAAGTGCTGGTCGCCAAGATCACCGACGAACAGATCGCGGAGTGGAAAGCGCGGTTTGGTGGGTCGGCTTCCGGCGCGTGAAACGCGCGAGCAGGTCCGGTGGACCTGCGAGAGGAAGACGACGCCGCGAGCTTGAGCGAGCGGCCGGACGAAAACACCAGCCTCATCTGGATCAATTTAGAACGGTGCTGGGTTTATAGGACTTACCAGTTGTCGTTCTCGGGTGCGCCAGCCACTTTTTTAAAGATGTCTCGCCCCTGTTGATATGTCTCCCTCCACGGCGGACGAGAAAGTTAAACCACCAGCTCTTCCCAGCCATTTTGCGTCAGCGCTTCCAAAGGCGAGAAACGCACCTTGTAATTCATCTTATCGCTGCCCCGGACCCAATAGCCCAGATAGACGTAAGGCAGCCCGGCGGCACGGGCGGCGCGGACATGGTCCAGGATCATGTAGGTGCCCAGGCTGCGCGCCTCCTCGCCGGGATGGAAGAAGGAATAGACCATGGAAAGCCCGTCCTTCAGCCGGTCGGTGAGGGCGCAGGCCGCCAGGGTTCCCCCATCTTCCGAGGTCGAGGCCTTCCTGTATTCCACAATGTGGGTGTCGACCGGGGTTTCCTCGACCATCGCGACATAGTCGAACAGGCCCATGTCGCTCATGCCGCCGCCGGGATGGCGTGAATCCAGATAGGTGCGCAGCAGGGCGAACTGTTCGCGGGTGGCTTCGGCCGTCACTTCGGCGCGGACCAGATCCTCGCTGCGCTTCAGGATGCGCTTCTGGTTGCGGCTGGGCTGGAAACTGGCGACCCGGATGCGCACCGAGACGCAGGCCGAGCAGCCCTCGCAGGCCGGGCGATAGGCGATGGACTGGCTGCGGCGAAAGCCCGAATGGGTCAGCGCTTCGCTGAGGGGCTGGGCCAGGTTGCCGCCCAGCCGCGCGAAGACCTTGCGCTCGGTCTTGCCCGGCAAATAGGGGCAAGGCCCGCCCGGCGTCAGGAAGAACTGCGGAATGCGTGTATGGCGCTGGTCTGTCACGTCGAAAAGCCTGCCCACTTCGCGGCGAGTATGGCGCGCGCCGCAGGCCCGCGCAGCCAGTTTATTTGCGAATAGGCGCGATTTTTCTCTTTAGAGACCTGTATTTGCCGGCGCAGGCGGGGCTTCGCGCATCAGCAGGATGGACAGACGGCGGTTGGCGCTGGCGTTGGGATCTTCCGGCAGCAACGGCTCGGAGCCGGCCTTGCCCGCCACTTCATAGATGCGGTCGCTGCCCAGTCCGCCCGCCTGCAGCAGGGCGCGGGCCTGGTTGGCGCGGGCGGCCGAAAGCTCCCAGTTGCCGCTGCCGGACCCGTCGCTTCCGCTGGAATGGCCGCTGATCGAAACCCGGTTGGGCAAAGCAGAGACGATGCGGCCCACTGCGGCCAGAAGCTTTCTGGCATAGGGCATCGGCTCGCTTGCGCCCTGCTGGAACATGGGCCGGCCATCCTGGTCGACCAACTGGATGCGCAGGCCCTGGGGGGTGTTTTCGGTGATGACCTGGTGCGACAGGTTGGCGATGTCGGGATTGTCCTGGATCGCCTGGTGAATGGCCTCGGCGGCATGGGCGAACTCGCTGTCCTGGGCCGAATGGGCGTCGGAGCTGGCGGTCGAATCGGCATTGGCGCCGCCCTGGGTGGCGCCGCTGGCCAGCGCCTTGGTGGCGGAGGAGGGCGCGGGCGGGGACTGTTTTTGCATGACGGACTGGGCGCCGCCGGCATGGGCGGAATCCTCGCCCATCACCCTGCCGCCCAGGACGCCGCCCGAGCCGGACACGGTCTGGGCGATGGACTGGGGCGCGAAATAGTCGGCGATGCCGCGCTTCTGCTCCGGGGTGGTGGTGTTGATCAGCCACATCAGCAGGAAGAAGGCCATCATCGCGGTCACGAAGTCGGCATAGGCCACCTTCCAGGCGCCGCCGTGATGGCCGCCATGACCACCCTTCTTGATTCGTTTGATGATGACGGCGTTGTTGTTGCCGGCCATTCTGCCCACCCAATGATTACCCGGTCGGGCTTGCGGTCTTTTCGCCGGGTCGCCTAACCTTGGAGCGATCATGCATACCCCCGCTTAACCGAGTGTGAAGCAGGGTCCTTCAGGATGGTTGGATGACCTTTGATTCCCGTGCTTTCCGCAGCGCCCTGGGCTGCTTTCCGACCGGGATCGCGGTGATGACCGCCACATCGGCGCCGGCGGCGGATGCCGCCCGGACGGGCGATGCGTCCCATATCGGGATCACCGTCAATTCCTTCACCTCGGTGTCTCTGGACCCGCCCTTGGTGCTGTGGTGCATCCATCGCGACTCCCGCCGCTACCAGGCCTTCACGGAAGGCCCCGGCTTCACCGTCTCCATCCTGGCCTCGGGCCACAAGGCGGTCTCGGCCCGGCTGGCGGGGCAGGGCGAGCACAATCTGGACGGCATCGCGCTGATTACCACCGAACTCGGCCCCCCGGCGCTGGCCGATTCGCTTGCGGTGTTCGAGTGCGCGCGCGAAAGCGTGCAGGTGGCGGGCGACCACGCCATCCTGATTGGCCGGGTGCTGCGTTTTGCGCGCCATGACGGCGCGGGCGCGCCGCTGGTCTATTACCAGGGCAGTTACGGTGCACTCGCCCAGGGCGAGCCGCCCGCAGGACTCAGCGGGCGCCGCGCCACCGACGGGGATTGAAGCGTGGCGCTTGCGCCACGTCCCAAACAATCCACAGCGCGGCATTGTTGCCGAACACTTGGATTCCGCTGCATCCGCGAAGTCTGTCACATCATTGTCACGGAACCTTCATTGCCCTGTAGCCCCCCGCTGCGATTGCAGCACCGCGCGAGATTGCGTGGATCAATGAGGGACTGAGGGTAATGAAAATCGGGAAACTGGCGCTAATGTCTGGCGTGTGTGCTTTTGCGGCGCTTGGCGCGGCGCAAGCGAAAACCGGGTCTGCCGCTTCCAGCGACGCTGCGGCGACAAGCGCGGCCATGACAAATTATGATGTCGGCCAGCGGCCGCTCGTTCTGGCCCAGAATGATTCGGCGTCGCCCAGCACCGGCGATCTCGAAGCACGCATCTCGGCCCTGGAAGAAGAGCTGCAGAACGCCGAAGTGAACATGGCGAAGGTCGCCAACAATCCGCCCCCGCCGCCCAGCGGCTGGTGGAGCAACACCTCGATCAGCGGCCGCATGTATTTCGACGTCACCAACATCAACAACAAGGCCAATGGCGTGCGCGTTGCCGGCGGCGGCAACGGCACCAACTTCGATATCAAGCGCTTCTATATCGGCATCGATCACACCTTCAACAGCATCTTCTCGGCCAATGTCACCACCGACACGACCTATGACAGCGGCAGCTCGGCCGGCCAGATCTACCTGAAGAAGGCCTATCTGCAGGCCAAGATCGACCCGGCCCTGACGATCCGCATCGGCGCGGCCGATCTTCCCTGGGTGCCGTATGCCGAAGGCCTGTATGGCATGCGCTACTTTGAAAACGTCCTGATTGACCATTCCAAGTTCGGCACCTCGTCCGACTGGGGCGTGCACGCGCTGGGCTCGCTGTTGGACGGCGTGGTCAACTACGACGTCGCCGTGATCAACGGCGGCGGCTACAAGAAGATCCCGGTCGGCGGCGGCACCAACCGCTTCGACCAGTTCGATTTTGAAGGCCGCGTCAGCGCTGTCTATCAGGGCTTCAATCTGGGCGTCGGCGGTTATACCGGCAAGCTCGGCACGGCCTATGGCACGACCACCAATCACACGGCGGATCGCTTCGACGTTGTCGGCGCCTATGTCGCCAACGGCCTGCGGGTCGGCGTGGAATATTTCAACGCCAGCGACTATTCTGCAGCCCTGGTGGCGTCCAGCGGAGCCGGTGACAAGGGCGAGGGTGTGTCGGCCTTTGCCTCCTACTATTTCCTGCCCGAATGGGCTGCCTTTGCCCGCTACGACTCGGTGGACACCAACAAGACCACGGCGCCGAACAAGAATGACGAGTATTACACGCTGGGCCTGACCTGGAGCCCCACCAAGATTGTGGATTTCTCGCTGGCCTATAAGCATGAAGCGGTCCGAGGCGGCAGCTTCGGCAGCTCGAACGGCACCATCGGTTCCGCCACGGGCGCCATGCGCGGCTCCTATAACGAAATCGGCATCTGGGGCGACTTCCAGTGGTAGCCCCATCATCCTTCAGAAAGGGAAATAGAATGAAATTCCAGATCAAGACCTTTTTTGCCGCCGCACTGGCCGGCATGATCATGTCGGGCAGCGCCATGGCTGCCGACATAACCGGCGCGGGTTCGACCTTCGTCTATCCGATCCTGTCCAAGTGGTCGGCCGCCTATCCCGGCGGCAGCCGCATCAACTATCAGTCCATCGGCTCGGGCGGCGGCATTGCCCAGATCAAGGCCAAGACGGTCACCTTCGGCGCATCCGATAAGCCGATGTCCATTGCCGATCTCAACGCGGCCGGTCTGACGCAATTTCCCGTGATCGTCGGCGGCATTACTGTCGTCATCCATGTGCCTGGCATACAGGCCGGCCAGCTGGTGCTGGACGGCCCCACGGTGGCTGACATCTATCTCGGCAAGATCACCAAGTGGAACGATCCCGCCATCCGCAAGCTCAATCCCAAGGCGCCCTTGCCCAACATGAATATCCTGGTCGTCCACCGTTCGGACGGCTCGGGCACCACCTTCATCTATGCCAACTACCTGTCCAAGGTCAGCCCGGAATGGGCCAGCAAGGTCGGCGCCGATACCGCCATCGAATGGCCGGTCGGCATCGGCGGCAAGGGCAATGAAGGCGTGGCCGGCACGGTGAACCAGCTCGCGGGTTCCATCGGCTATGTTGAATATGCCTACGCCATGCAGAACCACATGGCCTATACCAAGCTGATCAACCGTGCCGGCAAGGCGCTGGATCCCAACATTGATACCTTCCGCGCCGGCGCGGCGGGTGCCGATTGGGTGGGCGCCGCCAGCCAGGAGTTCAACATGGTCCTGGTCAACCAGCCCGGCGACAATGCCTGGCCGATCACCGGCGCCACCTGGGCCATCATGTACAAGAATCCGCGCGACAAGGCCGCGTCGGCGGAGGCCCTCAAATTCTTCAAATGGGCCTATGAGAATGGCGACAAGGAAGCGATCTCGCTCCAGTATGTCCCGCTGCCGGACAATGCCGTGAAGGCCATCGAGGCCTCGTGGAAGGGCATCCAGGGCTCGGGCATGTAAGCCTGGCCGGGAACCCGGATGAACTGGAAAAGGGCGGCGCGAGCCGCCCTTTTTCTTTGGATTTTTCCAAAATGCAGGGCTGGGCCTGGAAAATAGCTGGCTTACCTTATTGCACGTTATAATAACGCTGCTTATGTTCTCCGCCATGAAAACGGAACTTCTGGTCGAACTTTATGACGTCGCCCGGCTGATGCGGACCCGCTTTGACCGCTGGGCGCGCACCTATGGCATGACCCGCGCCCAGGGCGTGATCCTGGCCCGGCTGTCCCGGATGCCCGGAATGACCCAGAACGAAATGGCAGCCGTCTGCGAGGTCGAGCCCATCACGGTGGGCCGCCTGGTGGACCGGCTGGAGGCCCGTGGGCTGCTGGAACGGCGCCTGGACCCGTCCGACCGCCGCATCCGCCGCCTGCACTTGTTACCGGCCGCCGTGCCGATCCTGAAGGATATCCAGCGCTACAAGGAAGAATTGTTCCGCGAAATCACCAGCGGGCTGGACGAAGCCACGCTGGAACTCGTTACCAGCGCGCTGTTGCACATGAAGACCCAACTGACCTCGGAGCCGCCGGCGCGCCTGCCCGCGGCGGGAGAATAGGATGTCATCGGTGAATGCGTATCAGGCAGCGCCCCGCCAGAGCTGGGCGGGCGTCCTCTGGGCTGACAAGGCGCGCCTGCGCCGGGTGCTGATGTTTTGGGGCGTGGGAATCTTCCTCGCCATCGCCGCCGCCTTCTATCTGGTGGGCGGGCGCTATGTGACGTCCGATGATTCCTACGTCCATGCCAACAAGCTGATGGTCTCCACCGACGTTTCGGGTCTGGTCCAGGCGGTCAATGTCCATGAAGGCCAGCAGGTGAAGGCGGGCCAGATATTGTTCACGCTGGACCCTCGGCCGTTCCAGATCGCGCTGGAGAATGCCCAGGCGGGGCTGGCCTCCATCGTCCAGGACGTGGAATCCACCCGCGCCGCCTATGCCGCGGCGGTCGCGCAGGTCAACGCGCAGCAGGCCCAGGTCACCGTCAATGCCCAGACCTACAACCGCTACCAGACGCTGCAGAAGCAGAACGCCATCGCCGCCATGCAGGTCGATACCGCCCGCGCCGCGCTGCTGTCGTCGCAGGCGACCCTGGCCTCGCTCAAGCAGACCGCCGCCACCACTTTGGCCAAGCTGAACGGCAATCCCGCCATTGCCGCGGCGCAGACGCCCGACTACCAGAAGGCCAAGGCCGTGGTGGACGAGGCGCAGCGCCAGCTCGACCACGCCACAGTGCGGGCGCCCTTCGCCGGCACGGTGGGCGAGGTCGACAGTCTGCAGCCCGGCACGCTGGTGATCTCGGCTTTGTCGGCCTTTACCACCACCAGCGCGGTGGGCCTGATCGGCAACCGGATGTGGGTGTCGGCGGACCTGAAGGAAACCGAGCTCACCCATATCCATGCCGGCCAGCCGGTCGGCATCACCGTCGACACCTATCCCGGCTGCAAATGGCAGGGCCATGTCGACACCGTCAGCGCCGGTTCGGATTCCAGCTTCTCCGCGCTTCCGGCCGAGAATGCCAGCGGCAACTGGGTCAAGGTGGTGCAGCGCATTCCGGTACGCGTCGCCATCGATCATAGCGAATGCGACCGGCCGCTGCGCGCGGGGATGAGCGCGGGAATCTCCATCGACACTGGCCATCGCCGCTGGTGGCGCCTGCTGAACGGGCTTTAGGCCTTGTCGCACGCCGGCCAGGATCCTGCCCATGTCTATGACAGCAAACTCGCCGAATGGGCGGTGCTGTTCGGCATCATGGCGGGCGTGCTGATGCAGGCGCTCGACACCACCATCGTCAATGTCGCGCTGCCCTATATGGAAGGCAGCCTGTCGGCCAGCCGCGACCAGATCACCTGGGTCCTGACCAGCTATATCATCGCCGCCGCCATCATGACCGCGCCGGTGGGCTGGCTGGCGGCGCGCTTCGGCAAGAAGAACCTGATCATCACCTGCATCGCCGGCTTCACCCTGGCATCCATCCTGTGCGGCGCGGCGCAGTCGCTGGAACAGATGGTGCTGTTCCGCCTGGTGCAGGGCGTGTTCGGCGCCGCCCTGGGGCCGCTGTCCCAGGCGATATTGATGGACATGTATCCGCCCGCCAGGCGCGGCAGCATGATGGCGATCTGGGGCATGGGCGTGATGCTGGGGCCGATCCTGGGTCCGACGCTGGGCGGCATTCTCACCGACGCCTATAGCTGGCGCTGGGTATTCTACATCAATGTGCCGTTCGGCATCGCGGCCTGCGCCATGCTGCTTGTCTTTTTCAAGGATACCGCCAAGAACGCGGCCCTGAAGTTCGACTGGTTCGGCTTTGGCGCTTTGTCGGTGGGCCTGGCGTCGCTGCAATTGCTGCTGGACCGCGGCACCACCAAGGACTGGTTCTCCTCGCCCGAGATCGTGATTGAGGCGATCATCGCCGGCATCGCGCTGTACCTGTTCTTGGTCCATATGCTCACGGCCAAGAAGCCTTTTATTCCGACCATCATCTTCAAGGACCGCAATCTCGTGGGGGGACTGGTGCTGATGTTCGTGATGGGGCTGGTGCTGCTGGCCTCCTCGGCGCTGCTGTCGCCCTATCTGCAGAATCTGTCAGGCCGTACCGTGACTCAGACCGGCTTCCTGATGGTGCCGCGCGGGCTGGGGGTGATGTTCGCCATGATGTTCGCCGGGCGCCTGACCATGAAGATGGATCCGCGCATCCTGATGACGGCGGGCGCCGCCCTGCTGTGCTGGTCCATGTGGGACATGACCGGCTGGAATCCAAATATCAGTGTCGGCGCGGTGTCGTGGGTGACATTCGTGCAGGGGATCGGCATGGGGTTGATATTCGTACCGATGCAATTGGTGGCTTTTGCGACACTTTCGCCACAGCAGCGCACCGATGGCGCGGGCCTCACCAATCTGATGCGCAATATCGGCTCGGCCTTCGGGGTTTCCTTGACCACCACTGTGCTGAGCAACAGCATCCAAACGATTCACGCCCAGCTTGCGCCCTACGCATCCCCGTTCAACCGGGCGTTGGGCGTCAACGGTCCCTCGATGCTGATGAACCCGCAGATTCCTTTTGGGTTGGCAAATCTGAATTCTCTCATAGAATACCGGGCGCAGGTTCAGGCCTATGCCAACGATTTCCTGTTCATGTTTTTGATTTCCCTGCCTGTATTTGCCATCATCTGGATGATGAAGCGTCCCAGCTTCGCCGCCGGTGCAACCCCTAAGATTGAAGTGGTGGAATAAATGAAAGTCGCATTCATCGGCCTTGGCGTGATGGGTTATCCGATGGCGGGTCATCTGCAGAAGGCCGGCAACGACGTCACGGTCTATAACCGCAGCGGCGAGAAGGCCAAGCAGTGGGTGGCGGAATATGGCGGCAAGAGCGCGCCGACCCCCGCCGACGCCGCCCGGGACCAGGAGATCGTCTTCTGCTGCGTCG
Organism: Rhizomicrobium sp.; assembly: GCA_035549455.1. Taxonomy (GTDB): domain Bacteria; phylum Pseudomonadota; class Alphaproteobacteria; order Micropepsales; family Micropepsaceae; genus Rhizomicrobium. Next base: position 7,377 of record DASZQW010000024.1, on the reverse strand, counting down.
GGCGCGACAGCGATCTGCGCCAGGTCACTTTGGGCGACTCCTCTACCGCAAGTGGGGGCGCGTTCGACGCCATGAAGAAAGGCGCGCTGTTCGTCGACCACACCACGGCGTCCGCCGCCATCGCCCGCGAACTGGATGAGGAAGCCAGAAAGCGCGGCTTCGATTTTGTCGATGCGCCCGTGTCGGGCGGCCAGGCGGGGGCGGTGAACGGCAAGCTGGGTATCATGTGCGGCGGCGAGGAAGCCGCCTATGCCAAGGCGGCAGCCGCGATGGCGCCCTATACCAAGCTGGCCAAGCGGCTCGGCCCGGCGGGTTCGGGACAACTCACCAAGATGTGCAACCAGATCTGCATCGCGGGCGCCCTGCAGGGCATGGCGGAAGCCTTTAGCCTGGCGCGCGCTGCGGGCCTCGACATTGAGGCGGTGGTGGATGTGATCTCCAAGGGCGCGGCGCAGAGCTGGCAGATGGAGAACCGCGTCAAGACCATGAACGCCAACGAATACAATCACGGTTTCGCGGTGGAATGGATGCGCAAGGATCTGGGCATCGCCATCGGCGAGGCGCACAAGCTGGGCACCAGTGTGCCGATGACGGCACTGGTCGACCAGTTCTATGCGGAAGTCGAGAATCTGGGGGGCAAGCGTTGGGATACATCAAGCCTGTTCGTGCGCCAGGAGACCGCACGCAAAGGCAACAAGCCATAGATTGGAACATTTGCATGAAGGAACGGGATTCGAACGCCAATGCGGACCTTCCGGCCGCGGCTGGCGGCGGACGGGGGTATCATCACGGCGATCTGCGCAATGGCCTTCTGGAGGCGGCGCGCACGATACTGGAAGAGGAATCGCTGGCCGCGTTGACCCTGCGCGCGGTGGCCCGCAAGGCAGGCGTCAGCCACGCCGCCCCCTATCGCCACTTTCCCAACCATGAGGCGCTGCTGGTGGAACTTTCCACCGAAGGTTTTGACGAGTTGCGCGTGCGGCTGATGGAAGCCGCCAAGGCGCCGGGCAGCGAAACCGACAAGATCGCCACCATCGGCGCCGCCTATATGCGCTTCGTGGCCCAGCGCCCGGCGCTGGCAAGGCTGATGTTCGGCGGCCAGCTTCCCAACCGCGACCAGTTTCCCGCGCTGGGCCTGAAGGCTGACGCCATCGGCGAGGAAATCGGCAAGGCGCTGCATGACGGCGCCCTGGGCCTGGCGGTGTGGGCGGCCATGCACGGCCTGGCCATGCTGGTGCTGGAAAATGTCATCGACCTGGGACAGCGCCGCTCCGGCCTCCACGTCCTGCCGGCGCGCTCGGAAATCATCCTGCGCAGCCTGTTTTCGACCAACAGGGACTGATTTCGGTCGCTCCGGCTCACACCTACGCTCTTAGCGCTTAAGAAGCCGCGCCGCCTCGAGCGCGAAATAGGTCAGGATGCCGCTGGCGCCGGCGCGCTTGAAACCTGTCAAAGTTTCCATGATTGCGCGGTCGCGTTCCAGCCAGCCTTTTTCGAACGCCGCCGACAACATCGCGTATTCGCCCGACACCTGATAGGCGAAAGTGGGAACTTCGAAACGCTCTCTGACCCGCCGTACCAGGTCCAGATAGGGCATGCCGGGCTTGACCATTACCATGTCGGCGCCCTCGGCCAGGTCCAGCGCCACTTCGCGCATCGCCTCGTCGCCATTGGCCGGGTCCATCTGATAGGTGCGCTTGTCGCCCGTCAGCGCCTTTGAGGACCCCACCGCATCGCGGAAAGGGCCATAGAAGGCGCTGGCATATTTGGCGGCATAGGCCATCAGCAGCGTGTTGTGATGCCCGGCCTGTTCGAGCGCGGCGCGGATGGCGCCGATGCGTCCATCCATCATGTCGGATGGCGCGATGATGTCGCACCCGGCCTCGACCTGCACCAGTGCCTGTCGCACCAGCAGATCGACCGTGGCGTCGTTGTGGACATCGCCGTCCCGCAGCACGCCGTCATGGCCATGGCTGGTATAGGGGTCCAGCGCCACATCGCACAGCACGCCGATCCGGGGCACGGCGGTCTTGATGGCGCGCACCGCGCGGCACACCAGATTGTCGGCGTTCAGCGCCTCGCGCCCATCCTCGCTTTTCAGCGCGGCGGGGGTGTGGGGGAACAGGGCGATGACGGGAATGCCAAGCGCCGCTGCTTCCTTCGCCGCCGCCACGACCAGATCCACCGACAGCCGCTCGACGCCGGGCATGGAAGCGACAGCCTCGCGCCGGTTCTCGCCTTCGATCACAAAGACCGGCCAGATCAGATCGGCCGGCGACAGTCTGGTCTCGGCGACCAGGCGGCGCGTCCAGTCATGGCGGCGCAGGCGCCGCATCCGTGTCTGGGGATAGCTGCTCATGGCTTCTCCTTGCCAATTCGCCGCCCGGCACGCAAGTCTGCCCCATGGACGGCCATGTCACGAGCGAGAAATGCGGGGCCCTGGGGCTGCTGACCCTGGCGCGGCCGCAGGCGCTGAACGCCCTGACCCATGGCATGATCCGGGCGCTGGGCGCGCAGCTTGCCGCCTGGGCGCGGGATGACGCGGTCAAGGCCGTGGCGATCCGGGGCGAGGGGCGGGGATTTTGCGCCGGCGGCGATGTGCGAGCCGTGCGCGAGGCGGTGCTGGCGGGATCCGATGCCGGGCTGGCGCTGCTGCGCGACGAATATCGTCTCAATGCCCTGATCGGTTCCTATCCCAAGCCCTATGTCGCGCTGCTGCATGGCATTGTGATGGGCGGCGGCGCGGGGGTATCGATTCATGGCCGCTATCGGCTGGCGGATTCGTCGCTGGCCTTCGCCATGCCCGAAACGGCGATCGGTTTCATTCCGGATGTGGGCGCCAGCCATTTCCTGTCGCGGCTGCCCGGCGGGCTGGGCCTGTATCTGGGCCTGACCGGCGCGCGCATCGGGTTGGAAGATGCCCGCGATGCCGGGCTGGCGACCCATGCCGTCGACGCGGAAAATTTTGACTCCGTGATCGCGGCGCTGGGGAATGGCGAATGTGTTGACGCCGCGATCCGGCCGTTTGTCCGGCAGATCGGTCCCGGCAAGCTGGCGGCGCATCGCGGCCGTATCGCCATCCTGTTTGGCGGCGCCACGCTGGAGGCGGTGCTGGAGCGGCTGGACCGCGACGGCGGCGATTTCGCCCGCCATGCCGCCCAGACCATGCGGGCGATGTCGCCGACATCTCTGAAACTGACCTTCCGGGAAATCCGCGCCGGCGCGAAACTGGATTTGAAACAGTGTCTGGCCATGGAATACCGGCTGGCGGCGCGGGTGATCCACAGTCCCGATTTTGCGGAAGGCGTGCGTGCGGCGCTGGTGGACAAGGACCGCGCGCCAAGATGGCAGCCCGCGTCGCTGGCGGCGGTGAAAGACAGCGATGGGTTCTTTGCGCCCCTGCCGCAGAAGGAACTTTTCTGATTTTCGCGCCCGCGTTTACCATCTGTTTGCCATGACACGACAACTTGGCGGCGACTGCGAAAGTGTCGCCGCAAGCAGCGCGCATTTTACGCGTCTTTAAGACATCCCCCCTATCGTGGCTGTAACAACAAGGTGGGCTCCGCAAAAAGCGGAGAATTTAGATGACAGCAATGGCCAAGCCGCAGACAGCGGTCGCGCTGGGTAGTGCGCCGTCGGTACGCAAATATTATCTCGAGACCCTCAATCTCGTGGAGCGGCTGCATCGTCAGCTTCTCGATGTGATCAAGGACGAACTGGATCGCCGCGACGAGCGCGAGATCAATTCCGTCCAGGCGCTGCTGCTGTTCAATGTCGGCGACCAGGAACTGACGGCGGGCGAACTTCGCACCCGCGGCCATTATCTCGGTTCCAATGTCTCCTACAATCTCAAGAAGCTGGTGGAAGGCGATTACATTCACCATGAACGCTCCGAGGCCGATCGCCGCTCGGTGCTGGTGCGCCTGACCAAGAAGGGCGAGCGCGTGCGCGACATGCTGCGCGAGCTGTTCGACCGCCATCTGGGTTCGCTGGAAGCGGTGGGCAATGTCGGCGCTGCCGATCTGGACGGGCTGAACACCACCCTGAAGCGGCTGGAACGCTTCTGGATCGACCAGATCCGCTTCCGCCTCTGAACCGACTCGGCTAGATTGGGTCGATGATGGCCCCGGCCGCGCTGACGCGCCACATCCGCTTTTATATTGCGTTGGTCTGTGGCCTCACCGCCTGGGCGGTGTGCCGCCTGTTTGCCGTGAATGCCGCTCCGCTGGCCGGCGGTGATGTCTTCTATCTCGTCTTTCTCGCTCTCTGCATTCCGCTGGTCCGGCAGAAGCTGGCCGCCCTCAAGAAGCGCGCCAAGAGCGACGACGAGGGGATCGCGGTGGTGGTCTTCGTGACCCTGGCGACCATGGTCTTTTTCGCAGTCGCGGTCTTCACTGCCCTCAGCAAGAAGCACAATGTCGAAGCCTTGCCGCTGGTGCTGGCCGCGCTTGGTGCTCCGCTGGGCTGGATCGTCCTGCACACCGTGATGGCCTTCCATTATGCCGATATCCATTATTTCGACGACCCCGGGTGCGAGGGCGACGAAAAGGACCTCGACTTCCCGGGCCACAAGGAACCGGGGCCGTGGGATTTTCTCTACTTCTCCTTCGTGGTCGGCATGACGGCGCAGGTCAGCGATGTGCAGGTGACGACCAGTGTGATGCGCCGGGCCGTGCTGCTGCACGGCATCGCGTCGTTCTTCTTCAACACCGTCTTCATCGCGATGGCCGTCAACGCTGGTGTCGCGTTGGCCGCATGATGGCCATCGCCATTTTGAAGGCGCGCCTCCGCGCGCTTTTTCTAATTGCGCGCCTCCGCGCGCGGGGGGCCGTCAATGCGGGTGTCGCGCTCGCCTCCTAATCACGCGGCGGCATCGGCACAAAGGCACTGACCCGGCGCTTATAGGCGGCATAGGCGGGACGGCGCTCCTCGATCCCGTCTTCCATCAACGTCACGCCTGACACCTGCAGCAGCAGGCCCGTCACCAGCAGCGGCGACAGCGCCAGCCACCACTGGTGCGCGGCGGCGAAGCCGATGCAGAAGAAACCCCACCACATCAGCGCCTCGCCGAAATAGTTGGGATGGCGTGACCAGCCCCACAAGCCGCGATCCATCACCTTGCCCTTGTTGGCCGGCTGGGCGCGGAACCGGCTGAGCTGGCTGTCAGCCACGGTCTCGAACACCAGACCGGCGGCGGCCAATCCGGTTCCCAGGTAATCCAGCCAGCCCATGGGCGCGCGGCTGGACAGCAGCGCCGCCACCACCGGCGCGGCGATGAACCAGATGAGAATGGCTTGCAACAGAAAGACCTGCACCAGGCTCCACCACCACCAGCGCGCGCCGAACTGACGCCGCATTGCGGCATAGCGATGGTCTTCCCCGTGGTGCCGGGCCCAGATATGGGCGGCCAGCCGCAAGGCCCACAGATTCACCAGAAAAAGGGCGGCCGAGGCGCGCCCCCCGCCGGCATGGCCCAGCCAGGCGGCGATGTCGGCGACACCGGCGATGCCCGGCCCCCAGAAGATATCAATGATCGAGACATCGCGGATGCGAAGCGAAACCAGCCACAAAAGGCTCGTGCAACCCAGCGCGAAAACCAGTCCCCAAAGTGGCGTTGTCATGTGACAAATTGCGTGGAATCAATGGCTTCTTTCGGGCTATGCTGTTCCAACACGGCGAAGTCCGGCGCACAGGCCAAATCCCAGGCAAGTTCCATGGCGTTTTCCTACAAGTCCAGTTTCAATGACGCATTGTCGGCGCTGAAGCGCGAAGGTCGCTACCGCGTCTTTGCCGACATTCTGCGCGAGTGCGGCGGTTTTCCCCAAGCGAAACATAAGGCCGCCCATCATACGGATGGCCCCCCTTATACAGACGACAAGCGCAGGCCGATCACCGTCTGGTGCTCCAACGATTACCTCAACATGGGCCAGCATCCCAAAGTGCTGGCGGCGATGCATGAGGCGATCGACACGGTCGGCGCCGGCTCGGGCGGCACCCGCAACATCTCCGGCACCACGCATTACCATGTCGAGCTGGAACGCGAGCTGGCCGATCTGCACGGCAAGGAAGCCGCGCTGCTGTTTACCTCCGGCTTTGTCTCGAACGACGCCACGCTTGCGACCCTGTCCAAGGTGCTGCCGGGCCTGATCATTTTCTCCGACGAACTCAACCACGCCTCGATGATCGAAGGCATCCGCCATGGCGGCACCCCAAAATACGTCTTCCGCCACAATGACATGGCCCATCTTGAGGAATTGCTGGCGGCGGCGAACCCGGCCGCGCCCAAGCTGATCGCCTTCGAAAGCGTCTATTCGATGGAAGGCGAATTCTCGCCCACGGCCGCCATCTGCGCCCTGGCGGAGAAATACGGCGCCCTGACCTATATCGACGAAGTCCATGGCGTGGGCCTGTACGGCCCGCGCGGCGCCGGCGTGGCGGCGCGCGACGGCACCATGCACCGCATCGACATCGTCGAAGGCACGCTTGCCAAGGCGTTCGGGGTGATGGGCGGCTATATCGCGGCCAGCGCCGAACTGGTGGACTGCATCCGCAGCTTCGCGCCGGGCTTCATCTTCACCACCTCACTGGCCCCGGCGATCGCCGCGGGCGCGCTGGCCTCGATCCGCCACCTCAAGGACAGCGAGGCGGAGCGCGCGAAGCTGGCCGAACGCGCCGCGGCGCTGAAAGCGCGCTTTGTCGCGGCCCGCCTGCCGGTGATGGAAAGCCATAGCCATATCGTGCCCCTGATGGTGGGCGATGCGGCGCTGTGCAAGGCGGTGTCGGACGCGCTGCTGAAGGATCACGGCATCTATGTCCAGCCGATCAATTATCCCACCGTGCCGCGCGGCACCGAGCGGCTGCGCTTCACCCCGTCGCCTGCCCACAATGACGCCTTGATGGATACGCTGGTCGCGGCGCTGGTGGCGGTGTGGGACGCCCACAAGCTGTCCCGCGCGGCGTGAGGAGCATCCGCCCAGCGGAGCGCAGCGCAGCGTCAGGCGGCGCGATCCGAAATTGAGCCACAAGGGCGATATCTTCGTCGAGTTCGTGATCCTGGGAACCACCGTCAAGGCGACGGCGATTGACCCGGATTCCGGTCTGGAAGCCAGCATTGTCGGCCCGGCGAGCGCGCCGCAGTCCCTGCTGGCGGAAAATGCCCGGCGCAAGCTGGAATATCTGAAGAAAAAGAAGGGCTAGTCCTTCTTGCGCCGGCCCTTGCGGCCTTCGCCCTTGCCCAGGCCGATCTTCTTGGCGAACTCGCTGCGCCGCGCCGCATAGTTGGGCGCCACCATCGGATAGTCGGGCGGCAGGTTCCAGCGGGCGCGGTATTCGTCCGGCGACATCTTGTAGCGCGCCCGCAGATACCGCTTGAGCATC
>DASZQW010000023.1:0-90956 GCA_035549455.1 Rhizomicrobium sp. | reverse complement strand
CCGATAATAGCGCGGGTAGTGTTTCGAAGACGGGCCGAACAACTGCTGCCAGCGCCGGCGGTGTTGCAACTGGTAGGCGTGCTGCACGGCATGGCCTGCCTCGTGACGGAGAATGGCCATGCACTCGGACCAGGTGCCGCCTTCGACCTCGAGCATCATTTTTTTCTCGAGTTTCATCAGGCGGGGATGGGCAAGATAGAACGGGATGGCAATGCCGGGTACATCTGCCGGACTGAACCATTCACTCGATATCCATGCGTGCGGCCGCAGCCGAATGCCCCGCGCTTGAAGCTCTTCATTCAGAGTGCCGAGACAATCCTCGAGCCAGGTGCCTTCGACCTTAACCCTCAGACTGCTGAGGCGTTTCTTGAGCAACTGCTCATCCGACAGCTTCTCCCAAGCATATTTCCGACGCGGCATAGGCATCTATAAATCATAAAACCCAATGCTTGGATGATGTCATAATAAGCTGCCGGCAACAACCGCCGAGTCTTCGCGGCATGCGGCCGTTCCGTGAGCCACGCCGGCGTTGGGTCAGGGGCAGTCATTCCGCCCTAATCAGCCCAATGTCCGCTATGCGCCAGAAGTAGACATTCGCGCCAGCCAATCGGGTAGTTCGCCACGTAAACGGGCCTGATAAGAACAGATGGATCAAAACACGAGTCCGTGCGTTTTTCATGGGGGCTGTGTCGCCAGCGAGCCACATATTCGGCGAATGCGTATTTCCGTCCAGCGCTCGCACGCGGCACCCATTTCAAATACACGGGTTGGGATGTGGTTTGACAAATAGAACAAAGAATTCCGATGAGCAGAAGGATGCAGAAGCCGAGGTCAAGGGCTTTGCGGGGAAGCTTGGCCCATTCGTAGTCGCCGCTGAAACAACAAGAATGGCGATGGTGTTTTTGGATGCAAAACAACCGGGAAATCCGATAATTTTTGCCAATGACAGCTTTCTCTCTTTGACGGGATATAGCCGGAAGGAGGTTCTTGGGCAGAACTTCAACTTCCTGATGGCGCATGGCGCCGATGCTGAAGCAATGGCCCGAATTAAGGCCGAATTCGAGACCGGCTCGGACCGCGGCGCAGAAATTCTTTACCGCCGTAAAAATGGCAGCGAGTTCTGGGCCTGCCTCTTCGTCAGACCGGTTCGGGATGAGAACGGTGATGTTGTCCAATATTTTGCCTCTTACGTTGACCTTACCAAGCACAAGGAAGAGTTGACCCAATCAAGGATGCTGATTGACGAGCTGAACCATCGCGTAAAAAACACCTTGGCGACGGTGCAATCGATTGTCTGGCAGGCTCTGCGTATGAACTCCGACCCCTCCGTGATCCGGGCCTCCATCGAGTCGCGGCTAATCGCACTTTCCCGGTCGCACGACCTGCTAACCCGTGAAAATTGGAAAAGTGCTGGACTGCACGATTTGGTTCAAAACGCCTTGGAGCCATTTGGGGTCGCGGGCGGTCGGGCCGATCGCATCGTGATCAAGGGAGAGAATATCCGATTCCCGCCGCAAGCGGCGTTGGCCTTGAGCATTGCGTTCAACGAACTTGCAACCAATGCCATGAAATACGGCTCTCTCTCAAATGAGAAAGGTTCAATTTTGATCGAGTGGAAGATTGAGAATACGCCCGAAGGCGCCCAGCTAATCCTGCACTGGCAGGAAAATGATGGCCCTCCCGTCACGCCGCCTTCGCGCAAAGGGTTCGGATCGGGCGTAATCGAGCGCGGCCTGGCCCACGAACTGCAAGGTTCGGCCCATATCGACTACCGGCGGGATGGCCTGTTCTGCACGATGAACATCCCGGCGCCACGCGGTGCTTTCGATGAATAAACTGCTTTCCGGTCGCCGGATACTCGTCGTTGAGGATGAAATGCTCATCCTAATGATGATTGAGTCCATGCTGACGGATCTGGGATGCGATTCCGTGACTGCTGCTGCCACAGTCGATAAAGCCCTCGCTCTGATCGAGACGCAGGTCTTCGACGCCGCCATGCTAGACGTGAACTTGAAAGGCGATAACAGCCGCCCCGTGGCAGACGCCCTCGCCGCGCGAGGCATACCGTTCTTCTTCTCCACGGGCAACGGCGGCCACCATACCATGGACGGCTACGAAAACCGGGCAGTCCTGAGGAAGCCGTTCATATTTGAAGACTTGGCCGCCATATTTGCCAGTCTTTGTTGATGCTTTGAAGCCGAAATGTGGGGCGCTGTCCTATCAAAGGAAAAGTCCCGCGCGGCGGCTGGACCAATCCCAAACTACGAAGCGAGATGCTATGGTCTAGTGTTTGCGAGGACGACGGGAAAAATCGCAAAAACTCGCCCTGGGCTTGCGTGGGCGAGATGTCTACTTTGCGCCGGAAGCGGACATTCAGGGTGACGTGTCGCCGGATGTCTGGCGGCCAATTCCCATTTCCACCGAAAGCCTTATCAGGTCAGCGGTGCGCGCCACGCCAAGCTTGGATTTAATTGAAGTCGCGGCGTTGGCCACTGTCTTGTAGCCAAGCCCCAGGGTCGCCGCGATTTCGGTGAAGCTGCGACCCTCGCCCAGCAGGCGCAATATCTCCAGATCGCGCTCGCTGAGTTGTTGGCGCTGTTCGCCCGGCAAGGCCGCGAGTGCTTGCGCGATTTCGCTTTCGACGTAGGTGAGGCCTGACGTGATACGCGCTATGGCGGTGCGCAATTCCTCCGGTGAGGCGTTTTTGCTCAGATACCCCCTGGCGCCGATCTCCAATGCCCTCGCGGCATAGATCGGCTCACCGTGCATCGAAAATACCAGCACGCGCGCGCCGGCGTCCGCTTCCAGCAACTGGCGCAATAGTTCCAGCCCGCTCAATCCCGGCATGTTGAGGTCCAGAACCGTCAGTTGCGGACGCTCGGCCTTTTGCAACGCCAGCGCTGCCGCACCACTGTCTGCTTCGAATACCGACGCACCCGTATTGGCGCAGAACTGCTTCAGACCGGCGCGGATCACCGCATGATCGTCGACAATGAGGATTTTCATGCCACTTGCGCCTTTGTCCGCACCCTGGGAATGATGGCGGCCAGCCGGGTGCCGCCGCCGGCGCGCGCGCCCAGCGTCAGGCGGCCATCCAGCGCCGCCAGCCTCTCGCGCATGCCCTTCAATCCCATGCCGCCACCGCCCAAATCGGTGAATCCGATCCCGTCATCCTCGACCGTGACGCTGATGGATTCTTCATCGCCGGCAATCACGATCCATACCTGTTTCGCCGCGCCATGCCGCACCGCATTGGTCAGACTTTCCTGCACCAGACGATAGATGGTCGCGTCAGCCTCCGCACCAAAACTCCGCCCGGCGATATCGAGATGGATGGTGATGCCGCCGTGATGGCGCTGCCAGAACGTGGCGAGATTGCCGATTGCCACGGTCATGCCGGTCTGCGCCAGCCCGTCGGGGCGCAGTTGCTTGAGGATGTTGCGCACATGGCTTTGGATATGGCTCACCGCCTCGGCCAGGGCGCGGGCGCGTTCGGCCATCGCAATACGGCCTGAAATCTTTGCCTCCGCCTGGATCGCTTCGGCGTCCAGGCGCATCGTGAACAGGAAAGGGCCCATTTCATCATGCAGGTCGCGGGCAAGATCGGCCCGCTCCTCTTCCTGGATCGTCAGCATCTGTCCCGTCAGGCGGCGGTTGGCATCCTCCAATCCGTTCAGCCGCGCCGTCATGCGATTGAAGGCGTTGGCCAGCAGGGAAATTTCCCGTGGGCCCTGGGGCGCGACGCGCACGGCATAGTCGCCGCCGCCCACCGCCTCGAATCCGGCACCCAGTTTCTTCAGGGGCGAGGCGATGCGCGCTATGGCCAGGTGCAACAGGGCCAGCACCAGCAAGCTGAACAGGGCAAGAATGGCAGTGCCATCTCGAAACTGCGTCCAGGCTTCGCCGATCTCGTTATGGGCATCGGTGGCGACGCGCAGGGTGCGGCCCATCAGACGCGGGGCGGTATCAATGCGCTGCTGGACCGGAATCTCCAGCAACCGCTGGTACCAGCTCGGCACCAAATCCGGCACGGCCAGCCGCGACACCACAATCTCGCGCCCATGCTCGATCAGCGCCACACGCACATGGCGGTTGTCGTCGAAGCTCCTCACCAGCCGTTCCAGATAGGCGTCCTCCCCGCCCCGCGGCAGGGACAACAGCGCATTGTCCACGATGCGGTCGCCAGCCTCCAGTGCCATGCGCATCTCATTGTCCACCGAAGCGCGGGCATGCCAGCAGGCCACCACCCCCAGCACCGACAGGCTGAGCAGCAGCGCCAGGACAACAGTAAGGAAAAACTGCCGGCGCAGGGACATGGGCCACCCTCCTGTGAGTGATGCATCTTAGCCGCTCGGCACGGCTATTTGTCATTCGGGAAAACTTCCCGGCGAAGTCGGGAAATCGGGAAATTGCGCGTCGCCAGTCCCTACTCTAAGCCATTCATCCAAATGGGGGAAAGCATGCAAACGCGCAGGATTCTGGCGGTCGTCGCGATCCTGTTTGCGACTCCCGCGCTGGCCCAGCAGATGGCGGCAGACGATAGTTTCGAGCATGTGGTGGTCTATGGCACTCTGCCCGGTTCGGACATCGGGCTTTCCCCCGGCAAGGTCCCCGGCCTCCTGCAAAGCCTGAACGCCGACCAGCTCGCCGCCCAGCATGGCTCGACGGTGCTGGACGCGCTGGGGGCGCAGACGGCGGGCGTGTCGCTGACCGATGTGCAGGGCAATGCCGCTGTCCAGGACTTGCGCTTTCATGGCTTTGAAGCATCGCCGCTGCAGGGAACGCCGCAGGGCATTGCCGTCTATCAGAATGGCGTGCGCCTGAACGAGGCCTTTGGTGACACCGTAAATTGGGACGCGATCCCCCAGACCGCCATCGCCGGCATGGATGTATGGAGCAGCAATCCGGTGTTCGGCCTGAACGCCCTGGGCGGTTCGGTCAACATGATCATGAAGAACGGCTTCACCTGGCAAGGCACCGAAGCTTCGCTGCAGGGCGGTTCCTACGGCCATGGCATGAGCGGTGCGCAATGGGGCATGGAGGACAATGATTTCAGTTTCTATGGCGCCGCAGAAGGCATCGCCGACAAAGGCTGGCGCTTTCATTCCCAATCCAACCTTGACCGTCTTTACGCTGACGCCGGCTGGCGCTTTGGGACAAGTGAAATCCATCTGATCGCGTCGGGCGCAGCCACCAGCCTGGGCGTGGTGGGCCCCACGCCTTTTGACCTGATCCAGCAAAACAGCAAGTCGGTCTATACCTTTCCGCAGACCACCCGGAATACAGTCGGGAGCCTGACCATTAACGGCGAGACGCGGCTGGACGAGAATTGGCAGATCGAAGGCTCGGTCTATATGCGGTCGCTCAAGCAGCGGCATGTGGACGGCAATGGCGGCAATTTTGAAAGCTGCTCCACCAAGTCCTCGTTTGGCGGCAAGCTCTGCCTTGAGGACGATGCGTTCGGGACGCCAGCCGGCGGCAAAACCGTTGCTTTCCGAAATCAGTTTGTGATCATGGATTCGGCAGGCGCGGTATTTCCGTTCACGGCGGGCGCCTTTTACGGCACAGTTGACCGCACCTTCACCGATAGCACCACCACCGGGGCAGCCTTGCAGATCACCGGCAAACCCCCGCTGCTGGGCCTGGGCAATTATATCACCGCCGGATTCAGTTTCGACGGCAGCACAATCGGCTTTCGCTCCACCAGCACCCTTGGCCGTATCCGTCCCGACTTCAACGTGGTGGTTGATCCCTCGCTGGCCGGCTCCGGCAGCATTGTCCACACCCAGGGAAACCTGGGCTATGCGCCGCTCACGCTGGGCGCCACCACACGCTATTACGGCTTCTATGCCGTGGATGCGCTTGATCTGACCAATCGCCTGACCGTGACGGCGGGCCTTCGGGTCAATGCCGCCGACATCGCCATGCGCGACCGCAGCGGCCTGGCCGCCGAGTTGAACGGCAACCATGGCTATGGCCATGTCAATCCACTGGCGGGCCTGACTTACAAGCTCGCCGAAAGCATCACCGCTTTCGGCGGCTATTCCGAAGCCAACCGGGCGCCCACGCCGCTGGAGCTGGATTGCGCCAACCCCAACTTGCCCTGCCTTCTGGAGGGCGCGCTGGTGGCCGACCCGCCGCTGGCACAAGTGGTATCGCACACCTATCAGGCGGGCCTGCGCGGCCAGACCCTGCTGGGCGACGGCAAGCTCGACTGGAGCGCCAGCCTGTTCCGCACCGACAGCAACAACGATATCGTGGCGCTGGCCAGCGTGATCGCGGGGCGCGGCTATTTCGCCAATGTGCCGTCCACCCAGCGCCAGGGCGTGGACCTGACCGCGCATTATTCGGCGTTAGGCTGGTCGGCCTATGCCGGCTATTCCTACCTTGACGCGACCTACCAGTTCGCCGGCACTCTGGCTTCAGGGAACAATCCCAACGCTGACGCGACGGGTAATGTCACGGTGACGCCGGGCCGACGTATCCCGCTCAATCCTGCGAATACCGTTCGCGCGGGCGGCGATGTGAATGTGCTGGAGGGCCTGAGTATCGGCGGTGAACTGGCCTTTACCGGCAGCCGGTATTTTGACGGCGACCCGTCCAACCTGAACGCAAAATTGCCCTCGACCGTGGTGGTCAACCTGCGCGCCGCATACCGGATCGATGCGCGCTGGCAGCTGTTCGGGCTGGTCAACAATCTGTTCGACAATCGCGATGCGCTGTATGGCACCTATTTCGATCCGTCGGACACCGCAGGCCTGGTCACCCCGGCGCTGAGCGATCCGCGCACCTTGACCCTGCGCCAACCGATATCGTTCCAGTTCGGCGTGAAAGCGCGGTTCTGAACTGGCGCGCGCGGTCTCAGGCGAAGGTGTCGAGCAGTGTGCCGACGCCGGGGGCTGTCAGGCCCGCCCGGGCAAGCGCCATCTTTTCCAGTTGCGCTGCCGACTGCTGCAGTTTTGCGCCCAGCTCCGGCGCGGGCTGCCGCTTGGCGGCGCGGCGCAGGTCGCCCGCATAGGAGAGCATGTCCGGAACGGTGGAAATGGTTTGTCCCATCCCTGTTTCGTATCACCGCCCGGCCGGGCAGTGGATCAAATCCGGCGGTTAGGGCTAAGACTCGCTTAACGCCGTTGGCGCAAGCCGCCTATTTGCGGGTGAAGCGCGTCAGTCCGGTGGGCGTGGCCTCATACAAGGTTCCGTCGGTCCCCGCCGCGATGCCTTCGCCCACCTTGTCGTCGGGGACGAAGGCGGATACCTCGCCCGTCCTGGCGCTGCCGATATAGATGCCCTTCTGGCCGTCGGCGCCGTTACCCACCGCATAGAGCGTGTCGTCCGGCGTGATCACCAACCCGCTGGTATGGCCGAAGCTGCGATATTCGCTCAGCCATGTGCCGTCCTGGGAGAAAATCTGGATGCGGCCATTGGCGCGGTCGGCGACGAACAGCCGGCCCTGGCTGTCGAACGCCAGGGCGTGGGGATCGCGGAACTGGCTTTGGCCGGTACCCAGGCTGCCCCAGGCCTTGAGGAAGCGGCCGTCCTTGGTGAAATGGATCACCCGCGCGATGGTGTCGGGCGGCAGGTCCGGTTTCGATGTGCCATGGCCGTCAATGACGAAGATGCTGCCATCGGGCGCGGTGATGACGGCGCTGGGATTGCTGAACATCGTGGCGCCGCCGCCTGTCTTGCCCGCCAGGCCCAGCCGCATCAGCACCTTGCCGTCGGGCGACAGCTTCACGACCTGCTGGCCTTTGCTGCCGTCCTTGCTGACGGCCGGATCGGTGACCCAGACATTGCCGTCCTTGTCGATATGCAGGCCGTGGGGAAAGGCAAACAGGCCCGCGCCGATGCTGCGCAGCACCTTGCCGCTGTCGGGATCGAGCTGATGCACGGCGGCGAGCGTCGAGCCGTCGCAGGAATTGGCGGCGCAGCGGTCGATGGCCCAGAGCTCGCCATGCGGCCCCATCTCGATCCCGGCGCTCGCCCCCCAGGGCCCGCCATCGGGCAGCTTGGCCCATTGGCGCTCGGGCGGATTGTAGGGATCGGGCAGCTGCGCCTGGGCCGCGCCTGTCAGCAGCAGCAAGGCTATCAGAACAGTCTTCATTGCGAGTCTCCTGCATCAAGGGCGTAATTTTGCATGCTCTTGGGGCGCGCATGGATGGAGATGCGGGTGTCCATCTGGCCGGGCGCGAAACTGGCGCGGTGCCAGCGCCCGGGCGGGGCATAGACGACGTCGCCTTCACCGGCGGTCAGAAGCTTGCGCCCCTCCAACAGGAAGTCGATCCTGCCTTCCGGCACGAACCAGAATTCGGCCATATTGGTGTGGAAGTGGCCCTTGTCGGAATCCGGCGGCGTCGGCCTGCCCATGCCGCGACTGATGTTGGCCCGGTTGTGATCGTCAGAGACAAAGGGCTTTCCGCCGCCCTTGTTGGCGGGATTGTTCACCCAGTCCTTGAAGAAATCGACATAAGGCTGGTTCACGCCGCCATAGGGATCGGGCAGCAGGCGGTAGCTGACCTTGGTATAGACGATGCCCTTGCGCTGTGGCGCGGTATCGCCCTCGGCGATGGCGTAATAGGGGTCGACCCCGGCGCGGCGCACTTCAAAGCGCAGCGACGGCGCATCGCCCACCGTCTCCATGCTGTAGACGGTGCGGAACGGCACCTGTACCAGAAAGCCCTTGCTGGCGACGAAAGGCTGCTGGCCCTGGATGGTGAACCGGATTTGCCCGCCCCACACCACAAAGAAGGTGCGGTCGTCGGCATACATCAAGGGCCGCGTCTTCTCGCCCGGCGCCATCTGGATGTAGTCGGCGGCATAGTCCTTGTCGCGCACAATGGCCTGCGACCAGTGCTTCTGACCCTGATGGGCGATGAGGATTTCCGACAGCCGCCACACCGGCTTGTTGGGCGATTTCCAGCCCTCGGGCGCCACCGGCTTGGGCGCCCAGGTGGTGAAGACCTGGGCGGGCTGGGCCGTAGCGGGCAGGCCAAGCGCAATGGCGATGCAAGCGGCCTTGGCGAAATTCATTGGGTCATCCCCGATTGTTTTGCGGCAGCTTAGTGGCCGCGCGCCCCGGCGCAAGCAGGGGGGTTTGGCCGGTTGGAAAAATCAGGGTTTGCGCCGCGAAAGACCCGGCCTTCGACAATGACATGCCCGCCAGGCGCGCCCGAAAATCCGCCATGGCTGCCGGTGTCCGGGAATGGCCATTTCCGCCCGCCCCTTTGAGCGCGCTTATAGGCCCTTGCCCCGAAACATAGTATTTTTTGATTCGCGCCCGCAAAGCCGGGCAGGCCAGGAAAGCATATGCGTCTGTTGCCGGTGGGATTGCTGGTTTTTGTTCCGGCGCTGCTTGCCGCCGCGCCGCTGCAGGCCGTCGAAACGGCGGCATGGGAGCCCGCGGCCGCCGCCGGGACTTCGTCGGCGTCTGCGCCCGCCCTTCGCACGACGCCCGATCCGGTGACGCCGCCGCCTGCCTTGCGCACTGTGCCCGTTGCGCCGCCCATCGCGGCGCAATCTGCCGCCCGGCAATATGGGCCGCAGCGCCTCGGCTTTCAGGACGGCGTGGCGGCGGCGTTTGACATTCCCTTTCAGACCATCAAGGGCTTTCGGCCACTCACCCTGGACCTCTATCAGCCGCGGCCGCGCGACTATCCCTTGCCGGGGATCGTGTTCGTGCATGGCGGCGGCTTTGGCGGCGGCGATTCCCGCCATGCCGGCACCTATGACGATTTTCCCGCTGCCCTGGCGGCGCTGGCGGCGCAGGGCTATGTGGTGGCCAGCGTCAATTACCGCCTGTCGGGCGAGGCGCGCTTTCCCGCGGCGCTTCTGGATATAAAGGCGGCGGTGCGCTGGCTGCGCGCCCATGGCGGCATCGACACCACCCGCGTGGCGGTGTGGGGCGCGGGCAGCGGCGGCCAGCTTGCTGCGCTTGCGGGGGTGAGTTGCGGCGTACCGGCTTTGTCGGCCAGCGAGCCGGCGAATGACGCGCCATCGGACTGTGTGCAGGCTGTGATCGACTGGTACGGCCCCGTCGATCCCCGGACGGCGGGCGAGGCCGGCGGGTTCAGCGCCACGCAATCGGATGCCGGCGCGTTCCTGGGCTGCGAGCCCGCCGCCTGTCCGCCGGGACTGGCCAAGCTGGCGAGCCCCCTGTCTTATATATCGGCCACCAGCCCGGCCTTCCTGATCGTGCATGGCGCCGCCGATACGCTGGTGCCGGTGGCCCAGTCCCAGGCCCTGGCCGCGGCCCTGAAGGCCAAGGGCGCCCCCGCCGAACTGGTGGTCTATCCCGGATTGGGACAGGGACTGACCCGCGACGGCGCGCCGGACTTGGCGGCCAATCGCCAGGCGCTGGACAAGGCCGCATCATTCCTGGCCGCGACCTTCCCGCCCGGGCCCATCGGGCTGAAGACTGCGGCGCGGCGCGGCCCCGTCTATTAGGCCGTCTGTCAGCTCAGGCCGTTAAGCCTAACGGTTCGCGCTGGCCCCGGACATGCATGAGACTGCCCGGAGCAACAGGCCTTTTTCAGGCCGGGACAGGGCATGGAAGCGCAGACCTTCGCCGACGCAATCGGCCGCATCGCCATCATTGATGGCATTGTGCGGCTGGATCTTGTCGCCCATTCCGCCACCGAGACAGGACCGGACGGCAAGGCCCGGCTGGTGCTGACCAGCCGCGTCGTGATGGGTGTGGAGCAATTCCTGCGCGCCGCCGACAAGATCACCCAAACCAAACGCCTGATCCTGGAAGCCGCCGCCAAACAGGCGCAGCCCGCGCCCGGCCCGCCGGCGCCACAGACACCGCCCGCCCAAACCAACCGTCCCCACGCGGTGCCGCCGCAATATCGCCGCGAAGCCATCGGCCCCGCGCAGACGGCGCAGCCCGCGCCGCGCCAGCCCTTTCCGTAAGGACCGCAGATGGGGATCGTGGGCAAGATCGAACCGCAACGCGCCGAAACCCCGGTTCCGCCGCCGCGCCCCGACAGCGGCTTGCGGGCGCTGGTGGCGGTGGCGCGGCACTTCCAGCTCGACTGGAGCCTGGCGCGGCTGACCCATCTCTATGCAAGGGATCAGGAACCGGACGCGCGCGCCTTGGTGCGCATCGCCCGCAGCGAAGGGCTGAAGGCCGACACCCATCGCATCACCTGGAAGGAGCTGGCGCGCTTTGCGAAAATGACGCCCTTTCTGGTCAGGCTGGATACGGGCGGCTGGTTCGTGGTTCTGAAGGCCGGCGCCGACGCCGCCGGCGAAAAGGGCGCCCAGCAGGTGGTGGTGTTCAACCCCAAAGTTCCGGCCGCCAATCTGTTCCCTGTGCCGCGCGAAAAATTCCTGGCGCACTGGACGGGCGAGATCGTTCTCTTGAAGCGCGTCCACAAGCCGGGCGAGGAACCCAAAAAATTCGGCCTGTCCTGGTTCGGCCCGGAATTCTGGAAACAGCGGGCGCTGCTGCGCAATGTGGTGATCGCGGCGCTGGCCATGCATGTGCTGGCGCTGGCGGTGCCGATCTTCTTCCAGACCGTGATCGACCGGGTGCTGGTCTATCTGTCCATCTCCACCCTGGTGGTGATCGGGGCGGGCGTGGTGCTGGCCATCCTGTTCGATTCCATCTTCACCTGGCTGCGCGGCTATTTCGTGCTGCGCACCGCCAGCCGCATCGATATCCGCCTGGCCCGCCTGACCTTCCGCCACCTGATGCGCCTGCCCATCAGCTTTTTCGACCAAAGCCGCGCCGGCGTGGTCACCAAGCACATGCAGCAGGGCACACAGATTCGCGAATTCCTCACCGGCCGGCTGCTGGGCACCTTGCTCGACCTGCCGGCGCTGCTGGTCTTCCTGCCGCTGCTCTTGTGGTACAGCGTGCCCTTGACCTGCGTCGTGCTGGCGGTCACCGCCCTGATGGGCCTGATCATCGCGCTGATGCTGGGGCCTTATCGCAGGCGCTTGCGCAAACTCTACGCAGCCGAAGCCCAGCGCCAGTCGCTGCTGGTGGAAAGCGTCCACGGCATGCGCACCATCAAGTCGCTGAACCTGGAGCCGCGCCGCGAGGAGGCCTGGGACAATGCCGCCGCCGATGCGGTCAACACCTATGTCGAGGTGGGCAAGATCGGCCTGGCCGCCAACACGCTCTCGTCCTTCATCGAGAAGGCGCTGACCGTCACCATCGTGATCGCGGGCGCCTTCCTGGTGTTCCGGGGCGACATGACGGTGGGCGGGCTGGTGGCCTTCAACATGCTGTCGTCGCGCGTCATCTCGCCTGTGCTGCAGCTGATCGGGCTGCTCAACAACTATCAGGAAGTGATGATGTCGGTGGAGATGCTGGGCGAGGTGATGAACCGCGCTCCGGAATCCAGCAGCCGCGGGCTGACGCCGCTTTTGTCAGGCAATATCGAATTCGAGAAGGTCACCTTCCGCTATCCCGGCACCGAAAGACCGGCGCTGCGCGACGTATCGCTGAAGATTCCCGCCGGCAGCATGGTCGGCATTGTCGGCCGCAGCGGTTCGGGCAAGACCACTTTGTCGGCGCTGCTGCAGGGTCTTCACCAGGTCAGCGAGGGCGCCATCCGCATCGACGGCCACAATATCCACGATATCGACCTGGGCTATCTGCGCAGCCAGAACGGCGTGGTGCCGCAGGAGCCCTTCCTGTTCCGCGGCAGCATCAAGGACAATATCCGCATGGGCGAACCCACGGCGTCCTTTGAAGACGTGGTGCAGGCCGCCCGCATGGCAGGCGCCGACGAGTTCATTCAGCAACTGCCCAGGCGCTATGATACCGACCTTGAGGAAGGCGCGGTCAATCTGTCGGGCGGGCAGAAGCAGCGCATTTCCATCGCCCGCGCTTTGCTGCGCCAGCCGCGTGTCATCATCTTCGACGAAGCCACCAGCGCGCTCGATCCTGAAAGCGAAGCGGTGGTGGTCAAGAACCTCAAGGCCATCGCCAAGGGCCGCACCACCATCGTCATCAGCCACCGCCTGGCCACCATCCGCGACGCCGACGCCATCATCGTGATGGACAATGGCGCGATCAACGATGTGGGCAGCCACGGTCAGCTGATCCAGCGCAACTTCATCTATCACGCGCTGTGGAACCAGCAGCATGCCGGGGCCGCGGCATGAGCGTGAATGTGAGAAACGCCGCCAATGCCTTTCGCTCCGACGCTGCCGCCATCGAGGAAGCGCCGGTGCCGCTGTCGGCCCATGCCGCGCTGTGGGTGGTGCTGGCCCTGCTGATCGCCGCCATGGTCTGGGCGGCGGTGGGCACTGTGGACCGCATCGTGGTGGCGCCCGGCAAGATCGCCACCCGCACCCCCATGCTGGTGATGCAGCCCTTCTCCACCTCGCGCATCGTGGGCATCGCGGTGAAACCCGGCGACCATGTCGTCAAGGGCCAGGTGCTGGCGCGCTTTGACCCCGCCTTCGCCCAGGCCGATGTCTCCTCGATGCAGCAGAAGGTCGATAGCCTGACCGCCCAGGTGCAGCGGCTGGAAGCCCAGCTTGCGGGGCGTGTCTTCACCGCCGGACCCGAGGCCGGGCCGGAGCGCCTGAGCCAGGAACAGATCTTCGTCCAGGAAAGCGCCGACCTTCAGTCCTCGCTCAACCAGCGCGACGCGCGCCTGGCGCAGATCAATTCCCAGGTCGCGGTGGACGAGACCACCTTGCCCGGCATCCGCCGCCAGCTCGATATGGCGCAGGGCGTGGTCGCCATGTACCAGCGCCTGGCGGCGCAGAAGGCGGCGGCGACCCTGGACATCATGCGTTCGCAATCCAGCCTGATTGACGCCCAGAACCGGCTGGAGGGTACAAGCGGCGACCGCGACAAGCTGATCCATCAGCGCGCCGAGGTGGCGCAGGAACGCCAGTCCTTCCTGGAGAAATGGCGCAGCGACCACAACCAGCAGCTGGTCGAGGCGCGTCAGAACCTGGCCGAGGCGATCGAGACGCTGAACAAGGCCAACCGGATGCAGGATTTCACCCAGCTCACCGCGCCGGTGGACGGCACGGTGCAGGATGTCGCCGACCGCTCGGTCGGTTCGGTGCTGCGCGAGGCCGAGACCCTTGTGACCCTGGTGCCCGATGATGCCGACCTGTATGTGGAGGCGCAGGTTCCGGCGCGCGACATCGGCTATCTCAAGCTGGGCCAGACAGTCCGGGTCAAGCTGGAAAGCTATCCCTTCCAGCGCTTCGGCACCGCCAGCGGCGTGCTGACCGTCATCAGTCCGGATTCGCAGGCCTTGAAGGAAGGCGACGATGCCCACCGCGTCTATAAGGTGCAGGTACGGCTCAATGACACAGCCGAACTTGCCGCCCGCAGTATCCACCTCAAGCCCGGCCTGGTCGCCAGCGCCGAAATCAAGACCGGCGGCGAGACCATCGCCACCTATATCCTGCGCCCGGTGCTGCGCATCGGCGACGAAAGCCTGCGCGAGCCCTAGGGCCGACAAATGCAAATCATGGTTAACTCGTAAAAGTCGCGCTTCGGGCGGCTTTTTCGCCTGTGCTGCACGCAGGCCGCGCAGCGTCACGCAAAATCCACTGGACATGAAACCTGTTTCATTTTGAGACTGAGCGATATGCCGCTTTGCGGGCAAATGGCCCGCGCGCGCTATCGACAGGAGCGGGACATGACCATCGTCACAGGCGCCAATGGCGCGAACGGCACCAGCGGCACCAGCCCCACCGCGGGCAAGAACGGCGAAAGCAAGACCTTCACCTATAGCGGCGTCTTCAACGCCGACACCCAGGTCAATTACGTGTTCGGCGGCAATGGCGGGGTGGGCGGCGACAATACCGGCAGCGGCGCGGGCGCCAAGGGCGGCAATGGCGGCGACGCCACCCTGACCATGTCGGGCAGCATCTTCTCGCCGATGGGCAGCAGCCTCGACATCATCGGCACCGCGGTGGGCGGCAATGGCGGCCCGGGCGGGACCGGCTCGACCGTCGGCGCCACCGGCAATGGCGGCAACGCCACCGCCACCATCAACGGCAACATCATCCAGACCTCGCACATTTTGAGCGAGATCACGCTCGATGCCGTGGCGGTCTCGGGCGGCGGCGCCAAGAACGGCAATGCCAGCGCTACGGCGAACGGCAACATCATCCAGTATAACGGCACCGCCGCCACCAATGTGACCCTGGCCGCCGCCGCCCTGACCAACGGCTCCGATGGCACTGTCAGCACCAGCGCCTTCGGCACCAAGACCGCCACGGTCAACGGCAACGTCGTGCAGGGCAACATCAATAATTTCACCCTGGCGGCCGACGCTTATTACGCCAACAGCAGCGCCACCATCAGCGGCAACATTTTCGCCGCCAAGGCGGCCAATACCGGCAATGTCGTGGTTGAAGCCACCGCCCAGAAGATCGCCATCACCGGCAACATCCTCAATCTGGGCCAGCAGAATCTCATCCTGTCGCTGAACGAGCTTGGCCCCAACTACAGCGCCAATGTCTCGGGCAATATCTTCACCGGCACCGGCGCCAACACCTTCGTGCTGGCCGACAGCTTCAATCCCGGTCCCGCGTCCGCGCCCAACACGGCGGTGATTGACCTGGGCGCCGGCACCTTCGTCTTCGATGGTGGTGCGGCCAACAAGCTCAGGAACTTCGCCAATGTCCAGGTGGCGGCCGACATCCAGGCCAGCATCACCGGCTCCAACAGCGCCAACGTGCTGGTCGGCGGCGATAGCAACGACTATCTCGCGGGCCTGGGCGGCAACGACGTCCTGTTCGGCCAGGGCGGCAACGACATCCTGGTCGGCGGCTTGGGCAATGACACGATCGACGGCGGCACCGGCACCGACACCGCCTATTTTGCGGGCCGCGAGACACAATACACGCTGGGCGGCACAGCGCTGCCCGCCGGTCCCTTCACCGTCAGCGGCGGCCCTGACGGCAACGACACCCTGACCAATGTGGAGCGCATCAAGTTCCTGTCGCCGGCCCATGTCCAGGACCTGACCAATGACGGCTTCAGCGACATCATTTTCCAGAACAGCGCCAACGGAAAGCTGCAATATATCACCGAGGGCGCGGTTCCGGCCGCCACCACCGTCACCACCAACCTGGGCGGCGTGAACTGGAAGGCGATCGGCACCGGCCAGTTCACCCCCGACGATCCTGGCCTCGCGGCGCGTGCCGCCAGCGTGCTGCTGCAGGACAGCGTCACCGGCGACATGGAAATCGTCACCATCACCGGCACCACCGCCACCGTCACGCCGCTGTCCTCGGCGACGGGGGCCTTTGCCGGCTTCACGGCGATCACGGCGGGCGACTTCAACGGCGACGCCTCGTCCGACATCCTGCTGCAGAACACCGTCAGCGGCGCGGTCGAGATCGCGTTCCTGAAAGCCGACGCCGCCTCGCCGGTCGGCACGGTGGACAATATCCTCTCTGTCACCAGCCCGGGCGCGACCTGGAAGGCGATCAGCTCCGGCGACTTCAATGGCGACGGCAAGAGCGACATCCTGTTTCAGGACAGCGTGACCGGCAAAGTCCAGGTCGACCTGATGAATGGCGCCACCGTGTCGAGCTTCGGCACCCTGACGCCCGGCAGCAACCTCACCGCCATCGGCACCGGCGACTTCAATGGCGATGGCAAGAGCGACATCCTGTTCCGCGACAACACCACCGGCGCGGCGGTGATGTGGACCATGAACGGCGCCACCCAGCTCGGCAGCTTCGCGCCCGTCGCCAGGCCCGGCACCGTGCCGCAGAACTTCGTGCTGACCGGCGCGTCGGACATCAATGGCGACGGCGTTAGCGACCTGATCTGGCGCAGCGCCGCCAACGGCAACGTCAATGTCACGCTGGAGAATGGCAGCGGCGGCGCGCTGGCCGGCAGCGGCACCCTGGCCGGGGCGCTGACCCCCAACACCAACTGGAACATCCTCGCCTCGACCGGCGGTGGGTGAGGCCGGAATAGCAAAAGGTCCGGGGGACCTTTTGCCCGGCCGAACGGTTCGTAGCGACAGCGTACGAACGCGGCGAGCGAGGCCGGGAAGGGGTCTGAAGAAAACGCCGCGGCGTTTTTTCTTTCAAGCCATTTAAGCAAAATAACCAACGGCTCTTAACGCCCGTTAACCATTGACCCTTATCCTGCGCCCCTACGCGAATCACGGGGATGGATTTGGTCACGCACGGCTTCGGTGTCCTGTTGCTGGCATCCCTGTTGCCCGATGGCGTGTGCGGCGCGGAGGTGTACGACACGGGCCAAGTGGTGGCGCCCGCTGACGCGGCGCTGGCCCCGGGCGCCTCGGACGCACGCCGCCGCGACTTCGCACTGGGCCGGGCCTGCGCCCGCGCCGCCCTGGCCCAGGCCGGTCACCTAGCTGCGGGCGTGATCGAGCGCGCCGCGCATGGCGCGCCGCTATGGCCTGACGGCTTCACCGGCAGCATCACGCACACAAGCGGCTATGCCGCGGCCATCGCGGCGCGGACGGACGCCTTCGCGGGCCTGGGGGTGGACGCTGAACGGGCGGACCGGGTGGAGGAGGGGCTGTTCGCGCGCCTGTTCGATGCGGGCGAGCGCGCCTTCCTGGCGGCGCATCGCCAGCCCCGGGCGATGGCCGCGCTGCTGTTCAGCGCCAAGGAGGCGGCCTTCAAGGCGTCGAACCCGCCAGCGGGCGCGGCGCTGCACTTCCAGCAGTTGCATATAGAAGTGAGGGACGAAAGCCGCTTCGGTGTGGACACCATGCCGGACGCCTGTGGCCGCTATCTGTTCAAGGACGGCCTGGTGCTGACCTGCCTGTGGCGTGTGCGCTAGAAGGTGCCGCCGCCCCGCTTGGCGTGATCATGGGCCTGATCCCTATTTCGGCGTGAGTTTCAGAAGCGCATGCTGCTCGGTCAGGACATAGACCGCGCCGTCCGGCCCCACCCGCACATCGCGGATGCGGGTCTTGAGCTCGGTCAGCAGCGGCTCTTCCGCCACCACCTTGTGACCGGCAATCTTGAGGCGATAGACGCCCAGTTCGATCAGGGCCCCGGCCAGGAGGCTGCCGCGCCATTGCGCAAACAGCGTGCCGTCATACCAGGCCAGGCCGGAGGGCGCGATCACTGGGTCCCAGTAATAGACCGGCTGCTCCAGCCCGGCCTTGGCCACAATGCCAGCGCCGATCTGGCCGCCGAGATAGTCGATGCCATGGGTGATGATGGGCCAGCCATAATTCTTGCCGCGCTTGATGATATTGACTTCGTCGCCGCCGCGCGGGCCATGCTCGGTCTCCCATAGCGTGCCGTCGGGCGCGAAGACCAGGCCCTCGGGACTGCGGATGCCGATGGCCCAGAGTTCGGGGCGCCAGCCGGGCAGGCGGGGATTGTCGGCGGCGGGCAGGCCTTCGGGCGTCAGGTGGATGATCTTGCCCACGTCATTGTCGGTCTTCTGCGCCAGGGCGGCATCGTAATCGGCCTTGATGTTGTCGTCGCGGTCGCCCACCGTCATGAACAGCGAGCCATCGGGCGCAAAGGCGATGCGCCCGCCCTGCTTGCTGTTAAAATTCCTGGCGGGGATCTGCGGCACACCGCGATAGATCACGGTAACGTCATGCACGGCGTTGCCCGCCTGGTCCAGCAGGCCATACGCCAGGCAGGTGTTGGAATAGGCCGGCCCCAGATTTTCGAAAAAGGCGAAATAGATCCGCTTCGATTTTTTGAAATCCGGCGCCAGTACCACATCCAGCAGGCCCAGCTTGCCCGCCAGCACGGACAGCCCGCCCAGCGGCGCCGACAGGGTGCCGTCCGGCGCGACGATGCGCAGCTGGCCGGGATATTTCTCGCTGACCAGGAATTTGCCGTCCGGCAGGAAGGCGAGCGACCAGGGCAAATGCAGCTTGTCGGTGATGGTGGTCACTTGATACGGCGCGGTCTTGTGCACCGGCGCGCGGGTCTGGTGGGCGAACAGCGGATGGTCGTCGGCCTTTTCCGGCGGCACCGTCTCGAAAGGCAGGCCCTCGACAAGGCGCGGGGCGCCGTATGGACGGGGGGGTGGTAGCGTCGCTGGGCCCTTGGGCGCCGCGTCTTGCGCGGCGGTGGGCAGGGTGAGCGCCAACAGGGCGGCCAGCAGCAGATATTTCACGCGATTCTCCCCGGGATCCGTCCCCGTCTTTATTGCGGGTGACGGCGGCGTTCCTGGATGTTCAGAGTAGCCGCAAAACCGCATATATAAAAAGCCTTGGCGCGGCCCCTGTCGCCCGGGCTGGCCCCACCAACATCGTGCCGCCGCCCTGCCGGGCGGGGACTGGGATGTCGCTGACGCCTTCCGCAAGGCCCTCCCGCTCAATTTCCAGCAAGCCATTGAATTTTCTTAAGGACATCTGCGGCGCTGTCCAAACTTTAATATGCTATTGCAAGTCACTTGCAATTATATGGGGGGTATGTTTGAAGGTGCTGGCAAATGAGGGGACAGCCATGGCGTCAGGCGATGCGCCCAAACGCCCGGTCCGGCCCGGCCCGCCCATCCGGCGGATCGCCATCGGCGATCTTCTGGGCGGCGGGCGCGAGGCGGTGCTGGTGCATGACGGCGCCGAGTACCGGCTTCGCCTCACGCGCAACGGCAAGCTGATCCTCACCAAGTGATCAGCCCCGTCCATGCCAAGCCAGCCCCTGTCCGCATCCGCAGGCAACAGGAAGCCAGCCAGGTCCAACGCACCATGCTGAACCTTCAAGGGGTCGCTTTTCATGTTTTCCGTTTCCCGCAGATCGCTTTGCCTGTGCAGTGCCTCGCTGGGGGCGCTGTTCTTGGCCATGCCGGCCCATGCCCAGCCGGTGCAGCTTGGCCCCGTGACGGTCCAGGACACCAGCGAGCGCAATGCGCTCAGTCACGCCCCGGCCTCGAACATCCTGCCCACCGACAGCCTGCAGGACACGCCCCAGGCGGTCAGCGTGGTCGATGACGTCACCATGAAGCAGCAGGGCACCACCAGCCTGGGCGAGGCATTGCGCAACGTGCCGGGCATCACCATCGCCATTGGCGAGGGCGGCACCCTGGCGGGCGACCAGTTCAAGATCCGCGGCTTCGACGCCAAGGATGATATCTATCTCGACGGGCTGCGCGACTTCGCCGCCTATACCCGCGACAGCTTCAATTACGAGGAAGTGCAGGTGCTGAAGGGGCCCTCCGGCCTGATGTTCGGCCGCGGCACCACCGGCGGCGCCATCAACACCGTCTCAAAGACGCCGATCCTGAACGACCGGTTTGCGCTGGCCGCCGAAGGCGGCAATGGCGATCACAAGCGCGCCACCGCCGATCTCAACCATGCCTTTTCCGACACCGGCGCGGTGCGGCTGAACCTGATGTATACCGACACCGGCGTGGTGGACCGCGACCTGACCCATTCCACGCGCTGGGGCATCGCGCCGGCCATCGCGCTGGGCCTTGGCACCGATACCCAATGGTCGCTGGCCTATCTGCACCAGCATAGCGACGCCATTCCCGATTACGGCCTGGTGGTGGCGCAGCGTCCCGGCCAGCTGATCGCCGAGCCGGTGTCGGAATACGGCATCCCGCGCAACAGCTTTACCGGCTTCAACACCGACCGCGACAGGAATGACGCCGACATCGTCACCATGAAGCTGAACCATGTCGCCGCCGACTGGCTGACCCTGGAAAACGACACCCGTATCGCCTGGTATTCGCGCTATTTCCAGTACACTTCGGCGGATTCCTGCGACTTCACCGCCGCCACCAACAATTGCTCGGCGCTGGTCTTCACCAGCCCCGCCACCGCCCAGGTCCAGATCGGCGGCGGCGGCCCGTACCAGCAGAATAGCTGGGGCGCGCAGGATGTCGGCACGGCGCGCGCGGAATTCCACATCGGCGCATTCCGGAACGTGGCGGTGGCGGGATTCGACGTCTCTACCCAGAATGCCGACCGCACGATCTTCGCCTATCACCTGCCCAGTACGGCGCAGTTCGCATATACCTTGGGCGACCACACGGTGAACCGCCGCAATATCGGTCGGCTGCTGGTCAATCCGGACCACAATCCCCCGCCGGGCTATACCGTCTTCCTGCCCAATGCGGGCAACATCGCCAATTCCAGTGCCAGCGCGACCACGGTGGTGACCTCCACCGGCAAAGCCACCGACCTGGCGCTGTTCGCCACCGACCGCTTCTATTTCAATGCGCAATGGTCGCTGATCGCCGGCGTCCGGGTCGACCGCTACGACGCCCGCTATCTGGCGACCCTGGTCAACGGCACCGCCTCGATGGCAAAAGCGCCCAACACCTTGGTCAACCCGCGCGCCGCCCTGGTGTATGAGCCGGACCAGACCCAGACCTATTATTTTTCCTACGGAAAATCGGCGGTGCCGCAGGGTACGTCGGTGGTGGGCACGCCCACGCCCGTCACCACCGCCAATCAGGGCCTGGCGCCGGAGGAAAGCCAGACCCTTGAGCTCGGCGCCAAGAAGAGTTTCTTCGATGGCGCCCTGGGCCTGTCCGGCTCGCTGTTCAAGGTGATAAAATCCAACGCGTTGACCACCGATCCGGTCAGCGGCACCACCACGGCCCAGTCCGGCGAGCGCGACCGGGTGCAGGGCCTGGAACTGTCGGCCAGCGGCCAGCTCACCGGCCAGTGGAGCGTGACCGCGGCCTATACCTTCCTGGATTCAAAAGTCACCAGCGACAATTTCTGCAACACCGCAACGCAGCTTTGCCTGCCCAATCCCTACACTATCGGCACACAGGTCATTTTTGTCCCGAAGAACGCGGCCTCGCTATGGTCTTCCTACAAGCTGGACGATTTTATTCCGGGCCTGGGCGTGGGCGGCGGCGTCATCTATCAGTCCAAACTGTTCACCCGCAACACCACCGCCGGGACCGCGCCCAATGCCACCGGCCTGTCGCGCATCGCCGTCATTCCCCGCACCATCGAGCTGGACACGGTGGCGAGCTATGACATCGACAGGCTGCACTTCCAGTTGAACATCAACAACCTGACCGACGAATTGAATTATACCCAGTCCTTCGGAAATCGCGGCACGCCGTCGGCCGGACGCAGCTTCGTCTTTTCGGTGGGGGTCAATCTCTAGCCATGATGATCCGCATTCCCGGTCTGTTGTCGCAGGAGCAGGTGCGTGACACCCGCGCCCGCCTGGGGGCGGCCGACTGGGTGGACGGGCGCATCACCGCAGGGGCCCAGTCGGGCCAGACCAAGCACAATCTACAAATTCCGGAGGATTCGCAGAGCGCCCGCGCGCTGGGCGACATGATCCTGTCGGCGCTGGGGCGCAGCGAGCGCTTCACCGCGGCCTCGCTGGCGCTGCGGGTGTTCCCGCCCTTGTTCAACCGCTATGATGCGGGCATGGATTTTGGCGCCCATATCGACAATGCCATCCGCTTCGTGCCCGGGGCCAATATCCGGGTGCGCACTGACCTGTCGGCGACGCTATTTCTCACCGACCCGGCTGATTATGACGGCGGCGAGCTGGTGATCGAGGATACCTATGGCAGCCACAGCGTGAAACTGGCGGCGGGCGATCTGGTGCTCTATTCGGCCACCAGCCGCCATCATGTCACGCCGGTGACGCGCGGCAGCCGCTGGTCCAGCTTTTTCTGGATTCAGAGCATGATCCGCGACGAGGCCGCCCGCGCCATGCTATTTGAACTGGACGACTCTATTCAGGGCCTGCGCGCCCAGGTCGGCGACAACCAGCAAGTCGTTACCCTGACGGGGCTCTATCACAACCTTGTCCGCCGCTGGGCGGATTCGTGAGGATGCCATGAGCTTTCAGAACGTCCGCCGCACGCTTTTCACGGTCCATATGTGGATAGGCCTGATCCTGGGGGTCCTGCTGGCGGCGCTGGGTCTGTCGGGCAGCCTGCTGGTCTATGACGACAAGATTGCCGATCTTTTCAATCCGCCGCCGCATGCCACAACAGCGGGCGATCCCCTGCCGCTATCGATGATCGCCGACATTGCGGGGCGCGCCGCCGATGCCGCCGGTGCGCATGGCCAGATGCAGATCGTGCTGCCGCAGGAGCCGGGCCAGGCCATTTCGGTGCGCATGGGCGGCTTGTCGGTGATGGGCCCCCGGCCGGAGGCCGCAAATCAAACAGACCGGGTCGGCCGCGAAGGTGGCGCGCGCCGTGAGGGTGGCGAACGCCGCCGCCGCGAAGGCGGTGCGCGTGGCGGCGAAGGTCCGCGCGGCAACCAGCTTCAGATATTCATTGATCCGGTCTCGGGCGAAGTGCTGGGCACCCGCAAGGCGCTGCAGCCGCCGATCCTGACCTTCGCCCACCAGTTGCACGGCAATTTCCTGCTGGGACGCGAGGGCCGCGGCATCGTGGGCTGGCTGGGCGTCGCCATGTGCCTGCTGGGCCTGACCGGCCTGGTGCTGTGGTGGCCCCGGCGCGGCCAGTGGAAATACGCCTTCTTGGTGCGCCGCACCGCCACGGGCCTGCGCTTCCAGCGCGAACTGCACGCCGCCACCGGCATCTGGATCTTTGTCGTCTTCATGATCGTCAGCTTTTCGGGCGTGGTGATCGCCTGGCCGCAGACCATGGGCATGACCGGCTCCGATCCGCGCGCCCAGCCCGGCGTCGAACCGCAGGATGGCAGGATCATCGGCGCCACCGAGGCGGTGGCCGCCGCCCAACAGGCGCTGCCCGGTGCTGTGCTGCGCAGCATCACCATCCCCGCGCGCCCCGGCCAGGCGGTCAGTGTCGCCTTCCTTGCCCACGGCGCCATCAATGCCAGTGTCTTTCTCAATCCCTATACCGGCCAGCTGCTGTCGGTGCGCGATCCCTCGCAAAGCTTCATGGCCTGGCAGCGCCCGCTGCATCAGGGCAGCGGCTTGGGCGCGGTGTGGAAATTCCTGGTCTTCCTGTCGGGGCTGGTGCCGTCGCTGTTCGTGGTCACCGGCCTCATCATGTGGGCCAAGAAGCGCAAGCGCCGTGTGCCCATGACCATGCTGACCGAGGATATCAGCGCGGAAGATGCCGCATGACGATCTCCTGTCCGCCCGCCACCTTCCACCCTGCCCCGTTGCTGCGCCCCCGGCACAGGGGCCTGGACAAGGCCAAGCTGGCCAGCATCGCGCTGACGATTGCCTTTCATGCCGCGATGCTGGCAGGGCTGCTGACGGCGGTGCATGTCGCCAGGCCGCGCGCGACGCAGGAGTTGACGGTCTCCATCGGTCTGGACAAGCCCAGCCCCAGCAAAGGCCTGGCGCCGCCGCTCAGGCTGGTGGCCCCCAGCCCGCTCATCGTGCAGCCGCCGGAGGTGAGGGTCGCCGCCCCGGCACCCCCGGTTGCCGCCGCGCCGCCCGCCGCGCCTCCAATGGCCGGCCCCGGTGAAGGGCGCGACAGCTTCCTGGGTCTGCTGCTTGCCCAACTCGACCGCTTCAAGCGGTATCCCCGCGCCGCCCGCCAGGCCCGCATCGAAGGCGTGGTGATGCTGCATTTCGTGATGGACGCCAGCGGCAAGGTGCTGAGTGCGGAAATTGCCCGCAGCTCGGGCCGCCCGGTGCTGGACGATGAGGCGCTGGCGCTGATCCAGCGCGCCCAGCCGCTGCCGGCGCTGCCCGCCGACTATCCCACCCGCAGCCTGGACGCCGTCGTGTCGATCGAATTTCATCTGGACCGCTGACACCGCGATATTTGTTCGGGCCGGGCACCGTGCCAGAACTCGCCCGATGGCGGGCGGCGATCACGACCATATTTCCTGGGCGAGACGGCGGTGCGCATTTATCGGCCTGACGAATTTCGGACAGGGCGCCATATCCGCGCCTGATTTATCCCGTTAGTTTGCAGGGGAAAATCTGGAGCAAGGCTTTTGAACCGGCGGCGCCTTGTCATTACCGCAGGTGCGATCGCGGGTGTGATCGCGGCGCTCCTGCTGGCGCTGTGGCTGGGCCGCGCCTGGCTGGCGGCCGAGGCTGCGCGGCGCTACTTCGCCAGCCATGGCGTGACCTCATCGGTGACGATCGGCGATGTGGGCCTGTCGGGCATCTCGGGCCGCTTCGCGCTGGGACCGGCGAACGCGCCGGAGGTCGCCGCCCGCCGCATCGAGCTGCATTTCGATCCGTTGAGCTGGCTGCCGCGCGTGGTGGAAGTGCGGCTGGTTGATCCGGTGATCCGCGCCCGTATCGATTCCCAGGGCCGCATCACCCTGCCCGCGCTGCAGGGCTGGATCGACTCGCTTGGGCAGGGCCGCTCGCGCTTCGTCGCGGACGATCTGGCGGTATCGCTGACCGGCCTGCGCGCGCTGCTGGCGACCCCGGCGGGGGCGGTTGAGATCGATGGCGACCTCAAGCTGGTGAAGAATCTGCCGGTCTCCGCAAGCCTGCGCGCCGCCCCCGCCGCCATCGCCTGGCGCGACGCGACTGTTGGCCTGCGCGCCGCGACGCTGGATTTCGCGGATGGCCGGTTGCGCGCCCATTTCGACGGCGATGTGCGCCATCCGGCGGTTCAGGTCCAGGCGCTGAAAGCCGATCTTGACGCCAGCGGGGTGCGCCTGACGCAAAAGAA
Organism: Rhizomicrobium sp.; assembly: GCA_035549455.1. GTDB lineage: Bacteria > Pseudomonadota > Alphaproteobacteria > Micropepsales > Micropepsaceae > Rhizomicrobium. The sequence goes on along the minus strand of DASZQW010000023.1, from coordinate 65,491 downwards.
CCTCGCCGCCGCCGCGGCGCATCTCACCGCCACCGCCTCATCGCTGACGGCGGGACAGACGCTGTCCGCACCCAAGTTGGACGTCACGTTTGGCAACGCCGCTGCCGATTGGGCCGGTGGTTTGAACGCCCGCGCGGATGTCAGCGGCACCGCCAGCGCCAGGCTGGACCCGAAACTGGCCAGCAGTCTGCGCGCTCACGATACTTCGCTGGCCCGCGCTGTGGCCGCGAATCTTGGCCGCCTGAACCTCGCTTTTGCGCTGCATGCCCAGCGCCGCAACGGGCAGGGCAGCGTCACGCTCACCCAGCCGCTGCTGCTGACGGGCGCGGCGGGCGCGGTCCTGCGCGCCACCAGCACCGCGCCCCAGGCCTGGAGCGTCAGCCTGTCGGGCAAGGGCCTGCCCGCCGCCACAATGCAACTGAATGGCGTCACCTGGAATGACACGGGTGTCGCCGCCGATGCGGCGCTGGCGGCGCGCTTTGATTACGCCATGCTGCGCGGCGCGGTGCTGAACGCCAAAGGCCCCGTCGCCTGGCGCGACTCCCGATTGGTCTTCACGCCCACCGCCTGCGCGCATTTTTCGGCGGCGCAATTCACGCCCCTGGCGCGCGCCGCCCGCGGCGAGCTGTGTCCGGCAAATGGCAAGCCGCTGCTGATTGCCGGGGCCGGCGGCTGGACTTTCCATGCCGCCGCCCGCGCCGCCGCCGCCAGCCTGCCGCTGCCGCATGCCGAGTTGACCCAGGGCGCGGCGCTGCTGGATTTTTCCGCCGGAACCGGCGCGATGGGCGGGCGCATCGCCGTCAGCGGCGCGCGGCTGAGCGACGCCGCGGCGCCCGCGCGCTACCAGCCCTTGCTGGGGACAGGCGCCATCACCCTGGCGGGCGACATGTGGCGGGGCTCGCTCAAGCTGCGCGACGCCCAGGACAACCTGATCGGCGAGACCAGCTTCACCCACAACATGGCCAGCGGCGCAGGCAGCGCCCATCTCAGCGCCAGTCGCCTGGCCTTCGCGCCGGGCAAGCTGCAGCCGGAGAATCTGTCCCACCTGCTGGCGGCACTGCGCCGGGCCGAGGGCGTGGCGCGGTTCGAGGGCGATGTCGGCTGGTCAAAGTCCGGCATGACCAGCAAGGGCCGTCTTACCATCGACAGCCTGGATTTCATGACACCTCTGGGCAAGGCGCACGCGGTCAAGACCGATATTGTCTTCACCTCGCTATTGCCGCCCGTCACCGCTCCGAACCAGGCCATCGCCATAGACCGCATCGACTGGACCATTCCCATCGCCAGCATCGCGGTGCGCTTTGCCCTGGGCGACGGCGCGCTTCGCGTCGCCAGCGCCGACATGGCCTTCGCCCAGGGCCAGGTGGCGCTGGAGGGCGTCACCATTCCTTTGTCCGAGCCGCGCAACATGCAAGGCACCATCTGGTTTTCCGGCGTGGCGCTGCAATCGCTGATCGGCGCCTCCAACCTGGCTGACAAGATCAAGACCGAGGGCACCATTTCCGGCGCCATTCCCTTCACCGTGACGGCCGACGGTTTTCACATCCATGACGGCCATATCGCCGCCGACCATCCCGGCCGCCTCTCCATCAGCCGGTCGGTCTGGGCCCAGGGCACCGCCGCCATCTCCACCAATGCGGTGCAGGGTTTCGCCTATCAGGCGCTGGAAAACCTGGCCTTCGAGACGATGACCGCCGACCTGAAAAGCGTCGCGGGCGGCCGCCTGCAGACGGTGTTCCACCTCAAAGGCAAGAGCGATCCGCCAAAACCCCAGGTGGCGGAAGTGGCCCTGGCCGACATCCTCAACGGTACCGCGCTCTACAAGCCCATCCTGCTGCCCAGCAGCACGCCCATTGACCTGACCCTGGATACCTCCCTTAATTTTGACGAACTCTTGAAGTCCTATGCCCAAGCGTGGTCAAAAAGCCTCGCACCCGAGGGGGACAAGCAATGAGCCGACTGGTTTTCGCAGGACTTGCCATGTGGGCGCTCGCCGCCTGCACCCCGACCATCCGGGTGGAGGTCGCTCCGATCAATATCTATGCGAAGCTGGACGCCGACGTCCGGGTGAAGCTGGACCGGGAAGTCCAGAGCGCCATCGCCCAGAATCCCGACCTGTTCTAATGCGAAGGAAAAAACCGATGACCCGCTTGCGCACCCTTCTCGCCGCCGCGCTGCTGCTGGCGACGCCCGCTTTCGCCGATCTGGCCAGCGACAAGGTGGCCGTCGACGCCGCCAAGGCGGCAGGCACGGTGGGCGAACAGGCCGATGGCTATCTGGGCTTTGTCTCCGGTTCCAGCGACGCGGCGCTGAATGCCGCCGTCAACGAGATCAACAATGGCCGCGCCAATATCTATGCCCAGACCGCGGCCAAGTCCGGCACCACCCGCGACGCCGCCGGCCAGGCGACGGGCGCGCAGCTGATCGCCAAGACGCCGCCCGGCGAATATATCAAGCCCCTGGGCGGCGGCTGGACCAAGAAGTAATTTCCAACCCCCTCCGGTTTCAGCTTTGTGCTCGGCTGCTCAAGTGTTCGGTCGGCTTGGCCGGTTCGCACGCGCCTCGCACGCTGAAACCACCTCCCCCTTGCTCGCGCGTCGGTGCCGGGCATCGCGGCGATGCGCGTCTTCCTGGTGGTGGTGAACCGCATGGAAAGCGCCGCAGCGCCATAGCCCAATATCAAAACCAGCACAGCTCACCTCAGCCGAGCGCGCTTGGGCGCGCATATCGGGCCACCCCGCTTTGCGCGCGGCGGGCCCGTTCAAGCATGGCCCGTGATCAGCCAAAGCAGCAGGATGAGCGGGATGGGAACGCCAAGAAGCCACAGACAGCCGGAGCGCATGGGAGAGCCTTCTTTCTATGTTCTTCCGGCAGCTAACGCGCCCGTGCGGCAGCAGGTTCCTTGGCCCGGAACCTTCGCCCCGCAGGCCCGTTATTGCGGTAACCCAGGCACATAGGGGCGCCCCATGACGACCACCGTTCTTTCCGAAGACAGCGCCACCATCGTCGAGGACGGCCCCCCCCGCCGCTTTGACTGGAGTGCCGTGATCGCGGGCGCCGCCGTCGCCGCCGCGACCAGTTTGTTGCTTATCACCCTGGGCTTTGGCGTGGGACTGGTCCTGGTGTCCGGCACCGGCGCCTTCCTGACCTTGGGCGCGGTCTGGGTGCTGGCGTCCCAGGCCTTTGGCTTTGCCGCCGGTGGGCATGTCATCGGGCGGCTGATCGGCCCGGCGGCCGAAACCAGCAAAGAGGAAGAATTCCGCGCCGGCCTGCACGGGCTGGTCGGCTGGGCCATCGCCGTGGTGGCCGGCTTGGTCCTGCTTGCCCTGGTCGCGGCCGGCGGACACAACATCCATGGCGACAATCCGCGCGCCGAATCCTCCATGACGGGCTATTGGGCCGACATCCTGCTGCGCCCCATGAGCGACCACGCCCTGGCGCATGGCGAGGATCTCAACCATGACACGCTGGAAGCCGCCCGCGTTCTGGCCGCAGACATGCATCCCGGCGCTGACCATGGCGAGAACCGCGCCGACCTGGCGCGGCTGGTGGTGATGGATGCGGGCTTCAGCCATGCCGAGGCCACCGACCGGGTGAGCTATGTCGAATCCCGCCTGCGCCAGGACCTGGACGCCGCCAAGAAGGGCGCCGGCTATGCCGGGCTGTGGACCGCGCTGGCGCTGCTGTTCGGCGCCATTGTCAGCGTCGCCGCCGCCATATCGGCGCGCTGGGAAGACGACAAGCTGCATTTCAGCTGGTCGCGCCGCTATTGATTTTCTGGTGATTTAAAGGAGACTTTTCATGACCGCACAGACCGAGAAACCCTTCCTGTCCGACGTCAAGACCTTGCGCGAACGCGCCCGCAAGCATCTGGAAGGCGGCGCCATCGGCTCCAACTATATCGGCGACGTCAAGAAGACCATCCAGATCCTGCAGGACGTACTGGCGACCGAGATCGTCTGCACCCTGCGCTACACCCAGAACGCCATCGCCGCCCATGGCATCTCGAGCCAGGGCGCCAAGGCGGAGTTCGCCCAACATGCCAAAGAGGAATGGGAACACGTCCAGACCGTGGCCGAACGCATCAACCAGCTGGGCGGCAATCCCGACTTCAATCCGCGGGACCTGCTCACCCGCTCGGCGGCACAATATGCCATCGGCGGCAATCTGGTGGAGATGATCAAGGAAAACCTCATCGCCGAGCGCATTGCCATCGACCATTATCGCGAACTGGTGCGCTATTTCGGCGATGACGATCCGGGCACCCGCGTGATGATCGAGGGCATCCTCACGGTGGAAGAGGAACATGCCGACGACATGCACGACCTGCTGGTCGCGCATGAAGGAACCCCGCCCCTGAAAAAATAGGCCCGCGCGCGGTCAAATCGCCGCCGCCGCTTCATGCTCGGCGCCCCGGGGGTGGTCGCGCGTCAGGCCTTGCCCGGCCAGGGGCCTGCACCAGGCCGGAAGGACGCCTCCCACTATATATCTAGGTGCACCCACCAACTGTGCGGCGGAAGGCTTGCTCTTGGGCGGCTGGCCTATACACTCAAATGGGCAACCTAGGCCCCATCAGAGTGGCCGGGTCCGATGGGAGGCTCAAATTTCAAATACCGTGAAAACATTCCTGGCAAGCGCCCTTTTCCTCTCCTGCGTCCTGACGGGCGCGCCCGTCTTTGCCCAATCCGCCGCCATCGCGGCCAACACCGCGCCCGACCTGCCCTACAAGGCAGTGCCGGGCTTCTTCAAGGTCCCCGCCGGCGACACTCTGGGCGAGATGCAGGGCGTCGCCACCAATTCCAAGGGCCACGCCTTTGCGTTTTTCCGCGGCCCCCAGACCCGGCTGTGGGAATTCGACCAGAAGGGCAACTTCGTCAAGGAAATCGGCAAGGGCTATTACGGCTTTCTGTTCGCCCATTCGGTGCGCGTCGACCGCCAGGACAATATCTGGACGGTGGACGAGGGCACCAATGTCATCACCAAGTTCGACCCTTCCGGCACGCGGGTTCTGATGATCCTGGGCCACCGCCCCGTGGCTGCGGAAGGCCCGGTGGCGACGCCGCACGGTCCCAATCCGCCGGACGGCAAATACACCTTCTGCCGTCCCACCGATGTCGCCTGGGACATGCAGGGCAACATCTTCGTGTCCGACGGCTACTGCAACAACCGCGTCGTCAAGTATGACCCCGATGGCCGCTATCTCGCGCAGAATGGCAGCGAGAAGGCCGGCGATGGCGAGAATGAGTACAACCTGCCGCACAGTATCCAGGTCGACCGCCAGGGTAATGTCTATGTCGCCGACCGCGGCAACAAGCGCTATGTCGTGCTGGACAACAACCTGAAATGGAAGACGGCCTACACCAATGTCGGTACCGCCTGGTCGGCCTGCATCTCTCAGGGGCCGCACCAGTATCTCTTCGCCTCCAATTCCAATCCCAACGGCAACCCGCAAGGCTCCTGGGACCGGACCGGCCAGATCTACAAGATGGAGCTGGACGGCACCGTGCTGGGCAAGTTCGGCCATGCCGGCAAGCTGGCGCCGGGCTTTCAGGTGGTGCACATGATGGATTGCCGCAATCCCGATACGCTGATCGTGGGCGAAATCGAATCCTGGCGGATGCAGAAATTCGTGGCCCAGCCCGACCCGGTGCGATTGACGCCGGCCCGCAACAAGGCAAGGCGATAACATGAAACGTCTCGCAACCCTGTTCCTGGCCGCAGCCGCGCTGCTGCTGCCCGCCTCCGCCCAGGACATCTCCTATGACGGCGCCGCCCCCCTGGTCCTGCCGCACGACACCTTCATGGGCAAGGCGATGGGCGTGGCCACCAATTCCAAGGGCCACGTCTTCGTCTTCACCCGCAACGGTGAACCCACCATCTCCCTGGGCGGCAGCCGCGCCTTCGCCCATGGCGGTTCGTCACTGTACGAGTTCGGCCCCGACGGCAAATTCATCCGCCAGATCGGCAAGCAGGTTTACGGCTTCCTGGCGGCCCAGGGCCTGCGCATCGACGCCCGGGACAATATCTGGGCGGTGGACCGCTATTCCTCCATGGTGATGAAGTTCTCCCCCGATGGCCGTGTCGCCCTGCTGCTGGGCAGGAAGCCGGAATCGGTGGATGTGCCGGCGCTTCCCAACAAGGGCCGCCAGGCCAAGGACGCCCCCGAAGGCTCGGGCATGACCAGCGATCTGTTTGAAGGCCCCACCGATGTCGCCTTCGACCGTGACGGCAACATCTTCGTGGCCGACGGCCTGGGCAATGCCCGCATCGCCAAGTTCACAAAGGACGGCGTGTTTGTCAAAAGCTGGGGCGCGCGCGGTACGGGCGAGGGCCAGTTCAAGACGCCCCATTCGGTGCAGGTCGATGCCGACGGCAATGTCTATGTCGCCGATCACGGCAATGGCCGCATCCAGGTGTTCGACAATGACGGCGTCTACAAGCGGTCGATCACCGGCATCGGCGAGCCCGAAGCCCTGTGCATCACGCCGGGCCCGCATCCGGTCCTTTACAGCTCCAATTCCAACTCGGCCAGCGACTTCGATCATGGCGGCGAGATCACCAAGCTGGCGCTGGACGGAACCGTGCTGGGACGGTTTGGCCATGCCGGCAAGCCGTTGAAGGCATTCGGCAGTGTCACCGGTATCGACTGCCGCACCCCCGGCACCCTGTGGCTGGCGGAGTCGGGCAACTGGCGCGTCCAGAAAGTCGTGCTGCACTGACGGTGAAGGACCGTGGCGTAACAACGCCCTGATATTTCCACAAGGCGACAGCGCTTTTGCTGCTTGTGCGAAGGCCTTGGCGTTTTGCGTGGCGGCGCAAGCCTCGCTAGTGTCGTGGTTTCGAAGTTCGCCTGCGACTTGATATCGGACTGTTGCGGATTTTCCGAATCCGGACACCAGGATCGCGCAAATTCTGCAGTTAAGGGGAGGGGACGTTGAAGCAACCACATTCCACGCGCGGTGCGTGGCTGATCCTTCTGGGATCGGTCGTCACGGGCGCCATCTGCATCTATGACTATGTCACGCCCGAAACGGGCCTGATCGGTACCGGCGGCGTCGTGCTGGTCGCCATCGGCGCCGCCTTGATGTTCCTCACCGCCCTGGTGCTGGCGACCAAGCCCAATCGCGGCGCATTGCTGCAGGGCTTCCTGGTCGTCTCCATCCTTCTGGACATCATCGGCTCGTCGGTGGCGGGCTATTTCCTGGAAAGCCCGGTGATCATGGTGGCGCAGGCGCTGGCCCTGATCGGCTGGTTGATGAACGTGATTGGCGATGCTGCCGACCGCAGCATTGAGACGGACGAGGTCGAAGATGAAGTCTAGGAACATCATGTTTGCCGCGCTGGGCTTTACCGCCGCCGCGGCCGCCGCCTTCGCGCTTCTTGCCGCCCCGGGCGCCATCGCCCAGATGGCCGCCGCCACCGACAACCAGGTGTGGGACGCCTTTGGCGGCAACCAGCAGGCGCAGAAATATTCCACCGGCACCCAGATCACCCCCGACAATGTCAAGAACCTCAAGCGCGCCTGGTCGATGCATACCGGCGATGTCAACTCGGGCGCCCACGCCACGACCTGGGGTGCGACGCCCCTGTTCGTGAACAACACCGTCTATGTCGGCACCCCCAAATACCGCGTCTATGCGGTGGAACCCGACACCGGCAAGGTCAAGTGGGTCTATGCCGCGTCCGGCAACACCGAGCCGGAAAACCAGGGCTACAAGAATCGCGGTGTTGCCTATTGGCAGGCCTCCATGCCGGTGGCCGGCCAGCCCTGCCAGAAGATCATCTATCTGGGCACCATGGACGGCGAACTGGATGCGATGGACGCCGATACCGGCAAGAGCTGCCCCGGCTTTGGCAAAGGCGGCGTGGTCAATGTCGACGACTTCGACCGCACCAACCACAAATGGAAAATCGGCCTGATCCAGCCTCCGGCTGTCTACAAGGACACACTGATTCTGGGCTGGGCGGGCAATGACTGGGTCTACAAGACCGACAATCCCGGCACCGTCTATGGCATCGATGCCCGTACCGGCGCCCTAAAATGGACCTTCAATCCGATCCCCAAGGCGATGCTGAACCAGACCGGCACCGCCAATGTCTGGGCCGGCATCTCGGTCGATCCCGAAACCGGTCTCGCCTTCCTGCCGGTCTCCTCGCCCAGCCCGAACTATTATGGCGGTGACCGTCTGACGGAGATGCCGCTGGTTACCGCCACCGTCGCGGTCAAGGCCGAGACTGGTGAAGTCGTGTGGTCGCGCCAGCTGGTGCATCACGATATCTGGGACCTCGACCTCAACTCCGCGCCGACGCTGCTGGACATCAAGAAGGGCGGCCAGACCATCCCGGCGTTGATCCAGGCGACCAAGATGGGCTTCCTGTTTGTTCTGAACCGCAACACCGGCGAGCCGGTCTACCCGATCGAGGAGCGCAAGGTTCCGGCCTCCGACGTTCCGGGTGAACATGCCGCGCCCACCCAGCCCTATGTGGCGGTGCCGCGTCCGACCATCCCCGACACCACCCCGCCGGTCTCGCTGCTGGCCGATATCGCCAGCTTCGGGGAGTGCAGCCGCTGGAAGGCGCAACTGCGTGACGAGGGCCGCTTCACGCCACCCTCGCTCAAGGGCTCGATCGCCTGGCCGGCCACTACGGGCGGCGTGGAATGGGGCGGCGGTGCGCTGGATCCCACCACCAACACCTATGTGGTCAACAGCAATCGGGTGCCGCAGGTCTATACCCTCATTCCCCGCGCCGAAGCCGACAGGAAATATGGCAGTGCGCTGCGTGGCCAGAACGGCTATGCCGCCCAGGCCGGCTCGGCCTATGGCTTCAGGCTGCAGAACTTCCTCAACATCTGGGGGATGCCCTGCTGGGCGCCGCCTTATGGCACCTTGCTCAGCTATGACATGAACAGCGGCAAGGTGAACTGGGAAAAGCCATTCGGCGCCGTCCAGAAATGGGGCTTCTACATGCCCGACAGCTGGGGGTCGGTCACCATCGGCGCGCCGGTCATCACCAAGACGGGCCTGGTGTTTATTGGCGCCTCGATGGACAGCCGTGTCCGCGCCGTCGACCTGAAGACCGGCAAGGTGCTGTGGAAAGCGATCGTGGATGCGCCCGCCGTGGCCCAGCCCGCCGTCTATACCTACAAGGGCAGGCAGTATGTGGTGTTCGCCGCCGGCGGCAACGGCATTCTGACGCCGCGACTGTCCGACCAGCTGGTGGCCTTCGCGCTGCCCAACTGAGCCAAGGCGAAGGGCAGGAGGGCCTGCCCCCGCGCCCGGTCGAGCGTGCGGTCGTGGCGGCGGTCGCGCAGCGCGCGGGTCAGGGCGCGGCTTGCGCCGGCATGTCTTTGAAATCAATTTCTTCCAGCCCCGGCCCGGCCCAAATCCGACTTGCCAACAGGGTGGGCGCGGAACCATTGTTCCTGCGGGAAGGCGGGACCATGGATGACGTGGCCATGCGGCTGGATGAATGGTCGCCGCGGCTTTTGAAGTCGCGGCTGTACCAGCGCATCCTGGTGGACATCATCATCGGCCGGCTGGAGCCGGGCGAACAGCTGGATGAGAACAACCTGGCCCGCCGCTATGGCGGCGGCCTGGCCGGCATCCGCGAGGCGCTGGCCCGGCTGGCGCTGGAAGGCCTGGTGATGCGCCGCGCCCGGGTCGGCACCAGCGTGGCGCCGCTGGACATGATCGGCGCGCGCGAGGCCTTCGAGGCGCGCTGCCTCATCGAGCTGCATTGCGCCGGGCTGGCGGCCCAGCATGCCAGCGAGGCGGAGATCGCGGGCATCCGCGCCACCTTGGCCGACGGGGAACAGGCGGTGGCGGAAAACGACGCCGCGGCCCTGGCGGCGATGGACGAGGCCTTTCATGTCGCCGTCGCTTCGGCCAGCCACAATCGCACCCTGGCCAAGATGGTGGTGACCCTGCACCACCAGACCGCGCGCTATTGGCTCTATGCCAGGAAGGAGCCGGTGATCGCGGACCCCCAGGACGGGCTGGCGGCGCTGAACGAACACCGCGCCTTGGCCGAGGCCATTGCGGGACGAAACCCCGACAAGGCGCGCGCCGCCATGCTGACGGTGCTGGGCGATTTTCCCGCCGAGATGAAACGAAGTCTGGAAGGCCGATGAATCGCGCTTGGCTGACGCTCGGTCTGATGAGCGCGCTGTTCTTCATCATCACCGCCGCCACCTTCGACAGTCTTGGTCTGGTGCTGCCCGCCATGGTGGCCGAACTGGGCTGGAGCTGGACGCAAGCCGGGCTGGGCTTCACCCTGCTGGCGGTGTTCTGCGGCGTCACCGCCACCGTGCCGGCCGCCCTGATCCGCCGGTTGGGGGTGCGGGCCAATCTCTTGATCGGCAGCGCGGTGATGGGGTGCGCCTATCTCTGTCTGGCGCGGGCGCACGGCCTGGCGCTCTATTTCATCGGCGCGTCGCTGGCCGGGCTGGGCTTCACCTTGCTCGACACCGTCCCCGGCACTTACCTGCTGGCGCGACTGTTCCCGCGCCCCGCCTTTGCCATCGGCCTGTATTTCACCATCGGCGGGCTGGGCGCCATCTTCGGCCCGCTGTTCTATTTCGCGGTGATCGGCGTCACCGGCGAGTGGCGCAGCTACTGGATCCTGGTCGGCGCGCTGGTGGTGGCGGCGGGTGTGTTGGCCGCGCTGCTGGTGGACGCCCGCACGGATGTCAGCGCCGCGGCGGAAGCCGATCCCGACATCTCCCCCGAAAGCTGGACCGCCCGCGCGGCGATGAAGACGGTGCAGTTCTGGGTGCTGGCCGCCGCCTACAGCGCCTTCCTGTTCTGCGGCATCACCGCCAACTCGGTGTCGGTGGCGCACCTCATCCAGCAGGGCGTCACCGCCATGCTGGCGGGCGCCATGATCGGCATCAGCGGGGTGCTGAATGCCGCCGCCCGGCTGGCGGGCGGCCTGTTGACGCGCTTCGTCAATGCGCGGCTGCTGCTGCTGGCGTCGCTGGCCTGTCTCATCATCGGGCTGGTGGCGCTGTCACAGGCGCGCAGCCTGCCCATGATGCTGGTCTATGCTGCGGGCATCGGTGTCGGCTATGGCCTGACCTTCTTTGCATCCTCCATCCTGCTGCTGAATTATTTCGGACGCCGCCCCTATCTGGAGCTGTTTTCCACCGTCAACCTGATCTCCAGCGTGGGCGCGGTGGCGCCCTTCCTGGCGGGACTGTCGCGCGACCGGCTGGGCGCCTTCACGCCCTTTTTTCTGGGCCTTTCCGCGCTGGTGGCGGTGGTGCTGGCGGCTGCGGCGCTGATGCGGCCGCCGCACAAAGCGCCCGCATGATGGAGTTTGGCGTCTTCCTGCCCATCGCGCCCCAACGAAAAGCGCGCCAGCGCGTTCGCCAGAAAATAACGTTCGCGACATGAGGGCTCTCAAAGAATATGGCGTCTTCCTGCCCATCGCGAACGGCGGCTGGATCGTCTCGACCGCCACCCCGTCCTTGGACGGCGGCTGGCAGCAGAACCGCGACGCTGCCCTGATCGCCGAGGAAGAAGGCTTTGATTTCGTCATGGCGATGGGCAAGTGGCGCGGCTTTGGCGGCGCCACCGACCATTGGGGCACCTCGCTGGAAGCCGTCACCATGCTGGCGGGGATCGCCGCGCTGACGAAGCGGGTGAAAGTCTGGGCGACCCTGCACGCCATCCTGCACAATCCGGCGGTGGCGGCCAAGATGATCGCCACTTTGGATCATGTTTCGGGCGGGCGCGCCGGGCTCAACATTGTGGCCGGGGCCTTCCGGGGCGAGTTCGAGCAGATGGGTGCCTGGGACGAAGCCCTGTCGCATGACGCGCGCTACGACCTGACCCGGGAATGGACCGGGATCGTCAAGCGGCTATGGACCGAGGAACGCGTCAGTTTTGACGGAAAATATTTCCACTTCCGCGATTGCGTGTCGCAGCCCAAGCCGCTGCATCCGCCCTTCCTGATCTGCGCCGGCATGTCGGCGCGCGGCTTCGATTTTTCGGTCCGCGAATGCGACGGCTGCTTCATCGGCGGCGCGACGCAAGCCGAAACCCGCGCCGCCTCCCACCGCGCCAAGGATCTGGCGCGGCAGATGGGCAAGACCATCAAGACCTATTGCATGATGACGGTCATCACCGCGCCCACCGATGCCGGGGCCGAAAGCCGGGCGCAGAAATACCGCGACGGGCTGGACGAGGGCGCAGTGCGCGGCATGCTGGAAAGCTATGGGCTTTCCGGCACGGGAGGGGCCGGCAACGCCATGACCGAACGCGCCAAAGACGCCTTCATGACCCAGGCGGTGGTGGGCTCGCCCGCCACCTGCGCCGCCCGCATCGAAAGCTTCATCCGCGATTGCGATATCGATGGGCTGATGTTCATCTGCGACGACTATGCCCGGGGCCTGCGCGTGATCGGCCGCGAGATATTGCCCCTGCTGAGGAAGGCACTTGGCTGACCGCGATCCCTTGCTGAAACCGGACTGGGTGGCGCCCGCGCGCACCGCCCTGCTGCTGATCGACGGCCAGGTGGATTTTGGCGCGCCCGAAGGCGCCATGGCCCGGCGCGGCGCCGATATCGGCCCGGCCCAGGCGGCGCTGGCCAGGGCCGTCACGCTCACCCAAGCCGCCCGCGCCGCCGGCGTGGCGGTGGTCTTTGTCCGTCTGATCACGCAGCCCGGCGCGGACACGGCCGTGACCCGCCAAGCCAGGGCCCGCCATGAGGGCCAACCGCTTTTGTGCGTCGAAGGCACGCCCGGCGCGGAATTCACCGGGCCACGGCCGCGTCCGGGCGAGCGTATCGTCACCAAGACGCTGTTCAGCGCCTTTCACGGCACCGGCCTCGACACCGCGCTGCAGGCTGCCGGCATCGACACGCTGGTGCTGGCGGGGCTGACCACCGAATGTTGCGTGGCGTCCTCGGCCTGGGACGCCTTCGAGCGCGACTTCCACGTCTTCATCGCCCAGGATGCCTGCGCCGCCTATGAAATCGGGCTGCACCAGGGGGCGCTGCGGGCCCTGCAACTCAGCGGTGCAATGCTGGCTCCGGCGGCGGATTTTTGCATCGCCTGGAAATAAAACCCAGCAATATCAATTTATTATAGACGTTTTTGGCGCCCGCCGGGTCTTTGGCAGTAAAATGTTACGTGACATTTTTTGGCTGCGCCTTATGTAGGTTCCATGAAATGGGGTCTCATCCTGATTGCCGCCCTGTGGGCGGCGCCGGCCTGCGCACAGGATGTGGAATCCGTCACCGTCACCGGCGATGTCGTGCATCTGCTGGAGAGCGGCGCCAGCCAGGTGGCCTTCGGTCTGGATAAGCCGTTGCTCCAGACCCCGCGCAGCGTCACCCTGGTCAGCGACACCACCCTGGCGCGCTATGGCGTGACGGGCGTCGACGACCTCACCGCCATCACCCCCAGCGCCTATACCGCCAGCTATTACGGCGTCGACGGCGCGGTCAGCCTGCGCGGCACCCTGGCGGAAAACTATTTCCGCGGCTTCAAGCGGGCCGAGAACCGCGGCACCTATTCCACGCCTTTGTCCGACGCGGCGGGGATCGAGATTTTGCGGGGCCCGCCATCGCCCATCTATGGCGCGGGCAAGGTGGGCGGGCTGGTCAATTTCCTGCCCAAGACGGCGGGCGCGTCCGACGCGTTGGGCGGCGAAGTCACCCTCAGCTATGGCAGCTATTCCAAACGCAACGCCTCGGCGCAGCTTTCGGCCCCGCTCGATCTCGGCGAGGCGGCGGGCGGCGTCCATGCCTATGGCGAGATCGATGACAGTTTCAGCTTTTATCGGGGCCTGCATCCCAGCCACCAGTTGCTGGAAGTGTCGGGCACATTGGACTGGCGCGACTGGAGTTTCGCCGCCGACTATATGTTCTACCATGCCGGCGGCCAGGTGCAGACGCCGGGCTGGAACCGGCTGACGCAGGATCTGATAGACACCGGCACCTACATCACCGGGCGCGACACCTCCGTCAATGCGTCGAACGGCAAATATCTCACCTTCAACGACCTGGGCGGCAATCCCTACACCTTCGATCCCGCCTTCCGCCCGCTGGCCTGTATGGGCTGCAGCGATGCGGCGCACAGGCTGGATACCGGCCTCGGCACCACCCATCTGGACCCGCGCACCGTCTATATTGCGCGCGGTGTGGATTTCTCCGATACCGCCACCCATACCGGCTTTGTCGAAGCCGCCATCGCGCCGGGCGAAGGCCAGATGCTGCGCCTGCAGCTTTTCGTGGATACGCTGGTCAATGACCGCTTCGTCTCCTACGGTTTTCCCGGCTCCTACCGCACCCAGATCGGCGAGGCGCGGCTGCGCTATGACATCAAGCGCGACATCGGCGCGGTGAAGACCCAGACCGTGGCGGGGCTGTCCTATCGCACCGTCCATGCCGTGGGGAAGGAAAGCTTCAATTCCGGCGTCATCGCGCTGGACCGCCGCGACATCAGCGTTGGCCCCGCCGCCAACGACATCATCGATTCGCCCTTCAACACCGAGCCGCCGGGCAGCATCGGGCTGGGCTGGGAAAACGATGTCCATACCAACACCCATGACGCCGGCGCCTTCGTCACCACCGATGCGGTGTGGAACAATTTCGACGCGACTCTGGGCGGGCGTTATGACGCCTATAACGTGCGCTCCATTGATGGCGGTGTGCTGGCCTATGAGCCGCCTTCGGGGCGCGGCAATGCCGGGCGCTTCACCTATTCGGCGTCACTGTCCTACACCATGCCCGGGGGGCTGGTGCCCTATGTCACCAGCGCCAAGTCCTCGGCCATCGAGATAGGCCAGGCGGCGCAGGTGGCGACCAGCCTGCTGGCGGATCGCGGCTGGCTGTCCAACTCCTTCCTCAACGAGGCCGGCGTGAAGTTCACCGCCCTGGACGATCATCTCCAGGGCGCGCTGGACTGGTACGTCCAGAACCGCACCAGGCTGGAGCAGGGTGGCGGCGTTACCGCCGTGGTGGGCACGGTGACGCGCGGTGCCGAGCTGGAACTGCGCTATGTCGCAAGCCGCAATCTCAGCCTCACCTTCGCGGGCAGCCTGCAGCACAGCACCATCAAGGGCCCGGACCACAGCTTCGCCTATATCCCGGCGCGCGACTTCGGCATTGCGCCGGTGAACGGCTTTGGCGGCGGCTATATGGTCTATGATTTCTCAACCCTGCCCGGGAAGGGGGGAAACTATGAGGACACGCTGCAGCCCCATGCCGTGATCAGCCCCTATGTCACCTTCACCGGCGATCCCCGGAATTGGGGCAGCTTCGGCACCAGCTTCGGCGCCACCTATGTCGGCCACACAAGCCAGACCGTGCCCGATCCCATCACCTTCCCGTCCTATGTGACACTGAATGCCAGCGCCTTTGTGCAATGGGACGCCTGGGAGGCCGACCTCAATGTCAACAATCTGGGCGATGAACGCTATTTCACCCCGGACGCCGACACCTATGCCGGGCTGGGGGCGCTGCCGGGCATGGGCCGGACATGGAAAGTGAGTTTGAAGCGTCTTTTTTAGCGGCTAGGCTCACGGCATGAAGCTTGTCCTGCCGCTGCTGCTGCTTGCCGCCCCCGCCTTTGCCGATGCGGCCTGGGTCCAGGCAACCGCGACCGGCTATGAGGCGCGGCTGGTGACCGAAGCCACCACGTGTCCCGCCCTGCACACCGAGAGCGGCGATACACCCATGACGGTGCGCGCGGCGGCATCGGACAGGTTTGCGCTGGTCTGCGCCGCCGCCATCGCGCCCGGCACCCAGGCCAGCATCAACGCGATGGCGTTGCCCGCCCCGCTGGCCGAACCCCAACGCATCCTGGTCTTGGGCGATACCGGCTGCCGCATCCAGGGCGCGGCGCTGCAGGCCTGCAACGATCCGGCGAAATGGCCTTTGCCGCAACTGGCGGCGGCGGCGGCGGAACTCAAGCCCGACCTGATCATCCATGTCGGCGATTATCTCTACCGCGAAGGCCCCTGTCCGCCGGGTGATGCCGGCTGCGCCGGATCGCCCTGGGGCGACAACTGGACGACCTGGCAGGCGGACTTCTTCTCCCCGGCCGCGCCCTTGCTGGCGGCAGCGCCGATGGTGATCGTGCGCGGCAACCATGAAGACTGCGACCGCGCCGGTCCGGGCTGGCTGCGCCTGCTGGGACCGATGGCCTATGACGCCGCCGCGCCCTGCGCCGCGCATCTGCCGCTTTATGCCGTTGATCTGGGCCATACCAGGCTGGGGGTGATGGATGACGCCACCGCCCAGGACACCAGCGTTACCACTGCGGACCTTCCCGCCTACACCGCCGACCTTGCCGGGCTGGCCGCCATCCCCCAGCCCGTCTGGTTTGTGCATCACCGTCCCGTCTGGGCGGCGATCTCCGGCCCGCTGAACATCCCGGTGGGCGGCAACCTCACACTGATAGAGGCGGCGGGCGACACGCTGATCCCGTCCAATGTCCAGCTTCAGCTCTCCGGCCATATCCACGCTTTTGAAGCCCTCAATTACAACAAAAGCGTGCCGCCCCAGATCGTGGCCGGCAATGGCGGCGACAATCTCGATGTCACCCCGCGCAACCTCGGGGGTGCGATATTCCAGGGCCGGTCCGGTGTGCGGGTGCTGGACGGGCTGTCGGTGGGCGGCTTCGGCTTTCTGCTGATGACCCGGGCCGGGACCGGCTGGACCATCGACCTCTATGATTCGGACGGGCGACGGGCCCGGCAATGCCGCTTGCGCGGCGGGGCTGCGAGCGTCGGCGAGAGCCGGAGCGAGCGTCAAAAAAAACCCCGCATCGATTGCCCGGCGTAAAACTACTCACCGCTTTGTCATGGTGCCGCCGCGATTCGCGCGCCTGCTTGGCCTAGGCTTGCGCCGCCAGAGTCGGGGTCGGACATGAACAGGAATCAACGACTTTTGCTCATTGTGGGTGGCGTCGCCGCCGCCCTGCTGCTGGCGGCGGCGGCAGGTGTGTGGCTGATGGGCGGCAAGCCCGGCCAATCCAGCGGCCTGTTCGCCCGGCTGCAGGATGGTCTTGGCGCCGTCACCGGCAGCCTGACGCCCGCATCCAGCCAGGAGGCGAAGGATTTTGCCTTCCGCCGGCTTGAAATAGATGTCTCCAAGCCCCAGGCCGAAGCCTGCCTGGTCTTTACCCGTTCGCTGGATGCCAGCGGCAAGACCCATTACCAGGATTATCTCGCCATCGATCCGGTGGTGCGCATCGCGGCCCGCGTGGTCGATACCCGCCTGTGCCTGTCGGGCCTGGCTTTCGACAAGACCTATAATGTCACGCTCAAACCCGGCCTGCCCTCGGCGGGCGGCGACAGACTGGCCAGCGAAGAAACCGTGCCGGTGGAATTGCGTGACAAGCCCTCTCTGGTGCGCTTTTCCGGCGGCATCATCCTGCCGCGCGACAATGTGGCGGGTGTGCCGGTCACCACCGTCAATGTCGACAGGCTGAGTCTCAAGATCATCCGGGTCGGCGACCGGCTGTTGTCGCAGATCGAGACCGGCACGGTGGACAACACCACGCTCTATGGCTGGGACGCCAATCAGCTTCAGGACAATCAGGGCTCGCTGGTGTGGCAGGGCACCATGGCGGTCGACAATGTCAAGAATGACAGCGTGGTGACGCTGATCCCCATCCACGACCTCTTGAAGGGCAGGAAGCCTGGCGCCTATGTGGTGATCGCCAGCGACGCCGCACAGAAGAAGGGCGACAGCGACGCCGACAATGGCAACCCGCTTGCCATGCAGTGGGTGGTGGCCAGCGACATGGCGCTGACCAGCTTCACCAGCGCCAATGCCGCCTCTTTTTCAGGAAGTGGTGGGGGTTCCGGCCTGACTGTCTTCGCCCGTTCCTATGACCGCGCCATGCCGCTGGCGGGCGTAAAGCTGACCCTGGTGGCGCACGACAACAACGTGCTGCAGACCGTCACCACCGACTCCAACGGCCGCGCCGATTTCGATGCCGGGCTGCTGAAAGCCACGGGCGGCGACGAGCCGGTGATGGTGATGGCCTATGGCAGCAATGGCGATTTCAGCTTCCTGGATTTGCGCCGTTCGGCCTTCGACCTGACCGACCGCGGCGTCGGCGGCCGCGCCAGTCCCGGCGCGGTGGATGCCTGGCTTTATACCGAGCGCGGCGTCTATCGCCCCGGCGAGACGGTCCAGGCCGTGGCCATGCTGCGCGACCGTATCGGCGCCGCCATCACCGCGCCCTTGACCCTGGTGGCGCAGCGCCCGGACGGCATCGAAGTGGGCCGCATCACCGTCAGCGGCGACAAGCTCAGCGCCGGCAGCGCCCAGTGGGCGCTGGCTTTGTCGCCGTCGGCGCCGCATGGCCGCTGGCAGATCGCGGCCTTCATCGATCCCAAGGCCCCGGCGGTGGGCCGGGTGCAGTTTGATGTCGCCGACTTCGTGCCGCAGCGCCTGAAAGTGACCCTGACGGCGCTGGACAAGGCGATCAAGCCCGGCGGCGACTTCCATGTCCGCGCCGAGGCGGGCTTCCTCTATGGCGCACCCGCCAGCGGGTTGGGCGGCGACGGCGAAGCGGCGATCAAGCCCGACGAAAATCCCTATCCGGCCTGGCATGGCTGGCAGTTCGGCCGCGTCGATGACAGTTTCGCGGAAACCAAGGTCGACCTCAGCGTGCCCGCCACCGATGCCCGCGGCATCACCACCGTCAGCGGCAATACCGGCGCTCTGGCCGACACCACGCTGCCCTTGAAAGCCGCCATCCGTGTCTCCATCCACGAACCGGGCGGACGCACCACCGACAAGTCGGTGGATATTCCCATCCGCACCCATGACATCGCCATCGGCATCCGTCCTTTGTTCGATGGCGGCCAGGTGGCGGAAAATGCCCGCGCCGGGTTCGAAGTGATTGCGCTGGATGCGGGCGGCAAGCGCATCGCCCTGAACGGCGCGACCTATAGCTGGGCGCGCGAAGACACCAGCTATCAGTGGTTCCAGACGGGTGGCGAATGGAAATATCAGCCTACCACCCGCGACCGGCTGATCACATCCGGGGGCATGAGCATCGGCGGCGGCGCCTCGGCGCGGCTGGAACAGGCGCTTCCCTTCGGCACCTATCGGTTGACCATCACCGACCCGAAATCCGGCGCCGCCTCGTCCTTTCGCTTTTATTCCGGCTGGGGCGCCAGCAGCGCGGGCGACCGGCCCGACCGCATCCCCGTCGCCGCCGACAAGCCCAACTATGCGCCGGGCGCAATCGCGCATGTGCGCATCAAGCCCGACGGCAACGGCAAGGCGCTGGTGGTGGTGGCGGGCGATAAAGTCTTCTCTTCCCGCCTGATCGACGCCCCCGCCAGCGGCGCGACGGTGGATATTCCGGTTTCGGCGGACTGGGGCGCGGGCGCCTATGTTCTGGTGACGGACTACCGCCCACTGGCAAATGTGAAAGCCCGCGAGCCGGTGCGCAGCATCGGCGTCGCCTGGCTGGGTGTCGACAATGCGCCGCGCACGCTGCAGGTCGCCATTGGCGGCCCAGACAAGGTGCGGCCACGGCAAAAAGTGACTCTGCCGGTGACGATCAAGGGCCTGGCGCGCGAGGAGGCCTATGTCACCGTCGCGGCGGTGGATGAAGGCATCCTGCAGCTCACCGATTTCAAGTCGCCCGATCCGGTGGCCTATTATTTCGGCAAGCGGCGGCTGGGCGTGTTGATGCGCGACGATTATGGCCGCTTGATCCGCGCCGAAAAGGGCGCACTGGGCGCGCTGGAGCAGGGCGGCGACAGTTTCGGCGGCCGCAGCCTTGCGGTGGTGCCGCAAAAGACCGTGGCGCTGTTCAGCGGCATCGTCAGGCTGGGCGCGAATGGCACGGCCAACATCACGCTCGACATTCCCGACTTTAACGGCTCGCTGCGGCTGATGGCGGTGGCGTGGAGCGCCGACAAACTGGGCCATGCCGACCGCATGCTGGTGGTGCGCGATCCGGTGGTGGCCGACCTGGTGCTGCCGCGCTTCCTGTCGCCGGGCGACCAGATCAGGGCGGCGCTGAATCTGGACAATGTCGAAGGCGCGGCGGGCAGCTATACCGCCACCATCGCGGCCCACGGCCCGGTGTCGCTGGCGGGCGGGGCGCAGACGGTGGTGACCCAAAGCCTGGCCGCGAAACAACGTGTGCTGGTGCCGGTGACCCTGCGCGGCGCGGGGCTGGGCATCGCGGGCATCACTTTGGATGTCAAAGGCCCCGGCGGCTTTCATGTTTCGCATGGCTGGCCCATTGAAGTGCGGGCCGCGCAACTGGATGTCAGCCGCGAGGAGGAGCTGCTGCTGGCAGCGGGCGCCAGCTTTACCGCCAACCGCGCTTTGATTGCCGATCTGGTGGGCTCGACCGCCAGCGTGTCGCTCAGCGTCTCGGCGGTGCACGGCTTCAACAATGTCGCGGGCCTGCTCAAATGGCTGGACAAATATCCCTATGGCTGCCTGGAACAGAGTGTCAGCCGCGCCCAGCCGCTGCTGCTGTTCAACGACCTGGCCGACCTGGCGGGGCTGCCGCGCGACCGCGCGCTGCATGACCGCATCCAGGCCGCCATCGACCAGGTGCTGGACATGCAGAATTATGCGGGCAATTTCGGCATGTGGGGGCCCGGCAGCGACGCCGACAGTTTCCTGTCGGTCTATGCCATCGACTTTCTGTATCAGGCCAAGGCCAGGAATTATGTCGTCGCCAATGACGCCCTGAAGCGCGCCGCCACATGGCTGAAGACCAGCGCCTCCGCCGACGGCAATGACGATCTCACCCGCGCCTATGCCTTTTATGTCCTGGCCCATAACGGCCAGGCCAATGTTTCGGACCTGCGCTATTTCAGCGATACCAAGGTGGGCGGCATGAAGTCGGCCCTGGCGGCGGCGCTGACCGGCGCGGCGGCGGCGCAGGTGGGCGACCGCTCGCGCACCGAATACGGCTTTGCCAAGGCCCGCGACCTGATCGCCCGCGCCGATCCCGCCAGCTATCCGCATGACGTATACGGCTCACTGCTGCGCGATTTGTCGGGCGCGGTGGCGCTGGCGGCGGAAAATGGCAAGTCCGACCTGGTGCCGGGGCTTCTGGACAAGATGAAATCGCTGGACAGCCGCATCCAGGACACCACCACCCAGGAAAAAGGCTGGATGCTGCGCGCCGCCTATGCGCTCAGCCGGGCGAGGCTGCCGCTCAACATCACGGTCAATGGCGCGCCCGCCAGCCCGCGCGACGGCGCGGTGCGGCTGGCGCCGACCCTGGCGCAGCTCAGCGCCGGCGTGACGCTCACCAACAAGGGCGATGCCGGGGTGTGGCGCTCCACCGCCGTCAGCGGCACGCCCAATGCGGCGCTGCCGCCGATGGCCGAGGGCCTGACCATCAGCAAAAGCATCTGGACCATGTCGGGCGCGCCCGCCGATACGGGATCGTTGCGCCAGAACGACCGGGTGATCGTGGAGATCAGCGGCCAGATGCCCAACGGGCTTTATCACCAGATGGGGGTGATCGACCTGTTGCCTGCGGGACTCGAGATCGAGCAGCCGCTGGCGGGCGACGACGCCAAGGCCTATCCCTTTCTGGGCGGGCTGACCGATGCCGGCCGCCAGGATGCACGCGACGACCGTTTCATCGCCGCCTTCGACATCGGCGAGCGCTACCGTCCTGTCAACCGCAAGACGCCGGAGCCGACGCCGGTCTTCCATGTCGCCTATATCGCCCGCGCCGTGTCGGTGGGAAAATTCGCGCTGCCTGCCGCCAGCGTGGAAGACATGTACGCTCCTGCCATCAAGGCGCGCACCAGCATGGGCAGCCTGAACATCAATCCATGACAGTCGGCAAAAATTGGATCATTGGCGGTTTTGCGGCGGCAGGGCTTTTGGCCGCCGCCGCCACCGCCGACCGCGCCAATCCCCCCGACATGACCCGGGCGCAGACACTGTCGCCGGAAGTGACGGCGAAGGATGGCACGCTCTTGCGCGCGTTTCTCTCGAAGGATGGGGCCTGGCGCATCCATACCGTGCCCGGCCAGGTAAACCCGCGCTATCTCGCTTTGCTGACCGCCTACGAAGACAAGCGCTTTGCGGCCCATCACGGCATTGACGGGCTGGCGCTGCTGCGTGCGGCGTATCAGTTCGCGCAGCACCGCCACATTGTCAGCGGCGGCTCGACCCTGACGATGCAGGTCGCCCGGCTTCTTGAACCGCACGGCCATGGCGTCATCGCCAAGAGCTTCCAGATCATCCGCGCCGTCCAGATGGAAGAGCGTTATTCCAAGGACCAGATCCTCTCGCTCTACCTGACCCTGGCCCCGATGGGCGGCAACCTGGAAGGGGTGCGCGCCGCCTCGCTGTCCTATTTCGGCAAGGAACCCGCCTCCCTCGATTTGGCGCAAAGCGCGCTGCTGGTGGCGCTGCCCCAGTCGCCGGCCAAGCAGCGCCCGGACCGCCATGCCCCGCGCGCGCTGGCGGGCCGCGACAAGGTTCTGGCCCGCATGGTGGAGGAGGGCGTGATATCGCCGGGCGACGCCGCGACCGCCAGGAAGGAAGGCGTGCCCTTCGCCCGCCAGCCCATGCCGCTGTCCGCGCCGCATCTGGCGCAGCGGCTGGTGCTCAAGACCAAGGGTCCGCTGATCCAGACCACGCTTGATGCCGCCATCCAGTCCGCCGCCGAACGGCTGGCCAGGCAGGAACGCGCCTATGCCGACGATGATTCCGACCTTGCCATTGTGGTGGTCGAGAACAGCAGCCGCAATGTCATCGCCTATGTCGGCGGCACCAATTACTGGGGCCGCGCCGGACAGGTGGATCTGGCGCAGCGGGCGCGCTCGCCCGGTTCGGCGCTCAAGCCCTTTATCTATGGCCTGGCCTTTGACGACCTGATCCTGCATCCAGCCAGCCGGATGCAGGACGAAGCCACCAGCTTCGGCGACTATGCGCCACGCGATTTCGATGGCCAGTTCCAGGGCGCGGTGACGGCGCGCGACGCGCTGCAAATGTCGCTGAACATTCCCGCCGTGATGGTGCTGGACCGGGTCGGACCGCTGGCTTTCACCCTCAGCCTGCAGAATGCGGGCGCGCATCTTTCCTTTCCCACCCGCGCCGCCCCCAGCCTGCCGGTGGCCTTGGGCGGGCTGGGCATTCCCTTGGCCGACATCGCCATGCTTTATGCCGGCATCGCCGAAGGCGGCACCGCGCGGGGCCTGCGCTACTTGGCGAACGCGCCGGACGCGCCGCCGCACCGCCTGTTCGGACCCGTCGCGGCCTGGTATCTGCGCGACATTCTGGATGGCGTGTCGCTGCCCGACGGCTGGGCGATGGGCCAGGGCCTTCTCAGACACCGCAGCATCGGCTTCAAGACCGGCACCAGCTATGGTTTTCGCGATGCCTGGGCGGTGGGCTTCTCCAATGATTACACCGTGGCGGTGTGGGTGGGCCGCGCCGACGGCACGCCGCGCCCCGGCCATGTCGGGCGCGAGGCGGGCGCGCCGGTGCTGCTCAAGATGTTCGCCCTGTTGCCGCCCGACAAACGCCCCGCGCCGCCGGTCCCGGCGGGTGCGCTGCTGGTCCGGTCCACCGATGAACTGCCGCCCAGCTTGCGCAGCTTCACGCGGCAGGCCGCGCCGCAGCTTCAGGCCGTGGCCGAGCTGCCGCCGCCCTCCATCGCCTTTCCGCCCAATGGCGCTGTGGTGCCGCTGCCCGATGGAACAGACGCGATGCAGCTCAAGGCCGATGGCGGCCGCGCGCCCTTGACCTGGCTGGTCAATGGCCAGCCCCTGGGCAGCTTCGACCGCTTCGCCCCCGCGCTCTACCGTCCGGCGGGCGAAGGCCTGGCCAGGGTGACGGTGGTCGATGCCGAAGGCCGCAGCGATTCCAGCAGCGTGCGCTTCAAGAAGATGCGCTAGCGGCTGACGTCCTTGTCGATCATGGCCAGCAGCGCGGCGGTGGCGAAGCCGTCAGCGGCGAAGCCCTTGGATTTCTGCCAGGCGCGCAGCGCCGCGCGCGTCTTGCGCCCCAGCACCCCGTCCGGCGCACCGCTGTCGAAGCCCAGCGCCGTCAATTCGGTTTGCAGCCTGAGGCGCTCATCGCGCGACAAGGGCCGCTCGTCGCGCGGCCAGGCATGCCGGACCTCGCCGCCGCCCGCCATGCGGTCGGCCAGCAATCCCACCGCCAGCGCATAGCTGGCGGCATTGTTGTATTTCAGGATGACGCTGAAATTGGGCAACAGCAGGAAGGCCGGTCCCCGCGCCCCCGCCGGCAGATAGATCGCGGCCGGGCCGTCGCCGGTCAGCCGCGCGCCGCCGGCGGTCTTCACCCCGCGCGCGCGCCACTCTGCCGTAGGCTTGAACGTGTCGGCGTCCGCCTCCTCATAGGCGAAGCCGGGCGGCAGTTTTACTTCATAGCCCCAGCCCTGACCGCTCACCCAGCCCTGCGCCTTCAGGAGCGACGCGGCGGAGGCCAGCGCATCGGGCGCCGAGCGCCACAGGTCGATCTGGCCGTCGCCATCGCCATCAGCGGCATATTTGAAAAAGGTGGTAGGGGTGAACTGGGTCTGGCCGAAGGCGCCCGCCCAGCTCGAGACCATCTCGGCCAGGGGATATTGCCGCTCCTGATACAGGCGCAGGGCGGCGAAGAATTCCGGCCGGGCGAAATCCATGCGCGGCCCGTCATAGGCCAATGTCGCCAGCGCCGCGAAGATGGGAAAGCCGCCGCTGTCGGCGCCATAGTCGGTCTCCATGCCCCAGATGGCGACCAGCACGTCCCTGGGCACGCCATACTGCGCCTCGATCCGGGCCAGCACATCGGCTTGGCGCGCCAGCATCACCTTCGCGTCCGCCACCCGCCGCGCCGACACCGCCGATTCCAGATAGAACCAGACCGGCTTGGCGAATTCCGGCTGGTTGAGATTGCTGGCGGCGATGGAGGCAATGGGCGCAATTGCGGCCGTGGCGCGGTCGAACACGTCGGGGCGGATGCCTTGCGCCAGGGCCTCGGCCCTGGCCCCGACCAGGAAGGCGTCGAATTTGGTGTCGCCGGAGCTGGGCCGGGCCGGGGTCATGGGGATGGTGACGCTGGGCTGGCCGGGCGGGGTGGGCGCAGGCGCCGTGGTGGCGCAGGCCACCGCCGCCAGGGTGCCGCACAGGGCGGCCAAGGCGCCGAAGGGCAGGCGTGGCTTCAGGGACGGGCTGATCCGGCGGCTCATCCCCAACCCTAGCACCGATTTGGGCATTTTTTGGCGGAAAAGCTGGGGTTTCGATGGCAAAAGCTGGGTTGACAGGGTGGGACCCGTTGCATAGTTTCCGCGCCTCTCGCGGGTGACGGCCTTTTTGGCCGGCTTTATTTTCTCCGGCTCCGGCCGGGGGGGCTCAAAAAAGGCGTGTCATGAAGGTTCGCAACTCCCTCCGTTCGCTCAAGAAGCGTGACAAGGACTGCCGCGTCATCCGCCGCAAGGGTCGCGTTTACGTGATCAACAAGAAGAATCCGCGGTTCAAAGCCCGCCAGGGTTAAGTACACTCGCGCCGTATTCCTTTCGGGCGCAGATGCAGTTTCCTCCCACCGACCAGGCCATTGTCGCCCGCCGCGCCGAAATCGTGGCGGCGCTGAAGGCCATCGTGCCCGACGGCGTGGTGGACGATCCTTCCGGCCTGGCGACCTTCGATTCCGATGCGCTGAGCGCCTATCACCAGATGCCGCTGGTCTGCGTCTTGCCGTCCGACCGCCGCCAGGTCAGCGAGATCGTGAAATATGCCGCGCGCGAGGGCATTCCCATCGTGCCGCGCGGCGCAGGCACCTCGCTGTCGGGCGGCGCCCTGCCGCGCCAGGACGGCATCCTGATCGGCATGGGGCGCATGAAGCGGATTGTCGAGATCGATTACGAGAATGGCTGCGTGGTGGTCGAGCCTGGCGTCACCAACCTCAACATCACCAAGGCGGTCGAGGCGCAGGGTTTTTATTACGCCCCCGATCCCTCCAGCCAGGTCGCCTGCACCATCGGCGGTAATGTGGCGGAAAATTCCGGCGGACTGCATTGCCTGAAATACGGCCTGACCACCAACAACCTTTTGGGCGTGACGCTGGTCCTGCCGGGCGGCGAGATCGTCACTTTGGGCGGCAAGTGCGCCAGCCAGGGGGGTCTTGATCTGCTGGGCCTGGTCACCGGCAGCGAGGGCCTTTTGGGCATGGTGGTCGAGGTGGTGGTCAAGATTCTGCGCAAGGCGCCGGTGACGCGAACCCTGCTGGCGTCGTTCGCATCCGTCCCGGCCGCGGGACAATGCGTCGCCCGCATCATCGCCGATGGGGTGGTGCCGGCGGCGATGGAGTTCATGGACCGCCGCGCCGCCGAGGCGATCGAGGATTACAACGCGCCGGGATACCCCAAGGGCGCGGAGGGCATCCTGATCATGGACGCCGATGGGGTCGAGGCCGACGTCTCCCATGCCGTGTCGCGCATCACCGCGATTGTCGCGCAATGCGGCGGCCACACCGTGGAAGCCACCGACGAGAAACAACGCATGCGCATCTGGTCGGGCCGCAAGGCGGCGTTTGCCGCCATGGGCAAGCTGGCCCCCGACATGATCTGCATGGACGGCACCATTCCGCGCCACACTTTGCCCGCCGTGCTGGCCGAGATGGAGGAGCTGTCGCACAAACACGGGCTGGGCTTCTGCAACGTCTTTCATGCCGGCGACGGCAACCTGCATCCTTTGATCATCTTCGACATGATGAAGCCGGGCGAGTTCGAGCGGGCGGAGGAATTCGGCGCCGACATATTACGCCTCTGCGTCAAGGTGGGCGGCGTGCTGTCGGGCGAGCATGGCATCGGCGTGGAAAAGCGCGATCTGATGACCGACCAGTTCACATCCGAAGACCTGGAACAGCAGCATCGGGTGAAATGCGCCTTTGACGGCGCTGGGCTTTTCAATCCCGGCAAGGTGTTCCCCACGCTTTCAGCCTGTGTCGAGCAGGGCCATATCCATGTCCATGACGCGCAATTGCCCCATCCCCATCTGCCGCGCTTCTGATGATCGCGGCAACAAGCGAAAACCAGGTCATCGAGTTCGTGCGCGCCGCGCGCGCTGACCGCGCCCCCTTCGAGATCGTGTCGGGCGGCACAAGGCGCGGTGTCGGGCGTCCGCTTGATTTGCCACTGCTGGATGTGTCGGGCCTGTCGGGGATCATCAAGTATGAGCCGGAAGAACTGATCCTCACCGCCGCACCCGCCACGCCGCTGGGCGAGATAAACGCCGTGCTGGCCGCGAAGGGCCAGCGCCTGGGCTTTGATCCGGCCGACTGGTCGCGGCTGCTCGGCAGTAACGGCGTCGCCACCCTGGCCGGGGCACTCTCCTGTGACGCGTCGGGCTCTGGCAAGCTGCGCCATGGCGGGGCGCGCGATTCGCTGCTGGGTTTTCAGGCGGTCAACGGCCTGGGAAAGAGCTTTCGCGCCGGCGGCAGGGTGGTGAAGAATGTCACCGGCTTTGACCTGCCCAAGCTGGTCTGCGGCGCTTACGGCACGCTGGCGGTGCTGACGGAGCTGACCTTCCGCGTCTATCCCAAGCCCGCCCAGGCCATCACGCTGTGCCTGGCGGATGTGACGCCGGAAATCGGCTTTGCGGCCCTGCGCAAGATCGCCTTGTCGGCGCTGGAGCCGGCCGGCCTGGCCTATCTGCCCGCCGGCATGATGACCAATGTCGGCCAAGGGGCCGCCCTGATCAAGCTGGAAGGCGCGGCCCAGCCGCTGGAGGAAAAAATCGCGATTGCGCATGGCCTGTTGGACAACGCGATGACCCGCCTGGACAGCGATCCGTTCGCGGCCATCGGCTGCGGCGAAAAATTCGCCGACATAGCGGGCGACATCTGGCGCGTCCTTGTCGCGCCGTCCGACGCGCCCCGCATCGCCGAAGCGCTGAACGCCCAGCACTGGCTGGGCGACTGGGCGGGCGGGGTGATCTGGCTGGCGGCGAAACCCGAAGACGCCGCGCGCATCCGCGGCCTCGCCGCAAAGGCGCAGGGCCAGGCCATGCTGCTGCGGGCCAGCGCCGAAAGCCGCGCCGCGCTCGGCCTGTTCGCGCCTCAGCCCCCTGCGCTGGCGGCGCTGAACCGCGCCGTGAAAGCCGCCTTCGACCCCCTGTCGCTGTTCAATCCGGGCCGGCTCTGATGCGCTACAATTTCACCGCCGAACAGATTGCCGACCCGCAGATGGGCCCCGCCGCCCAGGCGGTGCGCGCCTGCGTTCATTGCGGCATCTGCACTGCTACCTGTCCCACCTATGTGCTGCTCGGCGATGAGCGCGACAGCCCGCGCGGCCGCATCGTGCTGATGAAGGACATGCTGGAAAAGGGAGGCGCACCGACAAAAGAACAGGTGCATCACATCGACCGCTGCCTGTCCTGCCTGAACTGCAAGACGGCCTGTCCCTCCAGCGTCAATTACCAGCGGCTGGTCGACCAGGCCCGCGCCCATATCCAGGAGCATTACAAACGTCCCTTGTCCGACCGCCTGCTGCGCTGGACAATCGCCAAGGTGATGACCCGGCCCCGGCTGGTGCGCATGGGGCTTCTTTTCGCAAAGCTCGGCGCCCCCATCGCCGCCATCCTGCCGGGCCGGCTGGGCGCCATGGCACAGACCGGCGCATCGGCGCGCCCGCAAGGCCCGCAGCCGACGCATTTTCCCAGGCCCGCCATTGTCACCCAGCGTATCGCCATCATGCCCGGCTGCGTCCAGGGGGCGCTGGCCCCCCAGATCGATGCGGCGGTGGGCCGGGTGCTGGCGCGGCGTGGCATAGAACTGGTGGCGCTGGATGGCGCGGGCTGCTGCGGCGCGCTGCCCCATCATTTGGGCCGCGAAAACGACGCCCGCGCCTTTGCCAAACGCGCCATCATGGCTTTCGAGCAGGGCCGCTATGACGGCGTCCTGATCACCGCCACTGGCTGCTCGGCGCAGTTGAAGGATTATGCCCAGCAATTCGCGGGCGATCCCGTCTGGCAGCCCCGCGCCGCCGGATTCGCCGCCGCCGCTCGCGACTTTGCCGAGCTGTGCACGCCGATGACCGTCACCCCGCCGCATGTGCTCCGTGTTGCCTATCACCCGGCCTGCAGCCTGCAGAACAGCCTGAAGCTGGGCGGCGTGGGCGAGGCGTTGCTGGCGGCGGCGGGCATGATTGTCACGCCATTCAATGAGGTGCATCTGTGCTGCGGTTCGGCCGGCAGCTATTCCATCCTGCAGCCCGAACTGTCCGACCGGTTGCGGGCCCGCAAGCTGGGCAACATCGCCGCCGCTGATGCCGACGTGCTGGTATCGGGCAATATCGGCTGCCTGCAGCATCTGGCGGCGGGCCGGGGAAATGGAAAACCGGGCCTGACCCAGCCCATCCTGCACATCGCGGAACTGCTGGACTGGGCGGAAAGCGGCGTCGCCCCCGCCAATCTGGAATTGGCCGCAATCCGGCACTAAGCTGGCACCATGCGTTTTGCGCTTGCCTTGATTGTGTTGCTTCCGGCCATGGCATCCGCCGCGCCGCAAAAGCCCGCACCCGCGCCGACCCAGGATCAGCTTTTCGCCCAGTTGAAAAGGTGCGAAAGCCCCGAAGACGCCAAGCCGATCGAGGACAAGCTGAGCGCCCTGTTCCGCGCCTCGGGCAGCCCGTCGGTGGATCTGCTGATGACCCGGGTGCAGCAATCGCTGTCGTCGTCCGACAGCGCCACGGCGAAAAAGCTGATCCTCGCCGTCACCCGGATCGCGCCCAACTATGCCGAAGGCTGGCATGCGCGCGCCGCCATCGAATCCGCTGCCAGCGACGACACCGCCGCGCTGGTCAGCTTGCAGAAAACGGTGCTGCTCAATCCCCGCAACTTCCAGGCCCTGACCGAACTGGCGGACATGATCGAGGCGTATGGCGACAAGAAAACCGCGCTGAAGCTTTATCGCCAGGCGCTGGCGGTGGACCCGCAGCTTGAAATCGCCCGCCGCAAGATCCAGGAACTTACAACGGCGGTGGAAGGCCGGGACATCTGATGCGCCTGGTCCTTGCGCTTGCGCTGTTCGTCGCCGTCCCGGCGCAGGCGGCCCTGCCGGTGGTCGGCCACTGGTTCGGCTATGGCCAGCCCTGGAACAAGAGCGCCATGTATCTGGACAGCATGGAGCCGGACGGCCGCTTCCACGCCCATCACCGTTACTGCATCAAGGGCAAGAGCAACGACCAGTATGAGGAAGGCGCCTGGTCGGTGGACAAGGATATTCTCACCATCCGTGTCGCCACGGTAAATGGCCAGTTCAATCCCCGTGTCGATGACTACAAGCTGCTTTCCGTCAACGCCAAGGAAGAGCGCTATACCTATATCCCGATGAATTTCGGCTACAGCGCCAAACGCGTCGACGCGAAGTTCCAGATGCCGGCCTGCGACCTGGTGAGCTAGGCCCTTCGCTCGCGCTCAGGGCATTCGTCGCTTTCGCAGGTCCACTGGACCTGCTCACGCGCTTCGCGCGCTACTCCTCATCGTCGGTGACGAACGCCACCCGCAGCATGTTGGTGGCGCCGGTGGTGCCCAGCGGCACCCCCGCCGTGATGACGATGCGCTCGCCGGCCTGGGCGAAGCCTTCCTGGCGCGCGATCTGCGAGGCGCGCTTCACCATGTCGTCAAAGTCGCGGATATCCTCGGTGATGACGCTGTGGGTGCCCCAGACCAGGCACAGCCGCCGCGCGGTTTCCAGGGACGGCGTCGGCGCGATGATCGGCGCGTGGCTGCGTTCGCGCGCCGCGCGCAAGGCGGTGATGCCCGACTTGGTCCAGCAGACGATGGCGCGGGCCTCTATGGTCTCGGTCACTTCATGCACCGCCGCCATGATGGCGTCGGGCGTGGTGCGTTCCGGGGCGCCGCGATGGGACTCGATGATGGAATGATAAAGCGGGTCATCCTCCACCGACATGGCGATGCGGTCCATCATCTGCACCGCCTCCACCGGCCAGGAACCGCTGGCCGATTCCGCCGACAGCATCACCGCATCGGCGCCCTCGAACACGGCCTGGGCGACATCGCTGACTTCGGCGCGCGTCGGCATCGGCGAGGTGATCATGCTTTCCAGCATCTGGGTCGCCACCACCACCGGCTTGCCCGCCTTGCGGGCGGCGCGGATGATCTTCTTCTGCAGACCCGGCACGCGTTCCAGCGGCATTTCCACGCCCAGATCGCCGCGCGCCACCATCAGCGCATCGGCCAGTTCCAGGATGCCGTCCAGGCTGTCCAGCGCTTTGGGCTTTTCGATCTTGGCCAGCACCCCGGCGCGCCCCGCCACGATCTTCTTCAGTTCGGCCACATCCTCGGGGCGCTGGACAAAGCTCAGGGCGATCCAGTCCATCCCCAGCGCCAGGGCGGCATCCAGATCGGCGCGGTCCTTGGGCGTCATCGCCGACAAAGGCAGCAGCGTGTCGGGCATGTTGACGCCCTTGCGGTCCTTGATCTCGCCCGCCACTTCCACAATGGCCTCCGCAAAAGTGTCGGCCTTCTTCAACAGCCGCAGCCGCACCTTGCCGTCATCGATCAACAAAGCATGCTTGTGCTTGATGGCCTGGAAGATTTCCGGGTGCGGGATGGGAATTTCCTCGGGCATGGTGCTGGTTTCGCCCAGCACCAGCTTGATGCGCTCGCCCTCGACCAGCAGCCGCGGCCCGCCGGTCAGCTTGCCCAGCCTTATCTTGGGACCCTGCAGGTCGCACAGGATACCGACCGGCCGGCCGACGTCTTGCGACAGCGTCCGCAGGTCGCCATGCATCCGCTTGAGCATCTCATGGCTGGTATGGCTCATATTGATGCGAAAGACGTCGACCCCGGCATCGAACAATGCGCGCATCTTTGCCGGCGTGTTGGAGGCGGGCCCCAGCGTGGCCAGGATCTTGGTCTTGCGGCGGCGGCGCATGGCGTTCCTTGTTCAAGGAGGCCTGGTTCAAGTGGGCCTAGTTGGAGAGAGATTGAGTCCAGTCGGACTTCTTGCCGGTATCGACTTCGAAGAAGCCGCGTCTGTCAAAGCCGCGCCTGGCGCAGTTGCCTCGCCCCACCGCCTGAAAGCGCTTTTCGGGCGCAACGCAGAAATGGGTCTTGCCTTCCCAGGTGCCGGCGGCGCCGTCGGTGGCATATAGGTAGTAAAAGCGTCCCTGCAGCGGCCCGTTCAGCAGCCGTGCACAGGTCCGGGCCTTGACGGTCCACCAGCCCTGACTGGACCAGCTTGTGCCGTCGAAGCGCCCCATGGCGACCCGCGCCGCCAGGCTGGAGCGGTTGCAGACATTGAAGGCGGCCCAGGCCGGTGAAACAAGCGCCAGCGAGGCCGTGGCGCAGGCCAGGATGGCAGCGAGGAAAAGAGCCGTGCGGCGCATTGGTCTTGGTGTGATCCGAAACAGGCTGGTGGTCAACTTGGCCCCAATCTATACCCTGTGACCATGACGGAAAAAGCCTTTGAGCGGATTTCCGGCGGCGGTCCGCTGCTGTTTCTCTGCGACCATGCCGCCAGCGCCCTGCCGGCCGGCAGGGACCATCTGGGGCTGGCGCCGGCGCTGTTTTCCACCCATATCGCCTTCGACATCGGGGCTGCGGCGGTGACCCGCGCCCTGGCGCACGGCTTTGGCGCGCCCGCCATTCTGGGGGCCTGGTCGCGGCTGTTGATCGACCTCAACCGGGGGCCTGACGATCCCACTTTGGTGATGAAGCTGTCGGACGGGGCGATCATTCCGGGCAACCGCGACGCTGGCGCGGACGAAGTGGCGCGGCGCATTGCGGCGTATCACGCGCCCTATCACGCCGCCATCACCGCCGAACTGGACCGCATGGGCCGTGATGCCGTTCTTGTCTCCATCCACTCCTTCACCCCGGCCTGGAAAAAGGCCCCCCGCAAGTGGGAGGTCGGCATCCTCTACGATACCGATACGCGCCTCTCAGTGCCCCTGATGGCGCGGCTGGCCGAAGCGGGTTTTGTCGTCGGCGACAACGAGCCTTATTCCGGCGCGCTGGAGGGCGACACGCTGAACATCCACGCCACCCGCCGCGGCCTGCCGCATGTGCTGATCGAGATTCGCCAGGACCTGATTGGCGACGCTGCCGGCGCACAAGGTTTTGCGGCGCGGCTGAAGCCTATACTAGATGCGGCGCTGGCCGATATGAAATCGGCCTCACGCAGCGATGCGGCAGGTCCTTCAATATTTCCACAGGAATAATCGCCCGTTGCGCGGCGCGAATGGAAAGGGCTAGGGTCCGCCGCTTTTCCAACACCGAGTTTCCTCATGGCCAAATCCGGCTTCGCCAAAGACCAGCTCAAATCCTTCATCAACCGCATCGAGCGGCTGAATGAAGAGCGCGAGGCGCTTTCCGCCGACATCCGCGAGGTTTTTTCGGAAGCCAAGGGTACCGGCTTCGACACCAAGATCATGCGCCAGGTGATCCGCATGCGAAAGCTGGACAAGGCCGACTTCCAGGAACAGGAAGCCATGCTGGATCTTTATCTCACCGCCATGGATATGCGCTAGCAGCGCGGGTCTTTTCCGTCCTGAGTGCGTCGCGCCTTCGCTCATGTACTGTTCGTACACATCGCTCGGCGCTTCTGCTCAGTCCGAAAAATCCCTCGCGCTGCGCAACGCGCCGCCAAAGAAAAGACCCCGGTGTTGCCACCGGGGCCAGTCGACAGAGGGAACTGAATTACGCCGTCTTGCGGATCTCGCCGCCCGTGACTGGCGCGCCCGTGACCGGCGCATCAGTGTCTTGCGCCACCTTGGCCATCGGCTCGTTGATAAGGTCCGCCTCCAGTCCGAATTCCTTGAGCTTGCGATAGAGGGTCGAGCGGCCGATGCCCAACCGGCGGGCCACTTCCGACATGTGGCCGTCATAGCGGGCGATGGCCATGCGGATGATATCGCACTCCATGTCCTCGAACTTGCGGATATGGCCGCCGCCATCGACGGCGTTCAGCGCATAGACCGATCCTGTCGGCAGGGACGGCGCGCTGCCCTCCGTCATGGGCCGGCCGGCGAAACTCTGGCGCGCAACGGTATCCACGCCCATGGCGGCGGCGATCTGCGGGAAGTCGCAGACATCCAGCAGCGCGCCGTCGCACAGCACCACGGCACGGAAGATGGTGTTCTCCAGCTGGCGCACATTGCCCGGCCAGGCGAAGGTCTCCAGCAACTGGGCGGCCTGGACCGTCATGCCGCCGACCGTCTTGTGTTCTTCCGCCGCGAAGCGGGCGATGAAATGCCGCGCCAGGGGGGCGATGTCGCCGCTGCGCTCGCGCAACGACGGCACCATCACCGGGAAGACGTTGAGGCGGTAATACAGATCGTCGCGGAAGCTGCCGGTCTTGGCCATCTGGCCCAGGTCGCGGTTGGTGGCGGCGATGATGCGCACATTCACCTTGACCGGACGCTTGGAACCGACGGGATCAACCTCGCCTTCCTGCAGGGCGCGCAGCAGCTTGACCTGCATGTCCAGGCGCAGTTCACCGATCTCGTCCAGGAACAGCGTGCCGCCATCGGCTTCCTGGAACTTGCCCAGATGCTTGTCGGACGCGCCGGTGAAGCTGCCCTTTTCATGGCCGAACAGGATGGATTCGATCAGGTTCTCGGGGATGGCGCCGCAGTTCACGGTGACGAAGGGCCTGCCGGCGCGGGCGGATGTGCCTTGGATGGCGCGGGCGATCAGCTCCTTGCCGGCGCCGGATTCGCCTTCGATCAGCACGGGAATGTCGGACTGCGCGGCGCGCGCGCCCAGGCGGAACACCTGCTTCATTTCCGGCGAAACGGCGATCAGGTCGTCGAAGGTCAGGCGATTGTCGGCCTTCTTCTTGAGATGCTTCACTTCGCCCGACAGGGTGCCGATCTTGAGCTGGTTGCGGATCGAGACCGCGATGCGTTCCGGGCTGGCCGGCTTGACCATAAAATCGTTGGCGCCGGCGCGCATGGCTTCCACGGCGCTGTCGATGCCGCCCTTGGCGGTCAATACGATGACCGGCATGTCGGGGTTGGTGGGACGCAGCTTGGCCAGCACGTCCAGCCCGCTCATGTCGGGCATTACCAGATCCAGCAGCATCAGCGTGATCTGTTCGCCGCGCGGGCCGTTGATCAGGTCCAGCGCCGGCTGGCCGCCCGGCGCGGTGACGACCTGCATGCCGCTGCGCGAGATTGCGGTCTCCAGCAGACGACGCTGAACCGGATCGTCGTCCACAACCAGAATGGTCTGTGCCATGACAAAGCCCTTCAAGAATGACGGGGGCAGTTTCGCGCGCGACAGGTAAATGTGGCGTTTAAGCCTGTGCCGGGGCGGTACAGGCTGCCACCGCGATTCGATGGCTAATGAAAGGTGAAGGGGCGGTTTTCGGCCCGGAAAGGCAGGCAAAAGTGCAGCCCGGCTGTGATAATGATGCCCCTTGCCCCCAGGGGGGCCCCAGGGTTGCCGACCGGGGGGCGTTTGCTATATTCCGCCCCAATTCAAGACTTCACACCGACAGACGGGGGCCGAAATGGCGCACGAGACCGACTACCAGCCCGGTTCCATGGACATCAGCCAGCACAAGAAGACCTATCAGGGCTTCCTGGCCGGGTCCAAATGGACCTTCATCTTCATCATGGGGATCATGGTCTTCCTCGCCATCTTCCGCACCCACTAGGACAGCGCGCTCCGGATGCGTCTCGCGGTCCCAAGGGAAACACAGGCCGGCGAGACGCGGGTCGCGGCCACCCCCGAATCCGTCAAGAAGTTGAAAAGCCTGGGCCTGGACGTGGTGGTCGAGGCCGGAGCGGGCGCGGGCGCGCGCTTCGCTGACGCCGACTACCAGGCGGCGGGCGCGACCATCGCCACCGTCAACGTCACCGCCGACGCCGACATCGTGCTGAAGGTGCGCGGGCCGTCTGCGGGCGAGATTTCCCAGTTGAAAAAGGGCGCGGTGCTGGCTGCCCTGCTGTCGCCCCACAGCGAACAGGCCGCGATCGCCGCGCTGGCCGCCCAGGGCGTTACCGCCTTCGCCATGGAATTGCTGCCCCGCATCTCCCGCGCCCAGGCCATGGACGTGCTGTCGTCCCAGGCCAACCTGGCCGGATATAAAGCGGTGATTGACGCCGCCGCCGCCTTCGGCCGCGCCATGCCGATGATGATGACGGCGGCCGGCACCATCGCACCCGCCCGTGTGCTGGTGATGGGCGTGGGCGTCGCCGGTCTGCAAGCCATTGCGACGGCGAAACGTCTGGGCGCCATCGTCAGCGCCACCGATGTGCGCCCCGCCACCAAGGAGCAGGTGGAATCGCTGGGCGGCACTTTTGTCGCCGTGATGGACGAGGAATTCAAGAATGCCCAGACGGCCGGCGGCTATGCCAAGCAAATGAGCCCTGAATACCAGGCCAAGCAGGCCGCCCTGACCGCCGAGACCATCAAGAAACAGGACATCGTCATCACCACCGCGCTGATTCCCGGCCGCAAGGCCCCGATCCTGGTGACCGAAGAGATGATCAAGACCATGAAGCCGGGCAGCGTGATCGTGGACCTGGCGGCGGGCGCGGGCGGCAATACGCCGCTGTCCAAGCCGGACGAAGTGGTGGAGGTGCATGGCGTCACCATCATGGGCCACACCAACCTGCCGGGACGGCTGGCGACGGATGCGTCGTCGCTTTACGCCCGCAACCTGTTCAACTTCGTCTCGCTGATCGTGGACAAGAAGACGGGCGCGCTGGCCCTCGACTGGAATGATGACATCATCAAGGGCGCCGCTGTCGCCGGTGCGCCTTCAACATGACCCCCTCCGGCCTTCGCATCGCAAGCGCTGCTACGGCCACCTCCCCCGCCTGCGCGCTGGCGCGCGCGCAGGGGAGGGCGGACCTGAGAAGGATGCAGACATGGACATGATCGACCCGTTTGTTTTCCGCCTCTCCATCTTCGTGCTGGCGATCTTTGTCGGCTATTTCGTGGTCTGGGGCGTGACGCCCGCTTTGCACACCCCGCTGATGGCGGTGACCAATGCGATTTCCTCGGTGATCGTGGTCGGCGCCCTGGTGGCCGTGGCCGTGCCGGTGATCGACAGCGGGTCCTGGGTTTCCAAGGGCCTGGGCTTCGTGGCGCTGGCGCTGGCATCCGTCAATATCTTCGGCGGATTTTTGGTTACGTCACGCATGCTGGCGATGTACAAGAAGAAAGAGAAGAAGTGATGTCGCCCTCAAGCAGCGAAGCGACAGGGCATAAAAAATGAAGGCCGATATCGCCGCACTTCTTTATCTGGTTTCCGGCGTCCTCTTCATCCTGGCGCTGAAGGGCCTGTCCTCGCCAGCCTCCAGCCGCACCGGCAACCGCAACGGCATGATCGGCATGACCCTGGCCATCCTCACCACTTTGTGGGTGGCGGGCGTCAGCGATCCCTTGACCTGGGGACTGGTGGGTGGGGGCTTATTGATTGGCGGCGGCATCGGCGCGGTGGTGGCGAAAAAGATTGCCATGACCAACATGCCGCAGCTGGTCGCGGCCTTCCATTCCCTGGTCGGCCTGGCCGCTGTGCTGGTGGCGGGCGCGGCGCTCTATTCGCCGGAATCTTTCCATATCAATTGCGTGCCGGATGCGAACACTGTGTGCGCCGGAATCATCAAGACCCAGTCGCTGATCGAGATGAGCCTGGGCGCCGCCATCGGCGCCATCACCTTTGCCGGTTCGTTGATCGCTTTTGCCAAGCTGAACGGCAACATGTCGGGCGCGCCGATCATCCTGCCGCTGCGCCATGCGCTCAACATTTTGATCTTCGCAACCATTGCCGGCCTGATCGTCTGGTTCGCTTTGCACCAGCCGCACTGGGCCTTCTGGGCCATTGCGGGCCTTTCCTTCGTCTTCGGCATCACGCTGATCATTCCTATCGGCGGCGCCGACATGCCGGTGGTGGTCTCGATGCTCAACTCCTATTCGGGCTGGGCGGCGGCCGCGATGGGCTTCACGCTGGAGAACACCGCGCTGATCATCACCGGGGCGCTGGTCGGCTCGTCGGGCGCGATCCTGTCCTACATCATGTGCAAGGGCATGAACCGCAGCTTCATTTCGGTCATCGCCGGCGGCTTTGGCGGCGACACCTCCGGCCCCAAGGGGCCGGCGGAAACCCGCCCCGTCAAGCAGGGCTCGGCGGAAGACGCCGCCTTCATCATGAAGAATGCCGCCAGCGTCATTATCGTGCCGGGTTACGGCATGGCGGTGGCCCAGGCCCAACATGCGGTGCGCGAAATGGCCGACAAGCTCAAGGCCGAAGGCGTCAAGGTCAGCTACGCCATCCATCCGGTGGCGGGCCGCATGCCCGGCCACATGAACGTGCTGCTGGCCGAAGCCAATGTCCCCTATGACGAAGTGTTCGAGCTGGAGGACATCAATTCGCAATTCGCCCAGGCCGATGTCGCCTATGTCATCGGCGCCAACGACGTCACCAATCCCAGCGCCAAGACCGATCCCAAGTCGCCCATCTACGGCATGCCGATCCTGGATGTGGAAAAGGCCAAGACGGTGCTGTTCATCAAGCGCGGCATGGGCAGCGGTTATGCGGGCGTCGAGAATGAACTCTTCTTCCGCGACAACACCATGATGCTGTTTTCCGACGCCAAGAAGATGACGGAAGAAATCGTCAAGGCGCTCGACCATTAGCATCCGCGACGCCCGCCTGCCGCAGGATGAGCCGGCGATCCTGTCCTTCATACACGGGCTTCAGGACCATGAAGCGGCGTTCGAGCCCAATCGCCGCCGCGATCCGCAGTTTGCCG
Organism: Rhizomicrobium sp.; assembly: GCA_035549455.1. Classification (GTDB taxonomy): domain Bacteria; phylum Pseudomonadota; class Alphaproteobacteria; order Micropepsales; family Micropepsaceae; genus Rhizomicrobium. Next base: position 26,781 of record DASZQW010000023.1, on the reverse strand, counting down.
CCGATCACTGGCGCGACGCCCAGCATCGCTGCGCCCAAAAGCATGGCCATATGGTGATTGCCGAGCAGGATGGCCACGCCGTCGGCTGGGCCTTCGCCTATGAAGAGCGTGGCGAGCTTTTCATCGCCGAGCCGGAGCGCCGCCACGGCTTCCTGGCCGAAATCTATGTCCTGCCGGACGCGCGCCGCGCCGGCCACGGCAAGGCGCTGATTGCCGCCTGCGAAGCCTGGAGCCGCGGCCGCGGCCACAAGCTTCTCACCATCGGCGTGCTGGCCAAAAACCAGGGCGCCATACGCGCCTATGAAGGTGCGGGCTATGAGCCTTATACGCTGATCGTGCGGCGGTACCTGTAGGATATCCCCACTGGCGCGCATCCCGGCGTCTCGCGATAATCGCAGATGAAGCCAACCGCACCATCCACCTGTTATCCGCATCCCCGGGGGAGGGGGTGTACAGGAAATCGCGAAACGAATACCGCGCAAGTCCTTGGCGCGGCACACAATGGCGGCGCAGAGGCCTACTTCAAGCCGCCCATCTTGCAGACCTCTTTCCACTCCTTGTCCGTCACCGGCTGCACCGACAGGCGGAAGCTGGTGACCAGCGACATCTCCTTCAGCCTGGGATTGGCCTTGGCCGCCGCCAGGGTCACAGGCTCAGGCATGTCTGTCACCGCCTTCACCACCACCATCCCGAACTGGCCTTTGGGGTCGGTCGGGTCAGGGCGATATTCGCCGATCACGTCCACGATCCCGACCACCGCCTTCTGTTCGTTGGAGTGATAGAAGAAGCCCCGATCGCCCTTTTTCATTTTCATCATGTTCAGCTTGGCGGTGTGGTTGCGCACGCCCGACCAGGGCTCGCCCTTGGCGCCTTTCTTCTTCTGCATTTCCCACGACCAGGCGTCGGGTTCGCTCTTGAACAGCCAATAGGCCATGTCTCACTCCGTCGTCGGTCTGCGGCTCATCAGCCGCATCACCGTTTCGCCCAGCGGCAGCGCCCCACTGAGAAGGTCGGCCATCGCTTCGGCAATCGGCAGTTCCACGCCCACCGTCCTGGCCCGCGCCACAAGAGCCGGCGCGGTATCGACGCCTTCCGCCAGCTTGCCATCCGGCGCAACGCCCGCGCCGATGGCCGCGCCATATGAAAAATTGCGCGACGACTTGCTGGTGGCGGTCAGCACCAGGTCGCCCAGCCCGGAAAGGCCCATCAAGGTTTCGCGCTTCGCGCCCAGACCCTCGCCCAGCCGCGCCAGTTCAGCGAAGCTGCGCGCCAGAAGGGCGGCGCGGGCATTCTCGCCCAGCCCCATGCCCTCCACCACGCCGCAGGCGATGGCATAGACATTCTTGGCTGCGCCCCCCAGCGCCACGCCCGTCAGATCGTCGCTGGCATAGGGGCGAAAGCTCATGGAATTCAGGCTGGCCTGCAGCTTCTCCGCCAGTCCGTCTTTCGCGGCAATCGTCACCGCCGTCGGCAGGCCGCGCGCGACATCGCGCGCGAAGCTGGGGCCGGACAGGATGGCCGCCGCAGCCTTGGGCGCGGCCTCCACCAACACCTCGGTCACCAGTTTGCCGCTGCCTTTCTCGATTCCCTTGGCGCAGATCACCAGCGGCCGGCCGGGCGTGAGATGCGGCTTCAGCGTGTCCAGAAAGCCACGCAGCAGCTGGGCCGGCACCGCCAGCAGCAGCGCATCGGCCTTGGCCGCCGCCGCCAGGTCGCCGGTCACCGCCAGGTCTTTTGGCAGCGTCACGCCGGGCAGGAAGCGGTTTTCGCCGCCGGCCTGCAACGCCGCCAGAACATCCGGTTCACGCACCCACAATGTGGTGCTGCGCCCGGCGCCATGGGCGGCCAGCGCCAGCGCCGTGCCCCAGGCACCCGCGCCCAGAACGGCAATATGGGAAAATGGCGTGTCGGACATCACATCGCGGGTTGCTTATTCGGGTCCGGACTCTATCTTGCGGCCCGCATTATCCGCAAATCGCCCGATTTTCTCCCCAATGCCGTGAGACGCTTCGCCATGCGCCGCCTTGTTTCCATCATTGCCATTCTTGCCGTGCCGCTGCTGTCGGGCGCGGGCCAGCAGGCGCCCCAGCGCCTGTACAATGCCTATAGCGACCAGCAGCGCGCCGATCTGGATCAGGTCAGCGCCTATCTGAATTCCATCCGCACCCTCAAAAGCGCCTTTGTACAGATCGGGCCCGATGGCGGCGCCGACCAGGGCGCGGTCTATATCGAAAAGCCGGGCCGCATCCGCTTCGAATACCGCCCGCCCAGCCCCATCTCCATCGTCGCCACCGGCGGCGCCATCTATGTCAAGAATGCCCGCCTCAACACCATCGACAAGTACGACCTGTCCGATACCCCCCTGGGGCTGCTTCTCAACGACAAGGTGGATCTCGTCCACAACAAGGCGGTGATGGGGGTCCAGGAACGCGATGGTTCGCTGGTGGTGCAGGCCCGCACCTCCGCCACCCGCAACAATTCCAACATCGCGCTGGTATTCTCGCTGCCGGAGCTGGAACTGCGGCAATGGACAGTGCGCGACAATCAGGGCGGCATCACCACCGTGGCGCTGCAAAGTCCCCAGACCGGCATGGCGCTGGACGAGGCGCTGTTCGCGCCGCCGCAAAAGGCGGTAAAGGCCAGTCTAGGCACCAACTGATGGCGGTGGTGGGCCCCGTGGTGGGCATCGTCACCGATCGCCGCCTGTATGACGGCATGGCGGTGCATCAGGCCAATGACGAATATATCGCCGCCATTCAGGGCGGCGCCGGCGCGCTGCCGCTGCTGATCCCCTCCAGCGACACGCCACTCGACAGCGCCGCCCTGCTGCAGGCGGTGGCTGGGCTGCTCTTCACCGGCTCGGCGTCCAATGTTGATCCCGTCCACTATGGCGCGGCGGCGCGGCCGGGCACGCAGCTTGATCCCCTGCGCGACGCCACCAGTCTGCCCTTGCTGAGGGCCGCCATCCTGCGCGGTGTCCCGGTGCTCGCCATCTGCCGCGGCTTTCAGGAACTTAATGTGGCGCTGGGCGGCAGCCTGCACAGCCACGTCCATGAACTGCCCGGCCATCTCGACCATCGCGAGCCGAAGGGTGTGTCCGTCGAACAGGAATATGCCCTGGCCCATGCCATCACCATCACGCCCGAAAGCCTGCTGGCGCGCCTCGGCGGCCTGGCCGAGGCGAAGGTGAATTCCCTGCACCACCAAGGCATTGACCGGCTTGCGGCGGGTCTCCGCGCCGACGCCCATGCGCCGGACGGCCTGGTCGAAGCCGTCTCCATGCCCACAGCCCCCGGTTTTGTGCTGGGGGTGCAATGGCACCCGGAATGGCGCTGGGAAAAGGACCCCCTCAGTCGGGCGATCTTTGCCGGCTTCGGGCGCGCTTTGTCGGGGATGTTTACGCGGCCCTAAGGTTCTTCATGACATTGATCCCATTCGTCCGGGGTCATTTCATGCCGCACCGCGCCCGATTGTTGGGCTTTGCCTTCACCAATGCCGACTTTCTGTTCGAGATGGACACGGACGGCACCATCCTGTTCGCGGCCGGGGCCGCCAACGACCTGGTGAAGGAATCCGGCGAGACCCTGGTGGGCCGCAATGCCGGCAAGCTGTTCAAGCCGGCCGAAGGCACCAAGTTCTCCACCTTCGCCAAGGCCCTCAAGTCGGGCGACCGCGCCGGCCCGATCAAGCTCACCCTCGCCACGGGCATCGACGCCAATCTCGCCATGTTCCGACTGCCGGAGAACGGCGCCAATATCTCCTGCACCCTGGCCCGGCCGGACCGCGGCAGCCTGCCGTCCCAGACCGACGCCAAGACGGGCCTGCCGTCGCGCGACGGCTTCCTGGCGGCGGCGCAGAAGGCGGGCGAGAAGGACACGCTGACCCTGGTCAACGTGCCGGGGCTGCCCGAACTCTGCGCCCGGCTGTCGCCCGACAGTGCCGACGCCATGATGCAGCGGATCGGGACGTCGCTCGCCACGTCCGGCGCCAGCGCCGCGGGCCGCATCTCCGACACCAGTTTCGGCACCTTGTCGCCCGCCACCCGCGGCAGCCTGGGCCTGGGCCGCGCCATCTCCGACGCCATTGCCGCCGGCGGGCTGGCCGCGCCGGCCATCGCCGAGGCCCAAATCGGCCTGCGCGGCCCCGGCCTCAGCGAGGAACAGCGGCTGCTGTCGCTGCGCTATGTCATCGACCGCTTCGCGGAAAAGGCGAAGATCGACACTGGCGATGGCGACATCGCCAGCATCTTTGCCGGCATGATGGACGAAACCCAGCTGCGTCTGGCCGACATGACGCGCGTGGTGGGCGAGGGGGCGTTTGAGATCGCCTACCAGCCCATCAGCGACCTGGCGACGGGCAAGGTCTCGCATTACGAGGCGCTGGCGCGCTTCACCAATCCGGAAGGCACCGGCGAGACCGTCAAGTTCATCGAGGCGCTGGGCATCGCCAATGCCTTCGACCTGGCGGTCGCCAACAAGGTGCTGGGCCTGATCGAGCAGACAGACGCCCACATCGCCTTCAACGTCTCGGGCGTCACCATCGCCTCGCCCGCCAGCTTCGGCCTGCTGGCGGGGCTGCTGGCGCGCCGCCGCAAGCTGGCGGCCCGCACCCTGATCGAGATCACGGAGACCGCCGCCATCATCGACCTGGAAAGCGCGGGCAAGGCCATCGCCGCGATCCGGGCCATGGGCTACCGGGTGGGGCTGGACGATTTCGGCGCCGGCGCGGCCTCGGTCAATTACCTGCACGCCTTTCCGGTCGATTTCGTGAAGTTCGACGGCGCCCTGATCAACAAGATCGGCTCATCCAAGCGCGACGATGCGCTACTGGCCGGGCTGGCCAAGCTGTGCGACGAACTGGGCGTCACCACCATTGCCGAATGGATCGAGAGCGAAGCCATGGCCAAGGCGGCCCGGGGGCTGGGGTTCCATCATGGTCAGGGCCGCTGGCTGGGCGCCCCCACCCTGGAAATACCCGCCACCGCCACAGCCCCCGGCAAGCGCCAGGGCGTGCGGGAAAGCTGGGGCTGAATCGGAAGAAAGTGATTGCGGCAGAAATGCCACTGTCACCCTTAAAATCATATAATTTCGCTGATCAGAAAATTTTCTTGAAACATGTTGTATTTGAGCATAGTTTACTCCTCGAAGAACGGCCTTTGGCTGCTGGCATTGCCCCCCGCTCGCTTTCAGCCTCCGTTCTTCGCTGGAGTTTCCGGTTATCCCCTCCCGGACGCTCCTCGCGCATATAAGCGCATTCGCCCCCGGCCCCCTGGTCGGGGGCATTTTTTTCAGGGTCGCACCCGCCGCAGCGTCAGGCTCAGCCGCCCACCGCCGGGGACCAGCCGCGAGCTCCCGGGCTTGATGCGGTCGATGCCGTGATAGGCCAGCCGGGCAGGCCCCCCAAAGGCGATCACGTCGCCCGATGCCAGGCGGACGCTCTGGGTCCTGCCGCCCCGCGCGGTTCCGCCGATCCGGAAGGTCGCGGTGTCTCCCAGTGAAATCCCGACCACCGGGGCCTCGGTGTCCCCCTCGTCACGATCCTGGTGCAGGCCCATCCGGGCGCCTTCGCGGTAGAGATTGACCAGGCAGCAGTCCGGCGGCGGCAGGCGGGCAATCTCGGCCCAGAGCGCCACCAGCGCAGGCGGCAGGGCGGGCCAGGGGCCGCCTGTCACCGGATGGGTCGGCTGATAGCGATAGCCGGTCTTGTCCGATACCCACCCCGAGGCGCCGAAGTTGGATTCCTCCACCGAGAGGGGCACGCCGGTGCCAGGCATGGCCGGCCGGTAGAGCGGCGCCTGTTCCAGCCGCGCCAGAACAGCATCGAGAAGGGCCTTCTGCTGGTTGGGCGTGAATTTCTCGCGCCACAGCAACACTCCGGGCGCGACTGTCAGCCTTACCATTGAAAAGGAGAACGCGTCGGTGCGGTGAAGATCGCGCCATAGCCATCGGCCAGGCCGTGGCTGTCCATCCAGGCTTTGGCGGCCTCGGGCGTATAGCGCTGCGTCAGCCACTGGGCCAGCGGCAGGCCGCCCGCGTCTTCGTGCGCGAAATCCAGAAAGGCTTTCAGCCAGCGCTGCTGGCGCTTGGGAAAGTGCAGATAGGGAAATCGGGCATATTGGGCCCGGGCCCTGTCCATCGCCGCCCAGCCATCGCGATGGATCAGATACAGCGCGGCGGCGAAGCTGGTGCGGTCCTGGCCGCCGGAGCATTTCAGCAGGAAGGGCCGGGGGGCGGTGTTGAAACAGTCCACCAGCCGCGCCAGCATTTCGCGGGTGGGAATCTTGCGGGAATCCAGCATGGCATCGAGATGGGCGATACCTTGGGCCTGGGCGATGGCGGTTTCCTTTTTCCACCAGTCCAGATCGTCATTGCGGCCGCGCAGGTTGATGACGGCGCGAATGCCGCGCCGCCTGAGAAACGCCCCAAGCCCACCGGCCCAGGCCTGCATGGCGCGCGACGCCTCGCCGGGCACGACCCAGTGGAAATTGTAGAGAATGTCGCCCGCCCTTCGCATAGAATGGCATTAGCATATTTCGGAACGCTGTCAGATGAAGATCACCAAACAGGCGCTGGAGCGCCGCTGGGCCGTCACCACCCTGTTGGCGGCGCTGGTCTTTGCCGTGCTGGCCTGGTCGGACCTGCGGCTGCGCGCGCTGTCGGGCTTCGGCACCGCCGACCTGCAGGGCTTTTCCAGCGCTGTGCAATATGATGCGGCCTTCATGGTCTGGCCGTCGCGCTATGCCGTGCGCGCCGGTTTCGATTGGGGCCTGGATTACCTGCTGATGCCGCTCTATGCGGCGGCCTTCTTCTATTCCGGCATCCTGTCGCGCGAGGCTTTCGCGCCCCGGCCCGGGCGGCTGCGCCGCATTTTAACCCTGTTGTCGGCGGTGCCGATCGCGGGCGCGGTGCTGGATGCCATCGAGAATGCGCTGCAGCTTTTCATGATGCTGAACGGCCCCACCGACCGCCTGGCGCGAACCGCCTTCACCATCTCCAATGCCAAATGGGCGGCGATTTATGTCGGTGTGGCGTTGCTGCTGGGCGCTGTCCTGGCCCGCGTCCAGGCGCGCCAGCAGGCCCGGGCCAGAAGCGGCCCGCACTAGAATCGACCCGCACTAGAATCGAAAAGTGAGGTCCACTGCGCCGAACTGGCTTTCCTTGCCCTGAGTCTTGTATTCGCGGGTGCGGATGACGCGGGTAAAGGCCAGGCGGAAGGCATCGAAGGTCACGGCCGCACCAAATGTCAGGTCGCCCACCAGGTTCATCTTGCGGACGCTGCGGCTGCTCTCGAACGTGTTTCCATCCAGATACAGGTTGCGGGCGATGGCGCGGCCGTCCACGCCGGCAAAGACATAGGCGCCCAGTCCGGCGGTGGGCTCGAAATAGTCGCTGCCCGGCAGGCTCGGCTGAATGCGCATGGGGCCATAATCCTTGGGCAGGTTGAAGCCGAATCGCGCCATGGCGCCGGCATTGGCATAGTCATAGACGTTGCCCACCGCAAAACCGTAATGCGGCTCAATGTCGAGGACGCCACCCAGGAAGGACTGCGGGTGGATGATCTTGTAGGCCCGCTCATAGTTCAGGATCAGGCCGGGCTCGTTGTGCAGCTGGGTGGCCCAGCCCTTTGCCTCGCGATCGTGAATGATGTCGTGCACGAAATTCTGCGAATTCTCCGCCAGGCTGTCAGGCCCGATGACGCCCAGCGTCAGCTGCAACTGATCCAGATGCACACCGCTATCGGCTACCACGCCCATCGAGCCGTAGAGGAAACCGGCATAGGGCCGGTCGGTGAGCGGCGGATTGACCAGCGTCAGGTTGCGCGGCGTGAACATCGTCTGGCCGATAGCATAGCGGGTGCGCACATCGCCCTTCCTGGTGAAGAAGGGCATGGCATGCGCGATCGCCGTTGCCCAGTCCGGCGTGTCGTCCGGGGCGGTGGTGTAGCCCAGCTCGACGCCGTTGGTGTAGTCATGGTCGGAATTGAAGAAGAGGTCATTCTCGAACAGGATCGAGAAAGCGCTTTTTTCCGTGTTGGCGGGGTTGGTTTGGGCGGGCTGGGTTAGCGTCTGGGCCGCGAGCGGAAGCGCCATAGCCGCCAGCAGGGTGGCGGTCAGGACAAAGTGACGTGGCATTGTGGTCCCCGATTTGTAGCAAGGGAACTCGCGGCCCGGGCTTGTGGTTGCACGGCCGCATGCGGCGCAAAAAGCCCCGCCGAATCCTGTACTTGACCCTCAAGCGTCTATGCGTATATTCCGCCGCTCTCCGGGGGACTCGCTTCCTTGGGAAACCATTTATTTTCAAAGGTTTAGACCAATGTATGCGGTCGTCCGCACCGGCGGAAAACAGTATAAGGTGACCAAGGACGCCGTCCTGAAGGTCGAAAGCCTGACGGGCGATGTCGGCGCCAAGCTCGACCTCGAGGTCCTGCTGCTGGGTGGCGACACCCCCAAGATCGGTGCGCCGCTGGTCAAGGGCGCTTCGGTCCAGTGCGAGATCGTCGAGCACGGTCAGGGCGAAAAGGTCATCGCCTTCAAGAAGAAGCGCCGCAAGAACACCCACCGCAAGCGCGGTCATCGCCAGCATTTCACCACGGTGAAGGTGCTGGGTATCACTGCCGGTTAAAGGACTAGTCGTATGGCACACAAGAAAGCTGGCGGTTCCTCGCGCAACGGTCGCGACTCCAACCCCAAGATGCTGGGCGTCAAGCTGTTCGGCGGCGAAGCGGTTGCCGGCGGTAATGTCATCGTGCGCCAGCGCGGCACCAAATTCTATGCCGGCACCGGCGTCGGCATGGGCAAGGACCATACCCTGTTCGCGCTTCGCGAAGGCCGCGTCGAATTCAAGAGCGGCTTCAAGCGCCGTACCTTCGTGTCCGTGATCCCGGCCATGAATCCGGCGGTGAAGATCGCGGCAGAATAGGCGGCTGAAGACATAAGCCGCCAAGAAATTGGCGGCCATTATGTGCGAGGGAGATGGTCCGCCATCTCCCTTTTTTGTTCCTCGCGCGAAGGATTTGAGCGGGGAACGACATGTGCATTTTGGAGAGCGAGAGATTGATCCTGCGGCCGCCCAGGCCGTCGGACATTGAAAGCATGGCGGTGTGGCTCAGCGACTATGACGTGGCGCGCATGACCGCACGGGTGCCGCACCCCTATAGCGAGGACGACGCGGAAGACTTTCTCGCCCGCCCGCCCGATGGCCGTTACGTTTTCGTCATCGCGCGCAGGCAGGACGGCCTGTTCCTGGGCATGACCGGGCTTCGTCCCGGCGACGGGTATGAGTTCGGCTACTGGCTGGGCAAGCCGTTCTGGGGTTTGGGCTATGCCACCGAGGCCGCATACCGGCTGGCGAGCTTTGCCTTTGAGGAACTGGGCCAGGACAGCGTCCATGCCGGCTGGTTCTACGACAATCCCGCCTCCGGCTCGGTTCTGGCCAAGCTGGGCGCCCGCCATAACGGGTCGCGGATGCGCGATTGCAAGGCCCGGGGCATGGCGGTGCTGTGCCATGACATGCTGTTGACGCGGGCCGATTTCCTGCGAAAACAGGCCGCTTGAGGGACGAACGATGCGCTTTCTCGACGTTGCCAAGGTCTATGCCCAATCCGGCGCCGGGGGGAATGGCTGCATCGCGTTCCGGCGCGAGAAGTTCATCGAGTATGGCGGTCCCTATGGCGGCGATGGCGGCCGCGGCGGCGATGTGATCGCCGAGGCGGTGGACAATCTCAACACTCTGATCGATTTCCGTTTCCAGCAGCATGTGAAGGCCCAGAGCGGCCAGGGCGGGCTGGGCAAGGTGATGACCGGCAGGGGCGGCGACGACGCCATCATGAAGGTTCCGGTCGGCACCCAGATCTATGAGGAAGATGGCGAGACGCTGATCATCGACATGGCGATGGTGGGCCAGCGCTTCCGCCTGCTCAAGGGCGGCAATGGCGGTTTTGGCAATGCCCATTTCAAAAGCTCGACCAACCAGGCCCCCGCCTTCGCCTTGCCGGGCCAGGCCGCCGAGGAAAAAATCTTCATCCTCAAGCTGAAGCTGATCGCCGATGCCGGGCTGATCGGCATGCCCAATGCGGGCAAGTCCACCTTCCTGAGCCGCGTCTCGGCGGCGCGGCCCAAGATCGCGGATTATCCTTTCACCACACTCGAACCCCAATTGGGCGTGGTCAAAATCGACGAAACCGATTTTGTGCTGGCCGACCTGCCGGGGCTCATTGAAGGCGCGCATGAGGGGGTTGGGCTGGGCGACCGCTTCCTGGGCCATGCCGAACGCTGCGCCTCGATCCTGCATCTGATTGACGGCACCGGCGACCAGGTGGTCAAGACCTACAAGACCATCCGCGCCGAACTGGAAGCCTATGGCGAAGGGCTGGGCGAAAAGCCCGAGATCGTGGCGCTGAACAAGGCCGATGCGGTCCCGCCCGCGCAACTGGAAAAAAAGCGCGCCGCGCTGGAAAAGGCCAGCGGCAGCAAGGTCTATGTGATTTCCGGCGTCTCCGGCGAAGGCATTACCGCGGTGCTGCGCGCCATGGTGCGCGAGATACAGGCCCGCCGTTTCGAGCGCGCCGAGGAAGCCCAGGCCCGCCGCCGCGTCCTGGCGCAGCGGCCATCGACCCGGCTGGAACGCCAGTCGCGCAATTTCAACGCTCCGGTGGTGCCGCAGCCCCGGACCGAGACAGCCGTCGCGCCCAAACCCGCCGCGCCGAACGCCAGGTTGGCCGCCAAGGTCCAGACCAAAATCAAGGCCAAGATCAAGCCGCGCGCCAAGGGGCTGGCCGAGGCGAAAGCCAAGAGCGCCAAGGCCCGCGTCGAAGCCGAGACAAAAGCCGCGGCGTTCAAGCCCAAGGCCCGCAAAGCGGCCCGGACCGGCAAGGCGAAGGCGAAACCCAAAGCCACGCGCCATTCCAACAAGGCGCGCGCCGGAAAGAAGGCGCGGCGATGAGCGGTCTGTTTGCCGGCGCCAAATTGGTAGTGGTGAAGGTCGGCTCGGCCCTGCTGGTCGATGGCGCCACCGGCAGCCTGCGCCGCGACTGGCTGGTGTCGCTGTGCGCCGATGTCGCCCGGATGAAGCAGCAGGGTATCAAGGTGGTGCTGGTGTCATCCGGCTCCATCGCGCTGGGGCGGCGGTTGCTGAAACTGCCCGGCGGCGACTTGCGGCTGGAAGAAAGCCAGGCCGCGGCGGCGGCAGGACAGGTGCGGCTGGCGGAAGCCTATGCCGATATTCTCGCCCAGTCCGGCATCGTGGCGGCCCAGGTGCTGCTGACCTTTGGCGACACCGAGGAGCGCCGCCGCTATCTCAACGCCCGCGCCACGCTTGGCACGCTGGTGGAGTTGGGCGCGGTGCCGGTGATCAACGAGAATGACACGGTGGCCACCGCCGAGATCAGGTTCGGCGACAATGACCGGCTGGGCGCGCGCGTCGCCTCCATGATGGGCGCCGACCGGCTGGTGCTGCTGTCGGATGTCGACGGCCTTTACACCGCCAATCCCGGCGTCGATGCGTCGGCCCGGCACATTCCCGAAGTCGCCGCCATCACGCCGCAGATCGAGGCGATGGCGGGCGATTCCATTTCCGGTTTTGGGCGCGGCGGCATGACCTCCAAGCTTATCGCCGCCAAGATCGCGATGGGGGCGGGCTGCGATGTGATCCTGGCGCGGGGCGAAACCCTGAACCCGCTGGCCGCCATCGCTGGCGGCGCCCGCCACACGGTTTTCCGCGCCTCGGTCACGCCCGCCGCCGCGCGCAAGCGCTGGATCGCAGGTGTGCTCAATCCCGAAGGCGCGCTGATGATCGACGAAGGCGCGGTCAAGGCGCTGAAAGAGGGCAAAAGCCTGTTGCCCGCCGGCATCCGCCAGATCGACGGCCGCTTCGAGCGCGGCGATGCGGTGGTGGTGAAAGACCGCCAGGGGCGCGAAATCGCCCGCGGCCTGGCGGCCTATAATGCGTCGGACGCGGAGCGGATCGCCGGCAAACGCACGGTCGAAATCGAAGCCATTCTGGGCTATCGTGGTCGCGACGAGATGATCCATCGCGACGACCTGATCCTGACGGGAAACGGCACATGACGGTCCACAATTCCACCGATGCAGGAATGGCAGGCGATTTGGCCGCCGAGATGACGGCCATCGGCGTTGCCGCCCGCGACGCGGCGCGGGCCATGCGCGAGGCGTCCGGCGAAGCCAAGACCAGGGCGCTGCGCATTGCCGCCGCCGCCATCCGCAGCCGCGCCGCCGAAATCCTGGAAGCCAATCGCGGCGACGTGCAAGCGGCCCAGGCCAACAACATGGCCGCCCCGATGGTGGACCGGCTGATGCTGAACGACGCCCGTGTCGAGGCGATGGCCAAGGGTATCGAGGCCGTTGCTGACCTGCCCGATCCGGTGGGCCGCGAACTGGCGCGCTGGTCACGCCCCAACGGGCTGGACATTGCCCGTATCGCCACGCCCATCGGCGTGATCGGCATCATCTATGAAAGCCGCCCCAATGTGACGGCCGATGCCGGTGCGCTGACGCTGAAATCGGGCAATGTCGCCATCCTGCGCGGTGGTTCGGATTCGGTTCGCTCGGCGGCCGCCATCCAGGCGGCGATGGCGGAAGGGTTGCGCGCCGCCGGCCTGCCGGAAGCAGCGATCCAGGTGGTGAAGTCCGCCGACCGCGCCGCCGTCGGCATGATGCTGGAAGGCTTGAACGGCACGGTGGATCTGATCATTCCGCGCGGCGGCAAGGGGCTGACGGGCCGCGTCATCAAAGAAGCGCGGGTGCCGGTGCTGGCGCATCTGGAAGGGCTTTGCCATGTCTATCTGCACAGCAAGGCCGATCTGGAAAAGTCGCGCAGCATCGTGCTGAACGCCAAGATGCGGCGCACCTCCGTCTGCGGCGCCGCTGAAACGCTGCTGATCGACCGTGCGGTGCTGGCATCCCATGGCCTGCCGGTGCTGCAAGACCTGGCCAAGGCCGGCTGTGAGATTCGCGGCGACGAGGCCGTGCGCGGCATTTTCCCCGCCGCCAAGCCTGCCACGGAAGAAGACTGGAAGACCGAATATCTCGACGCCATCATTGCGGTGCGCTGCGTCGATGGGCTGGAGGAAGCGATCCGGCACATCGAGACCTATGGCTCGCACCATACCGACTCCATCGTCACCGAAGACACCGCCGCCGCCGAGACCTTCATGAACAGCGTGGATTCCGCCATCGTGCTGTGGAACGCCTCCACCCAGTTCGCCGATGGCGGCGAATTCGGCATGGGGGCGGAAATCGGCATCGGCACCGGCAAAATGCATGCGCGCGGCCCGGTCGGCGCCGAGCAGCTCACCACCTTCAAGTATGTGGTGCGCGGCAATGGCCAAACGCGCCCATGACGGCCCGCCCTTGACGTGGATCCGGCCTCCCGGCCCCATCGCGGACGGCCTGCGCATCGGGCTTCTGGGCGGCAGCTTCGATCCCGCCCATGAGGGCCATCTGCATGTCAGCGACACCGCGCTTCGGGCGCTGAAGCTGGATTATGTCTGGTGGCTGGTATCGCCGGGCAATGTGCTCAAGCCCGTCCCGGGCGCGCTGGCGGCGCGGCTGGCCGGGGCGCGCGCCCTGGCGAACGGGCGGCGCGTGGTGGTCAGCGATATCGAGACCCGGCTGGGCACGCGCTATACCGCCGATACCGTGGCGGCGCTGCAGCGGCGCTTTCCCCATGTCACCTTCATCTGGCTGATGGGCAGCGACAATCTGGAGCAGTTCTCGCACTGGCGGCGCTGGCGGCAGATTGCGGCGCGCGTCCCCATCGCGGTGGTGCGCCGCCCCGGTTCCGTGCTGGCCTCCCTGCGGGCGCCACTGGCGCGCTTGACGGGCGTGTCGCGAAGACTGGGCTGCGCGCCGTCGCTGGCGGTGCTGGATGGGCGGCGTTCCTGGCAAAGCTCGACATGCCTGCGCGAACAGGCCCTTGGTGCGGCTGCCGAGGCCATGCTAAACCCGACCCTCTGATACAAAGGATCCAGACCCTGAAATCCGCCAAGAAGCCCGCGAAGAAGATCGCAAAAAAAGCTGCCAAAAAATCTCCGGCAAAGAAGGCAGTCAAGAATCCCGCCAAGAAACCCGCCAAGAAACCAGCCCAAAAGTCTTTCGCCAGGAAACCTCCAGCCCGGAAGCCCGCGCCGGCTGCCGCCAAGAAAACCGCGACCGCAGCCAAGAAAATCGCGCCGCCCGGCGATCTGCTGAAGCGCATCCTGGCTTCGCTGGATGACGACAAGGCCGAAGACATAGTGACCATCGATCTGGAGGGGCGCTCGGCGCTGTGCGATGCCGCCGTGATCGCGTCCGGACGATCTTCGCGCCATGTCGGCGCCATGGCCGATCATCTGGCGCGCCGCCTGAAGGAGAGCGGCTATGGCACGCGTCCGATCAGCGGGCAGGGCCAGGGCGACTGGGTGCTGCTTGATGCCGGCGACGTCATCGTGCACCTCTTTCGCCCGGAAGTGCGCGACTATTACGACCTGGAAGGCATGTGGTCGGTCGGCGGCCGCAAGTAAGGTGCGAAGGAGCGGCGGCGCCTGCGCCGCGCGACCATCATGAGACTCTCCATATACGCCATCGGTCACATGCGCGGCACGCCGGAAGGTCTGTTGTGCGACGACTTCTGCGACCGCGCCCGCAAGATGGGCCGCAATATGGGCTTCACTGCCGTGGCGCTTGAGGAATTGCCGGTCTCCAGGCATCGCGACGCGCAAATGCGCATGAAGGACGAGGCAGAGCGGCTGGCGGCGCGCCTGCCGGACGGCGCCCATGTCGTCGTGCTGGATGCGCGCGGCAAGGGCATGACCAGCGAGGATTTCGCCGAGATGCTGGGAAGCCTGCGCGATGTCGGCACCAAGGACCTGGCCTTTGTGATTGGCGGTCCCGACGGCCTGGCCGTGCTACCGGGCAAAAAGCCGGGTCGCAGCCTGGCCTTCGGTCCCCAGACCTGGCCGCATCTGCTGGCGCGGGCGCTGCTGACCGAGCAGGTCTATCGTGCCCTCACCATCCTGGCGGGTCACCCCTACCATCGGGCCTGACGCGGTTTCGCCTTCCCGCGTGGAGAGGCGGAAAGGCGAAAGTCCCCGGGGTGTGCGCTTCACGAAGCGCTGGAGCAGATATTTTCCTTGATCGAACAGTCGGTGGCGCCGGTGGCCTGGCACTGCTGCAGGGCAGTGGCGGTGGTCGCCACCTGGTCGCGGCCCTGCACCAGGAACGAGGCATTGCGTTCGACGCTGACGGCCAGGGCGCCGCAATTGTCCTTCAAGCTGACCTTGACCACGCAGTCGCCCGCGCCGGCCTTGTTGCACTCGGTGAGGGAACGCTTATAGGCCGACAGGGGATCACCATAGCCCCAGGCGCCGCCATAGACGAGCGCGCTGTCCGACATGGCGATGGCGCCATACGGGCCGATCGCCGGCTTGCTGAGTTTCCAATAGGCGACGGCGGCCAGCGCCAGCAGGGACACCAGCAGCAGAGCCATCAGGCCATAGGGTTTGCGGTCTTCGTGCGTCATGGGATCGCCGTACATGCCATCCGTCTCCTTCAATTCCACGCCCTATCCTTCAAGCCGCATGCCAGGCTTTGCGCGGCTTTTGCGTGCCGCAGCGGGGCGCTTCACCCTTCCTTAACCACGCTGGGGGATGGTGGTGTGTCGCAGTGGGACAGGCCATGGAAATCAAGGGCACAGGCCGGGTCGAAACCTCCGCCGTCAAGCGCAAGGCCCAGGCCGGTGCGCCCGCCGGGGGCTTCTCTGTCGCGCCCGAAAGTCACGCCCAGATTGTTGCCGGCCCCGGCCCCATCGCGGCGCTGGATTCCATCCTGATGCTGCAGGGCATGGACGATTCCACACAGGGGCGGTCCAAGGGGCTGGCCCATGGCGAACAGCTTCTCGATCTTCTGGATTCGGTGCGCGACGGCCTGCTGGCCGGGGGTATTCCCCGCGCCACCCTGAACAAGCTGGCCGCCGCCGTCACCCGCCGCCATGAAGCCTTCGCCGATCCCAAACTTCAGGACGTGCTGGATCAGATCGAACTGCGCGCCCATGTCGAGCTGGCGAAGCTGGAAGTCCTTGATCGGCGTACCGCTTAAAGCCCCAAAAAGGGTTCGAAGCTGCCAAAGATCATGCGTCTGGCGTCGAAAGGCGCCTCGTTTTTCTAAACTTCGATCAGCATCCGCGACGGGTCTTCCAGGTTTTCCTTGACCTTGACCAGGAAGGTGACGGCCTCGCGGCCGTCCACAATGCGGTGATCATAGGACAGCGCCAGATACATCATGGGGCGGATCTCGATCTTGTCGGCGCCCTTTTCATCCTTAACCGCCATCGGGCGAGGCTGGATCTTGTGCATGCCCAGGATGCCCGACTGGGGCGAGTTCAGGATCGGGGTGGACATCAGCGAGCCGAACACGCCGCCATTGGTGATGGAGAAGGTGCCGCCCTGCAGATCCTCGATCTTCAGCTTGTTGTCGCGGGCGCGCATCCCGAAATCGGCGATGGCCTTCTCGATCCCGGCCAGCGACAGCTGGTTGGCATCACGCACCACCGGCACCACCAACCCGCGCTCGGTCGAGACCGCGATGCCGATGTCGTAGTAATTCTTGTAGACGATGTTGTCGCCTTCGATCTCGGCATTGACGTTGGGCAGTTCCTTCAGGGCGGCGACCACCGCCTTGGTGAAGAAGCCCATGAAGCCCAACTTCACACCGTGTTTCTTCTCGAACACATCCTTGTAGGTGGAACGCAGGCCCATCACCGCGGTCATGTCGACCTCGTTGAAGGTGGTCAGCTGGGCGGCGGTGTTCTGGGATTCCTTCAGGCGCAGCGCGATGGTCCTGCGCAGGCGCGTCATCGGCACGCGCTCCTCGCGGTCGGCCTGGTGGCGCGGGACTGCCGGCGCGGAGGGCGGGGCGGCGGCGCGGGCGGCCAGCGCCCCCAGCATGTCGCCCTTGGTGACGCGGCCGTCCTTGCCGGTGCCGGCGACGGAGGCCAGCGGCACGCCGGATTCTTCGGAGATGCGCTTCGCCGAGGGCATGGCCGGAGCGTCTGCCTTGGCCATAGCAGGCGCAGGCTTGGGAACGTCGATCTTGGGTGCTTCAGTCCGGGGCGCCGCAGGCTTGGCGGCGGCCGGAGCCGCGCCGGCCTTGCCCTCGGCAATCGCACCCAGAAGCGCGCCGACCGAGACGGTGGCCCCGGCCTGGGCGGAAATGGACTCGATCGAACCGTCGGCAGGCGAGGGGACCTCGACCGTGACCTTGTCTGTCTCCAGTTCCAGCAGGGGCTCGTCGCGCTTCACCGCGTCGCCTTCCTTCTTGAACCATTTGGAGATGGTGGCTTCGGTGACGGATTCGCCCATCGCGGGCACTTTGATTTCGACGGTCATGTTCGACGGTTCCTAGAGGGTCAGCGCGTCATTGAGGAAGGCGGCCAGTTCGGCCAAATGCTGCTTCATCAGGCCAGCGGCGGTGGAGGCATATTCCGGACGGCCCGTGTAGCGCGGGCCGCCCTTGCCGCCCAGCTTGGCGATGGTGTCTTCGATGCGGTGATGCACGAAATTCCACGCTCCCTGATTCTGCGGCTCTTCCTGGCACCAGGCGATCTCGGCCTTGGGGAAGCGGGTCAGTTCCTGGGCCAGGACATTTTCCGGGAAGGGGTAAAGCTGCTCCAGCCGCAGGATCTGGATGCGGTTCTCGCCGCGCTTTTCGCGCTCTTCCATCAGGTCGAAATAGACCTTGCCGCTGCACAGCACGACGCGCTTGATCTGGCTGTCTTCCACCAGCTTGACGGTGGTGGCGCCGGGCACCGCTTCGGCCTGGTCGCGCAGGACGCGATGGAAGCTGTTGGACGGCTCCATGTCCGACAGGAAGCTGACCGCCTTCTTGTGGCGCAGCAGCGACTTGGGCGTCATGACGATCAGGGGCTTGCGGAAGCTGCGATGCATCTGGCGGCGCAGCATGTGGAAATAGTTGGCCGGGGTGGTGGGTACGCAGACCTGCATATTGTCCTGGGCGCAGAGCTGCAGATAGCGCTCGAGCCGGGCGCTGGAATGTTCCGGCCCCTGGCCTTCATAGCCGTGCGGCAACAGCAGGGTCAGGCCCGACATGCGCAGCCATTTCATCTCACCCGACGAGATGAACTGGTCCATCACCACCTGGGCGCCATTGGCGAAATCGCCGAACTGGGCTTCCCACAAGACCAGCGCCTTGGGTTCGGCCAGGCTGTAGCCATACTCAAAGCCCAGCACCGCTTCCTCGGACAGCAGCGTGTCCACCACCTCGAAACAGCCTTGGTCTTTGTCGATATGCTGCAGCGGGTAATAGCGTTCCTCGGTCTGCTGATCGACCAGGCCGGCATGACGCTGGCTGAAGGTACCACGGGTGGAATCCTGGCCTGACAGGCGGACATAATAGCCTTCGTCCAGCAGGCTGCCGAAGGCCAGCGCCTCGGCGGTGGCCCAGTCAAAGCCTTCGCCGGTCTCGAACATCCTGGCCTTGGCCTCGAGCAGGCGGGCGATGGTCTTGTGCAGGTTAAAACCGTCCGGCGCGGTGGTCATCGCCTTGCCGATCTTCAGCAGCGTGTCCTTGGGCAGGCCGGTATCGCCGCGCCGGTCGCTGTTCTTGGGTGCGGTCTCCATGCCCTGCCATTTGCCGTCGAACCAGTCGGCGCGGTTGGGGCGGTGTTCCTTGGAGGCGTTGAACTCTCCGTCCAGCCGCTTGCTGAAATCGGACTGCATCGCGTCGGCTTCGGCCTGGCTCAGGGTGCCCTCCGCCACCAGCTTCTTTTCGTAAAGCTGCAGCGTGGAGGGGTGGTTCTTGATGACGCGGTACATCAGGGGCTGGGTGAAGGCCGGCTCATCGCTCTCGTTATGGCCGAAGCGGCGGTAGCAGATCATGTCCAGCACGACGTCGCGCTCGAATTTCTGGCGATATTCGATGGCGATGCGCGCGGCATGGACCACCGCTTCGGGGTCGTCGCCATTCACATGCAGGATCGGCGCCTGCACCATCAACGCGATGTCGGTGCAATAGGGCGAAGAGCGCGAATATTGCGGCGAGGTGGTAAAGCCGATCTGGTTGTTGATGACGAAATGGATGGTGCCGCCGGTGCGGAAGCCCTTGATGCCCGACATGGCGAAGCATTCCGCCACCACGCCCTGGCCGGCAAAGGCGGCATCGCCATGGATCAGCAGCGGCAGCACGCTGGTGCGCGCATCAATGTCGCGCTGCTGCCACTGCTTGGCGCGCGCCTTGCCCAGCACGACCGGATCGACGATCTCAAGATGCGACGGGTTGGCGGTGAGCGACAGATGCACCTTCTTGCCGTCGAACTCGCGGTCCGAGGAAGCGCCCAGATGGTATTTCACGTCGCCCGAGCCTTCGACCTCGCCCGGATTGACTGAGCCGCCCTGGAATTCGTGGAACAGCTGGCGATAGGTCTTGCCCATCACGTTCACCAGCACATTCAGGCGGCCGCGATGGGCCATGCCCAGCACGATCTCGCTGACTCCCAGCTGGCCGCCGCGCTTGATGATCTGCTCCAGCGCCGGAATGGTGGCCTCGCCGCCGTCCAGGCCGAAGCGCTTGGTGCCGACAAAGCGGTTGGCGCTGAACTTCTCGAAGCCTTCGGCCTCGACCAGCTTGTTGAGGATCGCCTTCTTGCCTTCGGGCGTGAAGCTGATTTGGCCACCCTCGCCCTCGATGCGGCGCTGCAGCCAGCTTTTCTGCTCCGCGTCGTTGATGTGCATGAACTCATAGCCGATGGCGCCGCAATAGATGCCGCGCAGCATGTCGATCAGCCGGCGGGGCGTGGTGGTGTCCAGCCCCAGGATGCCGTCGACAAATACCGGCGTATCCAGCGCCGCGCCCTCGAAGCCATAATGCTTGGGGTCCAGCGTCGCCTGCGGCACACGGGGCGTGATGTTCAGCGGATCCAGATTGGCTTCCAGATGGCCTATCATGCGAAAGGCGCGGATCATCTGGACGGCGTGGATCGATGTCTTGGCAGCCTCGGTGGTGTCGACCGGGGAAGGGGCGGCGGCGGACTTGGCTTTATCGGTTTTCGCGCCGGGCCGGGCGGGCGGTTCCTGGCCGGTCAGTGCCGCGATCAGCTCGCTGCTGGCGACGTCCGGCTTGGCGTCGCGCTTCCAGGCAGGACCACGGCCCAATTGGGAGGGGGAAAGACCCTGTTCGCCGAGTTGGGAGAAATAATCCCGCCAGCTCTGGTCGACCCCGGCGGGGTTGGCCTGCCAGGCGGCGTACATCTGTTCGATGAAGGCGGCATTGGTGCCGTTGAGGAACGAGGTCGCCTCGAAGATTTCATTCGACGCGCGGTTCAGGCGATCCGATGGGGATTGTTCAGTCATGTCAAACGCTTATGGGGGAGCTTGTTGGGCTCTGGCCCTTCCTGGTGGCGCTTCGCCTTTGGCGGTGCGTGGTAACGCCTTCTGCAAGGCGATTCAACGCCGAATGCAGTTAATATGGTCTCAAAACCCAGCATTTGCACGGCATAATCGGGGGACGAGGGGTGAGGCAGGCGCATGGACCGGGCGTCCCTGGTCCCCGACTATCCGACATTCCCGCGACAAACCCATGATGGGGGCCGCGTCCGATCCGCCCTATTTGCCGTTCAGCAGGTCCAGCAGGGTGGTGCCCAGCGCCGCCGGATTGGGCGAGACGCGGATGCCCGCCGCCCTCATCGCCTCGATCTTGCTGTCGGCGCCGCCCTTGCCGCCACTGATGATGGCGCCGGCATGGCCCATGCGGCGGCCGGGCGGGGCGGTGACGCCGGCGATGAAGCCCACCATCGGTTTCTTCACCTTGGAGTGTTTGATGAAGTCGGCGGCGTCTTCCTCGGCGCTGCCGCCGATTTCGCCGATCATGATGATGGATTTGGTTTCGGGATCGGCCAGCAGCATTTCCAGCACGTCGATATGCTCGGTGCCCTTGACGGGATCGCCGCCGATGCCGACGCAGGTGGTCTGGCCCAGGCCGACGGCGGTGGTCTGCCACACCGCTTCATAAGTAAGGGTGCCGGAGCGCGAGACGATGCCGACACTGCCGCGCTTGTGGATGTGGCCGGGCATGATGCCGATCTTGCATTCGCCTGGCGTGATGACGCCGGGGCAGTTCGGCCCGATCAGCCGCGACTTGGAACCCGACAGCGCCCGCTTGACCTTGACCATGTCCAGCACCGGAATGCCCTCGGTGATGCAGACGATCAGCGGCACACCGGCGTCAATCGCTTCCAGGATGGCGTCGGCGGCGAAGGGCGGCGGCACATAGATGGCGCTGGCGTCGGCGCCGACCTTTTCGCGGGCCTCGCGCACCGTGTCGAATACCGGCAGGCCCAGATGGGTTTCCCCGCCCTTGCCCGGCGTGGTGCCGCCGACCATCTTGGTGCCATAGGCGATGGCTGCTTCCGAATGGAAGGTGCCCTGCTTGCCGGTGAAGCCCTGGCAGATGACCTTGGTGTTCTTGTCAACGAGGATGGACATTACTTCGAATCCTTCACGGCCTTGACCACCTTCTCGGCGGCATCGGCGAGATCATCGGCGCTGGTGATGGCGAGGCCCGATTTGGCCAGGATTTCCTTGCCCAATTCGACATTGGTGCCTTCCAGCCGGACCACCAGCGGCACCTTCAGCGAGATTTCCTTGGCGGCGGCGACGATGCCTTCGGCGATGATGTCGCACTTCATGATGCCGCCGAAGATGTTGACCAGGATGCCCTTCACATTGGGATCGCTGACGATGATCTTGAAGGCCTGGGTCACCTTTTCCTTGGTGGCGCCGCCGCCCACGTCCAGAAAGTTGGCCGGCTCGCTGCCATACAGCTTGATGATGTCCATGGTCGCCATGGCCAGGCCCGCGCCATTGACCATGCAGCCGATCTCCCCGTCCAGCTTGATATAGGAGAGGTCGTATTTCGAGGCCTCGACTTCGGCCGGGTCTTCCTCGTCCAGGTCGCGCAGCGTCTGGATGTCCTTGTGGCGATAAAGCGCGTTGTCGTCGAAGTTCAGCTTGGCGTCCAGGCAGATGATGTTGCCGTCCTTGGTCACCACCAGCGGATTGATTTCGAGCAGGCTCATGTCCTTGGCGACAAAGGCGTCGTACAGGCCCTTGACCACCTTGCCGAGCTGCGTGGCGGCATCGCCCTTGACGCCCAGCGCCACGGCGATCTCGTTGCCGATGAAGGGCGAATAGCCGGACACCGGCTCGACCTGGAAAGTGTGGATCTTCTCCGGCGTGTCATGGGCCACCGCCTCGATGTCCATGCCGCCCTCGGTCGAAACGATGAAGGCGATGCGGCTGGTTTCGCGGTCGACCAGCGCCGATAGATACAGTTCGCGCGCGATGGCCGAGCCGTCTTCAATATAGAGGCGCTTCACCACCCGGCCCTGCGGACCGGTCTGGTGGGTGACCAGCGTCATGCCCAGCATCCGCTCGGCTTCTTTCTTTACGTCCGCGATGGACTTCACCACCTTGACGCCGCCGCCCTTGCCGCGGCCTCCGGCATGAATCTGGGCCTTCACCACCCAGACCGGGCCGCCCAGTTCCTCGGCGGCTTTCACCGCTTCGGCGACCGTGAAGGCGGGTTCGCCCTTTGGCACCGGCACGCCGAATCCGCGCAAAACCTCTTTGGCCTGATATTCGTGGATATTCATGGAGTTAGCCCAGAAAAAAGGGTGGGGAAGCGGGCGCACAATAGCAGGGGGAAGCCTTTGTGCAACGCGGCACATGGCCCCCAAACGAAAGGGCGCCCTGCACAGTGTGCAGGACGCCCTTCCTGACCATCCAGAGCCCCTAACAGCCCAGGATTCAATGAAGCCCTCCGGCTTGTTCTTTAGTAGCTGCCGCCGACGCCCCCGTTCAGGGTCATGCCTGACAGATGCAGCTCGCGGGCCTTGGCCGCAGCCGCGGCGGCCGCCATCTGCCGCTGCTCGGCGGTCATGGTGTAGCTGTATCCGGCGCTGACCTGGCTGCTGCCGCCGACCATCTCGCGCTTCAAGTCGAGGCAGACGCGGGTGACATAGCTGAAGAACATGTCGCCGGTGCCCCATTTGCGCAGGTTGGTGCGCTCGGTGCAGTCAACGACCTTCTGGGCCAGGGCGCATTTTAGCATGCCGTCCTTGAAGTGGCGCACGGCCTGACCCGGAGCACAGGACAGGACCTGCGCGTCATCGAGCGAGACGGCCATGCCTTCGGTGCTCATCATCACCGAGCCGACCATTACCTTCAGCACCGAACCGGGCAGGCAGCGGGCGACTTCACCCTCATAGCCCGAGTTGATCCAGGTGTCGCCGACCATGTGGCTGGCGGGGAACTGGTGGCCGTCGGCGCTGACGCAGATGGCGTGGATCGCCTTGATCACGGTGGTGTCGGCGAAGTGGCAGGTGCCCGCCGCAGTCACGCTGCCGCCATAGCCGGAGCCTTGCGGCACGACCGCACCCGAGCCTTGCGCCACCGGCGAGCCGCCGCCCTGCGGGACCATGCGGGCATAGCCATAGGCGCCGATAGGGCCGCCGGGGGCGTAGTAGCCATAGCCGCTGCCGGCGCCGCTCGGCTGCTGGCCATAGCCATAGCCATAGGCCGGGGCGGTCGGGGCATAGCCATAGCCGGCAGCAGGCGCGGTGACGGGCGCGGCCGGCGCATAGCCATAGCCGGCAGCAGGCGCAGCGGCCGCGTAGCCGTAACCGGCCCCAGGCGCGCCGGTCGCATTGGCGATGCCGCCGCCAGGCGTGTTGTTGTTGGCGTAGTTGGAATAGCTGGTGGCAAAGTTGTTGGCGTACCCGCCATTGGTGCTGGTGCCGTTGTTGTTGTTGGTGTTCTGGTTGTTGGCTTCGTTGAAGTTATTGTTGTTGAAGGTCTGGTTGGTCTGGTTCTGGTTGTTCTGGTTCTGGTTCTGGTTGTTGTTATTGAAGTTGTTGTTCGTCTGATTGTTGTTGTTGACGTTGTTCAGCGCCTGCTGCTGGGCCTGGTTGTTGGTGATGTTGAAGGTGTTGTTGCCGGGTGTGCCGGGCGTGCCGCCGCCCGAGCCGGACCCCGTCCCGATGCCGATGCCGACGCCGGTACCCGTCGCGGTATTGGTGTTGGTGTTGTCGTTGGTCGAGGTATTGGTGTTGGTGGCGTTGCCGCCGGTGCCGATGCCCAGGCCGGTGCCGTTGCCGCCCGTGCCGGTCGCCGTGGCATTGCCGCCAGTGCCGTTGCCGCCCGTGCCCGTGCCCGTGCCGGTCGCCGTGGCGTTGCCGCCCGTGCCGGTGCCGTTGCCGCCGGTCGCCCGCGCGCTGTTGTCCAGCGTGTTGGTGTTGGTGGCGTTGCCGCCATTGCCGCCGCGCGCATTGGCGGTGTTGGTATTGGTGTTGTCGGCATTGCCGCCCGTCGCCGCATTGGTGGCGGTGTTGGTCGGATTGGCCGTCTGCGTCACGGTGATGGACGGGAAGCCGCCGCCCGAGCCCGAGCCGCTGGAGTCCTGACGCTGGCGCTGATCCTGCGTCTGGGTGGCCGTGCCGGTGCCGGTGCCGGTGGCGGTGATCACGGGCGTGAAGGTCGTGTCGTTGTTGGCGGTACCGCCCGTGGCCGCGCCGCCATAGCCATAGCCGTTCGCGGTGACGGTGGGGCTGGCCTCGGCGTTTCCGCCGGCGCCGCCGAAGCCGCCCGCGCCGCCGGCCGCCGTATTGGTCACGTCGCCGGTGCGCTGGTTGTTGGTCTGCGCCTGGGTGGCTGTCAGGTCGCCATTGGTGGCGGTGCCGCCAGTGCCGTTGGCCGTGGCGGTGCCGCCGGACGAGGTGATGGTGATGTTGGGAAGCGTGCCGCCGCCCGAGCCCGAGCCGCTGGAGTCCTGACGCTGGCGCTGGTCCTGGGCGTTGGTCTGGGTCTGGTCGCCATTGGTCGCTGTGCCGCCGGTGGCATTGCCCCCGGTACCATTGGCGGTGACGTCGCCATTGGTGGCGGTGCCGCCGCTGGCGGTGTTGGCGTTGGAATTGTCCAGGGTCAGCGAGATCGAAGGCGTCGTGCCGCCCGAACCGCTGCTGTCGCCGGTGGTGACATAGGCCGTCGAGGTCGAAGCTGCCGTGCCGCCCGCGCCGCCATTGGCGGTCAGGGTCGGGTTGAAGGTGGTGGTGGGCGCGAAGCTGTTGGTGTTGGTGCCGCTGACGTCGCCATTGCGCGCGTTGCCGCCATTGCCGCCCTGGGCCGTGGCCGTGCCGCCGGCCGCCGCGCCGCCAGTGGCGGTGACGTCGCCGCCGGTGAGCGTCGGATTGGCGGTGATGGTGATGTTGGGAAGCGTGCCGCCGCCCGAACCCGAACCGCCATTCTGAATCGCGCGCTGATCCTGCGTGACGGTCAGGGTCGGGTTGGCGGTCTGGGTGTTGCCGCCCGAATTGCCGCCCGTGGCCGACAGAGTCGGGTTGACGTCAATGGTCGGCGTGAAGGTCAGGGTCGGGTTGGCGGTGCTGTTGCCGCCGGTGCCGCTGCCGGTCGCAGTGACGTCGCCATTGGTCGCCGCGCCGCCGAAGCCGCCGGCGCCGCCGGTGGCCGAGCTGTCGCCGCCGCGGCCACCGGTGCCGGTGGCGCTGTTGGTGGCGGTCTGGTCGCCATTGCTGCCGCCGGTGGCGGAGTTGGTGCCGCTGTTGGTGTTGTCAATGGTGATGGAGGGTGTCGAACCCGAGCCCGAACCGCCGCCGATGACGATGACCGTCGCGGTCGGGACTGTCTGGTTGTTGGTCTGGTCGCCGCCGTTATAGGTCGAGGCATTGGTATAGCTGGGGCTGGCGGTGAAGGTGTTGCCGCCCGAATTGCCGCCGCTGCCGCCCGCGCCGCCGAAGCCGCCGGCGCCGCCGGTAGCGGAGACGTCGCCCGTGCGGGTGCGCTGGTCGTTATTGTTGGTCTGCGCCTGGGTGGCGGTCTGGTCGCCGCCGGTCAGCGTATTGTCGCCGGTGGTCTGGCTCTGCGCGCCGCCGGTGAGCGTCGGATTGGCGGTGATGGTGATGTTGGGAAGTGTGCCGCCGCCCGAACCCGAGCCGCCGATCTGGCGCTGATTGTTGGTCTGGTCCAGGGTGATGGTCGGGTTGGCGGTGGCGGTACCGCTGCCGGTCGCGGTGACGTCGCCATTGGTGGCCGCGCCGCCGAAGCCGCCGGCGCCGCCGGTGGCCGAGCTGTCGCCGCCGCGGCCACCGGTGCCGGTGGCGCTGTTGGTGGCGGTCTGGTCGCCATTGCTGCCGCCGGTGGCGGAGTTGGTCGCGGTCTGGTCGCCGCCGCGCAAGGTGTTGCCGCCGCTGTTCGACGCGCCGCCGGTCGCGCTGGTGTCGCCCACGCTGCCGCCGGTGCCGCTGCCGCCCGCCGCCGCGCCGCCCTGGGCCGCGCTGGAATTGTCGATGGTCAGCGACAGAGAAGGCGTCGAGCCCGAACCGCCGCCGCCCGTGTCGCCGATCACGAAGATGGTCGCGGTCGGCGTGACCGTGTTGTTGTTGGTGTTGGTCGGCGAATAGCTGTTCGACGGCGCGAAGGACGGATTGAAGGTCGGGTTGAAGGTGGGCGTGAAGTTGGAAGTGTTGGTGCCGGTCACGCTGCCGTTGCGCGCCGACGAATTTCCGCCCGTCGCCGACGAGCTGCCGCCGGTGGCGCTGCCGCCGGTGCCGCCCTGAGCGGTGTTGGCATTGTCGTTGGTGTTGTTGCCATTGCTCGATGTCGCCGTGGCGCCGGCATTGGTGATGGAGATCGACGGCGTGCCGCCGCTGCCCGAACCCGAGCCGGAATCCTGGCGCTGACGCTGATTCTGGTCGTTGGTCT
>DASZQW010000022.1:0-3988 GCA_035549455.1 Rhizomicrobium sp. | reverse complement strand
GCAAATGCGGCTCAATCTGACGCCATTGTTCATCGTTCAGCCAAAACAGGTTATTCCGCATCCCAATGCCTCCGAATCACGAAGCAACGGAATCACCAACCGATTCATCCGACAATGACTTTATTGAGTTTTGGCCCTAGTCAGCCGCGTCATGCGCCGATTGCCCATGCGGATATTCAAATTCTGGCGTTCTACAAACGATGTTGAAACGTGCTTGGGGTCAGGATTCCCTTCAACGCGGTGCTTGTGCGCGCCGTTGCACTGAGGCGGGCTATAGCGATGCTGGCCTTCCGGCGCAGGGCCATAGACCTTGACCAGCATCGCATAATCAATATCGCCACCGAACGCGCCCTCAGAATATCCCCCACCAGCTTGCCTAGCTGGACAGGATCGCGTGGGCGTTTGAGGCGCTTTTCGATCATGTTGGGGAGTATGCCACGGACGGGAAAAGCTGCAAAATCCGCCAGATTTCAAACTGTACCACCACCCACGAATTCCTATCGTATCAAAAAAGTCGTACAGCTTATTTTCTCTGTTCGTCATCGCCCGCTTCATGCGGACGATCCCTACGGTCGGGAGGGTTATGGATGGCCCGGACAAGCCGGGCCATGGAGAGTTTAAATGCAAAAGGCCGGGCTTAACCCTCCCCTTGAGGGAGGGTCGATCCGGCGATGCGCAGCGGCGCCGGATCGGGGAGGGGTCCGGCTGCCGCATGCAGGATGCGTTCGCAGACCTGGGCGGGATCGCGCAGCACATCGGCGTTGATGATGCGCAATACGCGATAGCCGCGCGCGTTCAGAAAGGCGTCGCGCGCCGCGTCATAGGCCCGGGCCGCGTCCGTTCCGTGCTGGTCGCCGTCCAGTTCCACGACAAGCCTGGCAGAAGGGCAGAAGAAATCAACAATGTAAGGGCCGATGGGCTGCTGGCGGCGAAAGCGAAGCGCGCCGAGTTGCTTGCCCCGCAGCAGCGACCATAATTTGCGCTCCGCATCGGTGGCGTTGGCGCGCAACGACCTGGCGAAGGCGCGCTTGAACGGTGCGCGGCGACGCGTGTCGGCGTGTTGTGGTGGCATGACCCCTCCCCGAATTGCTTCGCAATTCGACCCTCCCTCAAGGGGAGGGTCAAGGTCGCGTGCCGCAAATTCGACCCCACGGCTCCGCTGCGCTCCGCGTCCGATACGCTGCCGCTATCGGACCCCTCAAGGGGAGGGTCAAGGTCGCGTGCCGCAAATTCGACCCCGCGGCTCCGCTGCGCTCCGCGTCCGATACGCTGCCGCTATCGGACCCCTCAAGGGGAGAGTCGAAGATTACGCCATGGCTTTCTTGAGATTCTCGTCCACCTTGTCCAGGAACCCTTCGGTGGTCAGCCACGTCTGGTCAGGCCCGACCAGCAGCGCCAGGTCCTTGGTCATGGCGCCGCTTTCGACCGTGGCGACCGTCACCTCTTCCAGCGTGTGGGCGAAGTTGGCGAGCTTGTCATTGCCGTCCAGCTTGGCGCGGTGGGAAAGACCCCGCGTCCAGGCATAGATCGAGGCGATGGAATTGGTCGAGGTGCTCTTGCCCTTCTGATGCTCGCGATAGTGGCGGGTGACGGTGCCGTGGGCGGCTTCGGCTTCCACGGTCTTGCCGTCGGGGGTGAACAGCACGCTGGTCATCAGGCCCAATGAGCCGAAGCCCTGCGCCACGGTGTCGGACTGGACGTCGCCGTCGTAATTCTTGCAGGCCCAGACATAGCCGCCGTTCCATTTCAGACAGGAGGCCACCATGTCGTCGATCAGGCGATGCTCATAGGTGATGCCGGCGGCTTTGAAGTCCGCCGCGAACTCGGCGTCGAACACCTCCTGGAACAGATCCTTGAAGCGGCCGTCATAGGCTTTGAGGATGGTGTTCTTGGTGGACAGATAGACCGGATACTTGCGGCCCAAACCATAGTTCAGCGAGGCGCGGGCAAAATCGCGGATTGAATCGTCCAGGTTGTACATCGCCATGGCGACGCCGGCGCCCGGCGACTTGAACACTTCATGTTCGATGACCTTGCCGTCCTCGCCGACGAACTTGATGGTCAGGGTGCCCTTGCCGGGGAAGAGGAAATCGGTCGCCTTGTACTGGTCGCCAAAGGCATGGCGGCCGACGACGATGGGCCGGGTCCAGCCCGGAACAAGGCGCGGCACATTCTGGCAGATGATCGGCTCGCGGAAGATCACCCCGCCCAGGATATTGCGGATGGTGCCGTTGGGCGACTTCCACATCTTCTTGAGCTTGAACTCCGTGACGCGGGCCTCGTCGGGGGTGATGGTGGCGCATTTGACGCCGACGCCGTATTTCTTGATCGCCTCGGCGGCCTCCACCGTCACGTGATCGTCGGTCTTGTCGCGGTTCTCGATGGAGAGGTCGTAATAATGCAGGTCGATGTCCAGATAGGGCAGGACCAGCTTCTTCTTGATCAGGTCCCAGATGATGCGGGTCATCTCGTCGCCATCGAGCTCGACGACCGGATTGGCGACCTTGATCTTTTCCATGAGAAGTCCTCGCAAAATGGGGCGGGAAAAGGCTATAGCGGGGCCGCAAACCCGCGTCAAAGGCGCAATTTGACCCCTGTTGTCGTTTCTCCGGCCATCATCCTGTCCCACACCCAGATGGGCGAAAATATCGGCGCCGCCGCCCGGGCGATGAAGAATTTCGGCCTGTCGGAGCTGCGCCTGGTCGCGCCCAAATGCGAATGGCCCAGCGACCGGGCCCAGATGCTGGCCTCGGGCGCGGGCGATATCCTGGACACGGCGCGGCTCTATCCCTTTGCTGCGGACGCGCTGGCCGATGTCCAGCTTGTGCTGGCGACCACGGCGCGGGGCCGCGATGTCAGCCGCGAGATCCTGACCCCCGAAGCCGCGGCCAAGCGGCTTCGGCAAGCCGCAAGCGACGGCCTCAAAACCGCCATCCTGTTCGGGGGCGAGCGCGCGGGCCTCGACAATGACGAGATCAGCCTGTGCGACGCCCTGATCACCATTCCCACCGCGCCTTTGCCGCAGGTCAAGGATACCGAGCTGAAAGCAAGCTCGCTGAACCTGGGCCAGGCGGTGCTGCTTTTGGGTTATGAGTGGCTGAAAACCGTCGACGCCACGCCCGCCAGCCGCATCCGCAACACGGTCGGGGTGCCCGCGGCGCGGGCCGAACTGATCGACCTGTTCGACCATCTGGAAAGGGAACTGGACGCCAGCGGCTTCTTCTTTCCCCCCGCCAAGAAGGCGGCCATGGTGCGCAACATCCGCGCCATGATATTGAGCGCCCGCCTGACCGACCAGCAGGCGCGGACGGTCCGAGGTATGATTGTGGCGCTGGTCCGTAATAAGTATCGGGGGAAAGCGTGAGCGCCGGACCGTTTATTTTTTGGTCGCGCGGCCGGACGTGCGTATGCTGTCGCTACGAACCGCTTCGCTCGCCTGGCCGACCCTGCGGCCGCGGCATGATCGTGGCATTGGTCCGCAACAAATATCGAGGCCAAGCATGACATTACTGCCTATCATCGGCTTGCTGCTGGTGGCCTGCCTGGCGATCAGTTTCGTCGTGGTGCCGCTGCTGCGCCGCAAGGACAGCAAGCCGAAAAACAAGCAGGCGCTGCTTTTGGCCGCCATCGCCGTCTTCATGCTGGGAATCGGCGGCGGCGCCTATCTGCTGGTGGGGCGTCCGGGGCTGGCGACGCGCGCCGCCCAGGGCATTCACACAAGTGACATCAACGGGCTGGTGCCATACCTGATCGAGCGGGTGCGCAAGGCGCCGGGTGACGCCAAAGCCTGGACCTATCTGGCCCGGGCCTACATGTCGGCGAGCGACGCCCGCGACGCCGCCAAGGCGCTGGCGAAAGTCATCGCCCTGTCGGGCAAGGGGGACCCCAGCCTGGATGCCGCCTATGGCGAGGCGCTGGTGCAGTCGCAAGGCGGGCAGGTGTCGGCGGAAGCCGAAGCCGCCTTCACCGAAGCCTTGAACCGCGACCC